>CAMBZB010000006.1 GCA_945872245.1 Flavobacterium psychrophilum
AAAAATAAAGTGTACCTTTGCACCCATTAAAAATCACAGATGGAATCTATTAGAAACATTGCAATTATTGCCCACGTCGATCACGGTAAAACAACTTTGGTAGACAAAATAATGTATCACTGTCAATTATTTCGTGACAACGAAAATACCGGTGATCTAATTCTTGATAATAACGACTTGGAGCGTGAAAGAGGTATTACTATTACTTCTAAAAATGTTTCTGTAGTTTATAAAGGAACAAAAATTAATATTATCGACACTCCTGGTCACGCCGATTTCGGTGGAGAAGTAGAGCGTGTATTGAATATGGCTGACGGAGTTTGTCTTTTAGTAGATGCTTTTGAAGGTCCAATGCCACAAACGCGTTTTGTTTTGCAAAAAGCAATCGACTTAGGTCTAAAGCCTTGCGTGGTTATTAATAAAGTAGATAAAGAAAACTGTACTCCTGAAGAAGTTCACGAAAAAGTTTTTGACTTAATGTTCGAATTAGGAGCAGAAGAGTGGCAGTTGGATTTTCCAACAGTTTATGGTTCAGCCAAAAATAACTGGATGTCTGACCATTGGGAAAACATAACCGATAATGTTGAGGCTTTATTGGATATGGTTATTGACAATGTTCCAGCTCCAAAAGTTTCGGAAGGAACGCCACAAATGTTAATTACATCTTTAGATTTTTCGGCATTTACGGGTCGTATCGCTATTGGTCGTTTGGAAAGAGGTGTTTTGAAAGAAGGAATGCCAATTTCTTTGTGTAAAAGAGAGGGTGTAATAGTAAAATCACGTATCAAAGAATTGCATACTTTTGAAGGATTGGGTCGCAAAAAAGTTCAAGAAGTAATTGCTGGAGATATTTGTGCAATTGTTGGAGTGGAAGGTTTTGAAATTGGAGATACTATTTCCGATTTTGAAAATCCGGAAGCGTTGCAGACCATTGCTATTGATGAGCCTACAATGAGTATGTTGTTTACCATAAATGATTCTCCTTTCTTTGGTAAAGAGGGTAAATTTGTAACTTCTCGTCATATTAGAGATCGTTTGACAAAAGAATTAGAGAAAAACTTAGCAATGAAGTTGGGTGAAACAGATTCTGCTGATAAATTCATGGTTTTTGGTCGTGGTGTACTTCACTTGTCTGTTCTTATAGAAACTATGAGAAGAGAGGGTTACGAATTGCAAATTGGTCAACCGCAAGTTATCATCAAAGAAGTAGATGGAAAAAAATGTGAACCAATTGAGGAATTAACCATCGACTTGCCTGAAAATCTTTCTGGTCGTGCTGTTGAGTTTGTTACTTTACGTAAAGGCGAAATGTTGAGCATGGAAACTAAAGGAGAACGTATGGTTGTAAAATTCAATATTCCATCTCGTGGAATCATTGGATTGCGTAATCAATTGCTAACTGCTACTGCTGGTGAAGCAATTATGGCACACCGTTTTATAGGATATGAGCCTTACAAAGGAGAAATTTCTGGACGTAACAAGGGATCATTAATTTCTATGGAAAAAGGAAAAGCTATTCCTTATTCTATCGATAAATTGCAAGATCGTGGTAAGTTTTTTGTTGAACCAAATGCCGAAATTTACGAAGGTCAAGTAATTGGAGAAAATTCTCGTGGTGATGACATGTGTGTAAACGTAACAAAAGAGAAAAAACAATCCAATGTACGTTCCTCAGGAAATGATGAAAAAGCAAGGATTATCCCTCCGATTATTTTCTCATTAGAAGAAGCGTTGGAGTACATTCAAAAAGATGAATACGTTGAGGTTACACCAAAATCGATTCGTTTGAGAAAAATATATTTGACAGAAACAGATCGAAAAAGATTTAAAATCTAATCTGAGATATTATAGTAAAAAAAACCATTCGAAAGAATGGCTTTTTTAGTGGTTTTATTATTTAAGTTGTAGAGTTATCAAACTTATAGGTGTAATTGTGATAATCTAGCTAAAAATATTTCTTTATGAAACATAGTTTAGAATTTGGTAAAATAAAAATATAATTGGTGTTGCAAATATAACACTATCCAGTCGATCTAGAATGCCTCCGTGTCCGGGCATTATCCTTCCGCTATCTTTTACCCCGGCAATGCGCTTGAATTTGGATTCAATTAAATCGCCAATGGTTCCGAAAATACTAACGATTAAGGCCGTTATTATCCAAATAAAAGTATTGGATTCCACAATTTCGATGTAGTATTTTGAAATAATATAACTTGCTAAAACAGCAAATACAACTCCGCCAACAAAACCTTCTATAGTTTTTTTAGGGGATACTTTTTCGAATAATTTTCTTTTTCCGATGGATTTACCAACAATATAGGCAAAGGTGTCATTTGTCCAAATAAGGATAAAAATACTGATGATAATCTTGGGGTTATAGCCTACTTTTCCGAATGGGATTTTCGTTATTAAAAGAAAAGGAAGGATGATATAGCCAATTAGATAGACGTATTTTGAGTAAGAGTTAAGGGTTGTCTGATTTTCGTTAAATAAAAATAAAAGACATTTTATAGAAACCAGCAGCACTAGAAAAAGAACGATTTTCTCTATATTTTGATTGTATCGGATGGAATATAATAAAACATCACCCTTTGTGGCATTTGCAATTTGATAGGTCAGAAAATATGTTCCGCCGGCAAAAAGAATAGGAACGGTTTTGTTAATATTTACCAAACCACAAAATTCAAATACCGCTATTATTAAGAATATTCCAAAAAGAATAAAGAAACTATCAAAATTTTTATTTGTAGAAAACAGTATTGAAGCTAACAGTAGAATCACATAAATCGCACCCGATATAGACCTCTTGAGTGTTTCATTCATCTTAAAGATCTTCTAAAAGCAATAAATATAGGTTTTTTGCGGTACTTCCATAATGGGTAAAATTTTCTTCTGCCGCTTTCTCGAAATATTTTATGGTGGTTATATTCGTTGGATAATCCCTTAAGTATTTCTTTTTTATGACACTAAGTCCGTCACTTTTTGATTCTATAATCTGACTTATGGAGGCCACAATGATAATATTTACGGGTAATTCGTTTGGTTTATTTTGTTTGATTTGATTGGAGGAAAATAAGACAGAACCTTCATCAGCAATCAGATTCTCACAACTTGCCAATAAAAAAGAGGGGTTTTGAGCTTTGTCATAGATGATTTTATTTTCATCAAGCATGCTGAAGAGAGTAGGCTCATAACATAGCGCTTCACTCTCGAACCAGTCGTTCTCTTCTAATATGTTTTCAAAATGATCCGTAACTTCGGTGATATTCTCACAGTATAAAAATTTACCGCCATTTTTTTTAAAATTATAAATAAATTTTTCATCCAAAGACGCATCTGCATCAGGAATGAATTGGCCATATTCAGTATCTTTTTCTTCCTCAGAAGCTGGATTAGTAGCGCCAAAAATTTTTCTAAAAAGACTCATATTTTTCTATACTAATTTTAATATAAAGTTGGAAACCGTCCAAAGATAAAAAAATCTTAATTCAAAAGATACTTTTGAATTAAGATTTTAAAAATAATAAACGTTTTTGTATCTTTTATTAGGCGACTACCTCTTCCAGATTTGTATCAAAGGTCCTTTTGCCAAAAATAGCTTCTAAGTCGTCTTTAAAGATTACTTCTTTTTCTATCAGGATGGCAGCCAATTGGTTCAATTTGTCCTTATTGTCTTCTAATATCTTGATGGCTCTTTCGTATTGGCTCTCAATTAATAAGGAAATTTCCTTGTCAATAATCATAGCTGTTTCTTCCGAATAAGGTTTAGAAAAGCTGTACTCGCTTTGCCCAGTTGAATCATAATAGGTTACGTTTCCTATTTTTTCATTCAAGCCATATATGGTCACCATAGCACGAGCTTGTCGAGTCACTTTTTCCAAGTCACTAAGCGCTCCTGTCGAAATTCTGTCGAAAGTTACTTTCTCGGCTGCTCTACCGCCCATGGTGGCGCACATTTCATCTAGCATTTGATCTGTTCGAACAATTAAGCGTTCTTCCGGTAAATACCAAGCCGCCCCAAGACTTTGTCCTCTCGGTACAATAGTTACTTTTATCAATGGCGCTGCATGTTCTAACATCCAGCTCACCGTGGCGTGACCCGCTTCGTGAATGGCAATGGCTTTCTTTTCTTCCGGTGTCACAATTTTATTTTTCTTTTCAAGACCTCCTACGATTCTATCTACCGCATCCAGAAAATCTTGTTTATCTACTGCTGTTTTGTTGTTTCTAGCAGCGATTAAGGCAGCTTCGTTACATACATTGGCAATATCAGCGCCTGAGAAACCCGGTGTTTGTTTGGCTAAAAATTCGGTATCTAGTCCTTCTACTTTTTTCAAAGGGGCAAGATGCACCAAGAATATTTCAGCACGTTCCCGAATATCAGGTAAGTCCACAAAAATTTGTCTGTCAAATCGACCCGCACGCATTAAGGCTTTGTCCAAAACATCGGCTCTATTTGTTGCGGCTAATACTATTACATTGGAATTGGTTCCAAAACCGTCCATTTCTGTAAGCAGTTGGTTCAATGTGTTTTCACGCTCGTCATTTCCGCCCGACATGTTACTTTTTCCTCGGGCTCTACCCACGGCATCAATTTCATCAATAAAGATAATTGCAGGTGATTTTTCTTTGGCTTGTTTGAACAAATCGCGCACACGGGATGCACCAACTCCAACAAACATTTCCACAAAATCAGAACCTGATAAGGAGAAAAAGGGTACTTGTGCTTCGCCGGCAACGGCTTTTGCTAATAAGGTTTTCCCCGTTCCTGGAGGTCCAACAAGTAGTGCGCCTTTTGGAATTTTCCCTCCTAGATTGGTGTATTTTTCTGGGTTTTTCAAGAATTCTACGATTTCCTGTATTTCTTCTTTTGCACCTTCTAAACCGGCAACATCTTTAAAAGTGGTTTTGATGTCCGTTTTCTCGTCAAAAAGCTTGGCTTTTGATTTTCCAATATTGAAAATTTGGCCTCCACCGCCACCTGAACCGCCTGACATTCTTCGCATGATGAATAACCAAACACCAATGATAATGATGATTGGCAATAAGCTAATAAGGATATCTGTCCAGTTATTTTTTGGCAAGAAATTAAAATCTTTTAATTTCCCCTCATTAACCGCCTTTTCTAGCCTGGTTTGAAATAATTGGTCGTTACCAATGATAAAAGTATAATGAGGTCCTTTGTTTGGTCGGTCAAAAACATCTTTTGCTACCTGTTTATTTGCGGGGTCTTTTAATGCTTGGGCATTCAGAAACACCTCAGCTTCGGTTTTATTGTAAACAATTACTTTTTCAATTTGCCCTTTTTCTAAATAAGCATTAAATTTTGAAGAGGTTAACGGAGAGGGTTCAGATAGATTTGAACCGCCAGTTATAAAACTGATGAACAAGAAAATCAGCAAAATTGCCGTATAAATTAACCAAGGACTTACTTTGAATTTATTTGAATTTGGATTATTATCTTTAGCCATTATTGGTATATTTTTTTAGTATTTATTTTCGATTGTGGTGATTTTAGCATCTCCCCAAAGACTCTCGATATTATAATATTCTCTAATTTGTTTTTGGAAAACATGAACCACGATATGCACATAATCCATAAGTACCCATTCGGCATTGTCGGATCCTTCCACATGCCAAGGCTTGTCTTTTAATTCTTTTGAAACTGTCTTTTGTATGGAGTTAACTATGGCGTTAACTTGGGTGTTTGAATTTCCGTTGCAGATGATAAAATAGTCACAAACGGCGGTGTCTATTTCCCTTAAATCTAGAATATCGATGTCATTTCCTTTTACTTCTTCTATTCCTTTTATAATGTTAGCTAATAGAACATCATTATTTACAGTCTTTTTTGCCATGAATTATTTTTAATATAAGTTGGTAAAGTTACCATTTTTTGTGATTATTTTTGAACCTTAACATAATATTAAATTATGTTTCGCAAATAATTTCTCATGAAATGAGCATAACCAATTTAAAGGCTTATAAAATTAAACAAATTTGTGAATTACATTTGACCATTAAAAAACAAATAAAATCTACAAATGAAACGAATCAAACTCGATGCCATAGATTCCACAAATGAGTTCCTTAAGGGATTGTCTGCTAAGCAGGCAGTGGAAAATTTCACTGTGGTTACTGCCGAAAATCAAACAAAAGGCAAGGGTCAAATGGGGTCTGTATGGGTTTCTGAGCCAAGCAAAAACTTAATAATGAGTGTTTTGATTAAGGATTTTGTGAAAAATAGTAACCAAATTTTTGATGTCAATATCGTGGTGTCCGTCTCATTAATTCAGGCTTTGGAAAGCTTTGGTATTCCGGAATTAAGTATTAAATGGCCAAACGACATTATGTCATACAATAAAAAGATAGGCGGAGTTCTCATTGAAAACAGCATCAAAAGCGATGGAAATATCTTTTCGATTGTGGGGTTGGGCTTGAATGTCAACCAAACGAATTTTGAACAATTGCCTAAGGCTTCTTCGTTAGCCGCGATTTGTAATACCCCTTTTGATAAAGAAGAAATTCTTTTGAGGGTTGTCGAAAAATTGGAACAAAATATAGGGTCTTGGAATGAAAACCCGGTTTTATTTCGGTCGGAGTACACCAACAAGCTATTCAAAAAAGGAATTCCGACGCCCTTTGAAGATCAAAAGCAACACCAATTCATGGGGATTATTCAAGGGGTTTCCTCCATTGGAAAGCTTCGGATTTTTTTAGAAAATGATACCGTTTCTGAGTTTGATATCAAAGAAATACAAATGCGATATTAAGATTATTAAAACAAAAAAAGCTCAATTGAGCTGAAAGTTTTTTGTTTATAACAGATGCAATTACAATTTTGGCATATTCACAGCCAAAGTCTCTATGAATTTTCCAATTGGGCCTTTTATCATCATGGCCATCATGGAGTTGAATTCGCCTTCAAAAAGCAATTGCACATTAGAGGTGTTTTCTGAAATGGGATTAATATCTGCCTCCAAAGTAAAAGGTAATTTGTCGCTGGCGGCCCCTAAAACTAGTTTCGTTGGTGCCACTTTTTCTTTCATTTTAAGTTTTATTTCGGGCATTCCGCTCAGTCCAAAAACAAAAGAATCATCGTCAAGGACTTCAAATTTAGCAATATTTTCGGGCATTAATTTCTCGAAATTTCGCACATCACTCAATAAATCAAATAATTCTTGAGCTGATTTTCCTACAGTAACTCTGGGACTTTCTAAATTCATTTTTATAATTTTTAATTCCGAAGTTTTGGGATAATAGTCTTAAAGAGGTCGAATTTTATACTGCAATGCCCCAAGTTGATGGACTTAGATTCCATTCTCTCAACGTTTGCTCTTCTTCCTCGGTGATGTATCTTTTGGCAACCGCTAAATTCAACAAATTTTCATAATTGCTAAGGGTAAATAAGTCAACATTGGCATTCTTGAAGTTTTCTTGGGCAATGTCAAAGCCATAAGTAAATACGGCAGCCATCCCTTTTATGTTGGCTCCTGCAGCGCGCAAGGCTTCAACAGCAAGCAAACTACTGTTCCCGGTGCTGATTAAATCTTCTACAATCACTACGTTTTGTCCTTTTTGTAGAAAACCTTCCACTTGGTTTTGTCTGCCATGTTTTTTGGGTTCCGGCCGTACATACACAAATGGTAAACCTAAACTTTCAGCAACTAAAATTCCAATGCCAATGGCTCCTGTAGCCACGCCAGCAATTACATCTGGCTTTCCAAATTGCTTTTCGATATTTTTTGCAAATTCATCGCGAACATAATTTCTGATGGTTGGAAAAGACAGAATTAATCGGTTGTCACAATAAATCGGTGATTGCCATCCCGACGCCCATGTAAAAGGATTTCTTGGATTCAATTTAATTGCATTTATTTGCAAAAGTAATTCGGCAGTTTTCTCGGCAGTATCTTTATTAAATATCATACTACAAATGTATAAAGTTTTTGTGAACGACAAACCACTTTTTTTGACAAATGAAATCTCTAAGGAGACTAATTTTCAACTTTTCTTGTTAGAGAGTGTTGATATCGTGCAGCTTATAATAAAAATCTTTCAAAATAAAGTTCAGAAGGCTTATCTCTACCACCCTGATGAAAAGCAGATTATGAAAACTTTGAAATCAAAAATCCCTGTCAATAAGGCTGGGGGCGGATTGGTTTATAACAAAAAAGGAGAGGTTTTATTTATTTTTAGAGGCGGAAAATGGGATTTGCCGAAGGGCGGAATTGAAAAAGGTGAGGATATTGAAGCCACTGCCATGCGTGAAGTGGAAGAAGAAACGGGTGTCAAACAGTTGACTATTACCAAAAAATTGCAAAAAACCTATCATGTATTCAAAAGAAACGGAGTTTATAAACTAAAAATCACCCATTGGTTTGAAATGACCTCTGATTTTGAGGGAACTCCAGTAGGGCAAATCGAAGAAGGTATCGAAAAAGCAGTTTGGCTAAAGCCAAATGAAATGCCGGAAGTCCTCAAAAATTCCTATGAAAATATAAAATTGTTGTTTGAAGAAGAGAATCTGTAATCAGTTTTCAGTTATTATGTAGACTCTTACGACTTTGCTCATGACCGGCTAAAGTCGAGAGGTAGTAATTAGTTTTTCAGTCTCTTAGCGCTTGTTTTTATTACTCTTGGATTCAAGTTTTTCCAACTTCAAACTGCCAACTTTTCTGTTATCTTTGCAAAATGAATAAAAATCATCATTCCAAAAATATATTACTCAACTTAGGTATAGAAAACCTTAACGAAATGCAGATTGCTGCTCAAGAAACCATTTTGAGTGACAACAATATTTTACTGCTTTCGCCAACAGGTTCTGGGAAAACACTGGCTTTCTTATTGCCTATTTTTGAAATGTTGAAACCCGAAATATTGTCTGTTCAATGTTTGATCCTGGTTCCATCACGTGAATTAGGTTTGCAAATTGAACAGGTTTGGAAAAAAATGGGAACGGCATATAAAGTAAATGTTTGTTACGGTGGCCATTCCATCGATACCGAAATCAAAAATTTAAGCAATCCACCAGCTGTTTTAATAGGTACTCCGGGACGAATTGCTGATCACATAGATCGAGGCACTTTTCGTTTGGACAAAATTGAGACTTTGATTCTAGACGAATTCGACAAGTCTTTGCAGTTGGGTTTTCACGAGCAAATGTCTTTTATAATTGGAAAATTATCGAAACTAAACAAACGTGTTTTGGTTTCGGCAACTTCTGATATCGAAATTCCAAAATATACCAGAGTTGTGAACCCTGCGATTTTAGATTTTATTCCAAGCGAAGAACAAGCAAGTAATCTTGCGATGAAATTGGTAGTTTCGAAGGAGAAAGACAAAATCGGGAGTTTGTTTAACTTGATTTGTTCACTTAAATCCCAATCTGCATTGGTGTTTTGCAACCATCGCGATGCGGCAGAGCGCATTAGTGACACTTTGAACGAAAAAGGAATTTATGCCACCTATTATCACGGCGGAATGGACCAAGACGAACGCGAACGCGCTTTAATCCAGTTCCGAAACGGAAGCGTAAGTTATTTAATCACCACGGATTTGGCTGCACGTGGACTCGATATTCCTGAAATGAAGCACGTTATTCATTATCATTTGCCTTCCAAAGAAGACGAATTTACCCATAGAAACGGAAGAACAGCAAGAATGTTGGCGTCCGGAACAGCTTATGTCATTGCGCACGATAGCGAAAAAAAGCTGGATTATATTGATTACGGAATGCCAATCCTAAAAGTGGAAAACAGCACCGCCTTGCCAAAACCCCCAGAATTTCAAACCATCTACATCAGTGGTGGAAAGAAAAATAAATTAAATAAAATTGACGTGGTGGGTTTCTTTTCCCAAAAAGGAAAATTGGAGAAAGGCGATTTAGGGTTGATAGAAGTCAAAGATTTTATCTCTTTTGCTGCCGTAAAATTCAATAAAGTAAAAGACTTGCTTCATAACATTAAGGACGAAAAAATGAAAGGCAAAAAGTTCAAAATCGAGGTCGCCCGAAAGGTGATTAAGAAAGAAGAGGAATAGAGTAGTGTTCAGTAATCAGTTTTTAGTGTTCAGTAAAAAAATCGTTAATAGAAAAATTGAATTTCTAGTAACGATTTTTTTTATATTTTGTATAACGGTTGAGTTTAGTACTAAGTGATTTCGGGCTTCAAAGATGTAAGCTACGCAAAAGTTTATGCGGGGTAGTATACTAGAATTACCACTAAAACCCTTATTATTGCTAAACTTTGTTAGCAACCGTAATTCTTAGTGTTTCCAAGAATATTGTTCTTCACTGTATTTGATGTAAAACTTATCAGCCGAAACATTCTTAAAATATTTTGTCATTGTCATACTTTTCTCTCCACAATACTCATCATATTTTGATTCATACATTTCACTTTCTGGATAATTAGATATTTCCGTTACATAAAATTCATTCTCAAATTTTATAAGATTGTCAGTCTGCCCAATTGTGTAAGCAATTCTATTGCTGAAAATTAGAGGACTTTGTTCTTTTGAAAAGGTCTTTGCTTTAATTTGCTTTTTTGTTGGGTATTTAAATAAATCGCAATCTCTAAAAAGTGATTCATTTATATTATATTCTGAAATAATTTTGGAAGTCTTTGATGGAATGCATACATTTTTATCTTCATTGTATGAAACGGAAAGACCTGAAGATGTTATCAATCCAACCGTATTAGTTGCTGAAATTATATTAGTTTGAAGTAAATCTAAGTAATTTATACCTGTTACAGATTTAGTTGCAGTGGCACCCCGAGAGGTTGTTGCTCCTGAACTTGATGAATTAGTAAAAACTCTATTTCTGTAATAATTGTAAGAAACTCCGTTTAGAATAAAAAAACTTTCTTCCAAATTCAAATAAATGTTTTTGTCTGTTTTGTTGAAAAATTGAAAACCAATATTTCCGCCTTCGTCCCATAGATCGTATGAAACTTTACAGTTTTCATCTTCATAAACTAAAAGTTTGTCCTTAATGACCAATTTGTCAGAAGGTGCTGCTTTATAAACTTGGAAATAAGATGTCGACACACAAGATGTCAGCAAAATTGAAATTAATGTAATAAATAGGATTTTTTGTGTTTTCATTGTTGAATTTATTTATGTTAATAATGAAGTAGTTTAAACTTTTCATCCAATGATTTTGTTAAATACTAAAAAAATTTATAAAATATTAACATTATATCCGTAATTTTTATAAAAGTTTAAATCACTTTATGCAACATTACAACTTTAAACAATAAAAACATTACGGTTTTTCACATTTTGATAAATTATTTTAGTCTAAATTCATTAAAGTATTATATTCTTAATTAATGAGGATTTTTAGGTGCTTAATTTTAAATGGTTATGTTTTAATGCAAATTTAGTCGGCCCTTTTTAATTTGTAAAATAAGTTTAAATCACTTCAATATGATGTTTCTGACTTATTATTGTTGCTAAGGTTTAAATATACTCATTTCCTATGCCAAAAGTTGAGTATATCTATCTTTTTTTGCTCTATGTGCTCAACTCTAGTTGAGTATTATTTTTTATAAATTCAAAAGGAGATTTAATGTTTTTAGCACTTATGTGAATATAAATCTAATTAGTTTTTCCACTGCTATGTCCCAATAGTTCACAACATATATTTTCTAAAAATATAGGAAATGTTACTTTCGTTTATAAGTTTGTTTGTTTAACGTTTTCAAATATATGAAAAATAACATTATATTTTCTTCACGTATTGCGTAATAATCACTATGGTTTGTCCGTCAACTCTGCCTTCAATATATTCTGCATTCGTGTGGTCTAATCGAATGTTTCTTACAGCAGTTCCTTGTTTTGCCACCATACTGGAACCTTTAACTTTCAAATCTTTGATTAAAACTACAGAATCACCAGTAGTAAGAATTACTCCGTTGCTGTCGCGGTGAATTACTTTATTCTCATCTTCCTCACCTTCGCCAGTGGCTTGGGCCCAAACTAAAGTGTCTTCGTCTAGGTACATCATATCCAGCAACTCTTTTGGCCAACCCGCTGCTCGCATTCTGCTCAACATTCTCCAAGCGATTACTTGAACCGCTGTGTTCTCATTCCACATACTGTCGTTTAGGCAACGCCAGTGGTTTAAATCTTCGTTTCCTGGATTTTCAATTTGGTCAATACAGGTGGTACAAGCCAAAATACTTTCGTCTAATCCTCCTTTTTTTGTAGGTAAAACGGCAAAAACTTTTAGGTTTTCGGTAGCAGCGCATAATTCACATTTGGAATCACTGAGTTTATTTAATGTTCTTTCCATTCTGTTATTGTTGTCTATTTTTTTGCGAAAGTAGTGCTAATTAAAGTCTTTATTCAAATGTATACAGAATACTATTTCTTTACTTTCACGGCTTCAGGAACCAGTAATTCATATTGACCGTTATTTCGAATAACATCTCTCACAATACTAGAACTGATAAAGGAAGTTTTTGCAGCAGTTAGTAAAAAAACGGTTTCAATTTTAGACATCCGTCTATTGGTATGCGCTATGGCTTTTTCGAACTCAAAATCGGCGGGATTGCGTAATCCACGCAGAATGAAATTAGCATTGATTCTTTTGCATAAATCAATGGTCAACCCTTCGTAAACTACTATGGAAACCTTTGGTTCGTTTTTGAAGGTTTCTTCGATGAATCGTTTTCTGTCTTCAAGCGAAAACATATATTTTTTCTCGGCATTGACACCAATGGCAATTACAATTTCGTCGAATAAGGGAATACCCCTTCTAATAATATCTTCATGACCTAAAGTGATGGGATCAAATGATCCGGGAAATATGGCTTTTCTCATTTTTTTATACGATTTTCTCCAGGTTTTTAAAACATTTAGTTATTCAGACAACGCTAATTCGATGGTATTAGTAAACAAATCCTCGAGTGAAATTCCGGCGGCCTTGGCTTGTTGCGGAATCAGACTTTCTGTTGTCAATCCCGGAATAGTGTTCATTTCGAGCATGTGTGGTTCACCGTCCACAAAGATGAATTCACTTCTGGAAAAACCTTTCATTTTCAGTACTTCATAAGCCCGTTTAGCAGCTTCACTCACTTTTTGGTTCATTTCTTCAGAGATTCTGGCGGGCGTTATTTCTTGGGATTTTCCATGATATTTGGCTTCGTAATCGAAGAAATCATTTTCAGAAACTATTTCGGTGATGGGTAAAACGATTATTTCTCCTTTGTAATTAATTACTCCAACAGAAACTTCGGTACCGTCCAAAAAACTTTCGATGATGATTTCGTTGTCTTCCTGGTAAGCTACTTCAATAGCGATGGGTAATTCGTTCGCCGTTTTCACTTTGGAAATTCCAAAACTAGAACCCGATTTATTTGGTTTTACAAAACAAGGTAATCCAACTGCTTTCACAATTTCTGCAGTATCAATATGTTCGCCTTTGTTCAAATAATACGATGTGGCGGTTTTGATGCCATAAGGTTTTAAAACTGACAATAAATCCCGTTTGTTGAAGGTTAATGCTGCCTGATAATAATCGCAGGAAGATTGCGGCATACCAATTAATTCAAAATACGCTTGCATCAATCCATCTTCGCCTGGTGTACCGTGAATGGCGTTAAAAACACAGTCGAAAGTGATTTTGGTGCCGTTTACAGTTGTTGAAAAATCGTTTTTATCAATGGGAAATTCAGTATCTTGGTCATCAACATAAACCCATTTTTCCTTGAAAATATGGATTCGGAATCCGTTAAATTTAGTTTTGTCAAGAAATTGATAGACGATATTTCCGCTGATTAAGGAGATTTTATATTCGCTTGAATATCCGCCCATGATGATGGCAATGTTTTTCATTTTTTAGGTTTAATCGGTTTGCTGTTTAACCGATAAGCCGATTAAACGTATTTCAAACAAAATTAGAATTTTTTTTGGAACGAAATAGCTTTATCTTTGCGACTTATTAAATTAAATTTATGAGCTTACGTAATTATCTTACCAGCCGCGTGTTTTTTGGACAAGCACTTGCCGCTCTTGCTACTCTTGCTGTTTTGGGTTATTTTTTCATGCATTGGTTGACTTTCACAACGGATCATGGTCACGAAATCACGGTGCCCAATTTAGCCAAATTGACTGAGGAGCAGGTCGAGGAAAAATTAGATGAGTTGGACTTGGATTATGTGCTTTTGGACAGCGTAGATTACAACAGTGATTACCCTAAGTTCAGTGTGGTCGAGCAAGATCCTTTGCCGGGAGCCAAGGTGAAAGAAGGTAGAAAAGTATACATCAAGATTAATGCTTCTGGGTTTTCGTCTGTGCGAATTCCGGATTTAATACAAAAAACATATCGCGAAGCGGTACCTACATTAAAGGCTTTGGGTCTTGAAGAAGGTACGATTACCTATATTCCGAATCTTGGAAAAGACATGGTTTTGGAAATGCGTTGCAAAGGAAGAAACCTCAAAGTGGGCGATCACGTTTTGAAAGCCTCTAAAATTGATTTGGTGCTGGGTGACGGTAAGGAAAGTTATATAGAAGAAGTGGACAGTACGGCCATGTCAACAGATCAATTGCCTGCAAATGAGCAGTAATATTGACACTACAGATTTAGAGGACGAATTATATGAACATTATAGATTTGACATTCCCAAAGGGCAATTGCTCCTGAGAATCGATAAATACTTAATGAACATGATTCCGAATGCAACTCGAAATAAAATACAGAATGCGGCAACCGCCGGCGATATTTATGTGAATGACCTCGCCGTAAAATCGAACTATAAAGTAAAGCCCTTCGACGTGGTGCGCATTATGTTGTCGCATCCGCCATTTGAAAATAGGGTAGATCCCGAGGATATTCCGCTTAATATTGTGTATGAAGATGCTGCGCTTTTGCTCGTCAATAAGCCGCCCGATTTTGTGGTGCATCCCGGTCACGGAAATTATACGGGAACTTTGGTGAATGCATTGGCCTTTCATTTTGAGAATTTACCTATGAACAGTAGCGAAAGACCCGGTTTGGTGCATCGAATTGATAAAGATACCTCGGGACTTTTGGTAATTGCCAAAACCGAGGCGGCTATGACGCATCTTGCTAAGCAATTTGAAGCCAAAACTACCGAAAGGGAGTACATTGCGCTAGTTTGGGGAAATGTGATTGCCGACGAAGGAACGATAGAAGGCAACATTGCCCGCCACCTAAAAGACCGGATGCAAATGGCTGTTTTTGCCAATCCCGAAATTGGAAAACCGGCCGTGACGCATTATAAAGTTTTGGAACGTTTTGGTTACGTGACTTTGGTTTCTTGCATTTTGGAGACGGGGAGAACCCACCAGATTCGGGTGCACATGAAACACATAGGTCATCCTATTTTTAATGACGAGCGTTACGGAGGTCATTTGATTTTGAAAGGAACCACGTTTACGAAATACAAACAATTCATCGATAATTGTTTCAAGGCTTTGCCAAGACAGGCTTTGCATGCCAAAACACTTGGTTTTGTGCATCCCACCACGGGAGAAATGATGCGTTTTGATACCGAATTGCCGCAGGATTTTCAGGAGTGTATCGAGAAATGGAGAGGGTACTCGAAAACACATACGAGCGAGGAAGAAGAGTAAAAACAAATCAAATTGAAATGTTCATATGAAAATTGTACTATCACCCGCCAAATCACTAAACTTTGAGAAAGTATTGCCAACTGAAAAATATTCGGAAGCGATTTTTCTAAAGGAATCGCTTCAAGTAAATCAGGTTTTAAAACAAAAATCACCCGCGGCACTTTCGGAATTAATGACTATTTCGGATAAATTGGCTGATTTGAATTGGCAACGCAATCAAGATTGGAAAATACCTTTCACTCTCGAAAATGCGCGTCCAGCCATTTTCGCTTTCGATGGTGATGTTTATACCGGATTGGATGCCTATTCGATTCCAATAGAAAAACTGGATATTTTGCAAGGCAGTGTGCGAATTTTGTCAGGATTATACGGACTCTTGAAACCACTGGATTTGATGCAGGCGTACCGACTGGAAATGGGAACCAAATTGCCCATTAACGACAGCAAGAATCTATACGAATTTTGGAAACCAATTATTACCAAGGCGTTAAACAAAGAACTCCAAGAAGGGGAGTTGTTTATCAATTTGGCGAGCAACGAATATTTTTCGGCAGTGGATGTCAAAGCATTGAAAGTACCTGTAGTCACCCCGGAATTCAAGGATTATAAAGACGGAAAATTGAAGATAATCAGTTTTTTTGCCAAGAAAGCACGTGGTTTGATGGTGCGTTACATCATTGATACGAATTCGGAAAAGATTGATGACTTAAAAGGGTTTAACTATGAAGGCTATCAGTTTGATGCGAATTTATCTAAAGGGAATCAGTTGGTTTTTACACGATAATAACTCAAGTTTAGACTATAAAAGAAGAATTAAAAAAGATCGAAAATCCGCAAATTACAACAATTATTCAAAGCTAAATAATTACTATAATTGCATTTACTAATGGAATTCAAGAACTGCTTATCGAATCGCTTTCACAAACTCCCCAATACTTAGCACTCCGTTCTCTGTCAAGTTTTTTATAAAAGCACTGCCAATAATCGCTCCTTTTCCAAATTCAGTAGCTTGATTAAAGGTTTCCTTGTTGTTGATTCCAAAACCGATGATTTGAGGATTTTTCAAATTCATGTCAGCGATACGTTTGAAGTAATTTTCTTGTGTGTTTCCAAAACCAGATTGAGAACCCGTAACGCTAGCCGAACTCACCATATAAATAAATCCATCGGAAACGCTATCAATAAAGCGAATTCGCTCATCAGAAGTTTGTGGCGTAATCAAAAACACGTTTAGTAAACCATATTTCTCAAAAGTGGCTTTGTAATCGTCTGCATAAACATCCACTGGCAAATCAGGAATGATTAATCCATCGATTCCAATTTCAGCACATTTCTTGCAGAAATTTTCTATTCCGTATTGCAACATCGGGTTGAAATATCCCATAATCACTAACGGAATAGCAACTGTTTTCCGAATATCCTTGAGTTGGTCAAACAAGACCTGAGTGGTCATTCCGTTATGCAAGGCTTGGGTGGAGCTCTCTTGAATGGTTGGACCATCCGCCAATGGATCGCTAAAAGGCAATCCGATTTCAATCATGTCAATACCATTTTTTTCTAAATCCTGAATGATTTTTACGGTATCGTTTAGATTTGGGTAACCGGCTGAAAAATAGATAGAAAGTATTTTTTTGTTTTCTTGTAATTTTTGGTTTATTCTGTTCATTTTTATATTTTAATCAGATTTAGTATCTGTTTTAATCTTGTTTTTACAAATTTAAATGGAAGCACTATAGGTCCAAGCCATTTCATTAGATTCCAATTGTACTTGAATGCGTTTGTAATGCATTCCTTCATACGTGTCGGCCAGTTGAAGTTCTCTCGGGCTAAGCTGATAAAGTATTCCGCTAATGCTGTCCTCTGGATTTTGGGTTGCTGTAATAATTGGGTATTGAATTACGCCAAATTCTTCTTCAATTTGTATTTTCTTTACGGCATAACCTATTAATTTGTTGTCAGTTCCTATTAGAACACGACCAAAAATAGTTTTTTGAATCTCTTTGTCTTTTAAACTTCCGTAAGCAAATAAATTTTCCATTTTTCTTTCTTTTAATCTCAACCCAACAGGTTTTTAGTAATCTATAAAGTTTGCTTTTGCACTTTTGTTCTTGCCATATGTATAGGGTTGGGAGGAAATCTCTCGTCATTACAGGACGCGAAGCAATCTCATTCATAAAGCGTGTAGCCTTATTGATCGTTATCAGGAAAGTGTAACGTCCAGTTATAATTTAAAATAATCAATATACGTATTCAAATCTTTGTCTCCACGACCCGATAAATTGATGACTACTATATCTTCGGGTTTGAATTTCATTTTGTCTAAAACAGCAAAGGCATGGGCAGTTTCAATGGCAGGAATAATACCTTCGGTTTTTGATAGTTTGATTCCCCAATTCATAGCATCTTCATCAGTTATAGCAATAAAATCGGCACGTTTAGTTTCAAATAAATGAGCGTGCATCGGACCAACACCTGGATAATCTAATCCGGCAGAAATAGAATAGGGTTCCGTAATTTGACCATCAGCACTTTGCATCAAAAGGGTTTTACTACCATGTATAACACCAATTTTTCCCAAAGCTGATGTTGCAGCACTTTCTCCAGAATCTACGCCTAAACCAGCAGCTTCTACTGCAATGATTTTTACCTCATGGTCGTCTAGGAAATGATAAAAAGTTCCTGCAGCATTGCTTCCTCCACCAACACAAGCCACAACATAATCAGGATTTTCCCGTCCTTCTTTTTCAAGCAATTGTTGTTTAATTTCTTCTGAAATTACAGCTTGAAAACGCGCTACCATATCTGGATACGGATGCGGTCCTACAACTGATCCAATGATATAATAGGTATTTTCGGGATTGTTAATCCAATCTCTAATTGCTTCATTAGTAGCGTCTTTTAGCGTTTTAGATCCTGATGTAGCCGGGCGTACTTCAGCACCAAGCATTTTCATTCTTGCTACATTTGGAGCTTGACGTTTGATATCAACTTCTCCCATATAAACAATACATTCTAGTCCCATCAAAGCGCATACTGTAGCAGTTGCCACACCATGTTGACCCGCTCCAGTTTCAGCAATGATTCGGGTTTTACCTAATTTCTTAGCCATTAAAATTTGACCAATAGTGTTGTTTACTTTATGGGCACCCGTATGACATAAATCTTCTCGTTTTAGATATACTTTGGTGTTATATTCCTTTGACAAACGCTCCGCAAAATAGAGTGGAGTAGGACGGCCTACATAATCTTTAAGTAAGTATTTGAATTCTTCTTGAAAGCTAGGTTCAGCACTAATCTTTAAATAATTTTGACGTAATTCTTCAACATTAGGATACAGCATTTCAGGAATGAAGGCACCGCCAAAGTTGCCATAAAATCCTTTTTCATTAACATGATAGCTCATTTTTTTATGTTTTTTGTTCTGGGTTTTTTGTTCTGGGTTGTTGATTTTCGCTACAACTAAAAACGTTCCACTATTATATTTAATAATTCTATGTTTTTTAATCCAGGTTCGATTTCAAATTTACTATTTATATCAATGGCATAAATGGGCAAATTGGTTTTCGAGATTTCATTTACTGCACTCATTTCATTAATTCCTATTCCACCACTCAAGAAAAAAGGTTTTGTTGAGGGATAGTTTTCTAGAACCTTCCAATCGAATGTGCTTCCGTTTCCGCCGGGTAATTTCCCTTTGGTGTCAAAAAGGAAATAATCACACACTGTTTCGAACGGTTTTAGCAAATCGTAGTCAAAGGTATCTAAAATTGAAAATACTTTTATGATATTGGTAAGTTTTGGTATATTTTTTTTTAATGTTTTGCAAAATTCAACGGATTCATCCCCGTGCAATTGAACAGCTTGCAAATCGTATTTTTCAATTTTTTCGACAATTTCTTCTGAAGTGGCATCGACAAAAACACCTACTTTCTGTATTGACTTGGGTAATTCGGGAATGATTCCATCAAAATAACGTGCCGATTTCTCCCAAAATATAAAGCCCATATAATCGGGTAGGAGCGCGCCTACTTCGATAATATTGTCGGGATATTTCATTCCGCAGATTTTGATTTTCATTTTTATAATTTTGAAATAAATTCACTTGCAGCTTTACCCGCATTATCGGTTTTCATAAAGTTTTCTCCAATCAAAAAACCTTTGTAGCCAAAAGGCTTTAGCTCATTGATGGCTTCAATAGATGAAATACCACTTTCGGAAACTTTTACAAAATCATTTGGTATTTTGTCGGCAAGTTGTTTGCTAAAATCCAGACTCACTTCGAAGGTTTTTAGGTTTCGGTTGTTTACGCCAATCATATCTAGAGTTGGCATTATTGATTTTTCCAATTCTTCCAAATTATGTACTTCCAATAATACTTCTAGTCCTAAACCTTTGGCAAATTCCGACAAAGATTTGATTTCCTCCCTTGTCAAAACTGCTGCAATAAGCAAAATCAAATCGGCGCCGTGCGCTTTGGCTTCTAAAATTTGATACTCATCCACAATGAATTCTTTTCGCAACAATGGAATGTTTACACTTGCTCTTGCCAATAGTAAATCGTCTAATGAACCACCAAAATATTTTCCATCAGTCAGAACCGAAATCCCGCAAGCACCAGCATCTTCATATCCTTTTACCACTTCTTCCACCGTGAAGCCATAATTAATTTCAGCTTTGGAAGGCGAGCGGCGTTTGTGTTCGGCAATGATTCCTGAGTTGCTGTTTCGCAAATTTTCGCTCAAAGAAATCGTCCTTTTTCCAAAAAAAACCGAAGCTTCCAATTGGGAAACAGGAATTATTGATTTTTTAAGAATAACTTCCCTTCTTTTGTCGATTATGATTCTATCGAGTATGTTCATTTATTATAATTTAAAGATTGAAAAATTTAAAGATTGAAAAATCCAATATAAATAAAAAATTAGTCTTTGATTTTAGTGCTTAAATATTTTATAAAATTGGACAAGTTTTGAGATATTTCTATACTTGTTTTATAACTTTCTTCAATTTCTATTTGGGAACAAAAGCCTAATTCCCGGGATATTATTAGCATACTTCGAACTTCGGCGCAACTTCCTTTTGAGATTTTTAAATATCTAATAAGTTGTTTATTGTTATTATATTCAGAACCTTCTGCAATATTATTAGTTATTGAAATAACGGCTCTTTTTATTTGATCTTTAAAACCATATTCTCTTTCAAATGTTTTATTTTCTAATAATTTAAATACTAGTTTAGCCAATTGAATTCCTTTCATATAAACATCAAATTCTTCAAAGGACTTTGTCATAATCTTTAAATTTTTAAATCATTAAATCTTTCAATTTATTACTTACTTAATTCTTGTAATTTATTTAAGGCTGCCAATCCTTTTCGGGAGATCAAACTTTCCTTTGCCAATTCGAATCCTTCTAATGGAGTGCATTTTGTAACGGTTGCAATTGCCATGGCAGCATTGGCGCAAACCACGTTATTTTGGGCTTCGGTTCCTTTTCCTGAAATGACATTCATGAACATTTCTGCCGACGCTTCGATGGTTGTTCCGCCTTCGATTTCGGTTTGTATTAATGAACGAACACCAAAATCGTCAGGATTTAGAATCCCCTCTTTGGTATTTGAAATAAATTTGGTTGGACAGGTCAATGAAATTTCATCATAGCCATCCAAAGAATGTAAAATGGTGAAATTCCTATCGGTGTTTTGGTATAAATACCCATACATTCTCGCCAATTCAAGATTGAATACACCAACTAATTGGTTTTTGGGAAACGATGGGTTTATCATAGGACCCAACATATTGAAAAAGGTTCTCACTCCCAATTCTTTCCGAATAGGTCCCACGTTTTTCATTGCAGGGTGAAAAAGAGGCGCATGCAGAATGCAAATGCCAGCTTGATCCACACATTTTTCCAAGAAATCATTGTCGTTACTGAATTTAACGCCTAAAGTTTCCATTACGTTGCTCGATCCAGAAATGGAAGAAACACCATAATTACCGTGTTTCGCCACTTTAATTCCTGCTCCAGCGGTCACAAAAGAGGCCAAAGTAGAAATATTGAAGGTGTCTTTTCCATCACCGCCCGTTCCACACAAATCGATGGTGTTGTAGGCTGATAAATCAATGCGAAGACACAATTCCAACAAGGCTTCCCGAAAACCGGAAAGTTCTTCTATACTTATGCTTCGCATCATATAGACGGTAAGAAAAGAAGCAATTTGGCTTGGATTATAATTTCCGTTGGAGATGTTAACCAATACATTTTTCGCCTCCGCTGCCGAAAGCATTTCGTGATTGATGAGTCTGTTTAAGATGGTTTTCATTTTATGATTTCTTTTTATTTTCAGACATATATTTTAAATAATCAACAATTTTCTGGGATTGCTGTTTTGTAATTCCGAGTGTAGGCATTTTTACTTTGTTTCTAAAAGAAGCCGGATTGACGATATAATTAACCAATTCATCTTCTTTCCAATATTCGGCAACACTTTTCGGATAATTTAGTTCCGGTCCCATTGTTCCTCCAATTCCGTTTATGGCGTGACAGGTTAGGCATTGACTTTTGAATAATGTATAACCAGATTCCAATTTTCTATTTTTTAGCGGATATAATTCTATCGTTGATTTATTCAGTGGTTCAAGATTTATTCTAACCAAATTATAAGGCCATTTATACTGAGTATCTTTTTCTGAAACCGAAGTATAAACGATATAAAACGGTTCTGCATTCATTTCATTTCCGTCCTTGATAATTGCTTCCCAATTCGAACCTTTTGGCGCATCAATATCTCGGTAAGCCAAGTAAGGATTTGAATTTAAAAATAACTCCAAAGGCATTTCGGGTTTGTAACCATCGATGCATTCAAAAACTATTTTCGTATTTTTCGGGTCAATTTTCGTTAAATCAATTTCATTTTTAATCAAAAGTGATGCGCTCACGGCATTGTATTTCTTCAGTTTATGATAAACAGGATCATTTGCGATTATTACAATGGTGTCTTTTCCAATCCTGTTTTTTTTCTGCAAATCCAATAAATCCAATTTAATTTCGGTTTGGGCAATAGTTATTGCTTCTATTTTTTGCTCCTTCTTTTGATTGCAAGAAAGGAAGCTAAAAATAAAAAAACAAGAAATTATAATATTGATTTTCAGTTTATTCAAAATATGTTTTACGACTAATTTTTAACCCAGTTTTCAAGAATCTTCTTTCCGTTTGGTGTTAACACACTTTCAGGGTGAAATTGTACACCTCGCACATCGAAAGTTTTGTGGCGCAATGACATTACTTGGCCATTTTCGTCGAAAGAAGTGGCTTCTAAAACTTCAGGTAATTCGGCATCGACAACCCAAGAATGATAGCGGCCTACTTCAAATTCATTTCCTAAACCTTCGAATAAAAGCTCATCGTCAACCGATGTTTTGACCATGGTCGCTACGCCATGATACACTTTGTCCAAATTAGAAAGCGTTCCTCCAAAAACTTCTCCAATGGCTTGTTGACCAAGGCAAACGCCAAGAATACTTTTGGTTGATGCATATTTGGCAATCACAGCTTTTAATAATCCCGCTTCGTCAGGAATTCCAGGCCCTGGGGAAAGTAATATTTTGTCGAATATCGCAATTTCATCAATATCAAATTCATCGTTTCTGTAAACGGTTACTTCACAATTTAAATCTTCGAGATAATGCACCAAATTATAAGTGAAACTATCGTAATTGTCTATGACTAGTATTTTTTTCATTTTTTTTATTGAAAAATTGAAAGATTTAAAGATTGAAAAATTATAATATTACAACAATCTTTAAATTCTTAAATTATTTAAATCTTTAAATTATTTTAAATTGTTTCTGCCAAATCCAAAGCCGCATTCAGGGCCCTTAATTTATTGTACACTTCCTGCATTTCGCTTTCCTCGTCTGAATCGGCGACAATTCCCGCGCCTGCTTGACAATGCAATTGATGGTTTTTACTCAGAAAAGTCCGAATCATAATGGCATGATTAAAATTACCTTCAAAATCCATAAAACCAATAGCGCCACCATAAAAGTTCCGATTGGTTTTTTCGTATTCTTCGATGAGTTGCATCGCTCTGTGTTTTGGTGCGCCACTTAAAGTTCCCGCGGGGAAAGTATCGGCAACGACTTGCATGGTGGTGGCTTTCTCGTGTAAATGTCCTGTTACTTTTGAAACCAAATGGATTACATGAGAGAAAAATTGCACTTCACGGTATTTTTCCACATTAACATCGTGACCGTTTCTACTTAAATCGTTTCGGGCTAAATCGACTAGCATCACGTGTTCGCTATTTTCTTTTTTGTCTTCTGATAATTTTTTGGCTAATTCAGCATCTTTTTCGTCATCACCAGTTCGTCTAAATGTTCCTGCGATGGGGTGAATTTCGGCTTTGCGGTTTTTGACGATAATTTGGGCTTCCGGAGAAGAGCCAAATATTTTGAAATCGCCATAATCAAAAAAGAACAAATAGGGCGAAGGATTGATGCTTCGCAACGCTCTGTAAACGTTGAATTCGTCTCCTTTAAAACCTTGAGTAAATCTTCTGGACAAAACCAATTGGAACACATCTCCTCTGTAACAGTGCCTTTTGGCCAAGGCCACATTATGCTTGAATTCTTCGTCAGTAAGATTTGAAAAACCCTCTCCTTCTTTCGAAAATTGATAAGAAGCAATGTTTCGGGATTGCAACAATTGTTCGATTTCCGAAATATTGTTTCTTCCGTCCAAACTATGGCAGAAAATATAGGCCTCGTTTTTGAAATGGTTGATAGCTATTATGTTTTGGTATACCGCATAATACACATCCGGAATGGTATTGCTATTACTTTTTTTGGCAATAGTCACTTTTTCGAAATAACGAACGGCATCATAGGAAATATAACCAAACAGTCCGTTGTTGATGAATTTGAAATTGTTTTTCTCTGAGGAGAATTGACCCGAAAACTCTTGAATTACCTGTGGAATATCAGTGGTTGAGTCAATAGAACTGTTTTCAAAACTCCCGTCAGGAAATGTTTTGTAGATGGTTTCGTTTTCTATTTTTATGGACGCAATCGGGTTGCAACAAATATATGAAAAGCTATTGTCGTTACCATGATAATCGCTACTTTCGAGTAATAAGCTATTTGGAAATTGATCCCGAATTTTAAAATAGACGCTTACCGGAGTAATCGTATCGGCAAGGATTTGCTTGTAATTTGTATTTAGAACAAATGTTTTCATTTTTATTGTTATTATTTCAATTTCATTTTGAATCTCTTCCATTCACAAGGCTCGGTCGGGAATAAAAAAAAGGCCTGTCGTGATGACAAGCCTTAAATATTTATAGTTTACAATACTATAGGAGCTTTAATCACGACGATTGACGTAAGTTACTCCACCACCAAGTATTGTTTATAATTGTTTTCATTCCACAAATATATAAATGAAATTTGATTATCCAAATAGAATATAAAAAAAACACTGCTTTTTTTGATTTTTTAAAAAAACAACCCCCAACAATTGCTTGTAGGGGTTAGGTTATAGGTTCTTTCGGAAATTAGAATTTCAAGGCAACCGATAATTCGAATTCATCGTCAATCGCTTTGTCTCCAATGCTGTCGAAGAATGATTTAGAACCGTATCGAATACCATATTTAGTTCTGTTGACAATGAGTTTTGTGGTTGCTGAATTTGCCGTTGTAGCCAAATCAAAAGTTACCGGATTTGTTATTCCTTTGATGGTTAAATCTCCTGTTACACTGTATACATTGGCTCCTTTTGCTGCTATTTTTTTGAAAACTAAAGTTGCAGTTGGGAATTTTTCGGTTCCAAAAAAATCATCCGCCTTTAAATGACCATTTAATTTTCCTTGGTATTCTCCGGAAAGGTCAGTTGCAGTTAATGACGTCATGTCTACTGTGAACGTGCCTCCTTTTAATTTTGGGCCTTTAAAAACCAAGGAACCCTCTTTCATGTTCACGGTTCCGCGATGTTGTCCGGCGACTTTTTTTCCTACCCAATTGATGGAACTTTTTGAAGCATCTACTTTCTTGGTTTGGGCAGTTACTGATGCTGTAGTTAAAACTACCACTAATGCTAATGCAATTGATTTTAAATTTTTCATTGTTTTAAGTTTGATTATTTGTTATTAATTAAAGGGTGATGAATAATTCTTCGTTTGATTTTCTAACTTTTTTGTAATGCTGGGTTGCATCTTCTTTATGGCGGTAACCGATAGCAGCCATTAAGGAAGCATTTAACCCTAATTTTTCTAAGCCTAATATTTCATTGACTTTCGCAGGAACAAAACCTTCCATTGGAGTCACATCAATTTTCAACTCGGCCGCCGCATTCAATAAATTGCCTAAAGCCAAATAGGTTTGTTTAGCAGTCCAAATATTTTTTACATCTTGCGGCATAGAATTTATTGGCCCTTTCATATAATCACCAAAGCCAGCCAAGGATTCAGCAGGAATATTTCTGGTTTGACTAATTCGGTTGATGTAGGTGTCTATTGATTTGTCATCAACATTAGTTTCATTTGCAAAAACAATTAGATGTGAGGCATCCACAACTTGGGATTGTCCATAGGCAGCTGGCTGAAGCTGTGCTCTTAATTCTGGATTTTCAACAATTATAACTTTATAAGGTTGTAATCCATAAGAAGAAGAACTCAAACGAATCGCTTCTTTTAATGTGTTTAAATCTTGGGTTGAGATTTTTTTTGTGGAGTCAAATTTCTTTGTTGCGTATCTCCAATTCTGGTTTTCTATAAAAGTGTTCATGTTATATTTGATTTTTATTTGTTTCTATATTTTTCTAACAATTGATTCAATAAAATTTGTTCTTCGGCACTTAAATTATTGGAAAAGAAAACTACGTGGGCATTTACCTTTGGATCCAATTCCATTAAAAGATCTAACCCCTTTTGGGTAATCAAAACTTCAATTTTTCTTCTATTTTCAGGGCAGACGTTTCGAGTGACTAAATCTTTTAATAATAATTTATCTACTAAACGGGTTGTGTTGCTTGTTTTTGCTAACATTCGCTCCTGTATCGAATACATGTTTGCTGGATTTCCTTTCTGACCTCTCAATATTCTTAATACATTATATTGTTCGCCTGATAAATCATAAGGTTTTAAAACCTCGTTAAACTTGTCGTTAATTACATTTTGAGTATAAAGCACATTTAGAATAATTTTTTTAGAATTATCTAAGGGAATAGTGCTTTTTATTTCGTCTTCAATTTTCATATTTGTATATATGTAATTTGTAGCTACAAATGTAATATAAATTTTGTTGTATATACAAATGTATTAACTTTTTGTATTAAAATTTTTAATCACCTTGGAAAAGTGATCGAAAAACAGAGTGAGTTTTCGGAATTCGGAAATGTTAAAATCAGTAATAAATAGGAATACATGTTGATTTTACTATTCAAGTGTTCTGTTTATCTTGTTTTTTAGTGAATTATTTGAATAATTCGTAATTTAATGTGTTTACACTTACACGAAAACGTTTTCTGCAAATAATTATCCAATTAACATTTGGATCTATTATTGTTTGCTAAAAACGGTGTATTTTTACCAAAAAAATGCGATGGATTTGACACAAGAAGATTGGGTTTCTCAATTTGAAGCCGATCAAAACGCAGTAATGCTAGATGTGAGAACAGAGGACGAATGCGATCAAGGCATTATAGAAAGTTCTATAAATATTGATATTTATAAAGGGCCAGAATTTGTTGCTGCAATTGAAGCCTTGGATAAAAGTAAAAATTATTATGTGTATTGCCGATCTGGGGTTAGAAGCGCCAAAGCTTGCACAATCATGAATGAATTAGGCATAGAAAATGCCTATAATTTACTAGGCGGGATTATAGAATGGAATGGCGATATAGTTTAATCAATAAATTAGGGAAAAGGTCATCAGTGCCTTTTTTTAATTTAAATCAGAATGTTAAATAAAATATAGATAATGAATACAATACCTCAAGAATTTCAAATTAACGAATTACTGAATCAAGATACTTATTTGGTAGATGGTGAATTAAAAAAGTGGACCGGTCCTACAACACCAGTATATTCAACAATATCATCTACCGAAAATTACGAACCTACATTATTGGGAACTATTCCTTTTATGGGAGAAGAAGATGCGATGAAAGCGCTTGAAGCTGCTGATGCCGCATTTCTCAACGGTCAGGGTTTGTGGCCTACCATGAAAGTGGCGGACCGCATAAAATGCATGGAAGATTTTGTCACTAAGATGAAGGCAACCCGTTCTGAAGTGGTTAAGCTTTTGATGTGGGAAATTGGAAAGACATTAGGGGATTCAGAGAAAGAATTCGATAGAACTGTCGAATATATTTATGACACTATTGACAGTTATAAGGAATTAAACAGTCGCAGTGCTCATTTTAGCAAAGTACAAAGTATAAATGCCATGGTTCGAAGAGGTCCATTGGGGGTTGTATTATGTCTAGGGCCCTATAATTATCCTTTGAATGAAACCTTTTCTTTGCTTATTCCTGCATTGATAATGGGAAATCCCGTAATTTTCAAACCCGCCAAACTGGGCGTTTTATTAATATCCCCTTTATTGGAAGCCTTTAGAAGTAGTTTTCCAAAAGGGGCTATCAACATACTATATGGTCGTGGACGCGAAGTTGCCTCCCCAATTATGAAATCGGGACGGGTGGCTATATTGGCTTTGATCGGTAACAGTAAATCGGCTATTGCTTTACAGGATTTACATCCCAACAAAAATAGATTGCGTTTGGTATTGGGGTTGGAAGCCAAAAATCCAGCAATAATTTTACCGGATGCTAATTTGGATTTGGCTATAGACGAATGTGTAGCAGGTTCATTGTCTTTTAACGGACAACGATGCACAGCCTTAAAAGTATTGTATGTACACGAATCTATTGTTGATGAATTCAATAAACGATTTAGTGCCAAAGTGGACTCACTCGTTTATGGCAATCCTTGGGATAAATCAGTATTTCTTACTCCTTTACCTGAAAAAGAGAAGCCTGCTTATATCCAGGAATTGATCGATGATGCAACTAGTTTTGGAGCAAAAGTCATCAATGCAAAAGGAGGAAAGCAACTCGAAAATTATATCTTTCCAGCCATTTTATATCCCATAAGTAAAGAAATGCGTATTTATCATGAAGAACAATTTGGTCCTGTTGTGCCAGTTATTTCTTTTAAGAATATTCAGGAACCTTTGGATGATATGGCAGAGTCAAATTACGGACAACAAGTGAGTTTGTTTGGCCAAAATGTAAAAACCATTGCGCCTCTTATTGATAATTTGGTAAACTTAGTTTGCAGGGTAAACCTAAACAGTTCTTGCCAGAGAGGACCCGATGTTTTTCCTTTTACGGGTCGTAAAGATTCCGCTGTGGGGACTTTGAGTATTCATGATGCCTTGCGTTCTTTTTCGATAAGAACTTTTGTAGCTTCCAAAGACAATGAATACAACAACAATATTTTGCAAGAATTGTTAAATAGCAAAGAATCTAATTTTATTAATACAGATTATATTTTGTAGTCAAAACAAATAGTAACTTTGACTTGGTTCAAATGTATAAAAGAGGATTTACCTGATGGTGATCCTCTTTTTGTTTATATCATGATTTTATTTACAGTGTCATTACTTTATTAGGTATAATTTAAACTCTAACACTATGAAAAATATTAATTCGTTTTTATACTTGTTTTGATTCTTATTGGGAGTATAGCAATACATTCCAAAACAGTAATTGGGTAGATCCCAAATCTTCTAATGTAAAAAAAAATCCTTTTAAAGGCAATTTAAGCGCTGCCGCCGACGGAAAGGAAATATTCAACCAAATGTGTGTTTTATGTCACGGCTTGAAAGGGGAGGGTAATGATGAAGCTGGATTAAGTTTGGAGCGAAAACCAGCGAATTTTATTGTCCTAAAAGTTATAACCGAAAGTGACTGTTCCATTTTTTGGAAAATAACAAATGGAAAGGCTCCAATGGCATCTTATGATGAACTCTTGTCAGATGATCAACGTTGGAAGTTGGTAAATTACATTAGAGAGCTTGGCAAAAAGGGAGTAGTTAGAGTCAAAGAACTAACAAAATAAAAAATAATTGGTCTTAAAAGAATACATAAATGGGAATATTTATATCTTGTAATCAAAGGCTTGAAATGAATGTCTTAAAAGATATAGTCAAGAATATATATAAAAAATGAAAGTGGACAATTCTAAAATAATTTAGAATTGTCCACTTTTGTGGAGTCGGGGAGAGTCGAACTCCCGTCCAAACAAGCAACTAAAAAACTTTCTACACGCTTATTTCCTGATTTGGTTTTCGACTTTGTGCTAGGCCAGGAACAGCCACACATTGCTTATCTTCTTAGTTTCGAAATCCACCCGAAGCTTATGGAAATCTAGGTTTAAATTTACGATTCACCTTTGTCGACCGCTATAAACCAGAGCTTTCGAGGTAAATCCTGCTTTCCTACCTAGTAGGACGAGGCTAATCTTACTATAATTCAGATTATGCAGCAAGAGCGTAGTTTCCTTCGCCGTGTATGTGTTTTGAAACCTTTTATTTACGAGAATTGTCCCAGTTCTCGGCGTGCTTACTTTTCAATTCGACTTGCTGTCAAAACCAGTCGACCCCATTTTTTTATTAACTAATTCTCAAAAATCATTCCAAAATTGATTTGGTAAATATAGTCATTTTTCCAAGAATTTAATCCGCTGAATCTATTCTTCTTCACTATTCAAGTGAAAAGGATAATCACCAAATAATGCCGACAATTTTTTAATTTCATACGGCTTTCTAGAAAATTTATTTGATAATGCTATAATGGTGACATTCTCATTTCTCAAAGTTACATAGGATGAAGTATTGCCGTGCCACCAACCATTGTGATAATATAAAGTTACCCCTGGATCTAGTTCCGTCATTCGTATTCCAAGCCCATAATTTCTTTTACCCTTATGCTCGTTGCTGTATCCTGTATAGACTTGCTGGAGTAATTCAGGATCTAAAAATGTAGAGGTACTTCTTGCTCGGTCTAATTTTAATAAATCCCGTGGAGTAGAATAGATATTTTTGTCTCCATAAATGGCATCTAAATAGTCCATTCCAATTTCAACTTTATTTCCTTTATAGGAAGGCGCTACCTTTTTTCGGTCGTTATCATAATCCATGACAAAGGTATTTTTCATCCCAAGGGGCTCAAAAATGATTTGCTCCATCGCTACTTTATACGATAAGCCGGTTATTTTTTCGATAATCAAAGCCAACATGGCATAATTGGTATTACAGTACGCAAATCGAGTCCCAGTTTTTGATTCTAGACCGATGTCTTTTGTTGTCATTAGATTTAAAATATCATGATTAGTTAGCACATTGTGTCTGTCCCATATCTCTTTTTTGTCTGTGAAATAAGAATAATTTCGCATTCCACTTCGATGATTTAATAACATTCTAACTGTTACTTCAGGGTAAGGAAACTCCTTTAAAATGGTTTTTACTTTTTGGTCTAAATCTAATTTTTTGGCATTTACCAATTTTAAAACTGCGGTTGCAGTAATCATTTTGCTAACTGATGCGATGTGGAGAGGGGTGTCGGCAGTAATTAAGGTTTTGTCTCTAAAATTGGCATAGCCTTCGTATTTTTCAAAGAGGATTTGTCCATTTTTTGCCACTAGAATGCTACCATTTAAACTATGGTTTGGCCAATTTTTATTGTAAAAAGATTCAACAGCTCTTTTTTTTGAAGTTATGTATTCCGAAGTAAGTATGGGAACTTCATGAACTAAAGGTCTCATTTTAGGTAAAACATCTTTTGGAAGTTCGGCATCGCTGAGTTCCACTTTATGCTGTTTTGTACAGGAACTTAAAACTAAAATCAAGAGGAGTAATTGTAGTATATTTGTGCGTTTGATATAATTCATTTTTATTGGAATAGAATGGCAAATATATAGAATCAAACTCTTTTGGTTTGTTATTTTTTTTAAAAATCACAACACTTTTTTTGTTTAATAGTAGGGAATAAAAGTATCCTGATTAGATTCAAGCTTTTAGTATTTTTTATTCTATGTCTAATTTAACAAAAAGGAATTTACTATCAAATAAAATGGGTATATTTATGATGCAAATACATAATAAGGTAAAATAAAGACACGATAGAAAATGAAATTTGGAATTATAAAAGAAAGGAAAAATCCTCCTGACCGGAGAGTTGTATTTTCGCCTGATGAATTAGCAAGATTAAAACAACTCTATCAAGGCCTAACTGTAAAAGTGGAAAGTTCAGATATCCGGGTTTTTAGTGATGAGGATTATCGGAATATAGGTGTTGAAGTTGCTGATGACATTAGTGACTGTTCTGTTTTTTTTGGTGTTAAGGAGGTTCCAATAGACTATTTAATTGCCGACAAGTCCTATTTCTTTTTTTCGCACACTCTCAAAAAACAACCTCATAACAGACAATTATTGCGGGCTTTATTAGATAAAAACATTGATTTTTATGACCATGAAACTTTGGTCGATACCCACAATCATAGGTTAATTGGTTTTGGGAAGTATGCAGGAATTGTAGGTACATACAATGCCATTCGAGCTTTTGGAATAAAATTCGAATTATTTAGATTGCCCAAAGCCGCTACACTTTCTGGAAAAGAGGCTTTAATTGCTCATTTGAAGCGGTTGGTTTTGCCGCCTTTGAAATTCGTTGTAACTGGAACTGGTAAAGTGGGCAGTGGTGTAAAAGAAGTACTTGATGCTATCAAAATATCTGAAGTTTCAGTCGAGAATTATTTGACAAAAAACTATACGCAACCCGTTTATACCCAGATTGACGTATTGGAATATAACAAGAGAAAAGATGGTAATGTCTTGGATTTCAGTGATTTTTTCGATCATCCACAGGAATACGTTTCTGATTTTGAACGGTTCACGAAAGTTTCGGATGTATATATTACTGCACATTTTCATGCCAATGAAGCCCCGAAAATTCTCACACGAGAAATGCTTCAGGCCAACGATTGTAAAATAAAAGTCGTTGCCGATATCTCCTGCGATGTCGATGGTTCTATCGCTTGTACACTGAGATCGTCAACCATTGTCGAGCCTTTTTATGGTTATTTGCCTAGCGAAAATAAAGAGGTAGATATTTTTCACCCAGCGGCAATTGTGGTAATGGCTGTAGACAATTTGCCTTGTGAATTGCCAAGAGATGCCAGCGAAGGCTTTGGTGAAATGTTTATGGAACAAGTGATTCCTGCTTTTTTCAATGGAGACAAAGACGGAATTTTGCAACGCGCTAAAATGACCGAAAAAGGAAAACTCACCCCAAGGTTTAGCTATTTACAAGATTATGTAGATGGAAACTGATGTGGGCTGATTTTTTTTTTTGAATATAGAGTGGTTGTAAATACAATACCCCCAAAAAGTCAGACACTATTGGGGGCATTTTTTTTAAAATTGGATCTAAAACGTATTTATGGTTTTTCTGATGGCGACTAACTTGGTCATTAGTCCTTCAAAATAATCCAAATGCAGCATATTGGCACCGTCACTTTTGGCATTAGCAGGGTCGAAATGGGTTTCTATAAAAATTCCGTCAACGCCTACAGCGATTCCGGCTTTGGCAATGGTTTCAATCATATCCGGTCTTCCGCCAGTCACACCCGCAGTTTGGTTGGGTTGTTGCAGGGAATGGGTAACATCAAGCACCGTCGTGGCATACTGTTGCATGGTGGGAATTCCACGGAAATCAACAATCATGTCTTGGTAGCCAAACATTGTTCCGCGATCGGTTACCATTACATTATGATTGTGGCAATCCAATACCTTTTGCACGGCGTGTTTCATGCTTTCCGGACTCATGAATTGTCCTTTTTTCAAGTTGATTACTTTTCCGGTTTTGGCTGCAGCCACAAGCAAATCAGTTTGGCGCACCAAGAAAGCGGGGATTTGTAATACATCAACATATTCGGCAGCCATAGCCGCATCTTCATTGGTGTGAATATCGGTTACGGTAGGGACACCAAAAGTCTCCGAAACTTTGCGAAGAATTCGTAATGCTTTTTCGTCACCAATTCCTGAAAAACTATCAATTCTGGATCGGTTGGCCTTCTTGAAGGAGCCTTTGAAAACGAAAGGAATTTCTAATTTATCGGTAATTCCAATTAACTTTTCGGCAATTCGCATCGCCATTTCTTCGCCTTCAATGGCGCAAGGCCCAGCCAATAGAAAGAAGTTGCCACTATCAGCATGTTTTATTTGTGGAATATGGTGTAGATTCATAAGGTGATTTTTGAAAGGGCAAAGATAGTCAGGATTTGTGATTTACGATTTAGGATTTGTGATTAATTTTTCTTCAAGGTGAGCCCAACAGGAACCATCAATACTCCTTTTTCATAAATATTCAAATATAAGGTAACGGGATTTTGTTGTCCTTCCCATTTTAGTTCGTAAACATCCAAAAAGCCTGCCCCCATCTCGCTTCTTTTTGTTGGAAACGGACAGCAACTTTCTAATTTAGTGTAGGTAATTTTTTCCCCTTTTGGTCCTGCCAAAGCATTTAGATAACGTTGCTGATTAATGGTTTCGTTTTTTGTATTAGAATAAAAAATATTAATGGGATATTCTTTTTCATAACCATATTTTTGATCCTTGCTGTATTCAGTGATGACGAATGTATTGTTGCTTTCCAAGCGAGGAATAGGAGCATTGTCATCCATATTCTTTATGGTAGATTGTGTGCTTATACATGATGTGTACAGAAGCAACAAAGTGATAAAAGGCAGGATTTTTTTCATAGTTTTATTAGGTTTAATTTTTTTCGAATCTAATTTTTTCTTTGTTCAGATCCTACTTCTTAAATTCGTAATAGAATTTAAACAACAAATTTAGTCGGTATTGCTGCCATAAACAATAATTATACTTTAATAATTTCAATTTTTTTAAATTAGAATTATTATTTTAGCCCAATAAAAATAAAGTTATGGATATTATTTTTCAAACCTGGCCTTGGTATGTTTCGGGATTTTTGATAGGTATGGTCATGCTTTGTCTGATTTATTTCGGGAAAGCTTTCGGGATGTCGTCTAATTTAAGCACTTTATGTTCCATGACTGGAATAGGAAAAAGGGTGTCTTTTTTTGATTTTGATTGGAAAGCACAACGATGGAATTTGTTTGTGGTTTTAGGAGCCATGTTGGGTGGTTTTGTGGCTAATTATTTTATGAGCGATACATCAAATGTGACCATCAATCCAAAAACAATAGCACAATTGGAACAATTGGGTATTGAAGCTCCAAACGGAAAATTATTGCCTGATGCTTTATTCGGGAACGCTATTTTTGAATCTCCAAAAATGATTTTTATTCTGCTTATAGGCGGAATTCTGATAGGTTTCGGGACACGTTACGCTAGCGGATGTACGTCTGGTCACGCCATTTCTGGATTGAGCAACTTTCAAATTCAATCATTGAAAGCTGTAATCGGATTTTTTATAGGAGGCTTGATAATGTCTCATTTTATTTTACCCTTACTTTTCTAATTATGAACACATTAAAATATTTATTTGTTGGATTTGTATTCGGAATTATTTTGACAAAATCAGAAGCAATTTCTTGGTACAGAATTTATGAAATGTTCCAATTTCAATCCTTTCACATGTACGGAATTATTATGGTTGCCGTAATTACGGGGAGTACTGGAATCCAAATCATAAAGAGAAATAACGTAAAAAATATTGATGGTTTGCCCATAGAGATTCAAGACAAAGAACCCGGTTCTACTCGTTTTTGGGTGGGTGGCATATTCTTTGGATTGGGTTGGGCATTGGTAGGATCTTGCCCGGGCCCCATATTCATTTTACTTGGTGCAGGATTTTTGCCCGTGCTATTAGTGCTTTTCGGGGCGCTTTTTGGAACTTTCCTTTATGGGTTGTTACGATCTAAATTGCCTCATTAAAATAATTCTATTGATAAACAAAAACAGGGTTTTCTTATAAGAAAACCCTGTTTTTGTTTATTTGAAGACTTGAAGTTTTATACTATTTCAGCACTCAATCCTGCTTCAAGTAATTGAGTACATTGTGGTTTTAATTTTTCTAAAACACCCGTTTTTACAGTGCATTTTCCGTTATAGTGTACAATCAAAGAGCATTGTTCCGCTTGTTCAGGAGTGTGCTCACAAACCCGAATCAATGTATCAATTACATGGTCAAAAGTGTTTACATCATCATTATACACTATAATTTCATTATTTATGGTTGTAGCCTCTTTGAGGCTAACTTTCTCTCTTGTTTTTTCTTTTGTACTCATTTTTAGATAATTTGTAGGTTTAAATAAAAATACAGTTGGTTCTCTATTTTATTTTTTCGAAGACACAAAATGTAAAATTTTGCTTGGTTTCAAATGGGGTAATATGATCTTCAGTTATACATTTTAATTTTTTGAAACGATTCGAAAATTGTTTTTCCAATTCGCTTTCTGAGTATTGTTTAATATCGAGTCCACTACATTTTTTTGGGCCAATTTCTGAAAAAGTGCCAATTATCAGAAAACCAGTGACCCATTTTCCCGTAATTTCAACATACTTTTCCACTTGTTCTTCTGTTGTCAAAAAATGAAATGTGGCTCGGTCATGCCAAATGTCATAAGTGGTCTTCGGTTTGAATTCGCTGATGTCTGACACAATCCAATTTACTTTTTCCGACTTTTTCCCCAATCTTTTTTTAGCTCTTTCTAACGCATTTGCCGAAATATCCAAGACCGTTATATTCTCATAGCCTTCATACAATAAAAAATCAACTAGTTTACTGTCCCCTCCTCCAATATCAATAATTTTGGACGATTTTTCTAAATAGATTTCCCGAATAAAATCAAGCGAAGTTTCTGGTTTTTCTTGTGTCCAGCTTACTTCGTCGGGCTGTTTGGTTTCATAAACCACCTCCCAATGATTTTTTCTATTCATATCCATTTTTTTGGACTATTCTATTACTAATTTGCGTATTTTAAAGATACCCAGTTATTTCTTTCAAACTTTTTAATATAAGTCAATCCTTTTTCGACGCATGAGGCATCAATAAATGGAATGTCTTCTTCGTAAAATCCACTCAATAATAGGGTTCCTTTTGGATTTAAGCAATCTACATAAGTTTGCATATCGTTCAACAAGATATTTCTGTTGATATTGGCAATAACCAAGTCGTATTTTTTGTCTTTCAATAAGGCGGCTTCCCCTTCATAAACCGTAATATGTCTGCAATTATTGCGCTCAGCATTTTCTATGGAATTCAAGTAACACCAGTTGTCAATATCAATGGCGTCAATGGGTTTAGCGCCCTTCATTTCGGCTAAGATGGCTAAAATAGCTGTTCCGCAACCCATATCCAAAGTTTTCATTCCTGTAACATCGATTTCCAACAAATGCTGAATCATCATATGCGTGGTTTCGTGATGACCTGTCCCGAAACTCATTTTTGGTTCGATTACGATGTCAAATTCGGTGCTTGTTTTTGGATGAAAAGGGGCACGAACATGACAATTCCCATCCACATCGATAGGTTCAAAATTATTCTCCCATTCTTCGTTCCAATTGACTTGGTCAATTTCTTCAATTTTGTAAGAAATAGTGAATTCTGGAGAATTCAAAATGAATAAATCATCCAATAGGTTTTCGGTCCAAAAGTCTTTTTGGATATAAGCAACTATTCCCAAATCGCTATCGATAAAGCTTTCAAACGGTAGTTCACCCAATTCGGCAATAAGGATTTCCGAACCTAACTCTTTTGGTTCAACCGTAAAATGAAAGCCTAAATATATATTTGACATAAATTTTTTTTGCAAAGGTAAGAATCTCTTTTTGTTGGATTGTGAAAGGCGAAAAAGAGATTTGAATAGCATCCAAATCCCCTTTTAGTTGATCCTCATTTTACTTTAAATGGCGTTCACAATCGCCACAAAATCTTTTGCATTAAGTGCTGCGCCACCAATGAGACCTCCGTCAACATCGGGTTTAGAGAAAATTTCCTTTGCATTATCTGGTTTTACGCTTCCTCCATAAAGGATAGAAACATCCTCGGCTACATCGCTTCCAAAAGTTTTGCGAACAGTTTCTCTAATAAATTCATGCATTTCCTGAGCTTGATCAGGACTGGCAGTTTCGCCTGTTCCAATTGCCCAAACCGGCTCATAAGCCAAAATAATATTCTCCCAATCTTTTGCTTTTATGTGGAATAATCCATCCCTCAATTGGTTTTCGACAATATTAAAATGAGTTGCGGATTGACGGTCTTTCAATTCCTCGCCAAAGCAAAAAATAACTGTCATGTCATGTTTCAAAGCCGTATCCACCTTATTGGCAATCAAGGCATCGGTTTCGTGAAAAATAGCCCTGCGCTCAGAATGTCCAATAATCACGGTATTTACACCGATGCTTTTTAGCATATCAGCCGAGATTTCGCCAGTATAAGCACCACTTTCTGCTTGGTGCATATTTTGGGCTGCCACGCCAATAGATGTATACTCTAAGTGATCTACAGTTGAAGCTAGGTTGACAAATGTAGGTGCCACAATTACCTGCGCATTGCTTTCCGTTGGAATTTGTGCTATTAATTCGTTTAATAAATCTTCAGTTTGTTCTGCATTTTTGTTCATTTTCCAGTTACCTGCTACAATCTTCTTTCTCATTTTTAGTTTTCTTTAATTTATTTCTATTTTTTTAATTCTTTTAAGGTGGTATTTATTTGGTCAAAATCAGTTTCAGTCGCTCTGTAAAGCACTATTTTTCCAGTTTTATCAACAATGATATATCTTGGAATCCAATCTAAATCAATTGCTTTTGCAAAAACGCCTTTCATTTGGTCCTTGGCCATAAAATGCTCCCCTTTTAAATCATATTTTGCAATTCCTTCTTTCCACTGAGCATCCGTTTTGTCCATTGAAATAAACATATAATCAACATCGGGATTGTTGGTTTGTAATTCATGTATTTTTGGCATTGCCTTAACGCAATCCCCACACCAAGAGGCCCAAACCTCGATTAGCAAGGTTTTTCCCTTGTGTTTTTTCACTAATGTTTTGAAAGGGATTTGGCCTCTATCAGTAGTCAGCAATTTTGCCGACAATGCTTCATTCGAAAACTCTGTTTTTTGGGCATTAGAACAGGAAATGATTACTAAAGTTACCAATAATGTGACTATTTTTTTCATTGAATATTTTTGCAAAACATTTTAGTTCCAAATAAAGTTTTTATTTTAATTTTGAATCCTTAGAAGGGTCGTCCATATAAAAAAGACGGCTTCTCTTCTTTTTCTTAGTAAAATATACTTTTTTTATGGTATAGCCTACGTATACCCCTGAAGCCGCCATTAAAGTACAACCTACAATAACGTAAAATATATTGCCTAAGGGCACCTCAAACCAGGTGGAGACTTCGTCAAGCAAGTAGAAACCAATTGCAAAGGCGAAACAACTAAGTATAATTAATTTTCTTCTTTTTTTCCTTCTCTCAGTTCGACTGCTCATAATTTAAAAGCTCTTATATGAATTATAAATTTAAATTATCAATATCATTGTAATGCACTTTTTGCTTGATTGTCCCTTTCTCAAGAATGGCAATACTTGGATTGGCTCTTTCAATGGTTTTTAAAGCTATCCCATCACAAAAATAGAACTCGAAAGAAAGACCAAATTGTTTTTTAGTTTTAGCAATTTCTTCCGGTGATGAGGCTGTCATTCCTATTACTTTATATCCTTTTTTTAGTGCAATTTGATTTAATTTTTCCAATTTTTCCAATCCGCTTTCATTGGCTTTAGCCAAATCATAAGCCACAATCATAAGTAATTTTGGTTCTTTCAGAAATTCATCTTTATGGTCTATGCCGTCTTTTTCCATTGCGAAATCATGGATAGGAGGAACGTAGCCTTCTGTTATTACCTTGTCTTTTCTATCCACAAATGTAGCTCCAGTAGGAATCGACATCAAATCCTTTTCAGCAAATTCCTTATCAACCCCATTTACTTTATAGATAAAAATCATCTCCACAACCGATTTTGGTGCGCCTTCCGGAATTTCCATTCCCTTTTGGATATTGTTTCCTGTTTTATAAGGTCTAAAATCTATTATTGGCAAATGATTAATCACCCAATAGCCCATAAAAGCGCATAATGCGATACTTGAAAAAGCCAAAATATGTTGAGCAGTATTCGAGAATAATGGCTTAATTAGTTTTTGATTGAACAACAGAATTACTATAAAAAACAAAAGCACAATGTCTTTCGTAAAGGATTGCCAGGGGTTTAAATGCAAAGCATCGCCAAAACAACCGCAGTCTTTCACCACGTCGAAATAAGCAGAATAAAAGGTCAAAAAAGTGAACATTACCACCAAAATCAATAAACTCCAAATCGTAGATTTTGTACGGTAACCAATGAGCAGCATAACACCCAAAACCACTTCCAGGATAACCAAGAATAAAGCTATTGCTAATGCATAAGGCACGAAAAAAGGGATGTTAAAAACAGGTTCGCTAAAATATTCTGCCAGTTTATAAGAGAATCCGATAGGGTCGTTCAGTTTTATAAAACCTGAAATAATGAATAAAATCCCAACGAAAAGTCTCGAGAATTGAGTGATAAAGTTTTTCATGGTTTTGTGTTGTTTAAAAAATAACATTTTAAGGTTATTAATTTTTCATTAAAATCAAAGCAAAAACAGCATAATTAATCATATCCTGATAATTAGCGTCGATGCCTTCAGATACTAAAGTTTTTCCTTTATTGTCTTCGATTTGTTTCACGCGAAGCAGTTTTTGCAAGATTAAATCTGTCAATGAACTCACCCGCATTTCGCGCCAAGCTTCACCATAATCATGGTTTTTGTTTTCCATTAATTCCTTGGTGAGTTTCACTTTGGTATCATATAATTGGGTAGCTTTTTCTACGTCTAAATCGGGTTGATCGGCAACGCTAAGTTCGAGTTGGATCAAAGCCATAATGGAATAATTAATGATTCCAATGAATTCACCGGTTTCATCTTCGTCCACTTTTCGAACTTCATTTTCCTGTAAACTTCTTATCCTTTGAGCTTTTATAAAAATTTGGTCTGTCAATGAAGGCAATCTCAGGATGCGCCAAGCACTGCCGTAATCTTTCATTTTATTAATAAAAAGGGAACGGCAAACCGTAATCACCTTATCATATTCCTGTGAAGTAATGTTCATTTAATGCTGTATATTTGTCACAAAAATAAGGATAATTTTTTGGATTGAAGAATGATAACTAACGATTTTTGATTTTGAAAATGACAATCAACTGCAAAGGGCAACTTATCGATTTGGCATCACCAAAAGTAATGGGAATTTTGAATGTGACTCCCAACTCTTTTTTTGACGGAGGGGAGTATAAAACTGAAAGTGTAATCTTGTCGCAAGTTGGAAAAATGTTGACTGATGGCGCAACATTCATCGATGTTGGTGCTTATTCTAGTAAGCCTAGTGCCGAATTTGTTTCGGAAAAGGAGGAGTTAAACAGGATTGTCCCTGTTGTAAATTTGATTTTAGAAAAATTTCCTGATAGCCTAATTTCTATCGACACTTTCAGAAGTGAAGTTGCTAAAGTTTGTCTCGAAAATGGAGCGGCCGTTATCAACGATATTTCAGCAGGAAATCTGGATGATAAAATGTTAGAAACTATTGCGAAATATAATGTCCCTTACATCATGATGCACATGCGGGGAACTCCACAGACGATGCAAACGATGACCAATTATGACAATATCATCAAGGAAATGCTTTTCTATTTTTCGCAAAGAATAGCCGAAGCGAGAAGTCTCGGCATCAATGATTTGATTATTGATCCTGGATTTGGTTTTGCCAAGACATTAGAACAAAATTATGAGGTATTGCAAAAACTAGAATTGTTCGAAATGCTGGAATTGCCCTTGTTGGTTGGTTTTTCGAGAAAATCAATGATTTATAAAACCTTGCATTCCACTGCGGAGGAAGCATTAAACGGAACCTCGGTTTTAAATACCATTGCCTTGACCAAAGGAGCTAAAATCCTTCGGGTTCATGATGTCAAGGAAGCGATGGAATGTGTTACTTTGTTCAATAAACTCAATAATCAATAATGTAGTGTTTTAGTGAAGCAATCATTTTTATGTTTCCTCCCTGCGAAAAAAAAGAAGATATCTTGTTGCAAAATCCAATGTGACAATTGTTTCAGATTAGAAAGTCCATTCGCCTATTTATATTTTTTTCAGAAGTAGGGAGAAGGAAAATTTGCTAGAAGTGAAAAAGAAAAACTCTATTATTTTAACTAATTGGATTCTTAATATTGATAAACGATTGCCTTTGCGATTGGTCATTCCTGAAGTGATGAAATTACAAGAAAAAAAGCGAAGCGAAATAGCCCACAAAAACGAACTGGCAGAAAATTAGTATTCGTATTAGAAAGTCTACTGGTGATGATACGGCTCGTTCTTCAAAATCGTGAACCCACGATACAATTGTTCGATAAAAAACAATCGTACCATTTGATGAGAAAAAGTCATTAGAGAAAGTGATATTTTTCCGTTTGCTTTAGCATAAACCGATTCCGAAAAACCATAAGGTCCACCAATTACAAAAACTAGGGTTTTTACTCCTGAATTCATTTTCTTCTGCAAATCCTCTGAAAAAGCCATGCTAGAAAAGGCTTTCCCATTTTCATCTAATAAAATAAGCTGGTCGGTTGGCATTATTTTAGCCAAAATCAATTCGCCTTCTTTTTCCTTTTGCTGGCTTTCTGACAAGTTTTTTACATTTTTGATATCGGGAATAACCTCTATATCGAACTTGATGTAAAAAGACAAACGTTTTTGATATTCGTCAATTAGCGATTGCAGGTTTTTATTGTCGGTTTTACCAATGGCGATGAGTTTGATATTCATTTTTATCCAATTAAATAACGGCAAAGGTATAAAATCGAGAATGAAATAAAATCGAGCTTCTTTTTTTGTCTTTTTTTTAGCATTGTTTAAAAAAAAGAAATTTTACAGTTTTATTTTTTCGACACTCCCATTTTTTCAGGGGGTTGCTGTTTGAAATTGTAATAATTAAGAAGATATACCATGTTTTTATAATTAAAGTAAACAATTTTTATAAAAAATGTAAAATAAATATTGACACATTTGTTTACTTTTGCCTTGAATTTAAAAATACGATTATGTTAGATGTAGGTTTAACCACTTTTATGATTTTGGCCACTAGTTTAGTCATGCTGATGACTCCGGGTCTTGCCTTTTTTTACGGAGGTTTGGGGTGTAATAAAAATATTTTGAGCATTATGATGCAGAGTTTTGTTTCCATGGGTATAGGCACTGTGCTTTGGTTTGCTTTTGGTTATTCAGTTTGCTTTAGCGGAAACATGCATTCGGGAACTGATTTTTTTGGAATAATAGGAAATTTTGATAAAGCATTTTATCACGGAATTACACCTTCAACGCTTTATTCTCCAGATAAACGCTTTCCTGAATATATTTTCATCGCGTATCAAATGATGTTTGCAATCATAACTCCTGCATTGATTACAGGAGCTTTTATTAATCGAGTTACTTTTAAATCCTACGTGTTTTTCTTGATTTTATGGCAAATATTTGTTTACTATCCTTTCGTTCATATGGTTTGGGGAGGAGGTTTGCTTGCCGAGTGGGGAGTTTTTGACTTTGCTGGAGGAATCACAGTTCACGCTACTGCTGGTTTTGCCGCGTTGGCTTCCGTTTATTTTGTGGGTCGACGACAAAAAAAGCATGAACCCAACAACATTCCTTTAGTTGCTATTGGAACGGCATTGCTTTGGTTTGGATGGTATGGATTTAATGCGGGAAGTGAATTGGCAGTTAATTCCGTTACGATTTCTTCGTTTTTGAATACGGATACGGCAGCTTCATTTGCGGCTGTTACTTGGTTGTTGATAGAATGGAATACGGGTAAAAAGAAACCGACATTTATCGGATTAATGACCGGTGCAGTTGCAGGACTGGCTACCATTACTCCTGCTGCCGGCTATGTTGATATTTATTCCTCAGCAATTATCGGTATTGTTGCGGCTTGTGGATGTTTTGCGGCTGTAAAATACAAAGAAAAGAAAGGATGGGATGATGCGCTCGATGTATGGGGTGTACATGGAATGGGGGGTATTATTGGCACCATTTGTTTGGGGTTTTTTGCCAATAGTACCATTAATGCTGCTATTCCAAACGGATTGTTCTTTGGCGGTGATGGGATATTATTGTTTAAGGAATGTGTCGCAATAGTGTTTGCTATAAGTTATGCATTCTTTTTTACCCTATTTTTGTTTAAAATTATCAATAAGTTTATTCCTGTTCGTGTAACCGATATGGAACAAGAGGTTGGATTGGATTTAACCCATCACGGTGAAGTGGCGAGACAACAACGATAAAAAAAAATTACCAAAAAAGGCTTCATTCAAATACTAAGAATGAAGCCTTTTTATTTACAACAAAAGCAGTTTGAATGGGTCATCAATAAATATTAACCATCCAGAAACGAATCTTTATTGTTTTTCTTCGTAAATAATTTTAAGACTAATAAAATTCCGGCAACGGCTTCAAAAGTCATCCCGACAATTAAAAAAATGCTGGTCCAATCTTTTGGTTCATTGGTGATTTTGAACAAGACTCCTACAGCGGTGATTACGATGCCGATTAGGAACAAAACCAGAATTTGTATATTTTTCATAAAGGAGTTTTAGTTTTTTAATTTCACTAGAATTTCTTTGATTAAAAGTTTGGTTTGTGCACCAATGGCAAAAATAGATAGAAATTCATCGAATCGATTGTTTTTGCGCTAAATAATTCTAGAGTAATTTACGATAGCAAATTTCTTTTTTGGGGGCATATTTTTTTTCGATATGCAAAAACCTATTTTTTTAACACAAAAATCACCTCAAGGGTGATTTTGAAAATCCGGAATAGCATTACTTGTGAAATTTAGAGTTTTGCGACATCACCTGCTGTTCTTAACTTGCAAATCATGTGAAAATCAATATCAATCCACTCGCTTACTTTTATAATTCCCATCATTTTAGTTTGTGGAGTAAGCCCAAAATCACGAATACTCAATTTCTTAATTCCATTAATGGTATACAAATCTCCATTACTGTTTAAAGAAATTGGGATGGAATAATGTCTAGTGATACCGGTTATTGTGATACCTACCAATGCGTTTCCGCTATAGGAATCCTCTTTTTCAGAAAGGGGTTGTAAGTCTAGATAATTGAGTTGGACCAGAAGAGTAGGGTAGGTATCTGATTTTAATAGCTTTAAGAAGTCTCTCAAAGCCATTGGGTTATTTGATACGAAATTTTTCACCACTATCGAAAGTTGGTTTTGACTTAAAGTTATTTTGTTTTGGGATTGTGTAGCCGCAATTGTTAATTTGCTTCTGGAGAGCTTGTCTCCGTTTTGAAATAATTTGAATGGCACTATGTTTGTAGAACCGCTTATGGTTAGAGAGCTATTTTTTAATAGTTCGGCAGAAACCAAAGTTTGAGCTGATGATGATAAATCAAATGCCAAAAAAATTAAAAGTAAGCTAATAAGCCTTTTCATAACATAAAGTTAATCATTTTTTTTAAAATATAAAAACTGGCAAGAACATAATCTTGCCAGTTTTTAATAATATTTGATTAGAATGCAATTACGGCTTCAAACATTAAGCCGCTAAATTTACCTCCTTTTAAATCATTTAAACTTGTGGCAGTGCCAGATGGACTGGCTGGATTAGAAGCTAATTCTGCATAGTCTTTGTAGTTTTGACTGGTATATGCTAATTTGGCCAAAATGTTTTTGGTCATAAACCAACCTATGCTTGATTCAAATCTGTTTATGCTAATCGCTTTAGCGTCAGCATTTGATAGTTTTCCGGATACGGTGCCGTATCTTCCACCAACATAAAATTGTTCAGTAACTCCAAATCGATAGACTACATCTCCAGTATATTGGCTTACACTACGGGAGGTATCTACCCCTTTTTTATCACCCCCTTTTGCAAATTCAGCTGTTCCAAAGAACTCAAGTCCTTTGTATTTGAAGAAGGGATTAAACATCAGGGCAGTATACCAGTTTCCGAAAGCAGGGTCGAATCTACCAGAAGTTGGATACGAAGTTGGATTAAAGTTGTTAATTAAAGTTTTGCCATCATATTTGTATTCTTGGTGAGACATCACTCCAAAATAACGGCTCCCTGCTCTATCTGAAGACCAAGGGTTTGAACTCATGTTAGAGTTGTGATTCAAAGATCCTGTAATTCTCACTCTCAAATCTTTATCGATTTGTTTGTCGTACCCTAACTTAACCAAAAAAGTTGGACTGATCGTAGTGTTTGGATCTGGTGCATTTACGGTTGGTACAGATGGAACAATTTCAGCAACAGATTGGTTTAATTTCCCATTAGTGATTCCAAGCATACTTACAAAACCATTTCTATTGTAGTAAAATTCAGCTCCCATGTCAGTTTGAAAAGCATCCATAATATTGCCGTCAATAAAGGGATTCATAATTGCGTTACCATTATCAGATCTTCTAAAATGGGCGTCACCGTAGTTGTTTTCCATTTGCCCAATTTTGATGGTGGCATATTTCATAAAATCGGCCAACAAATCTTTCTCAATGAAGTCCAACTTGTCAATTTGTAAATATCCCCCTTTTACCCATGTTTCATTATGGTGTCTAGCTGAAAGATAGATATCCAAGTTTACTCGAACCCCGTCTGCCAATTGCGCTCCAAAACTCATATTTGCAGCCGGTAAACTGAATTGGTTTTCTAAGTCATTCAATTTGTATGTCTCAACTGCTTTTCCAGTACTAGTTAGCGTGTATGTTCCTGTTTTTTGATCATTGGCAGAATTCAATGCCTGGAATTGCATCGCGAAAGCCCCTCCTAAGTCTATACTAATTCCTTTGAATTCCACATTGTCTTTTTTGACATCAAATCGGTTAATGCCGTCTTTGCCCCTTGATATTTGGTTTTGTATTTGACCAAAAGTAGTCTGTGCCTGTAAATTGCTAATTAGACAAAAGGCCGCTATCATTAATGATGTTTTAAAAATTGTTTTCATAGTTTTAAGTTTTAAGTGATTTGATATATTGATTTAGTAATTAAATTTTATTTAAAAGACACGTCAAATTTAACCGTAACCGCATCGCCAGTTTTCATGGCACCCAACATAGCTGTGGGTGGTTTTATTTTGAAATCGGTCATTTTTAAAGGCACATTGCCCTTGAGCTGATAATCCCCTGTTTTTGTTGTTTTACATACAGTTTTAAAACTGATTTTTCTAGTTTCCCCCGCCATGGATAAATTTCCCGTTAATGTGATTTCACTATCCTTATCGGTTAATTTTATAGACGAGGCTTCTGTCAGTTGAAAAACGATGTTTGGATTTTTCTTAGAGTCAAAAGCATCATACGTTTTTTCGTCCATAATTCCCTTACCGCTTTTTATCGAAATAACTGGGATTTTTACCACCAAACTGGTAATTTGTTTGGAGCTACTTAGCGTTAATTCACTATTGATTTTTGTCACTTTCATTTCCCAATCATGCACATTAGAAGTTCCAAGAATGGAAACAGTCAAATTTTGAGGGGTAATGTCAAAGCTCTGTGCATTTCCAATAGGAGCCGTAAAAAACATAATGCCTACAAAAAGCCTTATGCAGTAGTTCGAAAATTCTTTTTTAATAATTGTCATTACCATTTAATTTTAGTTAGAGATTTTTATGCTGTCAGATTCAATTAAGAATTTATCTTCACAGTGATTTGAGCATTTATCTTACACAAAGATATTTTTACTTAACAAGGGAATAAATGATAATTATCATATTCTCAATTTTTTTGTAAAAATCTTTTTATTATCTTATTATAGGTATGGAATAATGAATTATTAATTATTGGCTGCGAATCGGAGGATTATTTTTTTATAATTTTTTTTTCAAACATTTATTTATCGAATAGATAATTCTACTTTTGTACCATTAACACCCCACTAATGTATAAACTTCTGATTCGCCCGCTACTTTTTCTGTTTGATCCCGAAAAAGTACATTATTTTACCTTTTCATTAATTCGTATCTTATCCAAAATACCAGGGATTCCGTCACTCTTCGAATCATTGTATACTGTAAATGACAAGCGATTAGAGACCGAAGTCTTTGGGCTTAAGTTTAAAAACCCAGTTGGGTTGGCCGCTGGTTTCGATAAGGATGCTGCTTTATACAAGGAATTGTCCCACTTTGGTTTCGGATTTATAGAAATAGGAACCCTTACGCCAAAAGGGCAAGAAGGCAACCCTAAAAAAAGATTGTTTCGTCTAAAAGAAGATCAGGCTATTATTAACCGAATGGGTTTCAATAACGGCGGCGTTCAAGCGGCTGTTGGAAGATTAAAAAAGAATGAAGGATTTCTCATTGGTGGGAACATTGGCAAAAATAAATTGACTCCAAATGAAAATGCAGTCGATGATTATCTGATTTGTTTTGAGGCCTTGTTCGACTACGTCAATTATTTTGTGGTCAATGTGAGTTCACCAAATACGCCAAATCTGAGGGAATTACAGGAAAAAGAACCTTTGACCCAATTGTTGCAAGCCTTGCAAAAGGAGAATTTAGCGAAGCCAAATTCCAAACCGATTCTCTTAAAAATCGCCCCCGATTTGACCGACACCCAACTGCTAGATATCATCGGTATAGTGAAAGAGACAAAAATCGCAGGGGTTATTGCAACCAATACCACCATCTCCCGTCAAGGATTGCAATCTGCAAACAGGAGCGAAATAGGCGGAATGTCAGGTAAACCATTGGCAAAGCGTTCCACTGAAGTAATCCGTTTTCTTTCCGAAAAAAGCAATAAGGATTTTCCTATCATTGGGGTTGGAGGAATCCATTCCGCAGAAGACGCCATAGAGAAACTCGAAGCCGGGGCAAGTTTAATCCAACTCTATACCGGTTTTATATATGAAGGACCAGCATTAGTTAAGGCAATTAACAAGAAGATTTTAGAGAAACTTTAAACTTTTAAACTTTAAACTTTCTTATATTTGGGCTTCTATGGAAGCAATAAAAATCATCGAATGTCCTCGTGATGCCATGCAAGGCATAAAGGCATTTATTCCTACCGAAAGAAAAGTGGCTTACTTGCAGTCACTACTGCGTGTTGGTTTTGACAGCATAGATTTTGGGAGTTTTGTTTCCCCCAAAACCATTCCGCAAATGCAGGACACCGCCGAAGTATTGGCACGTATAGAACTTTCGCAAACCCGCAGTAAGTTATTGGCAATCATTGCCAATACGCAAGGCGCTGAAAAAGCTTCCGTTTACCCCGAAATTCAATATTTGGGTTTTCCTTTTTCGATTTCAGAGAATTTCCAAATGCGGAATACCCATAAAACCATCGCGGAATCCTTAGTGACTTTGCAGGAAATCCTCGAAATTGCAGATGCCAGCAATAAAGAAGTGGTGGCTTATCTCTCCATGGGATTCGGAAATCCGTACGGAGATCCATGGAACATTGAAATAGTGGGGGAGTGGACTGAAAGACTATCCAATATGGGGGTCAAAATTCTCTCGCTTTCCGATACCATTGGTAGTTCCACACCAGAAGTAATTCAGTATTTATTTTCGAATTTGATTCCGAAATATGCCAAGATTGAATTTGGTGCCCATTTGCATTCCACGCCAGACAGGTGGTTCGAGAAAGTGGATGCTGCCTATAATGCGGGATGCCGTCGTTTTGACGGGGCCATTCAAGGTTTTGGCGGCTGTCCTATGGCTACAGACACTTTAACGGGTAATATGCCTACGGAAAAATTAGTGTCTTATTTCACTTCTAAAAAAGAAAACACAAACTTAAATCCCTTGAGTTTTGAAAGCAGTTATAATGAAGCCTCAAAATTATTTGCGGACTTTCATTAGAATCGAAATTATTTGAAGGGTCTTGCAATTAGGATTAATACTATTTAGGAGGAACAGACGTTTTTGTTAGTTTATTTATGAATGAAAATGAATAACATGAATTCTTATTTTAACGAAATTATGAAAAGATTTTTTTTAAAATATACGATGTTAGGGATAAGTATTTTGTCCGTTTTATCTTGCTCAAGTGATTTAGATTTCAATCAAGGCAATGACTTGGCTTTAGAACCTGTTATAGTGGCAAATTTAGCTACTTTTGATATTCCTGCCCATCAATTTGTGAGTGGAGGAATAGAACAACCGCAGTTTGTAGACGTGCCTAATTTTGACTTATTCAAGGATTCTTTTTTCAAAAATAACTTACTTAAGGTTGAGTTTTTTTTTGAAATCAACAATACCATTAATAGGGATTACGTCATCGATTTGGTTTTACTAGATGCTGATGATATACCACTTTACAGCATTAGTATTCCTGTGCCAGCTTATACGGGATTGGAAAACCTTGTCAAAAAGACCGAACCGTTTGAAAGTTCCAACCTCCCTTTATTGACAAGCACCAGAAAAATGTCTTTTACGATTACCATGTTGTCTCCTGGACCTATTTTAAGCGAGAATAGTTTGGGCAGTCTTAAATTGCGTTCCAGTACCACCGGTTATTTTAGCATCAAATGAGAAAATTAAGATTCTTTTTTGTGTTATTTCTAACCCTTAGTTGCTTCTCCCAAAACAAGCAATTACTTTACAATTTTACTTCGGTTCCACAGTCTATGTTGACTAATCCGGGTTCTGATTTTAAATACAACTGGTATGTAGGCATTCCGTTGTTATCCGGTATATCTGCAAATATTGGTTCTAGTGGTTTTTCGGCCTTTGATTTGTATGCCAATAACGGAATGGATTTTAATACCAAATTAAGGAATGTTGTGTTTTCAAGCTCAAGAAATGACAAGATTGCGTTAAACGAGCAAATAGAATTTTTTAATGGCGGTTTTAAAATCGGAAGCTATGAGGGAGATTCCTATGTTTCTTTTGGCATGTATCAAGAACTAGATTTCTTGCTTTATATACCTAAAGATCTGGTAGTTTTGGCATTGGATGGAAATAAGAATTATTTGGGCAAGGTTTTTAATTTGGGTGATTTTAATGTGAAAGGCGAGTTGCTTTCGGTTTTTCATCTTGGATTGCACCAAAAAGTAAATGAAAAATTAATTCTGGGTGTTAGGGGAAAGATTTATTCCAGCCTTTTTAACATTGCATCGACTAAAAATTCCGGTTATATTTATACTGTTCCTGCCGAAAATGCTGCTTATAAGCAGATAATTGCTTCAAATCTAATGCTTAATTCATCTGGATTTTTAAATTATACCCAAAATTATACGGGCAATGCTGCCAGCGATATTTCTAAAAAAACACTTTTGGGCGGCAATCTGGGATTGGGATTCGATGCCGGATTGACCTATTATCCTAAGCAGAACATTCAATTTACGGCAAGCATTTCCGACGTTGGTTTCATAAGACACACTAAGGAAGTTGAAAATTACAGTTACAAAGGATTTTATGTTCACGAAGGCATGACACCTAATTTTATCACGGGGAGTTCTTCAACGGCAACCATAAGTGCTAAATTTAATGATGCACTCCCTTTTGAAACCTTGCATAAAAAATACACTACTTGGCGTCCCATAAAATTAAACACTTCCCTTCAATATTCTTTTGGGGAGCCTGAAAATTCGGGTTGTAATTGCAATGGAAACGAAATGGAATATATGAATTCGCTGGGAACCCAATTGTTTGTGATGTCGACACCTCGAGTTCCTTTTATGGCGTTCACGGGCTATTATAGAAGGAGAGTTTCTGATGCTTTGGAAATGAAGGCAACTTATACATTGGATTCTTTTTCAAGCCGAAATATAGGCTTGGGCTTGTCCACTAATTTAAGCAAAGTCAATTTTTATTTCCTAGCTGACAACCTGCTGGAATACCAGGATATCAGCAAAGCCAATAGCCTGTCTTTTCAATTGGGACTCAATATTATTTTTTCGGATAAAGAGGCATCGGAATAAAAAACAAGGTTCATTTTTGACCACTACGTTTGAACCCCTTATAAATTTCCACCCAGATTACCGAAACAAATCCCACCAAAACTCCCAATCCTATTTGAGAAGCCGATACGGTTCCAAACATAAAAAAAGCAGCAAAAACAGGAACCAAGAGTAAGAGGCTGGTTATTAAAACGGTGATGCCGATAATAATCAAAACCAAATTGTTTTTGTACCCCAAAGTCGTGACTATCGAATAATAAAACGAACGGTTGGCCAAGGTCAGAAAAACATTCGAAGCGATTAAGGTAATGAAAACAGTGGTTCGGGTAACGCTTTCGGTACAGTTTTCTTGAATGCAATATTGGTAGGAAAACAAAAGTCCCAGCGTAATGACGAGTCCCTGAATAATGCTGATCGTTATTTCTTTCAGGTTGAAAAAAGTAGTAGTCATCAGACGTGGTTTTTGGAGCATCATGTTGGGTTCAATAGGTTCGTTTTCGTAAATTATGGAACAGGTTGGCCCCATTATTATTTCTAGAAAAATAATGTGTACCGGAGAAAAAATATTGGGATACACCCAGCCCATTACTAGTGGAATAAAAACAATCATAATGATGGGAATGTGTATGGAAATGATGTATTGGATTGCTTTTTTTAGGTTGGCATATATTTTTCGTCCCATGGCAATCGCGTCAATCATTTTGGCCAAATCATCCTCAACTAAGATGAGGTTAGCGGCTTCTTTGGCAATCTCGGTTCCTTTTTTACCCATGGCAATCCCAATATGCGCCGATTTTAAAGCCGGGCCATCATTCACACCGTCGCCCGTCATGGCTACAATTTGATTATTCGCTTTTAAAGCTTCAATAATTTTCAGTTTGGCTTCGGGAAACATTCGGGTGAAAATGGTAGTTTTTAGTACCTTATCTTTCAAGGTTTCTTTGTTCATGGCCATCAATTTATCCCCATTCAGGGTGTTTTCAGGATTTCTGAGACCAATTTGTTTGGCGATAGTTGAGGTTGTCGTAGCATTGTCTCCCGTTACTATTTTTACCATAATTCCGGCATTATAAAAAGTATCGAATACGCTCTTGATATTTTTCTTTGGCGGGTCGTAAAAGGCCACTAATCCTTTGAATATAAAGGGGAATTCTTGTTGTGTTTTTGGATAGTCATTTCCTGAAAAGACAGAAACACCAACGCCTAACACCCGAAATCCCTGTTTCGACATCGATTCAATGGCGTTGTTGATTTGTTGCGTTTCGGCTTTCGATAAATTGGAACAAGCGATTAAGGCTTCCGGGGCCCCTTTGGCTGCGATAATTCGGGTTCCATTTTGGTTCTCAAAAACATGGGTCATCATGGGTGGACTCCCTCCTAAGGGGTATTCGTGAACTAATTTGAAATCAGGGCGTTCGTCGGTTGTGTTGAATTTTGAGTAGGCTTCATGTAGTGCAATTTCCATTCCGTCAAACGGAATAGGTTCGCTAGCCCACATGGCAAGATTCAATAGTTCCTCTTCCTCTTTATTCAGTTGTTTACTTCCATTAAGGTCGTTATTCATTGTGTTATTCGAAAATACATACCACTGCGCCAAACTCATTTTATTTTCAGTAATGGTTCCCGTTTTATCTGTGCAAATAACGGTGGCGCTCCCAAGGGTTTCCACGGTCTTGGTTTGTTTTACGATAATCCCCATTTTCATCAACCGCCAAGCTCCTAAAGCCATAAAAGTGGAAAAGGCAACCGGAATTTCCTCGGGGATAATACTCATCGCTAAGGTTAATGCCTGGAGTAAACTGTCTAAAAACACTCCCGAATTATAAAAGTTAATCCCCCAAACAATGCTGAAAATGACTAAACCAACAATGGACATTTTCTTTACGAAATTCCCAATTTGGATCTGTAAGGGGGTTTTTTCTTCGGCGATGGATTCCAGACTTTTTCCAATTTTCCCCAACTGGGTTTGGTTGCCAATGGCGGTCACTTTGCAAATAGCCAAGCCGCTTGTGACAATTGTCCCTTGAAAAACTAGATTGTTTCCGGACTTTTCATTCTTAAACACGGGAAGTGATTCTCCGGTTAGAATGGATTCGTTTACCGAAAAATCATTGGATTGAAGGATTACCCCGTCGGCTGGAATAAAGCTGCCTTCTTCGGTTTGGAGGAAATCGCCCAATACAATTTCTTCGCTAGGAATTTCGAGAATTTCTCCGTTTCGGATGACTTTGCTTTTGGGTTGCGACAATTTTTTTAGCAAGGCAATGGCATTCCTGCTTCTAGATTCTTGATAGAGCGAAATGGCAGAAATCAATACGATTGCCAAAGTCATAAAAATTCCGTCGGCATATTTTGCCGTAATAAAATAGAGGCTCGTAGCCAATACCAGCAACAAAAACATAGGCTCCTTAATCATTTCAATTAATGAAGCCAAAAAATAGTTTTTGTCTTGATAATCCAAAGAATTGAAGCCGTTCTTTTGTCTAGACTGAATCACTTCCTCGTCAGAAAGGCCTCTTAACAAGTGATTTGATTTTTCCATTGGAGAATTATTGAAGTTTCTCTCATTTTGACAAAGGAGTAAACCAGGTTAAAAACGTCGAATTTTTAAGTACTACTAATTTAATCAATTATTATAAAATTTAAGTGTTTTTCTGCTAAAGATTCTCTATATTTGCACGCAATTTAACTACAACTTCAAATTGCAATGATCGCACACAACTCCAAGATTATCGGCGAAGGACTGACTTACGATGATGTATTATTAGTTCCAAATTATTCTAACGTGCTTCCTCGCGAAGTCAGTATCAAATCAAGATTTTCCAGAAATATAACGCTTAATGTTCCTATTGTGTCTGCTGCTATGGACACTGTTACCGAAAGTGCGATGGCAATTGCCATGGCTCAAGAAGGTGGCATAGGCGTTTTGCACAAAAATATGACCATCGAGCAACAAGCGGCCAAAGTGCGCAAAGTAAAACGTGCCGAGTCCGGGATGATTATCGATCCGGTGACTTTGCCTTTGAGTTCTAACGTTGCCGATGCTAAAAATGCCATGAAAGAATTTGGTATTGGTGGTATTCCCATTGTGGACGAAAATAGAGTGCTCAAAGGAATTGTAACCAATAGGGATTTGCGTTTCGAAAAAAACAATGCCCGACCTATTATTGAAGTGATGACCAGCGAAAACTTGGTTACCGTTGCCGAAGGAACTTCTTTGGGTCAGGCCGAAGTAGTTTTGCAAGGTTACAAAATCGAGAAACTTCCAGTGGTAAATGCCGAAAATAAATTGGTAGGTCTAATCACTTTTAGAGATATCACCAAATTAACCCAAAAACCAAACGCTAATAAAGACGTTTACGGTCGTTTACGCGTGGCTGCAGCCATTGGTGTAACTGGTGATGCACTCGAAAGAGCTGCAGCTTTGATACAAGCGGGTGTCGATGCCATCATTATTGATACCGCTCACGGTCATACACAAGGCGTGGTCAATGTGTTGACAGCTATAAAAGTTAAATTTCCAAAAATAGACGTTGTTGTTGGAAATATTGCCACACCCGAAGCGGCCCAATTCTTGGTCGAAAACGGTGCCGATGGCGTAAAAGTAGGAATTGGTCCGGGTTCTATTTGTACCACACGTATTATTGCAGGGGTTGGTTTTCCTCAGTTTTCTGCCGTTCTTGAAGTGGCCGCCGCTTTAAAAGGAACTGGAGTTCCTGTGATTGCTGATGGTGGCATTCGCTACACAGGTGATATTCCTAAGGCGATTGCTGCCGGGGCTGATTGTGTGATGCTCGGTTCACTTTTGGCAGGAACCAAAGAATCTCCGGGAGAAACCATTATTTTCGAAGGAAGAAAATTCAAATCCTACCGTGGCATGGGTTCTGTTGAAGCGATGGAAGGCGGATCAAAAGACCGTTATTTCCAGGATGTAGAAGACGATGTCAAGAAACTGGTTCCCGAAGGAATCGTGGGGCGTGTGCCTTACAAAGGGCACTTGGAAGAAAGCATGCAACAATTCATAGGCGGGCTGCGTGCAGGAATGGGGTATTGCGGTGCCAAGGATGTACTAACCTTGCAAGACACAGGGCGTTTTGTTCGCATCACCTCCAGTGGAATCACGGAAAGTCACCCGCACAATGTGACCATTACTAAAGAAGCACCGAATTATTCGAGATAGTTTTTGCCGCCAAGTCACAAAGACTCAAAGGAAATTATAAATACACAAAAGGCGCAGGATTTAGATCTTGGGCCTTTTTTTAATAAAAATATAAATTTATATTCCTACGAAATTACTTGGTGTAATTTGCATTAACTCTTCTTTTATTTCGGCAGAAACTTCTAAAGTCGCAATAAAATTATGAATCGCTTTTTTGTCAATAGCTTCGTTAGTTCTGGTCAGTCCCTTCAGGGCTTCATACGGATTTGGGTAGGCTTCGCGACGCAAAATAGTTTGTATCGCCTCGGCAACAACCGCCCAGTTTTTCTCTAAATCTTCGTGGAATTTGGATTCGTTCAAAAGCAGTTTGTTCAAGCCTTTCAGGGTCGCTTCAAAAGCGATCAAAGTATGTCCCATCGGCACGCCTATGTTTCTCAAAACGGTACTGTCCGTCAAGTCGCGTTGCAATCTGGACAAAGGCAATTTGGCCGAAAGGTGTTCGAAAATCGCATTGGCTATGCCTAAATTTCCTTCCGAATTCTCAAAATCAATCGGGTTTACCTTGTGTGGCATGGCTGAGGAACCAATTTCACCCGCTTTTATTTTTTGTTTGAAATAGTCCATCGAAACATAGGTCCAAATGTCTCGATCCAAATCAATAATGATGGTGTTGATTCTTTTCAACGCATCAAAAAACGCCGCGAAGTGGTCGTAATGCTCGATTTGCGTTGTAGGGAAGGAGTGATGCAACCCCAGGTTTTCTTCCACAAAGGTTCCTCCGAATTTTCTCCAGTCAATTTTTGGATAGGCCACGTGATGAGCATTGTAATTTCCTGTCGCGCCACCAAATTTGGCTGCAAAAGGAATATTGAACAACAAACGCATTTGCTCTTCCAACCGTTCCACAAAAACACCTATTTCCTTACCCAAACGCGTTGGAGAAGCTGGTTGTCCGTGGGTTCTGGCCAGCATGGGGATATCGCGCCATTCGATGCTCAACTCTTTCAATTTGGAAGTCAAAGTGATCAAGGAGGGCATGTATACTTTCTCGAAAGCCTCTTTGGTCGAAAGTGGAATCGCGGTATTGTTGATGTCTTGGGAAGTCAGTCCAAAGTGGATGAACTCTTTGAATGGTGACAATCCCAGTTTTTCGAAAGCGTCTTTGATGAAATATTCCACGGCCTTTACGTCGTGGTTGGTCACTTTTTCGGTTTCTTTGATCCAAAGGGCATCTTCGGTAGAGAAGTTTTTATAGATGTCACGCAAACTTTCGAATACATTCGGGTTGACGGCTGCAAGTTGAGGCAAAGGAATTTGGCAAAGCGCAATGAAATATTCAATTTCTACCAATACGCGGTATTTGATTAAGGCTTCTTCAGAGAAGAATTTCGAAAGGGAACTGGTTTTGCTTCTGTATCTGCCGTCAATTGGCGATACGGCGTTTAATTCGTTTAATTCAGTCATTGTTGTGGTGTTGTTAGAAAGCGCAAAGATAACGGATTTCAGATATTAGATTTCAGATTTCAGATTTAAAAATTTTGCCGTAGAAATTGATTTTTGCAAATGCAATTACTATTTCAATTTTTTAAGTTCTTTTTGAACGATTTTCATCCCTTTTTCACCCGTCGTGGCAATCACTTTGATGTCATTTGGCAAATTGTAAATTTCGGCAGGATTCGGGTCAATATAAAAAACAGGAATCGTTGCTTTAGCAAAATTCATCAAACTAGCCGCAGGATAAACCTGCAAGGAGGTGCCAATAATGATAAGAATATCCGCATTTTGAACAAGAAATACAGCTTCTTCCAAGGCTGGAACTTCCTCGCCAAACCAGACGATGTGTGGCCGCAATTGGTTCCCTTTGTCGTCAAAATCGCCAAAATTTAAATCGCCTTGCCAGTCCAGGATGTAATGGCTGTTTTTGGTACTTCTCACTTTCAACAATTCTCCGTGAAGATGCAATACATTCGAGCTTCCTGATTTTTCGTGAAGGTTGTCTACGTTTTGGGTGATGATTTGCACCTCGAAATGGTTTTCCAATTCCGTTAGGATTTGATGCCCTAAATTGGGTTGTACTTCGTGTAATTGTCGGCGTCTTTGGTTGTAAAAATCCAACACTAATTTGGGGTTTTTCTGCCAACCTTCGGGTGTTGCCACATCCATGACATTGTGCCCTTCCCAAAGTCCACCGGCATCACGAAAAGTTTGGATCCCACTTTCAGCACTTATTCCCGCTCCTGATAAAACGACTAGTTTCTTTTTCATGTTTTATATTTTTTGCCAAGAAGGCATAAAAGCCGAAAGATTATTTTTGAAAATAAAAGTAATCTTTTTTGTTATTTTTGCCAAAATAATTCCGCAATATGATTGACCTCGACTACCTTCATTTCCTCGAAAATATCCTGACTGATAACCGTAAAAATAAGTTCCTGAAAGTATTGGAAAACAGAACCAAACATTTTACCATTGCTGTGGAAGACATTTTCCAAATGCACAATGCCAGTGCGGTGATGCGCAGTTGCGAGATTTTTGGTATTCAGGAATTGAACGTGATCGAACAGCGCTATGGCAAAAGCATCGACAAGGAAATCGCGATGGGTGCCCAGAAATGGGTTGACATCAATAAATTTGACAATGTTACCAATTGCCTCGATACGTTGAAAGGCCAAGGCTACCAAATCATTGCCACAACCCCGCACGAGAATGATTGTTTGCTGGATGACTTTGACATTTCGAAACCCAGTGCCTTGTTTTTTGGAACAGAACGGGACGGTTTGTCGGAGGAGATTTTACAAAAAGCCGATGGCTTTCTTAAAATTCCCATGACCGGTTTTACCGAGAGTCTGAATATCTCGGTTTCGGCGGCCATCATCATCCAGAACTTGATGAGTAGATTGCGCCATTCGGATATCGATTGGCATTTGTCCGAAGAAGAAATCTTAATTAAGCGATTGGCTTGGGCCAAGAATTCCATAAAAGACATCAAGAGAATTGAAGCGCGATATTACGCCGAAGTTCAAAATGGGGGAGTCATAGAAGGATAAATTCGGCAAAAACAGGAGGGTATAAGTACAAATTTCCGACTTTTTCAATTTTTGGATAATAGTACCCTATTTAAGGATTTTTGAAGATTCAACACTGCCTAAATTTGAATCATTAAATCAAAAAAAATGAAAGATTCGATTGCTATTCTATGCGGAGGTGGACCTGCACCAGGTATAAATGCAGTAGTAAGTACGCTTATTAAAGTTTTTATAAAAGAAAATTACCGTGTCATCGGCATTCATGAGGGATACAAAACAATTTTTACCGACAATCCCAATACAGTGGATTTGAGTTTTGAATATGCCGATAAAATATTCAGCCTTGGTGGCTCTTCTCTTAAAATGAGCCGTTACAAACCCAAAGACAGTGAATTTAAGACCGATTTTTTTGTGAAGAACAACGTGAAACTTTTGGTTACCATTGGTGGCGATGATACCGCATCTACGGCTAACCGAATAGGTAAATTCTTGGCCAGTAATAGTATCAATGTCAGCAATATCCACGTTCCCAAAACGATTGACAATGACCTTCCCTTGCCAGACAGAAATCCTACTTTTGGGTTTCACTCTGCCAAAGATGAAGGGGTGCGAATAGGCAACACTATTTATGAAGATGCCAGAACTAGTGAGAATTGGTTTGTGTTATCAACGATGGGGCGAGAGGCAGGCCATCTTGCTTTTGGTATTGGCATGAGTTGTCACTTTCCAATGGTAATTATTCCCGAAATGTTCAATAAAACCAGTGTGACATTCGAAAAGATTACCCGAATCTTGGTGTCATCGATTATCAAAAGAAAAATAGAGAATATTCCTTACGGGGTGATTATTATTAGCGAAGGGGTTTTTCATTTTATGGATGATAATGAAATAAACAATTCAGGAATAAACTTTACCTACGACGACCATGGGCATCCCGAACTGGGTAATGTGAGCAAGTCGCATATTTTTAACATGCTCCTGCAACAAAAGCTGAAAAGCATGGATATTGATGTAAAAAGCAGGCCGGTAGAAATGGGCTATGAGCTCCGATGTTGCAGGCCTATTGGTTTTGACCTTACTTTATGTACGTTGCTGGCGATGGGCGTAAATAAATTATTCCAACAAGGGCTTACAGGCTGCTTGGTATCGGCCAACTCCAATGGCGATATCAAACCACTCTACTTAAAAGACCTCGAGGGGCCTGACGGAAAAATAAAACCGCGTCTTGTGGATATTGAATCCGAAATGGCAAAATTACTTTTTTCTAATCTGCACTATATCACAGCAACGGATTATGAAAAAGCAAAAAAATATGTGCCCAATCCCGAAGAATATGATTTCAATAAAATACTAGAGTGGGAGAAGTAAGATAGGTTAAGAATTCAGTCTTTTTTGATTGAATTGATAAAAATACCCGATTGGTTTCAAAACCTTTCGGGTGTTTTTTTATTGGTCGTGGGCGGATTTTAAATTCTCTTTTTAGATTTTTTTTCTATTTTTTAGGAGTTGTCAATAACTTTACGGCAAATAAAGGGCGTTATTTTGAGCAAAATAAAAGCATTATATTTGCCAGTTGGTAAAATTAGTTTCGGAATTTTTAAAGATTGGATCGGATTGACAGTTTTTATTGGTATTTCAATAAATTTTCACGTCCATTAGTATTTTCTGTTTTTTTTACTAAATTTAGAAAAACATAAAAGTAAGATAATTTCCAATTTTTATTAGCGTATTTTTATGAAATATTAGATAAATGGAGTTCCTTAATTCATGATAAAAGGGCGGATTATATAGCAATTATTGAAAAGAAACTGATTCTTAAATGGAAATATTTCATATCGCTGCGGAGTGTTATCCGGTGGCAAAAGTGGGCGGTTTGGCCGATGTTGTTGGAGCCTTGCCAAAATATCAAAATAACGTGAATCATCGAGTTAGGGTAGTGCTTCCTTGTTATGAAACTCCCTTCCTAAAAGAAAATGAGTGGGATTGTGTTTATTCGGATCATGTGAAATTGGGGAATTTTAATTTCCCGTTCAACGTTCTTAAGGAAACTTCGGATAAGTTGGGATTCGAATTGTATTTGATAGCAATTCCGGAATTATTCGATCGAAAAGACATCTATGGTTATGAAGATGATATCGAGCGGTTTGTGTCTTTTCAAATCGCTGCATTGGATTGGATCATTAGCAGAACGGAAGTTCCAGATGTCATCAATTGCCACGACCATCACACGGGATTAATTCCGTTTATGATGTTACATGCTCCTAAATATTTGAAGTTGCAGCTTATACCTTCGGTGATTACGATACACAATTCGATCTATCAAGGGCAATTCGGTTTTGATAAATTGTATTATTTGCCAGAATTCGATTTGTCGAAAGTGACTCTTTTGCAATGGAACAACAGCATCAATTCATTGGCGACAGCCATCAAATGCGCTTCGGCGGTGACAACGGTTTCGCCGAATTATCTGAATGAAATTAATTATTCGGCCTATGGATTAGAATCGTTATTTAACCTTGTGCGACACAAATCTAAAGGCATTTTGAACGGGATTGACGTTGAAGTTTGGAATCCAGCCACAGATACGATGTTGGAAAGTAATTTTTCCAGTAAAAATTTCAAAAAAGGAAAGCAGGAGAACAAAGAAAAATTGTGCTTGGAGTTCAATTTAGACCCAACAAAACCCCTTTTTAGTTTCATTGGAAGGTTATTGGAGGAAAAGGGAGCGGATTTATTACCCCATGCCGCTGCATTTGCTTTGTCTGAAAATTACAAAGAAATCAACATTCTGGTTTTAGGATCGGGAAACGCGGAAATAGAAAATCAATTGGGTCATTTGTTGACTGGTTTTAAAGGAAACTGCAATGTTTATATTGGGTATAATGAAGCATTAGCACACCTGATTTATGCGGGTTCTGATTTTTTATTGATGCCTTCAAGGGTAGAGCCTTGTGGTTTGAACCAAATGTATGCTTTGCGCTATGGCACAATTCCCATTGTGAGACGAACGGGAGGCCTTAAAGACACGGTAATCGATTTGGGTGACGACGGAAACGGCATCTGCCATGATCAAGCCACTGTGAGCGATGTTTGTTATTCGATTCAAAGGGCGGTGAATTTATATAAAGACAAGAAAAAATTAAATGATATTCGTAAATCAGCGATGGCCATTGACCATTCCTGGGAAAATGTTTGTCAGCAATATATAGAATTGTATAATTTAATACTAAATAAAAAATGAAAGCTAAAAGGAAAAATGTTATCGCAATTATTCTCGGTGGTGGTCAGGGCTCCAGATTATTTCCATTGACGGAGTCACGTTCAAAACCTGCTGTTCCGATTGGGGGAAAGTACCGTTTAGTCGATATTCCAATCTCAAACTGCATGAATTCTGATATTTACCGGATATTTGTTTTGACTCAATTCAATTCAGCTTCCTTGAATGCACACATCAAGAACACCTACCATTTTAGTATTTTTAGTCATGCTTTTGTCGATATCTTGGCCGCGGAACAAACACCGGACAATCCCACTTGGTTTCAGGGAACCGCTGACGCCGTAAGGCAATGTATGCCTCATTTTTTAAACCATAAATTTGACTATGCCTTGATTCTTTCCGGGGATCAATTGTACCAAATGGATTTGGATGAAATGATTGAGGCCCATATAAAAAATGAAGCCGACATCTCCATAGCTACTTTACCAGTAAATGATAAAGATGCTCCTGAATTTGGAATTCTAAAAACCAACGCCCAAAGTGGTATTGAATCGTTTATTGAAAAGCCAGCCAAAGAACTGTTACCGGATTGGAAATCGGATGTTAGCGATCAAATGCGAAATGAGGGAAAACATTATTTGGCCTCGATGGGAATTTATATTTTCAATAAAAAATTATTGGTGGATATCATGTCAAACCCCAATACCAAAGATTTCGGAAAAGAAATTATTCCTCAAGCGGTTGTTGGTGGTAAAAAAGTATTTAGCTTTCAATATGAGGGCTATTGGACTGACATTGGTAATATCGACTCTTTTTTCGAAGCCAATATTGGTTTGACAGCCGATTTGCCTCAATTTAATTTATTTGACAACGAGAATAAGATATACACGCGTCCCCGATTGTTGCCTCCTACAAAATTTAAAAAAACAAATGTTGATAGGTCGTTAATATCGGAAGGTTGCATTTTGAATGCCAAAGAAATTAGTCATTCGGTAATTGGAATCCGATCCCGAATCGGGGAGGATACAGTTATTCAAAATAGCTATGTCATGGGTAACGATTTTTATCAGAACATTGATGAAATGAATGCTGATATTCAAAATAACAAACAATTAATCGGCATTGGCGAAAGATGTTATATAAATACCGCCATTATAGATAAAAACTGTAGGATTGGCAACGATGTCCATATCAACGGTGGTAATCATTTGGAGGATTATTCCAATGAGCTTTACGCCGTCAAAGATGGTGTTGTGGTTGTTAAAAAAGGGGCTATTTTACCGGATAATTATTCCATAAAATAGCTAATGGTACTGATTTTTTTATATGTCATTCCCATAGTATAATTTTCACCATATTCAGTTGAATTTTTTAAAAATACAAAATGCAGAATCAAACCCGAATCGTAATTGAAAATGTTTTGCCCCAATTGGATTGTGGAGCTAATCCAATTAAAAGAATTGTAAATCAAAAAGTAAATGTAACCGCGGCTGTCTTTTCTGATGGACATGACATTATTGAATGTTGTGTGAAATTTAAGCATGAAAACGACAAAAAATGGCAGGAAGTTCGGATGGTTCCAAAAGATAACGACGAATGGAGTGCGGATTTCACGGTTGAAAAACAGGGGTTTTACTCCTATTTTGTGGAAGGTTGGGTCGACTATGCCTTGAATTGGCAACACGGGACTGAACGTAAAATTCAAGACAACCAGCACGTTAAATCGGAATTGTTGGAAGGGGCCGAATACGTACAATCGGTCATGGAACTGGCTACTGATTCAGAGAAAGACTACCTCGAAAAAGCCGCCACTTATTTTACCAATGAATCTGATTATGACCAGGCAATTCAAGTGGTCACGTCTGCCGAGTTGCATCAAATTTTCAAGAAATATCCCATTCGGTTTATAGAAAACAAATCTTCCCAATTGAAGGTGTATGTTGATAGAAAGAAAGCGCTTTTCAGCACCTGGTATGAATTCTTTCCCCGTTCCGCCTCACAGGAAGAACGGAAACACGGCACTTTCAAGGATTGTGAAAAGTTGTTGCCAAGAGTGGCATCAATGGGATTTGACACCTTGTATTTTCCGCCGATTCACCCTATTGGGGAAGTAAACCGTAAGGGAAAGAATAATGCCACCAATGCAAAACCAGGTGATGTCGGATCACCTTGGGGAATTGGTTCCCGTCATGGCGGACACAAATCGACCCACCCGGAATTAGGGACTATTGAGGATTTTAAATCCTTAGTAAAAAAGGCAAAGGAGTTAGGAATAGAAGTGGCCATGGATTATGCACTGCAAGCGGCGCCTGACCATTCTTATGTGAAAGATTTCCCGCAATGGTTTAAGTGGAGGCCTGATGGCACGGTGCAATATGCCGAAAATCCCCCAAAGAAATACCAGGATATTCAGCCCATCTATTTCGAAAGTCCCGATTGGAAAAACCTTTGGAAAGAGCTACTGGACGTTGCTTTGTTTTGGATAGAAGAATGTGACATCAGGATTTTCAGAGTGGACAATCCCCACACTAAACCGTTCTTTTTTTGGGGTTGGTTGATTACAGAAATCAAGAAAAAACACCCGGACGTATTGTTTTTGGCGGAAGCTTTCACGCGTCCAAAAATTATGAACGAGTTGGCCAAGCAAGGATTCACCCAATCGTATACCTATTTTACTTGGAGAAATTCCAAAAGTGAATTGACGGAATATGTTGCCGAATTGACCCAGTCCGAACAAAAAGAATTTTATCGTCCCAATTTTTGGCCCAATACACCGGATATTAATCCCTTTGCTTTGCAAAATGGAAATGAATCCATTCATCTTCAAAAATATTTTCTAGCCGCTACCTTAAGTTCCAGTGTTGGGATTTATGGACCGGTTTTCGAGTATCGAATTTCAACCCCCTTAGCACCTGGGAAAGAAGAATATTTGGATTCCGAAAAGTATGAATATTTTAAATGGGACTGGGATAAGCAAAATAAAATCACGAACCTTATCACTCGCATCAATTCGATTAGAAAAGAGCAAAGTTCCCTGCAACAAACCAACAACATTGTTTTTTGTGACACTACTCATGAACAGGTAATGGCCTATTATAAGTTTGACGACGACAAACAAAACCAGACTTTAATGATTGTCAATCTCGATGCCTATAATACGAGCCAAGCATCGGTAAAGCTGCCAAAGGAGTTAATGGATAAATCACCCATAAAGATTACCGATTTAATTACAGGAAATCAATACATTTGGGATAAGGAATGGAATTTCGTGGAGTTATCTCCGGAACTTCCTTTTCATCTGTTTAAAATAGAAGCCTAAAATAAATGGCAAATCATTATTTTCTGAACCAAATGATTACTGTTTCAATGAATACAAAATAACAATACCATAAAAATGAGCAAAGTACATCCTTATTCCCTTTTTACTGATTTCGATATTGATTTATTCAAAGCCGGAAAGCATTTCAGATTATACGAAAAACTAGGCGCACATCTTATAGAAGTTGACGGAGTAAAAGGCGTTTATTTTGCCGTTTGGGCGCCATCAGCGCGTTCCGTTTCTGTGGTTGGGGATTTCAATTATTGGATTCAAGGCGATCATGAGTTACAGGTGCGTTGGGATTCTTCCGGAATTTGGGAAGGTTTTATTCCGGGCCTTGAAAAAGGCACTACCTACAAATACAAAATACAATCCAACAACAACGGAATCGTTACTGAAAAAGCGGATCCGTTTGCCTTATATTGTGAACATCCACCACACACGGCTTCCGTAATTTGGGATTTGGATTATAATTGGAAGGACAAAGAATGGATGAAAACCCGTAAAGAGCATAATGACTTGGACAAGCCTTATTCGGTTTACGAAGTGCATTTGGGTTCCTGGAAACGCAATGCAGAAGGGAAATTCCTGACTTATCTGGAATTAGCGGAAGACTTGGTCAATTATGTAAAGGAAACAGGTTTTACGCATGTGGAGTTCATGCCAATAATGGAATATCCTTATGATCCCTCTTGGGGTTATCAATTGGTTGGGTATTTTGCACCCACTTCCCGTTTTGGAAAACCGCAGGATTTCATGGTTTTGGTCGATAAACTGCATCAAGCGGGAATCGGGGTGATTCTGGATTGGGTTCCTTCCCATTTTCCTGATGACGCCCACGGATTGGGATTTTTTGACGGATCCAATCTTTTCGAACATCCAGACCGCAGAAAAGGATATCATCCAGATTGGAAAAGCTTGGTTTTTAATTATGGACGAAGTGAAGTGCGTTCCTTTTTGATTAGTAACGCCATTTTCTGGTTGCAGCATTATCATATCGATGGGCTTAGAGTTGATGCCGTGGCCTCCATGTTGTATTTGGATTATTCCAGAGAGGAAGGCGAATGGGAACCTAATATTTACGGAGGAAGAGAAAATCTGGATACGATAAGTTTTCTTAAAGAATTTAATGAAGCCGTATATTCAAACTTCGAAGGAGTACAGACCATTGCCGAGGAGAGTACCTCATTTCCTATGGTTTCTAGACCGACCTCCATGGGTGGGCTAGGGTTCGGCATGAAATGGATGATGGGTTGGATGCACGATACCTTGGAATATTTTAAGAAAGACACAGTATACAGAAAATACCATCAAAACGATTTGACTTTTTCGATGACATACGCTTTTTCTGAAAACTTTATGTTGCCGCTTTCTCATGATGAAGTGGTTTATGGAAAACATTCCATAGCAGGAAGAATGCCGGGTGATGAATGGCAAAAGTTTGCCAATTTAAGGTTGCTTTATGGCTATATGTTTGCGCATCCCGGAACAAAATTACTGTTTATGGGTAGTGAATTTGGACAAAGTGCCGAATGGAATTTTGAAGCAAGTTTGGATTGGCATTTGTTGCAATATGATTATCACGAAGGCATCAAAAAGACCATAACGGATTTGAATGCTCTTTATAAATCACAGCCAGCACTGCACGAAAAACAATTTAGTCCTGAAGGTTTCGAGTGGATTAATTACTCGGATCATCAAAATGCCGTGATGTCGTTTATTCGAAAAGGAAACAAACCCAAAGAGGATTTGGTAGTAGTTTGTAACTTCACCCAAGTAGTTCGTCCCAATTACCGCATCGGTTTACCTAAAAAAGGAAAACTAGTGCCGATTTTTAATAGTGATGCCACTATTTATGGAGGTAGTGGAGTCGAGAATCCGGACAAGTTATCCATTGAAGCCTCACCTTATGATGGCAGAGAATATTCTATAGAATTGCTTTTGCCTCCTTTGAGTGTATCTATTTTTAAATTTGCATAAATTTTGATTGTCAAAACAATTATTTATTTTGTTTTAAATGCATTATTTTTAAAAAAAGAGTTGGTTTTTAGGGTTTATTTATCTGGCAATAATATACAACGTTTTCGTGATTAAATCTGTTTCTAATCGCTAGGTTAGAAGAGTAATTTTGTATTTTTGGAAAATAAAATAAGTCCTTTTAAAAGCCAAAAAAATGATTACAAATACAGAGTTAGAATATAAAGGGGATTTATATCCATCATCAATAGTTTCATTTGAAAAAGAGGTTGATTCGGTTTATTTTTACACTGATAATAGTGTAATTTTAAAAATAACCGTTCTTAGAGATAGTTTAATACGTTTTCGATACACTACAAAAGGGTATTTCAGCAACGATTTTTCGTATGCGATTGATAAAAGCCATTCCCATGGCTATAATTTTCTGGAAGTTACCGAGGAAAACGAATATTACCAAATAAAAACGAGTAAGGTTCAATGTCGAATTCAAAAAATAGATATGAGAGTGTCTATTTTTGATTTGAATGAAAATGTTTTACTCGAAGATGAATTGGGTTTTCATTGGGAAGAAAGTTTTGAATTTGGCGGCAATATTGTAAAAATGAGCAAAGCCTCAAAAGATGGCGAATGCTTTTATGGTCTTGGTGATAAAGCAACCCAGCTGAATTTGAAGGGTAAAAGATTGGAGAATTTTGCCACTGATCAATATGCTTTTCATAAAGATCAAGAACCACTTTACAAAGTAGTGCCTTTTTACATTGGACTACAAAAAAAACAATCCTACGGCATTTTCTTTGACAATACCTTTAGAACCTATTTTGATTTTTGTCACGAAAGAAGGAATGTTGCAAGTTTTTGGGCAGAAGGAGGGGAAATGAACTATTATTTCATTTATGGCCCTCAAATGCAAGATGTAGTCACCACCTATACAGACTTGACTGGCAAACCAGAATTGCCGCCGCTTTGGGCGCTAGGATACCACCAATGTAAATGGAGTTATTTCCCGGAAAGTAATGTAAAAGAGATTACCTCAAAATTCAGGGAACTAAAAATTCCGTGCGACGCCATTTATTTGGATATTGACTATATGGATGGATTCCGTTGTTTTACTTGGAACAAAGAATATTTCCCAGATCCAAAAAGAATGGTGGCAGAATTAGCTGAAGATGGCTTCAAAACAATTGTGATTATTGATCCAGGAATAAAAATAGATAAAGAGTATTCCATTTATAAGGAGGCTTTAGAAAAAGATTATTTCTGCAAAAGAGCCGATGGGCCATATATGAAAGGAAAAGTTTGGCCAGGAGAATGTAACTTTCCAGACTATACAAATCCTGAAGTAAGAGAATGGTGGGCTGGATTATTCAAGGAATTGGTTTCAGATATTGGCGTAAAAGGAGTTTGGAATGATATGAATGAACCTGCTGTTATGGAAGTTCCTAACAAAACATTCCCCATGGATGTGCGTCACGATTACGATGGGAATCCGTGTAGCCATAGAAAAGCACATAATATATATGGTACCCAAATGGCAAGAGCTACTTACCATGGCGTGAAACGATTTGCCTACCCTAAAAGACCATTTGTCATAACAAGATCCGCTTACTCGGGCTCACAACGCTACACCTCTTCTTGGACAGGTGATAATGTGGCTACCTGGGAACATTTATGGATTGCTAATATTCAAGTACAAAGAATGTGTATTTCCGGAATGGGCTTCACAGGTTCAGATATTGGGGGATTTGCGGAACAACCATCGGGGGAATTGTATGCGCGTTGGATTCAATTGGGCGTTTTTCATCCTTTCTGCAGAACGCATTCTTCCGGCGATCACGGCAATCAGGAACCATGGGCATTTGATGAAGAAGTTATTGATATTACTCGAAAATTCGTAAACCTTCGCTACCAATTATTGCCGTATCTATATACGATGTTTTGGCAATATATCGAAGATGGAATTCCAATGTTGAAACCTTTGGTATATTATGATCAAGATGATATTCAAACCCATTATCGCAATGACGAATTTATCTTTGGGAACCAAATTTTAGTTTGCCCTATTCTGGAACCGAATTCATTAGGAAGAAGGATGTTTGTACCTCGTGGGCAATGGTATAACTATTGGACAAACGAATTAATTGCTGGAGGAAAGGAAATGTGGGTTGATGCTAAATTTGATCAAATTCCAATTTTTATAAAAGCAGGTGCCATAATACCAAAATACCCGGTGCAACAATATGTTGGGGAATTGGAATTTGATGAATTGATATTGGATGTATATTACAAAGAGGGAAAGGAAAAATCAGTAGTTTATGAAGATGCCCAAGATGGCTACGATTATAAAAAAGGAAGATATAGTTTTTTATCTTTTCAAGCTACAGGAAAAGAGAAAGAACTGATCATTCAATTGCATAAAGATGGGAAATACGACACGAATTACACCAAGTATAAAATTAATTTATTTGGATTGCCTTTCAAAGTTAAAAAAATAGAAATTGACAACGAGGAAATTTCGTTTGATAAAAGAACTTTTGAAAATGAAAATTACCTAATCGTTGGTAAAGAATTTACCGAGTTGCATATTATTGGTGAGTAATTTTCTAACTTTACAATAAAGTATACTTCTGCGTTATGAAAAAATATATAATAATACTATCTATTGGCGCACTGGCAGTTGTCATTTCATGTGCCACAAATCCATTTACAGGGAAAAAGAGTTTAAATTTTGTTTCCAATAGTGAGTTGTTTCCCACCTCTTTTCAGCAATACGGAACATTTCTCAAAGAAAATAAAGTGATATCAGGGACTGCCGATTCGAAACGTGTGGAAAACGTTGGAATCAAAATAAAGGTCGCAGCAGAACGTTGGCTAAAAGCCAATGGACAGGCTGAATATTTGAAAGACTATCAATGGGATTACAAGCTGATAGAAAGTAAAGAAGTGAATGCTTGGTGTATGCCTGGCGGTAAAATTGTGGTTTATACCGGAATTTTGCCCATAACCAAAGACGAAGCTGGCCTGGCAACTGTAATGGGACATGAAGTTTCTCATGCATTAGCCAATCACGGAGCGCAAAGAATGAGCGCGGCACAATTACAGCAAATTGGAGCAGTAGGCGTGGCGGTAGCCACTGGAAACCAAAGCGATGAAAAACAAAAAATGTGGCAACAATATTACGGAATAGGTTCTCAAGTAGGCGTGATGCTTCCCTTTAGCAGAAGTCATGAGACTGAAGCCGATAAAATAGGATTGACACTCATGGCAATTGCGGGTTACAACCCCGACCAAGCAATCGCATTTTGGGAAAGAATGGCAGCCAATGCCACCGGAAACAAACCTCCTGAATTTCTAAGTACCCACCCCACTGATGCCACTAGAATTGCTAATTTAAAAAAATTAATCCCTGAAGCTAAGGCAGAAGCTTTGAAATACGGCGTTATTTCTAAATGACAGATTATTTAAATTTGTTTATTCCACTCAAAATTCATAATAAATCTGTTCTTTGGATAAAGAACGGATTTTTGCTTTCACCCAGTTTAGATCTTTACAAGACACCCACTGCTGTCATACACGCTTTCATCATTTGGTATGTTCTTTCAATATTATTGTCTAATCCTATTGAAAATCGAATTAATCCGTCAGTTATTCCCATTGCTATTTGTTCTTCCAAGGGAATTTCGCTCGATGTTGAGGTTCCGGGTGCGCTAAATAGTGTTTTATAAAACCCCAAGCTAACAGCCAGATAGCCGAGATTGTTCGCTTGCATCAATTCCATCAATTCATTGGCTTTGTCTAAAGTCCCAACATCCAGCGTCATCATTCCTCCAAAACCATATTCGGGATTTATCATCGATGCATACAACTCATGACTGGGATGGCTTTTCAAACCGGGGTAAACGGTCTTGAGACCGTCTTTCTCAAAACGTTCTGCTAAATAAGACGCGTTATGGCTGTGTTGCTTTAATCGAATGTGCAACGTTCTTAAATTTTTCATCACGCTCGCAGAACGCAAACTATCCATTGTTGGGCCAAGTAGCATACTCGCTCCATTATTCACGTTTTTCAAACTATCAATAAATTCCTGTGAGGCACATGTTACGCCACCGAGCGTATCGCTGCTTCCATTAATGTATTTTGTCAAACTGTGAATAACAATGTCAGCACCCAATTTTGCAGGGGCAACGGATAATGGAGAAAAAGTATTGTCGACGACTAATTTTAAATTATGGCGTTTCGCAACAATTGCTAAACTGGCAATGTCAGCCACTTCAAGCAATGGGTTACTCACGGTTTCACAATACAAAACCTTAGTTTCAGGTGTAATTGCCGCCTCAACAGTCTCCATTTTTGTGATGTTCACAAATGTGGTTTTAATACCAAATCGAGACGCAAAATTCTTTAAAAACGCATACGTTCCGCCATAAATCGTGCGACTCGAAATAATATGGTCACCTGAACCACACAATTGCAACAGTGTTGTTGTAATTGCTCCCATCCCTGAAGCCGAGACATTTGCTGTTTCAGTACCTTCCATCGCTGCTAGTGCTTTGCTTAAGTATAAGTTGCTTGGCGAAGAATGTCGAGAATACAGATAACATCCTTCGGCATTCCCTTCAAAGGAATCGAACATCGTTTTTGCAGACAGAAAAGTATAGGTTGAACTATCCGAAATGGACGGATTCACACCGCCAAATTCTCCGAAGTACTGTAAATCTTGAATCTTGTCTGCAGGATTGAAATTTTCCATAGGATGATTTTTAGCGTTTTTTGTTTTGTTCCCAGTCGCAGTAGGGCCAGATTTCCTTCCGGTGGAGAACACTTAGGATTGGATTGAAAAAAGGGTTTTAACCTATCATTAAAGTTAATCAATATTAGATTGATAATCAATACAGTGTCAGTAAATAGATTTTGACACCTTGCGTTTCTGATATTTTTTCCAAATCCTAGATTTCAAAGGATTTGTAGTCAAATTTGAACCTAAACCTAGAAACAAGCGTCATCAAATTTTAAAATTTGGTAACTAAAAAGCATTAATTTGTGTCGAAACTTTGGTATATTAACTTCAGACTTCAAACAAAAAAACATATTTTTGCATCACTAAAACAAAACACATAAACTATGAGTTCATTTGACGTAGTCATTATTGGTTCTGGTCCCGGAGGATATGTTTCGGCAATTCGCTGTGCACAACTGGGTTTCAAAACAGCCATTATAGAAAAATATTCCACTTTAGGCGGAACCTGTCTTAATGTGGGTTGCATTCCTTCAAAAGCTTTATTGTCATCTTCCCATCATTATAGCGAAGTAGCTCATTTTGCCGACCATGGAATTGAGGTTTCTGGAGAAGTGAAAGTAAATTTAGAAAAAATGATTGCCCGTAAGCAAGCAGTTGTTGACCAGACTTCTGGAGGAATTAATTATTTGATGGACAAAAACAAAGTGACTGTTTTTAATGGATTAGGTTCTTTTGTAGATGCCACTCACATCGCTGTTGCAAAAGCGGACGGGACTTCGGAAACAATCGAGGCAAAAAACATCATTATTGCAACGGGTTCAAAACCATCCTCATTACCGTTTATAAAAATAGATAAAAATAGAATCATCACTTCCACTGAAGCCTTGTCACTTAAAGAAGTGCCAAAACATCTTGTTATTATTGGTGGTGGCGTAATCGGAATTGAATTAGGACAAGTGTATTTACGATTGGGAGCGCAAGTTTCTGTAGTGGAATTTATGGACCGAATTATTCCGGGAATGGATGCTTCATTGTCTAAGGAATTGACGAAAGTCTTGAAAAAGCAAGGAATGAAATTCTATGTTTCCCACAAGGTGAAATCTGTGGAAAGAAAAGGAAACAATGTAACGGTTCAGGCTGAAAATACAAAAGGGGAAACCATTACTCTAGAAGGGGATTATTCTCTGGTTTCGGTAGGGCGTCGTCCTTATACAGATGGTTTGAATGCAGATAAAGCAGGTGTAAAAATTTCAGAAAGAGGCATGGTTGAAGTGAACGATCATTTGCAAACCAATGTTTCCAATATTTATGCCATTGGTGACGTAGTACGTGGCGCAATGCTAGCGCACAAAGCCGAGGAAGAAGGAACTATGGTCGCTGAAATAATAGCGGGTCAGAAACCACATATCAATTATAATTTGATTCCCGGAGTTGTTTACACTTGGCCAGAAGTGGCTGCGGTAGGACAAACCGAAGAACAACTAAAAGAAGCTAGAGTTGAATTCAAGTCGGGAAGTTTTCCTTTCAAAGCATTAGGGAGAGCTAGAGCAAGTGGAGACTTGGATGGATTTGTTAAAATTCTTGCCGATGCCAAAACAGACGAAGTTCTGGGAGTTCACATGATTGGTGCTCGTTGCGCCGATTTGATTGCCGAAGCGGTAACTGCAATGGAATTCAAAGCATCTGCCGAAGATATTTCGAGAATGAGCCATGCACATCCCACTTTTGCGGAAGCGATAAAAGAAGCGGCATTAGCAGCAACGGATAATAGAGCATTACATGTGTAATTAGAAAAGCATATTCAATTTATAAACCCGACAAGTTTCAAAAAAATCTGTCGGGTTTACTTTTTTAAGCTACGAACAAACTTTTATAATTGTTCCAATGACTATAAATTAAAAATAAGTTTCCAAAAAACACAAATAAGGCTAATGGAATTCCTTTTGGACAAAGAAATAAATTGATGAATACAATGTTTACGGTAACAGGTAAAATGAGAATATTTGCCAAGGTTACATAAAAACCGGTGACAAATGACAATCCGCAAAGTAATTCAACCGATTTCGCTAAAGGAATTAAATAATTAGAGGCAAAAAGACCCAATTGGAAAGCTTTAAAATTCCCAGTGAATTCAGGTTCAGGTAAAAGTTTTAAAAAAAAGCCAATTGACGTCATTAGAAATAAAAGCCCAATTAAAGTTCTAGTAATAATAATTGTTATTTTCATAACATGTTGTATTTAAGATTAGTAGCATTATAAATATAGCGAAAATTTTAAAATAAATTTGTCGTAATTTTGGATTTTAAATATTTAAATTTCTGAGAACATCAATTATAAAACATATCGATAATCCTGTCCAATTCAAACAACAATTATTGACTTGGGCACAACAATTTCGAGAAGTCATTTTCATGGATAGCAACGATTATCCGCAACGGTATTCCAGTTATGATTGTATGCTTGCTGTGGATGCTATTACTTCGGTAAAAACCGATTGCCACAACGCTTTCGAAGACTTGAAACAGTATCAACAAACGACCAAAGACTGGCTTTTTGGCTATTTGTCCTATGATTTAAAAAATGATGTCGAAGCGTTGCATTCCAATAACTTTGATGGATTGGATTTTCCGGATTTGTTTTTCTTCCAGCCCAAAAAAATAGTCACACTGAAGGGGAATCAAATTGAGATTCAGTATCTCACCATGTGCGATGATGAAGTAGAAGAAGATTTTGAGGAAATAGTTAAGGGCCAAGAGTCAAGAGCCAATAGCCAAGAAATCCCTATAATTCAACAAAGAATTTCAAAAGAAAGTTACATAAACAAAGTTTCTAAAATCTTAGAACATATCCATCGGGGCGATATTTATGAAGCTAATTTCTGTATGGAGTTTTTCATTGAAAATGCGAACATCAACCCTCTGGAAAAGTTTTTAAAACTGAATGAAATTTCGAAATCACCATTGGCTGTTTTTTTCAAAAACAATACTCATTTTTTGCTTTCTGCTTCGCCGGAACGCTATTTAAAGAAGGAAGGGGAGTTGGTTATTTCCCAACCCATTAAGGGAACGGCCAAACGATTCCTAGATGCCATTGAAGACGAAAAATCAAAAAGCGAATTGGCTTCAGATCCCAAAGAGCGCACCGAAAACATTATGATATCTGACTTGGTTCGGAATGACTTGTCGCGAACTGCCCAAAAAGGTTCTGTGAAAGTAGAAGAACTATGCGGTATTTATTCTTTTGAGCAAGTCCACCAAATGATTTCTACGATTACCTCAAAATTAGACCATCAATATACAGTTGCGGATGTGATTAAAACTACTTTCCCAATGGGGAGCATGACAGGAACCCCTAAGGTTTCGGTGTTGAAAATCATCGAGGAATTGGAGGAAACCAAAAGAGGTTTGTATAGCGGAGCCGTTGGCTATTTCACGCCGAATAGTGACTTCGATTTTAATGTTGTTATTAGGAGTATTTTATACAATCAAGAAAAGAAATACGCCTCGTTTTCTGTGGGAAGTGCTATAACTTCACAGTCCATTCCTAAAATGGAGTATGAAGAATGTTTGCTTAAAGCCAAAGCGATGCGTGAAGTTTTGGGTTGAATTAAATCTCTGTTAATTCAAAATATTTTCTCTGTTAATTCAAAATTTAAGTATTGTTAATTCAAAATAATAGTATAAATTTGCATTTGTAATCAAGTACTTATGGCTATAGTAAGAGAAATAGTAAATGCAATTAACGAGAGCGGAAAAATGTACCCTATTCTTGCGATTTCAGGACCAAGACAATCTGGAAAAACTACTATGTTAAAAGAGAGTTTTCCAGAATATCAATACTTGAGTTTAGAAGATGTTGACGCTCGAAACTTTTTGGCAAACGACCCGAAAGGATTCTTCGAGAAATACAATAAATTTTGTATTTTCGATGAGGCGCAACGGGCTCCCGAATTGTTTTCGTATTTGCAAACAAAAGTCGATAACGACAAAATAATGGGACAATACATTCTTTCGGGTTCGCAAAATTTTCATTTAATGAAAAGTATTACGCAAAGTTTGGCTGGTCGTGTTGCTATTTTTAAACTATTTCCATTCGATTTTAATGAACTTAAATCTGAGGATTTATTAGATAAAAATTATATAAAAGCGATGTTAAGGGGTTTTTATCCGGCAATTTATGATAGAAATATTCCTTCAAGAAACTTTTACAACAGTTATATTCAAACCTATGTTGAACGCGATATTACTGATTTGGTAAACATACAAAACATACGTTCTTTCAGAATGTTTTTGGGTTTGTGTGCTGCTCGTGCTGGACATTTATTGAATCTGAATAATCTTGCGATGGACTGTGGTATTTCGCAACCCACTGCCAAGGCTTGGTTATCGGCATTAGAAAGCAGTTATATTGTGTTTTTGTTGCAACCCTTGCATAATAATTTCAACAAACGGATTATCAAAACACCTAAATTGTATTTTTATGATACGGGATTACTTTGTCATTTATTAAAAATCAAAGATGAAATTCAAATTAGTGAAAATGCTTTTAAAGGTAATTTATTCGAAAACATGATAATTTCCGAGTATATAAAACAGAATTATCATCAAAACAATTTAGATGAATTTTGGTTTTGGCGCGATGCATCTGGGCACGAAGTTGATTTGATACGTCAAGATGATTTTATGTATAATATTATTGAAATCAAATCGACCAAGACCATTATGCATAATTTATTCAAAGGGATTACTTATTTTGAGGATTTAGCCAAAGAAAACGTGAAATCAAAAACATTGGTTTATGCGGGTTTAGAAAATGAAAAACGAACCATAGCCGATGTCATTTCGTGGTATGATTTAAAATAACTAAATTTGAAAATGCTACAAAAATTCCAAAGCCATATTTTTCAAAACTTTCCTTTTTTAAGTGGGAAAAAATTGCTTTTGGCCACTAGTGGAGGTTTAGACAGTATGGTAATGGTCGATTTGTTTCACAAGTTGTCTTTTAAAATTGCTATTGCCCATTGCAATTTTCAACTTCGGGGAGTGGAAAGTTTTGAAGATCAGAATTTTGTTCAACACTATGCCGAAGCCAATGAAATCAAATTATTCGTAACTCAATTCGACACAGAGGCTTTTGCCAAAGACTATAAAATTTCAACCCAAGTTGCCGCCCGTGAGTTACGATACAACTGGTTTTACGAACTTTTGGAAACAGAAAACTTTGACTATGTACTTACGGCACATCATGCCGATGATAATCTGGAGACCTTCCTCATTAACCTTGTTCGGGGCACTGGATTAGATGGATTGACAGGAATACCGGCGAAAAATGAAAATGTGATTCGCCCACTTTTACTATTTTCTCGACAAGAAATCGAACAGTATGCCAAGGAAGATAATATTGACTGCCGAGAAGATAGCAGCAACGCTTTGGATAAATATTTGCGAAATAAGATTAGGCATAATTTGATTCCCATTTTAAAGGAACTCAACACCGATTTTTTGTCCTCATTTCATAAAACACAGGTCTATTTACAAGAATCCAAAACGATGGTCGAAGACGCATCAATTATGGTATATCAGCAAGTGGCAAAAGAAATAGGGGAGGACATCCATTTTGATTTGAATAAATTACAACAACTGCCCAATTATAAATCCTATTTGTACCAATGGCTTCGTGAATTTGGGTTTTCAGCTTGGGATGATATTTATGATTTAGTTGAAAGTCAATCTGGAAAACAAGTGTTTTCAAATGAATTCCGATTATTAAAAAATAGGGGTTTTTTAATTTTGAGTACTATAAATATCGAGGATAAAAAAGAAGAATATTATATTTTTAAAGATCAAAAAGAAATTGACAGCCCATTGAATCTTTCGTTTAGTAAAGTAGCTGACATTGGCATCGGTTCCAATAGAGCTATCTTTGTTGATGAAGACAAGCTGCATTTTCCTTTAGTTTTAAGACGTTGGAAAGAAGGAGATAGTTTTCAGCCCTTTGGAATGGAAGGCAAATCAAAGAAAGTAAGTAAAATTTTTAAGGACGAAAAATTATCGTTGATAGATAAAGAGAATACATGGCTTTTATGTTCTGATGATAAAATAATTTGGATTATCGGAATCCGACAAGATGAGCGTTTTAAAATAGAAAAAACAACAAAAAACAGAATACAAATACAATGGCAAAAATGAGAAAAATACTATTCATACTGCTGGCTTTTTTGGCTTTTGTCAAAGGGAATGCGCAAATATTAGATCCTGTTAAATGGACTACCAAAATCGAAAAGAAATCAGATACCAACTACATACTCACTTTTAATGGGGTAATAGAAAATGGGTGGCATCTATATTCGCAATTTACTCCTGATGGGGGTCCATTACCCTTGGAGGTGAATTTTGAAAACCAAAAAGGGAATTTCACTTTAGTTGGCAAAGCCAAAGAAAGTAAAACTACCACCGCTTTCAATGATATTTTTGGGGTTAACGAAACTTATTTCGAGAAGAAAGCGCAAATTAAGCAAGAGATTACAATACTAAATCCTAAAATTTCAAAAATTGAAGTGGGTTTCAATTACCAAGTCTGCAAAGAGGTTTGTATTAATTTAGAGAAAAAATTCAGTTTTGCTCTAACTCCAACTTTAATGTCGATTTCCGTTCCAAAAACGGGAACAATATTAGCCTCCAAAGATACTTTGAAAGCAGAATCTCTGACTCCAAGTCTTGGAACGAGTGACGTAATTGAAGCAACTTCAGATCAACTCAAAAAAGTAACAACTCTCCCTAAACCACAAAGAGGGATTTGGTCTATTTTCTTTATCGCTTTCCTTTCAGGATTCGCTGCACTGCTCACTCCTTGTGTGTTTCCGATGATTCCTATGACGGTGAGTTTTTTTACCAAACACAGTAAAACAAAAGCAAAAGGAATACGGAATGCCATGATTTATGGAATTTCCATCATATTAATTTATGTCATTTTGGGTTTGTTCGTGACTTGGATTTTTGGTGCAGATGCACTGAATGCCTTGTCCACCAATGTTTGGTTTAATATCCTTTTCTTCGTTTTGTTGGTTGTTTTTGCGGCCTCATTTTTGGGTGCTTTCGAAATTATGTTGCCTAATTCTTGGGCAAATACAGTAGATGACCAGGCCGATAAAGGTGGGATTTTAGGAATCTTATTCATGGCATTGGCCTTGGCAATTGTCTCCTTTTCTTGTACTGGACCCATTGTTGGAACACTTTTGGTTGATGCAGCTTCCAAAGGCGGAATTGCCCCAATTATAGGAATGTTGGGTTTTTCATCAGCTCTAGCCTTGCCGTTCATGCTTTTTGCCCTATTTCCAGGTTGGTTGCATTCTTTGCCTAAATCGGGTGGATGGCTCAATACCGTTAAAGTGGTATTAGGATTTTTAGAATTGGCTTTGGCCTTGAAATTCTTATCGAATGCTGACGTGGTGTTGCAATTGCATCTTTTGGAAAGAGAAGTATTCTTAGCGATTTGGATTGCTATTTTCGGAATCTTGGCGTTGTATTTATTTGGTAAAATTACTTTGCCCCACGATAGTCCGTTGACCCATATTTCGGTGGGAAGATTGTTAATGGGACTATTGGTCTTAAGTTTTACCGTTTACATGATACCCGGACTTTGGGGAGCGCCATTAAAATTGATTAATGCGTTTCCTCCTCCAATGGAATATAGTGAAAGTCCACTCGGTTTTGGAAGTTCAGGAAAAAATGCTTCGACTGTGAGTTTGCCAAACGGCGCTAAATTGGGCCCTCACCAAATAGTGGTTTTTGACGATTACGAAAAAGGTTTGGCTTTCGCAAAAACCGTAAATAAGCCTATAATGCTTGATTTTACAGGATTTGCCTGTGTGAATTGCAGAAAAATGGAGAACAACGTTTGGTCTGATGAGCATATTTTGCCGATTTTAAAAAATGATGTTGTTTTGATTTCGCTATATGTTGATGACAAGCGCGATTTACCTTTAAAAGAACAATTTATTTCAAAGGCCACGGGTTCAAAAATTGAAACCATAGGCGATAAGTGGGCAGATTTTATGATTTCGAAATATAAAACCAATACCCAACCTTTGTATGTTTTGACTGATTTAAACGGAAATAGCCTAAACCAAACCACACCAACCATAAGCTACACCAATGTTGAAGAATATCAAAGTTGGTTGAAAGCTGGTATTTCTAAATTCAAGAAATAATATAAAATACGGTATTAAAAAGCGCAAAGATTCTATCCTTCAAAAGGATAGAAGCTTTGCGCTTTTGATAGTATCTTTTTGTAATACTAAGGATTTATTAAAACTACATGAATATTCAATGTATTCTTATAGTCTTGATTTGTCTTTTAGAGATAAGATATTTCAAAAAAAGGTTGATGTGTTAATAGTTGAAAATAGCTTGCAATTACGCTAAATCGAAGTGGAAAAGAGAATTAAACCATAAAAAAAACACCCTAAAAACGAATTTTTAGAGTGTCTTGATTTATTTATTGAAGATGGTTTACAAAAATTCTCCGTGTTGAGAAATATCCAATCCTAATTCTTCTTTTTCTTCACTAACTCTCAATGGAGTAATTTTATTCACAATAAAGAATAGTGCATAAGAAGCAGCGAATGCGAATATAGATACTATAACTAATGCTTTTAATTGGATTAAAAACAAAGTAGCATCACCATATATTAAACCTTGCATTCCTTCTATGCCTTTATCAATTGCATTACCATTTGAATCTTTTTCTGCTAGAGCAGGATTAACTTTATAGGTTGCAAATACACCTGTCAAAAGCATACCTACCATACCACCAACACCGTGACAAGCAAATACATCTAAAGCATCATCTACTTTACCTTTAGGGAATTTACTAACTACAAGGTTACTAACGATACTGGCAATAAAACCAATCGCTAAAGCAGAAGAGATTGTTACAAAACCTGCAGCAGGTGTAATAGCAACTAATCCTACAACAGCTCCGATACAAGCTCCCATAGCAGAAAGTTTGTGTCCAAGAATTTTGTCCAAAAATACCCAACCCATTGCAGCGGCAGCGGCAGCAACAGTAGTAGTTCCTAATGCTTGAGCAGCAAGTCCGCTAGCTCCAACGGCAGAACCTGCATTGAAGCCGAACCAACCGAACCATAATAATCCTGTTCCTAATAATACATAAGTGATACGAGCAGGGTTTGCTTTTTGCACTTTTCTTTTCCCTAAGAACATAGCTCCTGCAAGTGCGGCCCATCCAGCGCTCATGTGTACTACAGTTCCACCGGCAAAATCTAACACTCCCCATCCAAAGAACATTCCATCAGGATGCCAAGTCATGTGACACAATGGAGCATAAACAAATAATATGAATAAAACCATAAACAACATATAAGCCCAGAAACGAACGCGTTCTGCAAAAGCTCCTGTTATTAAGGCAGGTGTGATGATAGCAAATTTCGCTTGAAATAAGGCAAACAATAAGAAAGGAATAGTTGGAGCTAAGTCCCATGCTGTGTTAGCGCTTACTCCTTGAAAAAACATGTTGTAAGAAGGGTCTCCAATTAAACCTCCTATTGAAGGTCCAAAACACATTCCGAATCCAACGACAACCCACAGTACAGTTACTATTACCATAGCAATAAAGCTTTGTAGTACCGTACTAATTACATTTTTCTTACCTACCATTCCTCCATAAAAGAAACCAAGTCCTGGAGTCATTAACAATACAAGTCCCGTTGCCACTAACATCCATGCTGTATCTCCAGTATTTATTTCTAAAGGAATAACATGTGCTCCTAAAGTTGCACTTTCTGGAAACAAATAAATTGAAAAAATGGATAACACCAAAATTGTGATTAGAATCACACTTAAAATAATCTTTCTCATAGTTTTTAGTTTTAAATTTCGATAAAAGTATATAAATCATTTCATACCCCCATAAAAAAAGTAACTAGAACTATGATTTTTATCATATTTGTATTTTACCCCCTTAAATTTTATGGGTATGGAATAATTAAATGTCAAAATTTATAATTTAGTAATGCTGATTTAGGATAATTTCAGCTTAATGCACCTAATAATTATTATAACCCAGGATTTTTTCAATCGGTTATTGTTTAACAAGTATAGGATTGTACATGATTATTAAGGATAATCAGCAAATAGTATTATTAGTGATATAAGGTAACGCCAGTCCCATTGAGGAGCGAGTATTTTATGATGCCATCAGAAATAGTTACTCCAGTGGCTATATCTTCAGCCAATAATAGTGAACCATCCATGTCTACGAAGTCTAGTTCTGGCAACAAATGCGCAATGGCTGATATGCCTACGGTAGATTCCGTCATACAGCCCACCATCGTTTTCATGCCCAACTTTTTTGCTTGGGCAACCATTCTTCTGGCAGGAGTAAGTCCGCCACATTTGCCAAGTTTGATGTTTACGCCGTGAAAATGGTTGTGGCATTTTGCCACATCTTCCACGAGGATACAGCTTTCGTCTGCAATTATAGGCAAAACCGAATTTTTATAAACGGCAGCATGTCCTTCCCAATTGTCTGCTTTCAAAGGTTGTTCTAAGAATTCAACGCCCAGTTTTTTTAATTCAATGGCATTATTAATAGTTTCAGGAACCGTCCAGCCACAATTGGCATCAATTCTAAAAATAGCATCTGTATGTTTTCTCAATTCGGTGACAATGGCAAGATCTTCTTTGGTACCCAATTTAATTTTGTAGATGGGCCAAGGTAATTCTTTCATTTTGGATACCATTTTTTCGATACTGTCAATGCCTATTGTATAATCAGTTTTGGGATTATTTTTAATGGAATAACCCCATAATTCATATAGTTTTTTTCTTTTTTTTCGAGCATACAAATCATTGTAGGCAATGTCCAGAGCGCAAAGCGCAAACAAATCATCTTTTAGTAGTTCATATGCTTTACGCCAAAATTCTTCGGGAGTGTCATCTGTAACACTTTCGATAAACGGAATTATGGCTTCCAGATTTCTCTTCATCGAATCTACGGTAGTATTATAGTAGGGGTTTGACGTGGCCTCACCAAATCCTGAATAGCCGTCACTTTGCAATTCGACAATTAAAGTGGGTTGCGTACTATAGGAAAGTCTTGAAATAGTGAAAGGATGTTTTAATTGGAGATTAAAGGTGCGGAGTATGACTTTCATGGGTAGGATTTATCGTTGGTCAAATTTAGCATAATACAATTCAAGCAGTATGCTTTTGTTTTATCAAAGAAAATTATTAAATGTTAGATTACATACTAAAAGAAGGAGTAAATTTCATTTTGAAAGGTTTTTTACATTAAATTTAGGTTTAAATCCAACGTATATGCTAGTAAAAGTTTTTGGAAGTGCCGTTTTTGGAGTTGAAGCCACTACAATTACGGTCGAGGTAAATATTGATAAGGGAATTGGGTATCATTTGGTAGGTCTGCCAGATAACGCCATAAAGGAAAGTAGTTACCGGATTGCGGCGGCACTTAAAAATAACAGCTACAATATGCCAGGCAAGAAAATCACTATAAATATGGCGCCTGCCGATTTGAGAAAAGAAGGTTCGGCTTATGATTTAACCCTTGCCATTGGTATTCTCGTAGCTTCTTCCCAAATTAAGGCCGACGAAATTGACAAGTATGTAATTATGGGCGAACTTTCTCTTGACGGTGGTTTACAACCCATTCGCGGTGCACTGCCCATTGCCATTAAAGCCAAAGAAGAAGGTTTTAAAGGTTTTTTTCTTCCAAAGCAAAATGTAAAAGAAGCGGCAATCGTAACAGGATTGGATGTTTATGGGGTGGAAAATTTACAAGAAGTTATCGATTTCTTCGAAGGCAAAGGCACTTTAGAACCTACAATAATTGACACCAGAGCCGAATTTTATAAAACCTTAGACTTTCCGGAATTTGATTTTTCTGATGTCAAAGGGCAGGAGTCTATCAAGCGTTGTATGGAGATTGCAGCAGCCGGCGGTCATAATATTATTCTTATTGGTCCCCCGGGAGCAGGAAAAACAATGCTTGCCAAACGTTTGCCCAGCATTTTACCACCCATGACGTTGCGAGAAGCATTGGAAACTACCAAAATTCATAGTGTAGCCGGAAAGCTCAAAGAAGTGGGATTAATGAATCAACGCCCTTTTAGAAGTCCGCATCATACTATTTCAAACGTGGCCCTTGTCGGGGGAGGAAGTTATCCGCAACCGGGTGAAATTTCCATGGCACACAATGGGGTTTTGTTTTTGGATGAATTGCCGGAATTTAAGAGAGATGTTTTGGAGGTGATGCGCCAACCTTTAGAAGACAGAGAAGTGACGATTTCTAGAGCCAAGTTTACCGTGACGTATCCGTCATCGTTTATGTTGGTTGCCAGCATGAACCCAAGTCCGAGTGGTTTTTTTAACGACCCTGATTCGCCACAAACTTCTTCGCCACACGAAATGCAACGCTATCTGAGCAAGATTTCAGGTCCTTTATTGGATCGAATCGATATACATATTGAAGTGACTCCGGTGCCTTTCGAAAAATTGTCCGAAGACCAAAAGGCGGAAAGCAGCGTCGAAATTCGAAAGCGGGTTACAGCTGCGCGCGAAATCCAAACGGAACGTTTCGTGCAAATGGAAAACATCCATTACAATGCGCAAATGAACACCAAACACATTCGGGAATATTGTGCGCTGGACGAAGTTTCGAAACAATTATTGAAAACCGCCATGGAACGCCTGAATCTTTCGGCACGAGCCTATGACAGAATCCTGAAAGTAGCCCGAACCATCGCCGATTTAGAAGCCGCTCCAAAAGTGATTTCGTCACACATAGCCGAAGCCATTCAGTATCGAAGTTTGGATCGTGATGGTTGGTTGGGATAGTTAATTTAGCATAAAGCTCCGCAAAGTCTCCGACTTTGAGGTAGTGATTTTCGGTTTCCAACCGATTTTGTTTTGGGTTGTATAATTATAGGTCAGTCTCAGACTGACGAACACATCTTCGCTCCGCAAAGTCTCCGACTTTGAGGTAGTGATTTTCAGTCTCTGACTGACCTTTAAAAACAACAAAATGAAAGAGAAAGAAGGATTCCTAATTCGAGATCAATCCAAAGCGCATTTTATAACCGCCACGGTTGTGGACTGGGTTGACGTTTTTTCTAGAAAAACCTATAAAGATTGCGTCATCGAAAGTTTGGATTTTTGTATAAAAAACAAAGGAATGATTTTGTATGGATTTGTAATTATGTCCAATCACATTCATTTAATAATTCAGTCAGAAAACAGTAAATTATCCGATTTGATTCGGGATTTCAAGAAATTTACAGCAAAGACCATTTTGAGTAAAATAGAAACTGAGCCAGAAAGTAGGGCTGATTGGATGCTGAAACGTTTTGAATTTGCTTGCAAAAGCCATAGCCGAAATGAAAAACATCAGTTTTGGCAATATGGAAATCA
>CAMBZB010000007.1 GCA_945872245.1 Flavobacterium psychrophilum
TGCTTGCCGGAAAACATGCCGTTGTAGAAAAAGCCTTCACGACCACCGTTGCCGAAGCGCAGGAATTGGTCGCTTTGGCAAAAGAGAACCGATTGAAACTGTCCGTTTTCCAAAATAGGAGGTGGGACAGCGATTTCAAAACCGTAAAAAAAATAATCGATGATGGGATGTTAGGGGATATCGTCGAAGCGGAATTCCACTTTGACCGCTACAACCCTGTTTTGAGTCCCAAACAGCATAAGGAATCCGCCAATCCCGGCGCAGGGATTCTGAAAGATTTGGGACCGCATTTAATCGATCAAGCCTTGTTTTTGTTTGGCTTACCCAATGCCGTTTTCGCCGACATTCGAATGATTCGTAACAACACTTTAGTTGACGATTATATCGACATTTTGCTATATTACTCCGATTTCAGGGTACGATTGAAGGCTGGTTTTTTTGTCAGAGAGCCTATCCCCTCCTATATTGTCCATGGCAAAAAAGGCTCTTTTTTAAAACCCCGTGGTGATGTACAGGAAGACGATTTAAAATTGGGTAAGAAACCAAATTTGGATGCTTGGGGGAAAGAGCCCAAAAGTAAGGAAGGCACTTTGCATACTGAGATTAATAACGATGTCCTAAATGTCAAAGTCCCCACACAACTAGGAAATTACTATGATTTTTTCGATGGAGTTTACCAGTCCATTAGCAACGACACCATTGAACCGGTGACTGCCAAAGACGGATTGAGCGTCATGAAAATTATTGAAGCGGCGATTCAAAGCAGCGAACAAATGAAGGCAATAAATTTGTAAACAATAACGATATAAACTACAGCAGACTTTATTAATCGCGTAAGTTCAAGATTGATTGTTGTATTTTTGAGACTTTTAAAAGCCCATCCTTTTGATAGATTTAAATTTTTTTGTCAGGTTTAGATACAAGGCAAAATACAAGAAAACGTATAAAAATGCAAAAGTTTCGTATCTCAACAGAATTCGTTGGGGAGTGGCGATGTTTTATTTCAGTATGGGTTTGTGTTTTGCCACTTGGGCAAGCCGCATACCAACCATTAAAACAGCACTGCATCTAGGCGAAGGGGCATTAGGAACGATTTTATTTGCTTTGCCGGTAGGACAACTAACGATGATGTTTTTTTCGGGAAAACTAGTTACTCGTTTTGGTAGCCACCGCATTCTTCCTTTTTCTATTTTTATGTATGCGTTTAGTTTGACTAATTTAGGATTAGCCCAAAACGCTTGGCAACTCGGACTTGGATTATTTGTCTTTGGCATCTTTGCAAACCTAACCAACATCTCCGTTAACACGCAAGGAGTTTATACGGAAGGCCTTTTTAAAAGAACCATCATGTCTTCTTTCCACGGTATGTGGAGTTTGGCGGGATTTATAGGAGCTTTAGTAGGTCTCGGGATGCTCACCCTCGAACTCAACACGTATTCACATTTTTTAATCGTTGCCACAATCATGTTTTTTTTGGTTGCTTTTAATTTCAAGTTCTTGATTAAAGCCAAACAATCGGTTTTTCACCAAAAGAAAAAAATATTCCGAAAACCGGACAGGTCCTTAACTCTGTTAGGTATAATAGGGTTCTGCAGTATGGCCAGCGAAGGAGTGATGTTCGATTGGGGTGGTGTATACTTTAAGGAAATCATCAAAGTTCCGGGCGCATTGGCGGTTTTGGGCTACACTTCTTTTATGATTATGATGGCAAGCGGACGGTTTTTGGGGGATGGTTTAATTAATAAATTTGGACGTATAAGAGTGATGCAAATCAGCGGAATTATGATTTCCTCAGGATTATTTACCGCGGTATTTTTCCCATTCCTAATTCCTTCAACAATCGCTTTTATGTTTGTGGGATTGGGCGTTTCCACCATTGTTCCCACACTTTACAGCATTGCAGGAAAACACCCTACAATCCCAACGGGCGAAGCGTTGACGGCGGTTTCCGGAGTAAGTTTTCTAGGCTTTTTGATGGGGCCACCGGTCATTGGTTACATTGCCGAATTGTCAAGTTTGCGATTTTCATTTGCCTTTATCGGCATTTTTGGATTTGTGATTGCTTTGATGGTTCCGAGAATCAAAGGAATAGAGTAGGTTTTGTTTTAGTTCGGTTTGCAAGGATTGTTCCAAAGATTTGGCTAATTTTTATAACCTCACAACTTCGTAAGTCCTCAGCAAATCATTAAATTTGTAACTTATTCAAAGAGATGTTAGAAAAAGAAACAATAAATTTCGAAAAAACGGCCATTGTTGGGATGGTTACCCAAAACCAAAGCGAAGAAAAACTCAACGAGTATCTTGACGAATTGGAGTTTTTGACATATACGGCTGGTGGTGAAGTGGTACGACGTTTTTGGCAAAAAATGGAAAAACCCAATCCTAAAACATTTTTGGGCACCGGAAAAATAGAGGAAATCAATCATTATGTAAAAGAAAATAATATCTCGACCTTGATATTTGACGATGAATTGACACCTTCACAGCAAAAAAATATTTCCAAAATTATAGATTGCAAAATCCTAGATAGAACGAACCTTATCTTGGATATTTTTGCCCAAAGAGCGGAAACTTCTTATGCCAGAACACAGGTAGAACTGGCGCAATGTCAATATTTATTACCCAGACTTTCCGGAATGTGGACACACCTCGAACGTCAAAAAGGGGGAATCGGGATGCGTGGTCCTGGAGAAACCGAAATTGAAACCGACAGACGAATTGTTCGGGATAGAATCGCGTTGTTAAAAGAAAAAATTAAAACCATCGACAAACAAATGGGCGTGCAGCGAGGCAATCGCGGTGCCATGGTTCGTGTGGCTTTGGTGGGTTATACCAATGTGGGAAAGTCTACTTTGATGAATGCCATAGGGAAAAGTGATGTTTTTGTGGAAAACAAACTTTTTGCCACTTTGGATACCACGGTTCGAAAAGTGGTCATCAAAAACTTGCCTTTTTTGCTTTCAGACACGGTAGGTTTTATTCGAAAACTGCCAACCCAATTGGTTGATTCTTTCAAAAGCACACTCGATGAGGTTCGCGAAGCCGACTTGTTGTTACACGTTGTCGATATTTCGCATCCTGATTTTGAAGACCATATCGCCTCTGTAAACAAAACGTTATTGGACATAAAAGCGAATAACAAACCGGTTATCATGGTTTTTAATAAAATTGATGCTTACAAACACTTGACGATAGAGCAAGACGATTTAATGACCGAAAAAACACCTAGACATTTCACGCTCGAAGAATGGAAGACCACTTGGATGCATCGGGTGGGTGAACAAAATGCCTTGTTTATTTCGGCAACAAACAAAGAAAATTTCGAGGAATTAAGGGAACGACTCTATGAAGCCGTGCGACAAATTCACATCACGCGTTTTCCGTATAACAAGTTTTTGTACCCAGATTATAAGGACGCAGTGGAGAAAGAAGAATAACAAAATTACTTTTAGAAACCATAATTCACACCCAAACCAAAAACCTCCCTTACCTGAACCGCTTTTATGGCATTGTCATCATAAATGGTTTGCAAGGCGATATTGGCCGACAGGTATCTGTTGATTTTCATGACCACATTCATTTGGTAATCGACATCAACATTTTGGGGATCTTGTAAATAATTAGAATATAAATTGAGCCTGTTTTCCATAGAAACATTGGTTATTAAATTCAATTTGTAATAGACCAAAATGCTGGCGCCCAATTCAAATCTAGAGCTGTCACCCTGCAAAACGCCAAAGGAAGGCCCCAATTCAGTAAAATGATTGTCCACTACGATTAATTTAGCAGTAGTTGGAGCAAAATTGACACTTAAATTATCGTTTTTCTTCCATAATATTCCAGGCCCAAATTGAAAATACGCAGGTGAAAAATAGTGAGAAATTTTATTTTGGTTTACATCAAAGCCGCTATCCATTTGAGTCTTAAAATTAAAAAAGATCGAATAGTACCATTCTCCAGAAGCTTTCTTGCCCCAAAGTGAATTCAATTCCAGTCGGTCATCGGTTTTTGAGGCTCTGTCCGCATCTTTTATTTTGGTTAAACCGTAAGCAACGATGCATTTGTTGTCCCAAATCACGGCTCCTTTTTTATAATTGAAATCGTAATTCAGCCCTAAATTCCCGGCAAAGCTCGATGTTCCGCCTGCGAGCCATTCATTATTAAATAGGGATTGGTTAAAAAGCAGAGTGATATGCCCTTTTTTTGTCCAAAGTCTTGTGGTGTCCTTTGCAGTTTGTTGTGCATTTACCGAAAGCATCGCCAAAATAAATCCCAGATAAAATAAGGGTTTTTTCATGTTTACTGTTTTTGGAATAGTAAAGATACTAAAATCTCCAAAAACTACCCTTTTTTGGGCGCTTTAAAAAGAGGTACGGCGGAACAGGCTTCTCCGTACATAATACTTCGGGCAAAGGGTTGCAAATAGTGTGCGGCTAATATATAGGCACGCATAGGTACTGGTTTTTTCGAACAGCCTTTTATGATTACGGCTTTGTTTTCATACACCGAATAATCGATTTTAGAAAGCAATTCCTCATACAACGCCGAATCCAAGTCTTCGATAGTTCCGTTTACGATTTTCTTGGCAAAAGGAGCCAATTGTATGGCAACCAAAATAGAGGCCCAAGCAGGAACAATGGCGTCAGTACTGCAATTGAGGGCAATATATTGGTTTTGGTATTGCGACCAATCGTGCTGTTGCAAATGCAATCTAAAGTCTTTTTCTTTCAGCAATAAACCTTCAAGAAGCCAGAGCGAAATATCGATTTGTGACCGAATTCCCTTTGGATAGTAGTCTTCGAGATCAAAAACCTCCAAGGCACTATTTGCCACTCTGTTTGCAATTTCTTCCATAATTTAGTGTTTAGTAATCAGTTTTCAGTTTTTTAGTGATCAGCAATCAACTGAACACTAAAAAACTGAACACCGAACACTTTTTCTAAAGCATTCCTAGTTCTAACTTGGCTTCTTCGCTCATCAAATCTTTGCTCCAAGGCGGATCGAACGTAATTTCTACTTCGGCGTCTTTTACATGCTCGATTGATTTTACTTTCTCTTCCACTTCCCTTGGTAAACTTTCCGCTACGGGACAGTTTGGGGAGGTTAATGTCATCAATATTTTTACTTCGTAATCGGTGTTCACCATTACGTCATAAATTAATCCTAATTCATAAATATCAACCGGAATCTCTGGATCGTAGATGGTTTTCAGTTTTGCTACAATTTCAATTCCTAATAGGTTGGTGTCGATTGCTTGTTCCATACTTTTTTTATTTTTTTGCATCGAATGCCAATGCGTACATTTTTATATTTTTTATCATCGAAACTAGTCCGTTGGCACGTGTTGGCGACAAATGTTCCTTCAGTCCAATTTTGTCTATGAAATCAGTATCGGCTGCCAAGATGTCAAAAGCGTTTTGGTTTGAAAAAACCCGGATCAAAATCGCGATAATTCCCTTGGTCAAAATGGCGTCACTGTCGGCAGTGAAGATTATTTTATCGTCTTTTTGTTCTCCTTTGAGCCAAACTTTCGATTGACATCCCTTGATAATATTATCGTCTGTTTTATACGCTTCTTGTATTAATGGTAAATTTTTACCTAAATCAATGATGTATTCATAACGCTGCATCCAGTCATCAAACATCGAAAACTCGTCAATTATTTCTTCTTGTATTTCTTTTATTGTCATTATTCTTCTTTAGCAAGTGAATTAATTTTGTCTACTATTTTTTTAATTTCTGCCGGTGGATAACCGTGGTCGAAAGCGTTGGTCTCATAAGTCTTGTCGTTATAAATCACTTTCAAATTTGCAATGGCGGCACCATCATGAAAACGTTTCACTGTTGGCGCTTTTAATGAGGAAAAACCATCCAAATTTACAGTTTCAAAATAGCCAACCAATTCCTTCCAATCTGCATCCGAAATTTTTATTGCAACTGGTTCGTCCTTGCCACTTCTGTCTTTCGAAACTGTAACCATTTGATCTTTGACACTAATTTTTTGGTAAAAACCCCTAGTGTTAGCGGTGTATTCCAAAATAGCGTTTTTCAAATCATTTTTAGTTTGACTTGAACAGCTTTTGCCAAGCAAAACACTCAATAATAGTACTGTGAATAGTTTCATTTTGTTTAATTTTTAGGATAACATCAGCTGTGCTTTTTGTACAGCTTCTACCATAACGTCAATTTCTTCTTTGGTATTATAAAAAGCAAAACTAGCTCGTATTGTTCCGGGGATTTTGAAAAAATCCATTATCGGTTGGGCGCAATGATGTCCAGTTCGAACTGCGATTCCCAATTTGTCTATAATCGTGCCAATATCATAAGGGTGAATTTCGCCAATATTAAACGAAATTACCGATGTTTTTTCCTTGGCTGTTCCAAAAATTTTCAGTCCTTCAATTTCTAAAAGCCGTTTGGTTCCATACTGTACCAATTCTAATTCCTGTTTTTGAATGGCATCAAAACCGATGGAATTCATATAATCAACAGCAACTCCCAAAACAATTCCTCCGGCAATGTCTGGCGTTCCCGCCTCAAATTTGTGTGGCAAATCGGCATAAGTGGTTTTCGCGAAAGTCACTTCTTTGATCATTTCGCCTCCACCTTGATAAGGAGGTAATTTGTTTAACCACGCTTCTTTTCCATACAAAATACCGACTCCCGTAGGGCCACACATTTTGTGTCCCGAAAAAACATAAAAATCACAATCTAACTCTTGAACATCAGGTTTCAAATGCGGAACGGCTTGCGCTCCGTCAATTAGTACCGCTGCACCAAATTCGTGGGCCTTGTCAATCATATATTTGATTGGGTTGATGGTTCCCAAAGCATTTGAAATATGATTTACTGTCACTATTTTAGTTTTATTTGACAGCAATTTATCGTATTCTGATAGTATCAATTCCCCTTTTTCATTCATTGGAATCACTCGTAAAGTGGCTCCCGTTTTGTCGCATAACATTTGCCAAGGCACAATATTACTATGGTGTTCCAATGCCGAAACCAAAACTTCATCCCCTGATTTTAATAGTGAGGAAAATCCATTGGCAATAGTGTTGATTCCGTGCGTAGTCCCCGAAGTAAAAATCACTTCATGGGCAAATTTTGCATTAATGTGGCTCTGGATTTTACCCCTTGATTCTTCATAAGCATCCGTAGCCAGTTGACTCAAAGTATGAACCCCACGGTGAATATTGGCATTGATTTCCTGATAATATTTGGCAATCGCATCAATCACTATTTGTGGCTTTTGCGATGTGGCACCATTGTCAAAATAAACCAATGGTTTTCCGTTTACGGTTCTGGAAAGTATCGGAAAATCGGCTCTGACTTTATTTATATCTAACATTGCTTTATTTAGAAAAATTCTAAATACAAAAGTAATATATTTGGAGTGACTTTTCAGTAAACATTTGTTAATAAAATGGAGCAATTACGTTTCATCAAAGAATGGGCGAAAACTTAATTATTTTAATCTTAATGCGTCAATTTTCACTTTTTATAAATCAAATAAATGAATAAAATCGGACATAAAAACACAGAAATCTTCTTTTCGGATGTTGGAAAAGGAAGGGCAGTTGTTTTGCTTCACGGTTTTTTGGAAAATAAAACGATGTGGCAAGAGTTGGCTTCAGAATTAAACAAAAAACATCGTGTCATAACCATTGATTTGCTTGGTCATGGCGAATCAGGATGCTTGGGTTATGTGCATTCCATGGAAGAAAATGCTGAAGTTGTTCATGCCGTTTTATCTAAATTGCGAATCCGTAAAGCGATTTTTGTTGGCCATTCTATGGGGGGTTATGTGGCTTTGGCTTTCTCCGAAATGTATCCAGCAAGTTTAAAAGCATTGGTGCTTTTGAACTCAACCGCGAGAGCAGATAACGAGGAACGAAAAGCCAATCGGGATCGCGCCATTAAAACCGTAAAGAAAGATTATACTAGTTTTGTGAGGCTTTCCATTGCCAATCTTTTTAGCCCAGACAATCGCGAACGATTAGTTGACGAAATAGAAAAGGTAAAAATAGAAGCTTTGAAAACACCTTTGCAAGGCGTTGTTGCTTCACTCGAAGGAATGAAAATTAGAAAAGACAGAGAAAATCTATTGCGTTTTGCGACTTATCCAACGTTGTTGATTCTTGGTAAAAAAGACCCTGTTTTAAGATATGAAGACAACCTGAAACAAATTAAAAATACTGCCGTAAAGCTCTTCACTTTCCCCGATGGCCACATGAGTACTATTGAAAATAAAGAAGAATTGAAAACCGTTTTATTGGATTTTTTTAAGGGAATTTAAATTTTCTCCTCAAAAGGGATATTCATATCTAGAATCTCATTCAACAACAAAACCATTTGTTCTAAATAATTATTCAGAGTATCATCTTCAATTACAGTAGTTTCTACTTTTCCCTCTTTAAAATTGAAAGGCAAAAAACCCGATTTTAAGTTTTTGAAAGAGATGATTCCGACCTCTACAGGCTTCCCTTTTGCTTCATTTTCATACATATAGGCATACGCTAAAATCTGAATTATTTTGTCGTTTTTGATGTCTTTTGTTAAGTCTTTCCATGATTTCAGGGTTATGCTCCCCTTTTCAACTTTCCCCGTTTTATAATCGATTATTCTAATTTTTCCATCGCGTTCTTCAATTCGGTCAACTGAACCGCCGATTTTCACAGGAAATGGCAAACTGGGATGTTCTAGAATTCGTTCGAATCGCTGTTCCAATGCCAATATTTTTATGGCATCTCCATTTTTGATGCTTTCCAATTCCACTTTCAGAAAATTGGAAATATTGCGTTTGGCGACTTCAAAAGCAAGAAGATTTCGCCCTTTTTTGATTTCACCTTCTTTATAAACCAACTTGAATTGTCTCAATACTTCATCATCTAAAAGTTTGAAACAACTTAAAATAGCCCCTTCGGATAAAAATTTTCCAATAAAAGGCGTATACAAAACTTTCAGGGTTTCGTGGATGATTGTTCCCAAAGTATTTAGGGCAATGTTTTCCTCGACTTCCTCGACTTCACTGATGCGCAAAATCTTTTGAAAATAAAACTGTATGGGATTACGGATGTAACTTGTCAATGCCGATGGCGAAAATCCGTTTTCGGCAATTTCTTTCAAACGAACCATCACCGCTTCCGATTTTGGAATCACAATGGGCTGGTAAGCCGTTTCGGGTAAAACAGCATTATAAATTTCATTAGTCAGTGTATGGTTTACTTGTTTTTCGACTTCCAATTGGGTAATGAAACGGCTTTTTTCACCAGCATCCAAACCTTCGCTTTCAGTATTGTAAAGCAAATAAATGTTTTTGGCACGCTGCAACAAGTGATAGAAATGATAGGTATAAATGGCGTCCTTTTCCTTGAAAGTGGGCAGCCCTAATTCTCTTTTCACATCATATGGAATAAACGAATTTTGTGATTTTCCTGCAGGTAATTTTCCCTCGTTCATCGAAGTGATAATCACAGTTTCGAAATCTAAAACGCGGCTTTCTAAAACGCCCATAATTTGCAATCCGTTCAAAGGCTCTCCTTCGAAGGACACTTCCGCCAAGTCGATTACTTGTTTGTAAATGGCATAAAGCGTTTCAATCTTGTCGATGTGTTCGTGGCTTGAATAATAATTAATCAGTTTGTTGATGACTTTGAAAATAGAATAAACAAAGGCCTTGGTGATTTTTTCTTCTTCGTTTTCGTTGCTTAAATTGGTTTTGATGTTTTGCAACAGGCTTGAAATGGTTTCCAAAACTGCAACCGAACCCTTTTCCCATTTTTGGAATAACAAAAGAAACAAATCACTTGGATTTGGATTTAATTCCATCAATTTATGATGGGTGATAAACGTGTAATTGTTTTGATTGATGGTATTAACTAATACGTTAGTTTTTGCATAAGGTTCGACCAAAGAATGCGTCAAGATGTCCAAGACATCTTTGTAATAAAACACATAATTTTTAGCATTTCTAGACAAGGTATTCGTGTGCATTTTGAACAATTTCGCAATCAAAATCTGTGCGGGATTATTCTTGCTCGAATAACCCATAGTAATATTTAATGCCCCAACACTTGACGGCAACGAATACAATAGTGGCACCAAGATATTTTCTTCCCCAAGAACGATGGCAACTTTGTCGAGCGGAACATCAGGATTAGCATTAATGATGTTTTCTATAATACTTCCGGCAATTTTGGCTTGACCAATGGTTTTTGGCGTGCCAATAATTTGGATATTTTTCGGTTGCGAAAAATCATTCACAATCCACTCAAAAGGATTGGACTTGTAATGCCTCCAGTTTTCTTTGAACCGTCGAACAAATAATCCTGCGTCATGAAACGGATCATTTAAAAAGGCCTGATCTATATCCCAATATATTGAAGCTTGATCCGAGGCCATTAAATGCTGAATTATTCTTTCTTCGGAGGTGTTCAGGGCGTTGAATCCAGCAAATACAAATTGTTTTTCCTTTAGGTTATCCGAAAAATGATTGAGATTATTTACTGCTTCTCGATAAATCAGGCCTTGGTAGCCAATTCCTTTGTTCAGCAAATGATTGTAAAGTGATTGGTAATAATTGGGTAATAATTTCCAAAAATCGATATACTTTTCGAGTAATTGGGTTTTTTTTTCAACTTCAATTCCCCACTTTTTTATGTCCTCTATGTCCTTCAGATAAGAAAGTATATGATTAGGCTCCAGTAAATAGCGATCAATTTCGTTGAAATCTTGCAAAAGTGTTTTGGCCCAATTGGCAAAAAGTTCGAAAGACTGTTGGTTCGACTTTTCGGTAAAAGACAAATAAACTTCGTAGAATTCAAATAACAATTCTATTGAATCTATAGAGCGAATACTTGCAATATCCTGAATAAATTCTTCAATGCTAACAATATTTGGAGACAAGATATTAGTCTCAACTTGATTTTTTAAAGCTTCAATAAGGAATATTTTGGCACGCTTATTAGGCAGAACCACAATTGTATTGGATAGTTTTCCTGAATATTCAACCAGCAAGACTTGTGCGATTTTATCTAAAAAAGAATTGTTTGTCATTTTATAAATATAAAAAAACGCCCCGATAAATCGAGGCGTTTTAATTTTTTTTTAAAGAGAAATTATTTTTTCACTTTCACTTCAGTTCTTCTGTTTTCAGCTTTACCTTTAGCAGTTGCGTTAGTTGCTACTGGAGCAGTTTCACCAAAACCTACAGCCTCTAAATTATCTCCATTAACCCCTCTTTGAATCAAAGCTTGTTTTACAACATTGGCTCTTTCATCAGAAAGTTTTTGGTTATAGGCATTCGAACCATCGCTATCAGTATGACCTTCTACACTGAATTTAGCAGTAGGATATCCTTTAAGGATATTTGAAATTAAGTCTAATGATTCAGCAACATGATCTACTTTTAGTGTACTTGTACCTGAATTAAAGTATACTGATTTAGCTTGAATTTTAAGATTATCCAACTCTTCAGAAGTTACTTCAGGACAACCGTTGTTTGCAACTGTACCTTTTACCGCTGGACATTTATCGTCTTTATCTAAAACGCTGTCTCCATCAGTGTCAGGCCAAGGGCAACCAGCATTTTCTTTTGGACCTTTAGCTCTTGGACATTTATCAGATAAATCGGTAACACCATCGCCATCAGTGTCAGGACAACCTTTAAAAGCAGCTAGACCAAATACATCTGGACAAGCATCATCTTTATCGGCAATACCATCACCGTCAGAATCTGGACATCCATTCAAAGCAGCTAAACCAGCAATTTCAGGACAATCATCACTTCCGTCAATAATTCCATCCCCATCAGTATCAGGACACCCATTGAATTGTTTTAGACCCGCAACTTCTGGACAAGCATCACGTTTGTCATAAATTCCATCACCATCTGTATCTTTTCCACCAAATTTGAAAATAATACCTGCTGTATGTTGGAAATGTGAAGGAGAATCTATATTTCCTGATTTATTAATATCAACACCAGTACCTATAGCTTCAGATATTTTGAAAGTAGTTTCTAAAGCTAAACCAACATTTTCAGTAAACCAAAGAGTTAACCCGGCACCAGCATTCAAAGTCCCATAACTATTGTTTCCTAAGAAAGTATAGCCCCCTCCAACATGTAAAGAAGGATCAATAACTTTAGATTTAATCATGTTCATAAAGCTATATTTAACAATTCCATCCACAGCATAATACATCAAATCCCCTGGATTTGTTATTGCTACATCTGTGTGACCCGGTCCTATCCAATAGGCAAATTTGTCTATTTTATTTAGAGAACCCTGGATTCCAAAACAGAACCCGTCTCCCACATACTTGGAAAGACCAATATACGATACTGAAGGAAGTATATTCCAGCTTTCTTTTACTTTAAAAGGTTTTGTAAGGTGATCCTGGATATTACCAGGTCTATTACTGGCAGTAGCTCTAGTATCCACGGCGTTAACACCAAAAGAAATCGCCCATTGGTTATTTTCGTCTTGTGCGTGAGAGCTTAAACCCGTCATCATCAGTACAGCAAATAAAATTTTGTTAAGATGTTTCATGTTATTTTTTAAATTTAGTTTAATTAATCAATTACAAATATAGTACGTAATTTTTTAACTACAAAATAAAATGTTAAAATCACTTGGTAAGCAACGAATTTCTTTCTAAATGACCATTAAAACCTTCCCTGCTTCGACAAAAGCCTCATATACTTTGTCCAAATGTTGTTTTGAATGAGCCGATGATAATTGAACTCTTATTCTTGCTTTGTCTTTTGGAACAACAGGAAAAAAGAACCCAATGACATAGATTCCTTTCTTCAAAAGTTCATTTGCCATAGTTTGTGCCAACTTTGCATCATAGAGCATCACAGTGACAATTGCAGAATCGCCCTCGATAATGTCAAAGCCTGCTTTTTTCATTCCAGCCTTGAAATAATTAGTATTCCATTCGAGTTTATCCCTAAGTGCTGTATCCTTTTCTAACAATTAGAAAACTTTTATAGAAGCCCCGACAATTGCAGGTGCTAATGAGTTTGAAAACAGATAAGGTCTGGAACGTTGACGCAATAATTCTATAATTTCTTTTTTGGCAGTTGTATAGCCTCCCATAGCGCAACCCATTGCTTTTACTAATGTTCCAGTGATTATATCGACTCTTCCCATTACGCCTTTTGCCTCGAGCGTACCTCTTCCTGTTGTACCTATTAATCCTGCAGCGTGGAATTCATCAACCATTACCATTGCAACATATTTATCGGCTAAATCACAAATTTTATCCAATGGCGCAACAATACCATCCAATGAAATAACACCGTCAGTTACAATTAACTTGAAATGAGCTCCAAGTTCGTTCGCTCTAATGAGTTGTAGTTCCAAATCTTCCATATTGCTATTTTCATAGCGATAGCGAGCCGCTTTGCACAATCGGATTCCGTCAACAATGGAGGCGTGATTTAAAGTATCCGAAATTATGGCGTCATTTTCGTTTAATAAGGGTTCGAAAACACCCCCATTGGCATCAAAAGCTGCCGCATATAAAATGGTGTCTTCGGTTCCATAAAAATCGGAAATCTTTTTTTCTAATATCTTGTGAATATCTTGTGTTCCACAAATAAAGCGAACGGAGGACATTCAAAAACCGTGTGTGTCCATTGTATCCTTAGCAGCTTGAATCACTTCGGGGTGTGAGGACAGCCCAAGATAATTATTGGAACAAAAATTCAGGACTTTTTCTCCTGTCGAAATAGTAATTTCTGCCCCTTGTGGCGAAGTGATAATTCTCTCTGTTTTAAAAATGCCGTTCTCTTCGATACTTTGGAGTTCGGATTGCAGGTGTTCTTTTATTTTCCCGTACATTTTTAGAGTTATAAGGTTAATAGATTGGCTTTTTCCTAAGAAGACACAAAGCCGTAACGATTTCTATAAATTTACAACATTAATTGTTGTGCCAATATAAACAAGTGCTTTTTTCATGACCTTAAAACCCATCAATTCAATGGCTTTTTGATACGTTTCCAGTTGTAATTGATATTTACTGTTATGTGCCCCCGTTTTATAATCCAATAAAAAAACTTCCTTGTTCTTGGTCAAAACCATTCGGTCTGGTTTGATGGTTTTTCCTTGTTTTTGAATAATTGTTTGTTCATTCAATACTTCGTTTCCTTCGAAAAAATAGTTTGAAAGTTCCGAATGATTGACAATTTCTTGAATGGTTTTGCAAACCAAATCCTTTTGATTCACTGTAATTAATCCAGTTTCTACAGCTTTTGTAATGGCCAAATCTATATCGCTTTTGGTTTTTACAAAAGACAGAATCTCGTGTACCACATTCCCGTATTCTATGGCTTCCTGTTGATGCGTTCCCCACATTAATGCTTCTCTTTGTGCGATTTTTATGTTTTTTGGATCCAAAATTCCTGAAACTATAGGAATGATTTTCAAAGCATCGACGTGTTTTTTCTCGGCTGACAATTTGGTAGGATTTCCAAATTCATATTCGAATTTATCTTCTTCAAATTGTTCCTTGTTGACTAAATAATTGACAAAAAAGGTGGACATATTGTTCTTTTTCGCAACACCTTTGGCATCTAAATTCATACTCGAAATCACATACAATTGTTCTTCGGCTCGAGTCAATGCCACATATAAAATATTAACATTATCCAATAATTCTTCTTGGGATTTTTGGACATAAATTGATTTTGCTTTCTCACCAAAACCTTCAACCGCTTTGCTATTGTCAACTAGGACTTTAGGTAGTCCGAAATTTTCCGTTTCTGTGTCAATCCATAATTTATTTTTTGGACTGCGGCCGTAATCTTCATCTGCAAAAGGCATAATTACAATCGGAAATTCTAATCCTTTAGAAGTATGAATGGTCATTATCCGAACCGCGTTGTTTCCTTCGGGTGATGGAATGCTAAATTTCTCTGAATTTTTGTCCCAGAAATTCAAAAAATCAGAAATACCGGCTTGATTCCGAATATCTCGTTCGAGAACGATATCCATAAAATACTGAACGTAAGCATTACTTTTTGTAGGATTGAGGAATTTAGAAACAATAATCTCAACCGCTTCATACAAAGACTTTTTTCTGATGTTTTGAAAAGACAAACTCACAGCAAAACTCTCCAGCCAGTTTTCAAAATCCGTTTCATTTGGATACCCCATCCCTTGTGCAATAAAATCGTGAACAGGCAATTTATCTTGGCTACTTTGTGCGAAATAGTGCAAGAAATTGGCCTTTGATTCTTTGTCAGAATTATTTTTTAAGTACTTTAATAAATAGATTATAAACCGAACTTCGGTGGCGTTTTTTATCATCAATGTTTCAGAAGACAAAAGTGGAATCCCTTGCTCTGTCAAATAATTGGCAACGGCAATTCCTTGTTTTCGTTTTCTAGTCAGAATAACAATGTCCTTGTATTCAAAACCTTGCTTTACCACTTTTTGAATGGTATTTAAAGTTGCCAAAACATACAAATCTGTTTTGTCTAATGCATCTTCTTCGTCTTCGCTGTTTTCCGCTTTTGGAATAAAAGAAATATTCACGTAACCACCTATTTTTTCGTTACCTATTTGATGGCTGTGATTCTCGTATAAATCTTTGTAATCTAAGTGCTCAAATTCATTGGACAACAATTTAAAAAACTCATTATTGAACTCGATTATTTGAGAATAAGAACGGTAATTTTTGTCTAAATGAAAGGGTTTTTTATCGGGATTGTTGAACGGATTATGGTCTTTACTCAATTCTATAAACTGTTCGGCTTTACCACCGCGCCAACGATAAATGGATTGCTTCGGGTCGCCCACAATCATCAAAGTTCCTTTTTCTCCGTCAAATTCGCTCGATGTAGCGTTGTCAATAAGCGGAATAAGATTTTGCCATTGCATTTCGGAAGTGTCCTGAAATTCATCGATAAAAAAATGACGGTAGCGTTCACCTAATCTTTCATAAATAAATGGAGCTGGTTGGTTTTGAATTTCCCGATGAATGATAGTATTAAATTCTGAAATAGAAAGCACGTTTTGTTCTTCCTTAATTTTGGCTAATTCATTGCTGACGGTGTTTAACAACGATAAAGGTGTAATATTTTTCAGGAATGCTTTGTAGAAATCACGTTTTTCGAAGTTCTTATAAACTTTGTCGAGAATTTGCAGTAATTCCGGGATTATAGTCTCAATTAAAGCACCGTCTTTGGCGGTTTTATTGATTTTTATATCTTCGGTTTCGTGGTAGGTTTTGTTTTTTGGATTGAATTTTCCCTCTTGAACACTTTGCAAATGTTTAGGAAAATAAGATCCTGAAAAGGATTTGTTGTCAATTCCGTTTTTCTCAATTAACATCAATGCACTTTCGGCGAATGCTACATTTTCATTTTCCAAAACTTGACAGGCTTCGACCAGTGTTTTTTTTATTTCGACAAATTCAGTGATGGATTTGTCTTGAAAATGGGCGATTTCATTTCGATCGTTTTCATTGAGAACCAAACGACCGGTTTCGAGAATTTCATGGGAAATGTCCCAAGATTTGTCGTCATCTGTTTTTTCCATCGTGAAATCGATGAGCAATTTGGTCAGCGTTTCGTCTTCTCCAGCTTGTGCAATGATGGCATCGACGGCTTCAATGAGCAAATTTTCGGTATCTAAGGTCACTTCAAAAGTCATTGGCAAACCTAAATCGTGGGCAAAAGCACGAATGACTTTGTGGGTAAATTTGTCGATGGTTGAAATATCAAAAGCGGCATAATTATGAATGATGTGCTTGATGATTTGTTGCGATTTATTTTTGATTTGGATGATGGAAAGCTCGGTTTCTATAGCCAAATGCTGCATTAAATCCTGTGCTTTTTCGCTTGGATTGTCTTTTGAAAACTCAGACAAACTGCCCACGATTCTGCTTTTCATTTCATGAACCGCTTTGTTGGTAAACGTAATAGCGAGAATGTTGCGATAAGCATCATTTTTAGGAGCAACGAGGATGATTTTTAGGTATTCTTTGACAAGTGTATAAGTTTTTCCAGAACCTGCCGATGCGTCATATATGGAGAATGAAGGTCTTTGCATATTATCTGATTTTAACACCGAAGCCTTAGCCCCGATTGAAGTGAAAATCCTTTTATCACGCTTTTTAGCGTGATAAAAGATTGTAACGGAAAGCGGGAAATAGCTCATGATTGCCACGTTCCTCGCAATTACAATTTACACTATCAATTTATTTAATAAAAATATAACGAAATAGAATTTCTAATTCCAAAGTTAAATGTTTAATTTTGAATAAAATATTTATAAATCATTAAACACCTATAAAATGGCTTTTGAATTACCACAATTACCTTATGCGCATGACGCATTAGAACCTTATATTGATGCGCGCACGATGGAAATCCATCACACAAAACATCATAATGCTTATATCACGAATGTTAATGCTGCTATTGCGGGAACGGATTTAGAAGGTAAAAGTATCGAGGATATTTTGAAAAATCTAGATATGAAAAACATGGCTGTTCGTAATAATGGCGGTGGACATTTCAATCACAGTTTGTTTTGGACGATTATGTCTCCAAACGGTGGCGGACTTCCAACAGGAGAATTATTGGCCGCGATTGAAAGCGCTTTTGGAACATTTGAGTCTTTTAAAACTGCTTTTTCAAAAGCTGGAATCACCCAGTTTGGTTCAGGATGGGCTTGGCTTTGTGTAAAAGAAAGTAAACTTGAAGTTTGTGGAACGCCAAACCAAGACAATACTTTAATGCCTGGAATAGGTTGTGGAGGAACTCCAATTCTTGGGATGGATGTTTGGGAGCATGCTTATTATTTGCATTATCAAAACAGAAGACCAGATTATGTTGAAGCTTTCTTTAACGTGATTAATTGGGCTGAAGTTTCAAGACGATACGATTTAGCGAAATAGTCTTTTTTAAGAAAATAGACTTTTAGATGATAGGCGAATAGACTGAAAAGTTTGTTCGTCTATTTTTTTTTGACTTTTGATTCTGCCCGTTGTTAAATGCTTTCTGCAATTTTTTTTTGACTTTATTCCAATAAAAAAGGTGAAATTGCTTTCACCTTTTTTGCCCCAAATCTACCATAAACTTAACCTACTAATATTATGGTGAATCAAAGATAGACACGTAATCCGCTTTCATGAAATATATTAGATGAAATACATTAATAGTCGATGAAATGCTTAAATGGAAATTATTTTAATAGGCCCTAGCATTTTTCCCTTCGTAAAAATTCATAAATGCCCTATTCACAACACGATTGCCTCCCGGTGTAGGATAATCTCCAGTAAAGTACCAATCTCCCAAATTCTTTGGACAAGCAATATGCAAATCCTCAACAGTTTGAAAGATGATTTTTACTTCGGCGTTAATTTCTGGCGTACTCAGTAGTTGTGCTATTTTGTCCGAAACTTCCTGTGGCTGGAATGGCGCATAAATTTCGGTGACAAAATTAACGACTTCGTGATCTTTAAGGTTTTCTTGTTCCTTACATTTGGCATAAACGGAGTCAACAATATGGTATAAGTTCCTGTCTTTTAAAAGCTCCAATGCGGCCCGAAACGCAACTAACCCTTCTAGCTTTGCCATGTCGATTCCATAACAATCTGGATACCTAATTTGAGGAGCCGATGAAACTATCACAATGCTTTTTGGTTTCAAACGATCCATCATTTTGATGATACTCATTTTGAGTGTTGTTCCTCTCACGATGCTGTCATCAATAATCACCAAATTATCTGTTGGTTTTATCACTCCATACGTCACATCATATACGTGGGCAACAAGATCATCGCGACTACTGTCTTCAGTGATGAAAGTTCGCAGTTTTGCGTCTTTAATAGCTACTTTCTCGGTTCTTATTTTTACCGAAAGGATTTCTTCCAATTTTTCCTTGGTTAATTTCTTGCGGTTTTCAAGAATGTAATTATTTTTTCTTTGATTTAAAAAATCTTGCGCAGCTTCTATCATTCCGTAGAAAGAAGTTTCAGCAGTATTTGGAATATAAGAAAAAACGGTATTGTCTGTATCATCTCCAATTGCACCAAGAACCGCAGGTAAAATTAATTTTCCCAGATTTTTTCTTTCTTGATATATTTCGGCATCACTTCCTCTAGAAAAGTAAATTCTTTCAAAAGAACACGCTTTTTTAAGGGTTGGCGCAAGAATCTCTTGCATTGTAACGATTCCGTTTTTCTTTATTATTAAGGCGCTACCAGGGCTTATCTCTTGAACTTTTTCGAAAGGAATATTAAATACCGTTTGGATAACTGGGCGTTCTGAGGCTACCACCACAATTTCGTCATCTTCATAAAAATAAGCTGGGCGAATTCCTGCAGGATCTCTAAAGACAAAAGCATCGCCATGACCTAGAAGTCCAGCCATAGCATAACCACCATCTAGGTTTTTGGAGGATCTTGTCAGGATTTTGGCAATATCCAGTCTTTCAGCAATCACAGGAGACGCTTCCCGTTTAGACAAGCCCATTGCTTTGCAATCTTGATACAGTTGCATTACCTCTTTGTCTAGAAAATGACCTATTTTTTCCATTACAGTAACAGTATCTGCCATTTCTTTTGGATGTTGTCCTAATTCCACTAGATTTTGAAAAAGTTCTTTTACATTGGTCATATTGAAATTTCCAGCCAAAATAAGGTTCCGGTGCATCCAATTACTTTGTCTCAAAAATGGATGAACACTTTCGATACTGTTTTTCCCAAATGTTCCATAACGAACATGTCCTAAAAACAATTCGCCCAGATAGGGTATATTCTTTTTTTGAAGGGGCACATCATCAGCGTATTCTGGATGAGAAGCCATTTCTTCATTTATTCTTTCATTAATTTGAGCAAAAACATCTTGAATGGGCTGAGATTGATTTGATCTCACGCGGCTGATGTATCTTTCTCCAGGGTCAACATCTAATTTTATGCTTGCAAAACCAGCACCATCTTGTCCACGGTTGTGCTGTTTCTCCATCATCAGATACATTTTTTGTATTCCGTAGAAAGCTGTACCATATTTTTCTTTGTAGAATTCTAATGGTTTCTTTAATCTTAGAAGGGCAATGCCACATTCGTGTTTAATTGCGTCGCTCATGGTATAGTAGTGGTAGTTTATTTAAAAAGCCCCGTTTCCGAGGCTTCATAATTTTACATTATATTTCTATGTCAAATTGTGTCAATGATTTGAATTGCTTCAATCTATTGATTACTTCTTCTTTTTCAAGTCCGACCATTCTTTCGGTTCCAAATTTCTCCACACAAAAGGAAGCTAAATTGGAGCCATATATTATGGCGTTTTTCATGTTCTCAAAAGATATATTTCCGCTTTGAGTGATATATCCTGCAAACCCACCAGCAAATGTATCTCCAGCACCTGTTGGATCAAAAACTTCTTCCAATGGCAAAGCTGGCGCAAAGAAAATTTGATGGTTGTGAAATAATAACGCTCCGTGTTCCCCCTTTTTAATGACAACAAATTCAGGGCCCATGGCATGAATTTTTGCGGCGGCTTTCATTAATGAATATTCTCCCGATAATTGTCGTGCTTCCTCGTCGTTGATGGTAATAACGTCCACGCGTTTGATTACTTCCAATAATTCAGGCAAGGCACAATCCATCCAGAAATTCATGGTATCTAAAACCACTAATTTTGGTTTCACGTCCATTTGGTCTATAACGCTGCTTTGAACTAACGGATGTAAATTCCCTAACATTACCACATCGGCTGTTTTGAAATTTTGCGGAACTTTGGGTTGAAAATCGGCCAAAACATTTAATTCAGTAGCCAAGGTATCTCTTGAGTTCAAATCATTGTGATACAAACCACTCCAGAAGAACGTTTTTCCGCCTTTGACCACCTCAAGACCAGAAATATCAATATTTCTGTCTGTCAATAAATTGATATATTCCTGAGGAAAATCATCACCAACAACCGAAACAATTGCCGATTCAACGTTAAAATGAGATGCCGAAAGTCCAATGTAAGTTCCCGCGCCTCCTAAGATTTTGTCCGTTTTGCCAAAAGGGGTTTCAATAGCGTCGAAAGCGACCGTTCCAACAATCAATAATTTATTCATTCTATATGATTCGAATTAAGCGGCAAAGATAGTTTATAACTTTGAAGTTTGAAAATGTAAGCGATTAGAAGTTTCTATAAAAGTTTGGCTTCCTCTTTCTCATAAAAAACATCTATGGAAAGCTCCTTTTGCATCGACGCCATAACGGCCAATTCATCGCAACGTTCGTTTTGAGAATGGTTGTTGTGCCCTTTAATCCACTTGAAATCCACTTGGTGTTTTCTGTAAATTACCAAAAACCGTCTCCATAAATCCGGGTTTTTCTTCCCTGAAAAACCTTTTTTTTCCCAGCCAAAAACCCATTTTTTCACCACGGAATCAACTACATATTTTGAATCTGAAACAATTAAAACTTTCATATTCGGGTTTTTGAGCTTTTCGAGTCCAACGATTACAGCTAGTAATTCCATTCGGTTATTGGTCGTACGACGAAATCCTTCATAGAATTCCTTTTTATGTGGTGTGCCAACAAGTTCCATAACAACGCCATAACCGCCGCGACCGGGATTTCCCTTGGCAGCGCCATCTGTATAAATGTGTACATCGTGTTCCAAAGTATGAAATTATGGGGTAGAAGTTAGAAGTTTTTCGATTACTCCTGGAAAGTATTTTTGTTCCAATTCATGTATTTTTTCTGCGACCACTTCGGGTGTATCCGAAATCAATAGAGCAACTTTTTTTTGAAAAATAATGTTTCCTTCATCATAATTTTCATTGACAAAATGAATGGTAATTCCGGTTTCTTTTTCCTTATTCTCAACAACGGCCTTATGTACATTCATGCCGTACATTCCTTTTCCGCCGTATTTTGGCAACAAAGCGGGATGGATGTTTATTATTTTATTGGGATAGGCTTCGATAATATCTTCGGGAAGTTTAAGCAAAAAACCTGCGAGAACAATCAAATCGGGCTGGATAGCACTTAATTTTTGCAAGACTTTGCTTTCAAATAATTCTGCTTTGGAGAAAATTTCAGTGGGTATGTGAAATTTTTTGGCCCTTTCAATCACTTTGGCAATTGGATTGTTTGTAAAAACAGCTGCGGTGGTTGCGACATCTTTGGATTCAAAATATTGTATAATGTTTTCAGCATTTGTACCCGATCCAGAAGCAAAAATCACTATTTTATTCATATTTTAAATAATTTTATCATGCAAAAAAAGGGATAAAAAATGATAATAAATAACATTTTAGATTGTTTATTAAATTTGGTTAATAAATTCCTATTTATAAATTTATTAAGTAAATAAGTTGTTTTAAAATAAAGTTTTTTATTTTTGCCAACAAATTAAATTTTAAAATTAAAGATTATGTCAGACATTGCATCAAGAGTAAAAGCTATTATCGTAGACAAATTAGGTGTTGACGAAAATGAAGTTGTAACAGAAGCTAGCTTCACTAACGATTTAGGGGCTGACTCATTAGACACTGTGGAGCTTATTATGGAATTCGAAAAAGAATTTGATATTCAGATTCCAGACGATCAAGCAGAAAACATTGGTACTGTAGGTCAAGCAATTTCTTATATTGAAGAAGCTAAGAAATAATAAAAAACACACACCCGTTTGCAGCATTGTTAACGGGTGTTATTTTTTAAATTAAATTCCTGATTGAATTTCAATCAAAACGATATTTATAATATAATACCCATGGCTCTTTTGTGATAGTAATACAGCAAGAAAGCGTGGGTTTTATTTGTTTAAAAACTAAATATAACAAATCATGGTATTAAAGCGAGTTGTGGTAACGGGCTTAGGAGCTCTTACCCCTATTGGGAATACGGTTCAAGAATACTGGAACGGACTTGTTAACGGCATTAGTGGAGCTGCTCCAATAACTTATTTTGATGCTTCAAAATTCAAAACCCAGTTTGCTTGTGAATTAAAAAACTTTAATGTTGAAGATTTCATAGACAGAAAAGACGCTCGAAAAATGGATCGTTATGCACAATATGCTATGGTTTCCTCCGAACAAGCTATGAATGATGCTAATTTTGACTTAGATAAAATAGATAAAGATAGAGCAGGAGTAATTTGGGGTTCAGGAATTGGGGGCTTGGAAACTTTTCAAATTGAAGTTCTAAATTTTGCTGCTGGGGATGGAACACCAAAATTCAACCCTTTTTTTATCCCCAAAATGATTGGAGATATTGCTTGCGGACATATTTCGATAAAATATGGATTTAGAGGGCCAAACTTCGGAACGGTTTCTGCTTGTGCTTCATCAACAAACGCAATTATAGACGCTTTTAATTATATCCGATTAGGCCATGCCGATATAATGGTAACTGGAGGCTCAGAGGCTGCGGTAACAATTGCAGGAATGGGTGGATTCAATGCTATGCATGCGCTTTCAACAAGAAATGACGATCCGAAAACAGCTTCAAGACCTATGGATAAAGACCGAGATGGTTTTATACTTGGTGAAGGAGCAGGTGCTTTAATTCTTGAAGAATACGAACACGCTATTGCCCGAGGCGCCAAAATTTATTGCGAAATTGGGGGTGGAGGAATGTCTGCGGATGCATATCATATTACAGCTCCACATCCTGAAGGGTTGGGTGCAAAAAATGTTATGTTGAATTGTTTGAGAGATGCTGGATTAAAGCCTACCGACGTTGATGGGGTAAATATGCACGGAACTTCAACTCCTCTTGGTGATTTAGCAGAATCTAAAGCAATTGAACACGTTTTTGGGGAGCATTCCTATACCATGAACTTGAATTCAACAAAATCGATGACAGGTCACCTACTTGGCGCAGCAGGAGCAATAGAAACTATATCTTCTATCCTTTCGATGAAATATGGAATTGTTCCTCCTACGATAAATCATTTTACCGATGATGAAAATATTAACTCCAAATTAAACTTTACGTTTAATGTTGCCCAAAAAAGAGAAATGAACGTCTTGATGAGTAATACTTTTGGTTTTGGAGGTCACAATGCTTGTGTATTGGTAAAAAAATTAGACTTCTAATATTAGATGAATATCATTAGAAAAATATTTTCGAAATCCCGTTCTCTTGAAGACGGGATTTTTTTTGATTCTATACATGAAATTTTAGGGTTTGCTCCAATAACTATCGAATACTATAAAAAAGCGTTTACGCATCGCTCTTCCAACAAGCTAGATGAAAGCGGGAACGCCATTAATTACGAACGACTTGAATTTCTTGGCGATGCTATGTTAAGTGCCGTAATTGCTGCACATTTATTTAATAAAGCTCCTGCGGGGGATGAAGGGTACCTTACCAAAATGCGTTCAAAAATTGTCAGTAGGGAGCATTTAAACGAACTAGGAAAAGACTTGAACTTGGTTCGGTTTATAGAAAGCAAAGTTCCTATTCAGCATTTTGGAGACAATATTCACGGCAACATTTTCGAGTCTTTAGTTGGGGCAATTTATCTTGACAAAGGCTACGAATACTGCGAAAAATTTATTCAAAAAAGAGTCGTTATCCCATATGTAGATATTGCTCGATTAGAAGGAAAAGTAATCAGTTATAAAAGTCTGCTTATAGAATGGTGCCAAAAAGAAAAGAAACATTTTCACTATGATATTTTTGAAGACAATGGAATTGACGGTCAAAGATTGTTTGGCGTTAAATTAAGCATTGACGATAAAGTAATTGCAAAAGCTAGAGCGACCTCAAAAAAGAAAGCAGAGGAAAAAGCCTCCCAACGGGCCTATTTTGCGTTTCAGGAAAAAATTGACAACAAATAATATCAAATCCACTAAAACTAAAACGTTATCGTTTATAAAATAACGAAAACATCAGTTTTATAAAGAGCGATACTTCGTTAGAAATACTATATTTACACCTTATTTTTTCATGAATATGGCTATTCATAAATTAGATCTTGGCGAATTTGACGAAATAGATTATTATCTTATTGCTATTCACACCTCATTAGAGGACTATCGGCTAGCATTTTTCATCAATCAAAAACTGCCGATCAATTTGAGTAAAAGTAAGAATGAAATTCAGATTAACATAAAAGAAGGAGAAACAAAATTCTCAAGATATTATTATCATAACATTGAAAAAGCGATTTCTTGGAATTTAATCCAAAATAAAGGCGAAGTCGTTCAACAAAAAAAAGACAATGGCCAAAATCTATTTTCAAATGTGGCTATGGAAGTGGCAACAAAAGTGTATTTGCTTCCAGAATTTAAAAAAGTAGATTATTTTTTAAAGATAGAAAATCTTGATGAAACAATGAACGGGACAAAAATACAGACTGCTTTAAATTCCATTGATAACATATCGGCAATTTATACAGTTGAAACGAATAAAATAAAATCAAAAAACAATTTAATTTTTTAATACAAATGCTTACAAACAAAAAAACCAAAATTGTAGCCACACTAGGACCTGCATGCAGCACTAGAGAAACCATAAAGGATATGGTTGACGCAGGGGTAAATGTGTTTAGAATAAATTTTTCTCATGCTGACTATGAAGATGTTAAGAAAAAAATAAATATTATAAGAAGTCTTAATGAAGAATTTGGTTATACCACGGCAATTTTGGGTGATTTACAAGGGCCAAAACTTCGAGTGGGTGTTATGGAAGATGGAGTGGTTGTAAATGATGGTGACCTAATTACTTTTACTACTGCTGAAGATATTCTTGGAACTGCCCAAAAAGTTTTCATGAAATACAAAAACTTTCCGAACGATGTAAATCCGGGAGAAAGAATTTTGCTTGACGACGGTAAACTTATCTTCGAGATTGTAGAAACCGACAAAAAAACAGAAGTAGTCGCACGAGTAATTCAAGGTGGCGAATTGAAATCTAAAAAAGGAGTAAATCTTCCCAACACAAAAATTTCTTTGCCTGCGATGACAGAAAAAGATATTGCCGACGCTATTTTTGCCATCGGTCAAAATGTAGATTGGATAGCACTCTCTTTTGTAAAAACCCCAAGAGATTTACAAGATTTACAAGAATTAATTGCCAAACATTCTGCGTATAAAATCCCGATTGTTGCTAAAATCGAAATGCCAGAAGCATTAGAAAATATTGACAAAATAGTCGCTTACTGTGACGGTCTGATGGTAGCCCGTGGAGATCTAGGGGTCGAATTACCTGCTCATGAAGTTCCTTTGGTTCAAAAAGAATTGATTCGTAGAGCCAAAACGGCGCGAATTCCGGTTATTGTGGCCACCCAAATGATGGAAACAATGATTACCAGTCTAACACCAACGCGTGCAGAGGTAAATGACGTTGCCAATTCTGTTATGGATGGGGCAGATGCTGTTATGCTTTCAGGGGAAACCGCAACCGGTAATTATCCCGTTCAGGTAATTCAGAAAATGACACAAATTATTGAAGCAGTTGAGGATTCTCCTCTTATTCAAGTGCCACAAAATACACCTCAAATAAAAACAAACCGTTTTATCACCAAAATAATTTGTCATCATGCAGCCCTTATGGCTAACAGCATCAAGGCCAAAGCAATTTGTACTTTAACAAATAGTGGGTATACGGCTTTCCAAATTTCAGCCTGGAGACCTCAATCCCATATTCTAGTTTTTACTTCCAATAAAAGAATTCTAACCAGTCTTAATTTGTTGTGGGGGGTGAAATCATTTTATTACGATAATTCAGTTAGTACAGATGACACTATTACTGACATAAATCAAATCGCCAAGGAAAAAGGATTTGTTGAAAAAGGAGACTTCCTTATTAACTTAGCAGCGATGCCTATAAAAGACAAAGGTATGGTCAATACTTTAAGAGTTTCTGAAATTGAATAGTTTCAAGCCTATCCAATAATATCAAAAACCTTCCCTAAACGGAAGGTTTTTTGTTAAAAGGCAAATTTTAACTGTACCACGACCGCCTTTTTTTCTTCGGTGTTTAAATGGCTTAACGAGATTCCCAGCAATCGAACGGAGTCCTTCATTCGCTCTTGAAACAATAATTCCTTACCTGATTCTATAATTAATCCCTTATCCGAAATGAAATAAGGCAAAGTTTTACTTCGGGTTTGTTGTGTGAAATCGCTGTATTTTATTTTCAACGTAATTGTTTTTCCTGCAATATGGTGTTTTTTGAGTCTTTTTTCCAATGAATTGGCAATATTTTCTAGCTGTTCCATCATAAAAATTTCGGAAGACAAATTAATGTCAAAGGTATGTTCGGCTGCCACCGATTTAGTTATTCTATCTGGTTTCACTTCGCTATTATGAATTCCCCGAACTACGTTATAAAAGAAATTTCCTGATTTTCCGAAATGTTTTTCGAGAAATTCTAAGGATTGACGCTTTAAATCCAATCCAGTGAAAATACCCAATTGATACATTTTTTCGGTGGTTACTTTCCCAACTCCATAGAACTTCCTGATAGATAATTCCTCCAAAAAAGGAATTACTTCATCTGGATTTACCGTTTTTTGACCGTTGGGTTTATTATAATCACTGGCAATTTTCGCCACAAATTTATTGATCGAAATCCCTGCCGAAGCAGTTAGCCCCACTTCGTTAAAAATGCGGAATCTAATTTCTTGAGCCAATAAGGTGGCACTTGGGTTACCTTTTTTGTTTATCGTTACATCGAGATAGGCCTCGTCAAGTGACAACGGCTCGACCAAATCGGTATAATCGTAAAATATATTTCTTATTTTACTAGATATTTCTTTGTAACGTTCAAATCGAGGTTTTACAAAAATTAAATCAGGACAATTCTTTTTGGCCAAAACACCACTTATGGCGCTTCGAACGCCAAATTTTCTAGCTTCATAACTTGCCGCAGCTACCACACCACGGTTTTCTGCTCCACCAACGGCAATGGGTTTTCCGCGTAAATCTGGATTATCCATTTGCTCTACCGAGGCAAAGAAAGCATCCATATCGATGTGTATGATTTTTCTATATGGGTTCATTTCTGGCATAAGACAAATTTATGTAAAAACTATTACTCAAAGATACCCGAAGATTTTTATACATTTGATGAAGAAAACTAGAGAAAAGTAAAACCACCACGAATATCTTAAAAAGATTGCTTCCGCCACAGCGGAGAATTCTTACCGCTTAATAATAAAATGATAGAAATAGAAAGAAAATTTTTAGTTAGATCAGAATCCTTCAAAAAGGAAGCTTTTGCCCAAAACAGAATAGCGCAAGGCTATTTGAGTTCCGTTCCAGAACGCACAGTTAGAGTTCGCATAAAAGGAGACAAGGGGTTTTTGACCATAAAAGGAGCCTCAAATGAGACGGGCTTGTCACGGTTTGAATGGGAAAAAGAAATTCCTGTTGAGGAAGCGGCAGCATTATTAAAGTTGTGCGAAAAAGGAGTTATTGACAAAACCCGGTTTGAAGTAAAAAAAGGGAATCACATCTTTGAAGTGGACGAGTTTCATGGTGAAAATGAAGGGTTAATAATAGCTGAAGTAGAGCTTAAATCCGAAAACGAAACTTTCGAAAAACCTATTTGGCTTGGCAAAGAAGTCACCAATGACTGTAGATATTACAATTCCTATTTGAGTAAGAACCCTTTTACGCATTGGTAATTATCGGAAGTGTCTCAAATTAGAAGAGTAAACCTTTATTTTTAGCTTCTCGGACCAATTCCAAATCACTATCTTCTTTAATATTCAATAAATCCTTTAAATTTTGTTTTCTTTTTTCGATGGCTTCCAAAGATATAGGGATGTATTGTGGAATATCCGTAGTCTTAGTTCCTTTAGATATATGAAAAAGAATCTGTTTGTCAAACACATCAATCTCGATCGCTTCTGATTCGGCTAAATCTATCATTTTTTGGATAGATTGACTGTAATAAATTTCATTTTTCATCACTTTATCGAAGCCAAAAAGTAACTCGTCAAATGTCAAATCATTTTTAATAACTAGTCCTTTTGGATTTATAGCGCTAATAAGATTCTTAATTTTCAATAATTCGGTGTACATGGTGAGCAAAATAATTTTGCATTTAGGCATGTACTCCATTAGCAATTTTGCTAAATCTTCCCCAGAAAACATCCCTTTTTCCTCATAAGTTGGCATACTAATATCTAAAAAGGCAATGTCAAAAGCTTTCGTTTCCGAATTGGTAATGATTTCGTACGCCGATTTACAATCTTTGGCCTCCTCTATTAAAAACTCAAACTCATTTGGATTGTATCTCGTAATGGCATTCTTGTATCCTTGTATAATAAACGGGTGATCGTCTACTATCAATATATTGTTTTTAATTGTTGATCGAGTTGTCATTTATCTGTATTTAAATTGGAACTGTGACTATTATTATTGTTCCTTCCCCTTTTTTTGATTTTATTTCGAATGTTCCTTCACATTCATTGATTCTAGAAAGCATATTTTGCAATCCAATTCCTTTTTTCGCCCTATTTACATTAAAACCGATTCCATCATCTCTTATTTCCAAAAACAAATTGTCGATTTCTCTTTTAAATTCTACATGAATGGCATTCGCATTAGCATACTTGTTGATGTTTTGAAGCGATTCTTGAATGATTCGATATAAATTTATTTTGATGGCATTACTAATCGATTCCCATTTTATTGTCGAATCAATAGTGGAAACCAATTTTGGTTTGAAAGTCTGTTTTTGATTTTCAAATAAGTCGTCTACAATGGCGACGAAGTTATTGATTAATTCTGATTTTTCCCTGTTCAAATCATGCGAAATTTCACGAATATCTTGCTCTATATTTTTTAATTCAGATAAGTAGTCGTTTCTTTTTTCGATAGCAGCCTCATCGTGAATTTTGTTCAAACCGTCTAGATTCATCCGCACCCCAAACATTCTGCCCAGAACCCCATCATGCAGTTCTTGCGCCACCCGTTTTTTCTCTTTTATTCGGATGGATTCCACATTACTTTGTTGAGAAATCATTAGACTATAGATTTCCTCATTAACTTTTTGTTGCTCTTGTTTGAACAACAATTCCCTATTTTTTGCTTTTTGTGCCTTTATGATATATATAAACATTCCTAATATTAAAATGGAGCCAAAAATATAAACCAAATTTCTGTTTTGGGTCGTTAAATTGGTGTTTTCATCTTTTATTTGATCCGTTTCATACTCGATACGGGTGAATTTATCCCCCATATTTCGTTCTGCTTTTTGCAAACTATCATTGATGTGGATGTATTCTTTATTATACACTGCAGCTTTTGCCGGCTCTATAATCGCCAATTGTTTAAGAGGCAATAATAGATTTCTATGGTTTTTAGAGTTTCGAGCTACAATTAGTGCTTCTTTCGAATATTGTAACGCTTTTTTAGGATCACTTTTAGATGCAAAATATTCCGATAAATGGATTTGGCTAATAATTACTCCCGTTGTTAACTTTAAACTATCCCTCATTTTTAGGGATTCATAAAATAGCTCTGGAAGCCCTTTTGATTCTTTGATTTTAAACCGAGAATATCCCAAGTTCTCCAATAACAATGCATATACAAACGGTTTGTATAAAAGCAACTCTTTTTTTTGTTCTAACCCTTTTTGAAAATAGGGTATTGCTTTTTTGTATTGCTTCAAATTTAGATACACTAAGCCCAAATTATTCATTGAAGTTGCTTTAGATTGAAATTCCACGGGTGTTGGATTTTCGTTTAAACTTGTTAAAGCCTTGGTATGAAATTCTATAGCTTTATTATACTCTCCCAATTCATTATAGACTGTTCCAAGAAGATTGTACAATTCATAAGCTGTGTCGTCTGCCTTTTCTCCTTTTAACACCCGCAAAGCTTTGAGTGCAGAAATTTCACTGCCCGAAAAATCACTCTCATTATATTGCAACATTGCTTTGTTCAATCGTGTTTTAGCAAGATTGTAATTGTCATTACGTTGCAAATAAATTTTTTCAGCTTTGAAATAGTACAAAAAAGCAGTGTCCGAAACTCCTTGTGAACCATAATAATCTCCTAAATAGGAATAAGCTTTGGCTGTACTAACGGTGTCCTTCATACTTACTGATTTTTCTAAAGTAATCAATGCAATTTTGCGATATTCTTCCCAATCGTTTAAATTATAATAGCGATTGGCAATTCTAAACAGGTTTACTCTTTGTAAGGAATCGTTGGGCTGATTGATGGTAATGACGAACGCTTTTTGGATGTATTCTCGTCTTTTTTTATCGGAGGAACCATAATCGTTGGCTTTAGTCAGATAAGTAGAAAGGCTGTCATCTTCCGTTGAAGTAGCATTTTGATTTGCTGTATTCTTCTTAGTACATCCAAAGAAAGCAACAAGCAAAAGTATAAGTATGAAGAATGTGGTTTTCAATAGTTATTTTGAATTTTATCAAAAATACTAAAATAAAACTATTGACATAAAAAAAGGCTATCAAAAAATTGATAGCCTAATTATATTTATAAAATTAAATTTGATTTGTAACTATATTTATCAGTCTAATCTTTTATTTCCCCCTACAGCTCCTTGACCTGAAGCATCTAATCTTTTATTTCCTCCTACAGCTCCTTGACCTGCAGCATCTAATCTTTTGTTTCCTCCTACAGCTCCCTGACCTGCAGCTTCTATTGTAGTGTTAATATTATCTACTAATAAAATAGTACTTGTTTCAGGCGTAGTAAAAGATGTTAATACCATTACTAGTGAAAATAATCCGAAGGTTAAAATTGCTCTTTTCATAATTTGAGGGTTTATATTATTATATAGTTTACGTTAGTTAATGACTTGTGAATCTCACTTAGTCACGGTGTAAAAGTATATAGCATCCCTCTGTTTTTGTAGTAAAAATGAGCGTTTGTGGTAGAATGTAGTCGTTTGATAGTGAATGACTATCAAATTAGGGTAGATGGTAATTTTTTTAAATTTCTAAGTAATTTCCATTGGAAAAATCGGAAATAATCAGTTCTACATTCCCTTTATAGGATTTAGAGAAAGGCAGTTTTATGAGGGTGTTTTTAATATAGCATACCGCATTCCCTGTGTGAATTCTGGAAATATGGTTGCGGTTTACGATGTAGCTGTTGTGAATTCTAATAAAAGGAAAAGATAAAATACCTTCAAAATGTTTCAATGTTTTGAAAGCAGTAACCATTTCGCCATTATTTAAGTGAATGTCGGTAGAATTATTATCCGCCTGGAAATAGCAAATGTCTTTGGCATCAATATACCTATAATCCCCGTATGATTTTATACATATTATAAGAGGTTGTTCTGTAGTTGAAATTTCTTTCTGTCCAGATTGAGCGGGACTTGTTGCTACTATTGATTTAGGGTCATTATCAAAAACGGAGTTTTGACCTATGAAGACTTCGTCTTCTCCAATCGATTTTTTCAATTTTAAAATCGATTTTATCAAATCAATCCGTTGCACCGGTTTAATCATATAATCCGCCACTTCATATTGTATGGCCTCGAAGGCCAAATCTTTCTTGGTAGTGGTAATAATGATTTTAGGAATCACTTTCAAATATCGATATAACTCACTGATTAGCGACAATGATAAATTACACTTTTTGTCAATTGGGTCAATTTCGAAAAAAATTAATTTTGGAGTGTGTTCTAGTATTAAGTTTAAACCATCAGCGTAGTTGTTAGCCGATGCCACGAAATCAAGCTCCGAAAAACTGTCAGCAATTGCTTTTGTTTTCAAAACACTTTCTTGATCGTCGTCAATAATAATGTACGGGTAATTTATCAATGGCTTGACCTAATTTGTTAGCCATAGCATTAGATATTCAAAGTGCAACTGCGCTCTAAAATTAAAAGTCATTCGGTAGTTTTGGGAAACTAATTAAATAAAAACGTTTATTTATTTAAGAAACAGCTCTATTTAACAAGCTAAAAGTAAACATTTGACGCATTTTTCATGTGGGTTGTTGATATTTTGCAAACAAATGTTAATACATTACACACAAATTACAATTAATTCCGATTAAACACAGCGAGTAAGTGATTTTAAATAAGAAAGGCTTCTCGATTGAGAAGCCTTTTTCGTATAAATGAAAAGTGTAATTACATTTTCATCAACCAGTTTTTCATCGAAACTTCATTTTCGATAATTGATTTCAAATCAGCGATTTTTACACGGTCTTGTTTCATCGAATCTCTGTGACGAATAGTCACCTTTTCATCTTCTATAGTTTGATGATCGACCGTAATACAAAATGGAGTACCTAATGCATCTTGTCTTCTATAACGTCTTCCAACAGCATCTTTTTCGTCATACGCCACATTGAAATCCCATCGTAAATCCTCAATAATTTGATGCGCTATGTCTGGTAATCCGTCTTTTTTTACCAAAGGTAAAACGGCAGCTTTTGTTGGCGCAAGCACCGCTGGCAAACTTAAAACAGTTCTTGTAGAACCATCTTCCAACGTTTCTTCCTTTAAGGAAGTGGCAAAAATAGCCAAAAACATTCTATCCAATCCAACCGAAGTTTCAACAACATAAGGCGTATAATTGGCATTTGTTTCCGTATCGAAATATTGCATTTTTTTACCGGAGAACTTTTCGTGGGCTTTCAAATCGAAATCTGTACGTGAATGAATCCCTTCTAATTCCTTGAATCCAAAAGGGAAGTTAAACTCAATATCGGCAGCGGCATTGGCATAATGCGCTAATTTTTCGTGATCATGGAAACGGTAATTTTCTTTTCCTAGACCAAGGGATAAATGCCAATTCAAACGAGCCGTTTTCCAGTGTTCGTACCATTGCATTTCCGTGCCTGGTTTTACAAAATATTGCATTTCCATTTGTTCGAATTCTCGCATACGGAAAATAAATTGTCTCGCAACAATTTCGTTTCTAAACGCTTTTCCGGTTTGTGCAATTCCAAAAGGAATTTTCATTCGTCCTGATTTTTGAACATTTAAAAAGTTGACAAAAATACCTTGGGCTGTTTCCGGACGCAAATATAAATCCATTGCTGTATCAGCAGAAGCACCCAATTTTGTACCGAACATCAAGTTAAATTGACGCACCTCTGTCCAATTTCTGGAGCCTGATTCCGGGCAAGCAATTTCTAATTCTTCGATTAATGCTTTTACATCTTCAAGGTCTTCGTTGCCTAGAGAACGAGCCATTCTTTCTAGAATTTCTCTTTCTTTGGCTTTGTATTCCATAACCCTGGCGTTTGTTGTTACAAATTCCTGCTCATTGAAAGCATCTCCAAAACGAGCGCGCGCTTTTTCGATTTCCTTGATTGCTTTTTGATTCAGCTTTTCGGCATAATCTTCAATTAGTACATCGGCTCTGTATCTTCTTTTTGAATCTTTGTTGTCAATTAATGGATCATTGAAAGCATCAACGTGACCGGAAGCCTTCCAAGTCGTAGGGTGCATCAATATTGCCGCGTCGAGTCCAACGATATTATCGTTCATTTGAACCATTGATTTCCACCAATATTCGCGTATGTTCTTTTTTAATTCGACTCCGTTTTGTGCATAATCGTAGACTGCACTTAATCCATCGTATATTTCGCTTGATGGAAAAATAAATCCATACTCTTTTGCATGCGAAACTACATTTTTGAATAAATCTTCTTGTTTTGCCATAGTGGTGCAAAAATATAAAAAGTGAACATAAAAAAAAGGAATTTATTGAAGTTTGAAGCACTGATTTCCTTATTTTTATAAATAAATCGCTGATTAAATGTTCAAAAGCCTTGTCAATCTGTTTTTTCCTACCGTTTGTGCTGGTTGCCATTCGTTTTTATTGTGGAATGAAAACGTTATTTGTACGCTTTGCCGACATAATATGCCGCTGACGAATCACCATTTGAATCCTGAAAACGAGGCTTTCAAAAAATTTTATGGCAGAATTCCTGTCGAACATACATCGGCATTGCTGTATTTTCATAAACGAGGCATCGTTCAGGAATTAATTCACAACTTGAAATACAAAAGGCAAGAAGAAATAGGAACTGTTTTGGGAGAATGGTATGCAGAAGATTTAAAAAATTCGGCAATAATTAAATCAATAGACGAAATCATTCCGGTGCCTTTGCACAAAAGAAAACTTCAAGAAAGAGGTTACAATCAGGTGACCAATTTTGGATTATCCCTTTCTAAAAATTTTAATATTTCATATAATCCAAATCTATTGGTTCGAAATATTTACTCCAAAACCCAATCCAAAAAAAACTTATTGAATCGAAGCGATGGAATCGACACTACTTTTGACGTTGTTTTTGCTGAAAAAGACCATAACAAACATTTTTTATTGATAGACGATGTTATAACGACAGGCTCGACATTGGAAGCCTGCTCACAAGCATTGCTGAAAATACCTGGGGCCAAAATTAGTATTGTTTGTATGGCGATGGCGCATTCTTGATTAGTTTCAACAAGACCTGACAGGTTTTAAAACCTATCAAGTTCAATTGGAATGCAATACTAATTGTTATAAAAACATTTCGTTTACAGCGAATATAATTGTTATTTTGTGGCGTCTAAATTTTCAAAAATTATGTTGAAAAACAATTTTAAATACATTCTGTTTTTGCTTGTGTTAATACTGGTAAGTTGTGCCAAAAGAGGGTCTATTACCGGCGGTTTAAAAGACACAATAGCTCCCATTTTGAAAATGAGTTTTCCAAAAAACTTTAGTACCAACTTTAAAGGCAACGAAATTAAATTGACTTTTGACGAGTATATCAAGTTGAAAGACTTAAAAAAGCAATTGATTATTTCGCCTCCAATGAAGAATGAACCCTTGATATTGCCGACGAATATTAGCAAATATCTTACCATAAAAATAAATGATACGCTGCAACCCAACACCACTTATAGCTTCAATTTTGGACAAAGCATCGAAGACAACAATGAGGGAAACCCTTTCAATCAGTTCAAATATGTGTTTTCAACCGGTACATATATTGATTCATTAACTCTTGGTGGATCTATAAAAGAAGCGTACAACAAAGAAGTGGAATCATTTGTCTCGGTAATGCTCTATGATGTAAATGATAAATTCAAGGATTCAGTTGTGTACAATGAAAATCCAAGGTATATCACCAATACTTTGGACAGCTTGAAAACTTTTAAATTAGAGAATTTAAAAGCTGGAAAATATGTTCTGGTAGCGATGAAAGATTATAATTCGAATACTAAATTTAATCCCGAAAAAGATAAAATAGGATTCAGAAAACAGTTTATTACAATTCCGAATGATTCGCTTTTTGAGTTAAAATTATTTAAGGAATTGCGCCCTTTTAAAGCATTAAAACCCATTCAAACCTCAGAAAACAGATTAATACTTCCGTATGAAGGAGTAGCGAAAGATTCGAAAATTACACTGAAAAACGGATCCGAAATTTTACCTTCAATTATTACCAAGTTTCCCAAGAAAGACTCGCTTCAAATTTGGTTTAAACCTTTAAAAGTAGATTCTTTGCAGTTGGCTGTGGCCAAAGACAAATACAAAGGGGATTTTACTTTTATAATTAAAACCCAGAAAAAAGACAGCTTAAAAATTAGTGCTGTTCAAAATAGCATTTTAAATTTCAGGGAACAATTTACTTTGGAAACCGCTACACCACTGACTATATTTGACTATTCAAAAATAAAACTCTTCAATAAAGATTCTGTCGCAGTGGATTTTAAAACGGAATATGATGATTTCAACCAGCAATTATTTTTTGATTTCAACAAGGAGCCATCAGAAAAATATACTTTCAGCATTTTGCCTGGTGCATTAACCGATTATTTGGAACGATCGAATGATACCTTGATTTATAAGTTGGCGACAAAAGAGTTAGCCGATTATGGAAATCTAACGGTTAGTCTTCAAAATGTAAAACGTTTTCCAGTAATTGTCGAATTAACCAACGAAAAAGGGAATATACTCGCAACGGAATACTCCGAAAGCAACACTAAAGTCGAATTCAATTTGGTGGAGCCTTCCCTTTTTACACTTCGGTTAATTTATGACGACAACAAAAACAAGGAATGGGATTCAGGCAATTATATAGAAAAACGCCAGGCCGAGGAAGTGGTTTATTTTTTAAAACCCATTGACGTTCGCGCCAATTGGGATGTGGAACAAGTTTTTGATGTCAGTATTCCTTATATTCCTGAAACAAAAAATAAAGTTGACAATAAGAATAAAGGTAAATCATCCATTGGACTTTAGTTCGAATGAATCCCTGTCGTTGAGAAATCCAAATTTTTTTCTGGTTTCAAGCAAATTCTCCTTGTTTAATTCGGTTATGAAAACCCATTCTGTATCTTGCGGTTCCAACATATAATTTCCAAGAAAATCGATTGTTTGTGAATGTCCGTTGTATTCTAATTGAGAAGCGTCGAAACCAATTCTGTTCACGCCAATAGTATAACACATATTTTCGACCGAACGAGCTTTGAGCAAAATATCCCAAGCATTAATGCGCGGTTTTGGCCAATTGGCAACATAAAGCAAAACATCATAATCTTCTATATTTCGTGCAAAAACCGGGAAACGCAAATCGTAACATACCAGTGGACAAATCCTCCATCCTAAATAATCTACAATCAATTTTTTAGTGCCAGAAGTATAAACTTTGTCTTCTCCAGCCAAGGTAAACAAATGGCATTTATCATAAAATTGTACTTCGCCTGACTGAAAAACAAACACCAATCGGTTGTAGAAATTGTTGTTTTCTTCAATGATTAAACTTCCTGTAATCGCACTGTTCTTGGATTTTGCCAAAGATTGTAGCCACGAAATAGTTTCTCCTTGCATGGTTTCGCCAACGGTTGAAGGATTCATCGTAAAACCCGTAGTGAACATTTCCGGAAGCACAATCAAATCGACTTTTTCAGCAATAGAATTGATTTTTTCTTCGAAGTAGTTTCGGTTGGCTTTTGGGTTTTCCCAGAATAAGGAAGATTGGATTAATGCAACTTTCATTTTATAAAATTAGTAAAAATTGGCACACAGATAACGCGGATTAAACAGATAAACACGGATTTTAAATTTGGTTAAAACAAAAAAAGCATCCAAATCAATGAATGCGTTTTTTACTTTTGGCTAATGCCTTATGACTTTTGCCTAAGAACTATCCTTTCATACTTGCCGATAAATACTCTCTGTTCATACGGGCAATATTCTCCAGTGAAATTCCTTTAGGACATTCCACTTCGCAAGCTCCAGTATTGGTACAGTTTCCGAAACCTTCCGCATCCATTTGCTTGACCATATTCAAAACTCGGTCAGTCGCTTCTACTCTTCCTTGTGGCAATAAGGCGTATTGAGATACTTTTGCCGCAACGAATAGCATGGCTGACGAGTTTTTACAAGTCGCCACACAAGCTCCACAACCAATGCAAGTAGCGGCATCAAAAGCTCTGTCGGCATCGTGTTTTGGAATTGGAATCGTATTGGCGTCTACTGGATTTCCTGATGTATTTATAGACACGAAACCACCTGCTTGTTGTATTCTATCAAAAGCCCTTCTGTCAACCACCAAATCTTTTATAATTGGAAATGCTTTTGCTCTAAAAGGTTCGATATAGATCTCATCTCCGTCTTTGAACATTCGCATGTGCAACTGACAAGTTGGTATTCCTCGGTCTGGCCCATGAGCTTCTCCATTGATGAACAATGAACAAGAACCACAAATTCCTTCGCGGCAATCATGGTCAAAAGCAACTGTATCTTCGCCTTTTTGTATTAATTCTTCGTTTAAAATGTCTAACATTTCTAGGAAAGACATATCGCTTTCGATGCCATCTACAAAATAGTCAACAATTTTTCCGGCAGAATTGGCATTTGGCTGACGCCATATTTTTAATTTAAGTTTCATAATATTTAGTTTATTGGCCATAAGGCAAAAGGCAAAAGTGGTATTACTTGCTCAATGACTTTATAAAGGCGTTTAACATTTTACTTTCTTCTGTAATTATTTGTGTAATCTCGTTAAATTTTAAATCACTAATAAAATTCAATTCATTAGCTATTATAATTTGTGTTTCTAATTCAAATAATGAACCTCTTGCGATTTTCAGAAAATGAATATAACTTATCGTTGAATTTCTTCCCCAGCCTTCAGCTATATTAGAAGGAATTGAAACCGCAGCTCTTTTTATTTGACTTTGTAAACCAAAGATTTCATCCTTTGGAAAACTTTCTAAATTAGTATAAATTGTTTTTACAAGTACGATGCCTTTTTGCCAAATCAATAAATCTTTATATGTTTTTATATCACTCATTGACTTTTAACTATTAGCTTCTGCCTTTTGACTATTGGCTTTTTTCTAATTAACTTTTGGCTAATGGCTCTTGCCTATAAACTATTTATAACTACGAGTGGCTAATTTAATATTTTCATAAACCAAAGGCTCTTTGTGTAGCACCGCATCACTTGGTTTTCCTTTGTATTCCCAAGCGGCAACATAAGCAAAATTTTCGTCGTCACGTTGTGCTTCTCCATCTTCGGTTTGGTATTCTTCACGAAAGTGTCCTCCACAAGATTCGTTTCGGTGTAGTGCATCTTTAGCGAACAACTCTCCTAGTTCTAAGAAATCTGCTACCCGGCCTGCTTTTGCTAATTCTGGATTAAAACTATCGGCAGTCCCCGGCACTTTAACTTCTTTATAAAATTCTTCTCGCAAAGCAGCAATTTGCACAATGGCTTCATTTAACCCTTTTTCATTTCGAGCCATACCCACATTATTCCACATTATTTTACCTAATTTCTTATGAAAATAATCAACAGATTTTGTTCCATTGTTGTTTATGAATTGTTCGATTTGTTCTTTTACTTTTTTCTCAGCTTCCACAAATTCAGGTAAATCGGTAGATATAGGCCCTGTTTTAATTTCTGGGGCTAAATAATCCCCAATGGTGTAGGGCAATACAAAATAACCATCGGCTAAACCTTGCATCAATGCTGAAGCACCTAATCTATTGGCACCGTGATCAGAAAAATTGGATTCTCCGATAGAGAAACATCCTGGAATTGTAGTTTGTAAGTTATAATCAACCCAAGTTCCACCCATGGTGTAATGCACTGCTGGATAAATCATCATGGGAGAAGTGTACGGATCTTCGTCTACAATTTTCTCATACATTTGAAATAAGTTGCCGTATTTACTGGCAACAACTGCTCTTCCAAGTTTTATAATCAAAGCTTTATCATTTGCATCCAAACCTTTTACGAAAGCTTGTTCTTTTCCATAACGCTGAATGGCATCTGCAAAATCCAAGTAAACAGCTTCCCCTGTTTTGTTTACACCAAAACCAGCATCGCAACGCTCTTTTGCAGCTCTCGACGAAATGTCACGAGGAGCTAGATTTCCAAAAGAGGGGTATCTTCTTTCTAAATAATAATCTCTTTCTGATTCCGACAAATCTGTTGGTTTTTTCTTTCCTTCACGAATTGCTTTTGCATCTTCGAGCTTTGCAGGAACCCAAATACGACCGTCATTACGCAATGATTCTGACATCAAAGTCAATTTCGATTGGTGATCTCCCGAAACAGGAATACACGTGGGGTGAATTTGTGTATAACAAGGATTGGCAAAAAAAGCTCCTTTTTTATGTATTTTCCAAGCTGCGGTGGCGTTACTTCCCATGGCGTAAGTGGAAAGAAAAAACACATTTCCGTACCCTCCAGAAGCTATAACGACCGCGTGAGCAGAATGTCTTTCAATTTCTCCTGAAACTAAATCACGGGCTATAATCCCACGAGCTTTTCCTTCAACGACTACTAAGTCTAACATCTCGTGACGACTAAAGGATTTTATTTTACCACGACCGATTTGACGGTTCATGGCTGAATAAGCGCCTAACAATAATTGTTGTCCGGTTTGTCCTTTGGCATAAAATGTTCTGGCTACCAAAGTTCCACCAAAAGAACGATTGTCCAGCAAACCACCGTATTCACGTGCCAATGGAACGCCTTGCATCACGCATTGGTCAATAATATTGGTAGAAACTTCGGCCAAACGGTGCACGTTTGCCTCACGAGAACGATAATCGCCTCCTTTGATAGTATCATAAAACAACCGGAAAGTGGAATCTCCGTCGCCTTGATAATTTTTTGCCGCGTTAATTCCTCCTTGTGCTGCAATCGAGTGTGCACGACGTGGAGAATCTTGAAAGCAAAAAGTTTTTACGTTATAGCCCAATTCTGCCAAAGTTGCAGCGGCAGAACTTCCAGCAAGTCCAGTTCCAACAACAATAATATCGATATTACGCTTGTTGGCAGGGTTTACTAAATTAATATGATCTTTATAATTTGTCCATTTGTCCGAAATTGAACCACTTGGAATTTTTGAATCTAATGCCATTATAATTGAATATTAAATTTGATTAAAATGATGAAACAAGGCAATAAAAATAAAACCGAAAGGAACTATAATTGCAAAAGTATATCCCAGCTTGTGCAACGCTTTGGCATATTTGTTATCAAAGCCTACCGATTGAAATGAAGAATTGAAACCGTGCCACAAATGTACTGATAACAACAAAAATGATACGCAATACAATGCGGTACGAATTGGACTTGCGAATTTATGGACCAATTCCGAGAAATATCGTGTTTCCTCTATTGCATTTACATTTACATATTTGTACATCATTTCAGCAAACCAGAAATCATAAAAATGCAATACTAAAAACGCTAAAACTACTGAACCAGAAACAATCATGTTTCTAGATGCCCAAGAAGCATTGGCAGCCCCATTATACTTGGCGTACCCAATTGGTCTTGCACTCCTGTTTTTAAAATCCAAAACAAAACCCATAATAAAGTGAAAAACAACACCCGAAACCAAAATGGGCTGCATGATGAATTGTACCAAAGGATTATACCCCATAAAATGGGACATCTCGTTGAAAGTATCGGCACTAAAAACCGAAGTCATGTTGATAAAAAAATGTAATGATAGAAACATAATCAAAAAAAGCCCCGAAAGTGCCATCGCAACTTTTCTTGCAATGGATGACTTTAATAACGTAGATTTTGCCATAAGAAATTGGAATAAAATTTATAAAAGTTGTGCAAAAATAAAGTAAATACAAATGAACTACAACCTTTTCTTTACTATTTATAATAAATCTAAAGTTGGTGATTAAGCCAACATAAACCCTTCTAAAACGGCCCTATTTTGACATATTATCATTATAATATGTATGTTTTCGATCTTTTTACGTTTTAATACGTTTATTTTGAGACATCCGTTTATTTGGCCTAGTAAAATATACTGTTTTGGCTTGTCGGAGAGAGCTTTTTTTAAACAAACAAAAATTAAAATGTTATTTTTCTTTTTTTGTATTCAAAGTGTCTATTTTTGATTACTCAAAGTAAAAATCCGAATTGTTATGAAATACCATCAAATCGACCGACAACTTTTCATAAAAAACCGCACCAAATTTACGGCCGAAATGAAGCCCAAAAGCATTGCGATTTTCAACTCTAATGATATTTATCCTGTTTCTGCCGATAGCACATTGCCCTTCGCGCAACATCGTGATATTTTTTATTTAAGCGGAGTTGATCAAGAAGAAAGTATTTTGCTGCTGTTTCCCGATGCCCCATACGAAAACCAAAGAGAAATGCTGTTCCTGAAAGAAACTAGTGAACACATTGCGGTTTGGGAAGGAGAAAAACTGAACAAAGACCAAGCTTTTGAAGTTTCAGGAATCAAAACCGTCCACTGGTTACAAGATTTCGAAAAGGTTTTATCCGAAATGATGACCTATTGCGACACAATTTACATCAACACCAACGAGCATTATCGTGCAAACGTGCAAACCGAAACGCGTGAAGCCCGATTTGTAAAATGGTGGAAATCCAACTACCCGGCACATCAAGTTGCAAAAAGCAATCCGATTCTTCAAAGGTTGCGCTCCGTTAAAGAAAGTGAAGAATTGGATTTAATCCAAAATGCCTGCAACATTACTGAAAAAGGGTTCAGGAGATTACTTCCTTTTGTAAAACCAAACGTAATGGAATACGAAATTGAAGCCGAATTGATTCACGAGTTTGTCCGCAATCGTTCTAAAGGTTTTGCCTACACGCCGATAATCGCTTCGGGGAATAATGCCAATGTGTTACATTACATCAAAAACAACCGACAATGCAAAGCGGGAGATTTAATCTTGCTTGACGTTGCTGCTGAATATGCCAATTATTCGAGTGATTTAACAAGAACAATACCTGTTTCAGGACGTTACAACGATAGGCAAAAAGCGGTTTATAATGCTGTTTTACGTGTTAAAAATGACGCAACAAAAATGCTGACTCCTGGGACACTCTGGAAAGAATACCATTTAGAAGTGGGAAAAATAATGACCTCGGAATTGCTTGGTTTGGGATTGATTGACAAAGCCGATGTACAAAACGAAAACCCGGATTGGCCAGCCTACAAAAAATATTTTATGCACGGCACCTCGCATCATATGGGATTAGATACACACGATTACGGAATCCTGACCGAACCGATGCAGGCCAATATGGTTTTTACCGTTGAGCCAGGAATCTACATTCCAGCTGAAGGTTTCGGCATTCGATTAGAGGATAATGTAGTCGTTCAGGAAACAGGCGAACCTTTCAATTTAATGCGAAATATTCCGATTGAAGTGGAGGAGATTGAGAGTTTGATGAACAGTTAAATTTGTAATCCCTTAGTATCACTAAATTTTTCCTTTATTAAAAAAGTTCCATAAGGATTTTAGTACATTAATTTTCCTAACCTAAAATTTAATTTTAATTGGTTTTTGATTGGGATCGTGAGGAGTTTCAAGAAATAAAAAAACCGACAGGTTTTTAAAACCTGTCGGGTTTAACTTTATAATTAACTACAAATCAAATCCTATTTTCACGCCTAATTTATTGGCGATAATAGTGGTAATGCGTTTTTTGAGTTCTGGTATTTTGATGTTTTCGATAACTGCGTTCGAGAAAGCGTACATCAATAAGGCTTTGGCTTCTTTTTTCGGGATGCCACGGGCTTGCATATAGAACATGGCGGTTTCGTCTAATTGTCCAACGGTACAACCATGGGAACATTTTACATCGTCGGCAAAAATCTCCAATTGTGGTTTGGCATTTATTGTTGATTTGTCGCCTAACAAAATGTTGTTGCTTTTTTGGAAAGCATTTGTTTTTTGGGCTTCTTTCTCGACATACACTTTTCCATTGAAAACACCGGTAGAACGATCGGAAAAGATACCTTTATAATCCTGGAAACTTTCGCAATTTGGAGTTGCATGATTTACCAAAGTATAATGATCCACATGTTGTTTTTCGCCAATAATGGTGATTCCGTTTAGTGTGCTGGTCAATCGTTCTCCGAAATGATAGAAATTCAGGTTGTTTCGGGTCAAATTCCCCCCGAAAGAGAAGGTGTGAACTGATACATGGCTTTCTTTTTGTTGAGAAACGAAGGTGTTGTCAATCAGATTGGCTTCGTGATTGTCATTTTGGATTTTATAATAATCCACGATGGCACGTTTCTGAGCAAAAATCTCGGTAACCGAGTTGGTCAAAACCGGATTTTCGTTTAAACTTTGATGTCTTTCGATGATTTGAACGTGTGAATTCTCGCCCACAATCACCAAGTTTCTTGGCTGTACCAAAAGTGCTGCTTCTGAACCGGTTGAGAAATACATAATCTCGATGGGTTTGTCCGCCACTTTGCTTTTCGGAATATTGATATAAGCTCCTTCATTGGCAAAAGCCGTATTCAGAGAAGTTAAACTTTCGTCCTTGCTCGCCACTTTATTAAAATAAGTATCGATAACCATTTTGTATTTTGGCTTATTCAATGCCGATGACATCAAGCAAACATCTATTCCCTCGTGAGTCGTGGAAGATAGATTCGAACTAAAAACACCGTCGATAAACACCAATTTGTAAGTATCGATTTCGTGTAAAAAATATTTTTTTACATCTCTGAATTCAATAGCCGTTTCGTTTTTTGGGAATACGCTAAAATCATTTTTGAGAATGGCATTCAGCGAAGTATATTTCCAAGCTTCGTCTTTTTTGGTTGGAAAACCTTTATTTTCAAAGTTTTTTAAAGCTGAAGTTCGTACATCATGAAGTTCGGTTTGAACATCGACGCGCTCTTCAAAAGCCATAAAAGACGATAGTAATTTTTCTTTTAATTCCATATTCTTTATTGTTTAAAGTTTAAGGTTTAAAAGTTTAAAGTTATCGTGCTAACTTTAAACTTTAGACTTTAAACAAATTTTAAGCTTCTTGTTCTTGTTTAATCCAGTCGTATCCTTTTTCTTCCAATTCTAATGCTAATGAAGCATCCCCAGATTTCACGATTTTTCCATTGTATAAGACATGAACAAAATCAGGAACAATATAATCAAGAAGTCTTTGGTAATGGGTGATAACGATAATGGCGTTTTTGTCGCTTTTCAATTTGTTTACCCCATTGGCAACAATTCTAAGCGCATCAATATCCAATCCTGAATCCGTTTCGTCCAGAATGGCTAATTTAGGCTCCAACATGGCCATTTGAAAAATCTCATTACGTTTTTTCTCTCCACCAGAAAATCCCTCGTTAAGAGAACGGGATAAAAATTTACGGTCGATTTCCAATAATTCTGACTTCTCCCGAATCACTTTTAGCATTTGGTTGGCAGGCATTTCCTCCTGGCCGTTTGCTTTGCGGGTTTCGTTAATGGCGGTTCTCATAAAGTTAGTCACCGAAACTCCCGGGATTTCAACAGGATATTGAAATGATAAGAATACCCCTTTATGGGCTCTTTCTTCAGGAGCCAATTCCGAAAGATCTTCTCCATCTAAAGAGATTGCTCCATCGGTCAATTCGTAATTTTCGTTTCCAGCAATAATGGAAGCAAGTGTACTTTTTCCGGCACCGTTTGGTCCCATAATCGCATGGATTTCTCCAGCTTTCACTTCAAGGTTTATTCCTTTTAATATTTCTTTGTCTCCAATGGAGGCGTGTAAATTTTTTATTGATAACATTTTTCGAATGTGTTTTATACTTTGTTTAAGACTAACCTACTGAACCTTCAAGCGAAATTTCTAACAACTTCTGCGCTTCGACTGCAAATTCCATGGGCAATTTATTTAGTACATCTTTGCTGAAGCCATTTACGATTAAAGCGATTGCTTTTTCGGTGGGAATGCCACGTTGGTTGCAATAGAAAACTTGGTCTTCCCCAATTTTACTTGTCGTGGCTTCATGTTCTATCTTGGCTGATGGATTTTTGCTCTCAATGTATGGAAAAGTATGTGCCCCACAATTATTTCCCATTAACAAGGAATCGCATTGCGAAAAGTTCCTTGCATTGTCTGCATTTGGACCGATTTTTACTAATCCTCGGTAACTGTTTTGTGATTTTCCGGCTGAGATCCCTTTGGAAATAATGGTTGATTTGGTATTTTTTCCCAAGTGAATCATTTTGGTTCCGGTATCGGCTTGTTGGAAATTATTGGTTACGGCAATCGAATAAAATTCACCCACCGAATTGTCGCCTTTCAAGATACAAGATGGATATTTCCAAGTCACGGCAGAACCCGTTTCGACTTGAGTCCATGAAATTTTCGCATTTTTCTCGCACAAACCTCTTTTGGTCACGAAGTTGAAAACACCCCCTTTTCCTTCTTTGTTTCCAGGATACCAGTTTTGAACGGTCGAATATTTAATTTCGGCATCATCCATGGCAATCAATTCTACCACAGCGGCATGCAATTGATTTTCATCTCGACTTGGTGCGGTGCAACCTTCAAGATACGAAACATAACTACCTTCATCGGCGATTAGCAATGTTCTCTCGAATTGTCCGGTTCCAGCTTGATTGATACGGAAATAGGTCGAAAGTTCCATCGGGCAACGAACGCCTTTTGGAATATAACAGAAACTTCCGTCAGAGAAAACGGCTGAATTTAAGGCGGCATAAAAATTGTCTTTTTGAGGTACAACCGTTCCAAGATGTTTTCGAACCAATTCTGGATGTTCCTTAATGGCTTCGGAAATGCTCATGAAAATGATACCTTTTTCACCCAAAGTTTTCTTGAATGTTGTCGCCACTGAAACCGAATCGACCACGATATCCATGGCAACATTGTTCATCATTTTTTGTTCATCGACAGAAATGCCCAATTTTTTATACATTTCTAAAAGTTCAGGATCTACATCGTCCAATGTTTTATTAGGGTCAACCGCTTTTGGAGCAGAATAATAGGAAATGGCTTGAAAATCAGGTTTGGTGTAATGCACATTTGCCCATTCTGGCTCAATCATTTTTTCCCAAGCGCGAAAAGCCTCGATACGCCAATCGGTCATCCATTGTGGTTCTTCTTTTCTATGGGAAATGGCGCGAACAATATCCTCGTTCAAGCCAATGGGAAACGTATCCGATTCTAAATCAGTATAAAATCCGTACTCGTATTCTTTGGTTTCGAGTTCGACTCTTAAATGGTCTTCGGTGTATTTACTCATTTAATTAAAAAATTTAAAGATTAAAAAATTCAAAGATTGAATGCTAATCTTTAGTGTTATTGTTAAGGTATTTTATGAAATTTGAAAGGTTTTGAGATATTTCAATGCTTACATCATAGCTAATTTGAATGCTATCTTGATTACATAACTGCAATTCTCTTGATAATATCAACATATTCCTAACTTCCGCGCAACTGCCTTTCGAATATTTCAGGTATCTTATAAATTGCCTGTTATTATTGTATTCAGAACCTTCGGCAATATTATTTGTAATTGATACTACAGCTCTTTTCAATTGGTCTTTAAACCCATATTCTTTATCAAAAGATTTATTATTTAACAATTCAAAAACTAATTTTGTTAAGACAACTCCTTTTTTGTGAACTTCAAATTCCTCAAACGATTTTGTCATACTTTTTTAATCTTTGAATTTAAAATTTTTTAATCTTTCAATCTACAAAGAGAAGCTCTCTCCGCAACCACAAGTTCTACTTGCGTTTGGATTATTGAAAACAAATCCTTTTCCGTTTAGTCCGCCAGAAAATTCCAAAATAGTTCCGGCTAAATAAAGGAAGGATTTTTTTTCTACGGCAATGGTTATTTCGTTGTCCACAAAAATTTTGTCGTCTTCACCTTTGCTTTTATCAAACTTCAAATCATAAGACAAACCCGAGCATCCACCGCTTTTCACGCCTACTCTCACATAATCGACTGCCGCATCAAATCCATCGTCCTTCATTAAATCGATGATTTTCTTTTTGGCAGTATCAGAAACTTTAATCATAGCTTATTTTGATTTTGTCTAAATAAAGCGCAAAGATACTATATAAAAAACCTTTTTCCATATTTGATAACATTTTTATAACTAATGCCAAAATAGAAAAAACTTATTTACAACTATCAGAAACGTTTGCTTTTCCTAACTTTGTTGAATCTTCATAAAAAAATAATGAAACTGTATTCCATAGAAACTGGGAATTTTAAGTTGGATGGTGGCGCCATGTTTGGAGTGGTGCCAAAAACAATTTGGAACAAAACAAACCCAGCCGACGAAAATAACTTAATTGACCTTGCAGCTCGATGTCTACTCATTGAAGACGGTAATCGTTTGATTTTGATTGACAATGGATTGGGAAACAAGCAATCGGAGAAGTTTTTCAGTTATTATTCACTTTGGGGCACACACTCCTTGGACAAATCCCTAGCAAAACATGGTTTTCATCGCGATAACATCACTGACGTCTTTTTGACGCATTTGCATTTTGACCATTGTGGCGGTAGCGTGCAATGGAACAAAGACAAAACGGGATATGAGTTGGCTTTCAAAAATGCCAAATACTGGAGTAACGAAAGTCATTGGGAGTGGGCGACGAAACCAAATTTGAGAGAAAAAGCTTCGTTCTTATCTGAAAATATTTTGCCAATTCAGGAAAGTGGACACTTGCATTTCATAAAAAGACCTGAAGGTGATTTATTGCCAACATCCGAACTGGATTTCGGGATTTTCTTTGCCGACGGCCACACGGAGAAGCAAATGATTCCGCTAATAAAATACCAAGAAAAAACTATTTGTTTTGTGGCGGATTTGCTGCCCACTGTCGGACACTTACCTTTGGCTTACGTAATGGGTTATGACACGAGGCCACTTTTGACAATGCCTGAAAAGGCAAAATTCCTGAACGCCGCTGCGGACAATAATTATTATTTATTCTTGGAACACGATGCGCATAACGAAATCATAACAGTAGAAAAAACCGAAAAAGGAGTTCGTTTCAAGGAACGGTTTACTTGTGATGAAATCTTAAGATAGTGTTAATCTTCTCTTTATTTATAACAAAAGAATTTACTTTTAAACTAAAATTTAATAAAACCAATTCATGAATAATTTCAAAACTATTTTAATTTCTGCCATTTCTTTTTTGGCGTTGGCAGGATGTGGAGTCACAAAACCAGTTTATGACATTTCTGCACTCTCGGTTAAGACTCCTTTATACAGCACTAAGATTTCCCCTTTAAAGGAGGACGATTTAAAGCGTTGGAGCCATTTGGACCTAGTAAAAGACACTGTTCCGGGAATGAGTATTGACAAGGCTTATGCCGAATTGCTAAAAGATAAAAACGGGGTAAAAGTAATCGTTGGCGTATTAGATTCCGGCGTTGACATTGAGCATGACGATTTAAAATCGGTGATTTGGACCAACAAAAAAGAGATTGCTGGAAACGGAATCGATGATGATAAAAACGGCTATATTGATGATATTCACGGTTGGAATTTTCTGGGAGACATCACTAAAGAAAATTTAGAATACGAAAGAATTATTGTCAACAAAGATCTCGTTGATGCGACCACTTATCAAGTGGCGAAAGCGACCAACGATAAAAAAATCAAGGAAAGCCTTGAAGGGAAAACCCAATTAGAACAAATGTTAGCCGGAACCACAAAGGCCGATGCTGTTTTAGTCAAACATTTTGGGAAATCTGGCTACACCGCTGAAGAGGTAAATGCAATTGATTCTCAAGAAACAGAATTATCTCAAAGTAAAAACATAATGAAAAGGATGTTCTCTTTTGGAATGAGTGTGTCCGATTTGAAAGCGGCAATTCAGGAACAACTAGAAGGATTCGATGCAGTGATTAATGGCGATAATCTGAAAATCGATTACAGAAAAGTGGTTGGCGATAATCCAAATGACATCAAAGATACCAAATACGGTAACAATAATGTGATGGGACCAGACAAGGAAAAAATCCTTCACGGAACACATGTTGCCGGAATCATTGGCCAAGTTAGGAATAATGCAATTGGTGGCGATGGGATTGCCAATAATGTTGAAATCATGGCTATTCGTGCGGTGCCTGACGGGGATGAATACGACAAAGATATTGCTCTTGGTATTCGTTATGCTGTTGATAATGGGGCAAAAGTGATTAACGGAAGTTTTGGAAAAGACTTTTCTCCTCACAAAAAATGGGTTTATGACGCCATTAAATATGCCGCAAAGAAAGACGTGTTAATTGTTCACGCCGCCGGAAACGATGCGAAAGATTTGGACACCGAAAATAATTTTCCAACTGATTCTGATGATAAAAAAACAGAATTTGTAGATAATTTAATCACTATTGGCGCTTTGAATTTCGAATCTGGGGACAAGGTGGTTGCTCGGTTCTCCAACTATGGAAAAATAAATGTCGATGTTTTTGCTCCTGGAGTCAAAATTTATGCGACCACACCAAACAACACTTATAAATATTTACAGGGCACCTCAATGGCTTCGCCAAATGTTGCCGGAGTTGCCGCATTGATTCGTTCCTATTATCCAACATTGTCTGCCTCGCAGGTAAAACACATTTTGATGGATTCAGGCGTAGCTATTACCACTAATGTTATCGTTGGTGGGAACCCAGATGACAGCCGTTCCTTTACCGCTTTGTCTCAATCGGGGAGAATCGTTAATGCCTATAATGCTTTGTTACTGGCTGAAAAAATGTCGAAAAAAAAATAATTTTATTCTCTATTTTATAATGGAAGGCCTTTGGTCCTTCCATTTTTTATTTTATCCAACATGAAAAAAAACCTTGTGTTTGCTACCGTTTTAATGAGTTTTGGGAATCTATTGGCACAAAGTTCAGCCTATTGGCAACAGCATGTTGACTATAAAATGGATGTTGTGATGGATGTGAAAAATTACCAATATAAAGGAAAACAGGAATTAGTTTACACCAATAATTCTGCTGACACCTTGAAAAAAGTTTTTTATCATTTGTATCCAAATGCCTTTCAGCCGGGAAGTGAGATGGATGCCCGAATTCAAAGCATCAAAGACCCAGACGCTAGAATGGTCAACAAGATAAAAGAGGGGGACGCCGAAATAAAAGTAAGCCGGTTAAAAACTCTAAAGCCCAATGAGATAGGGTACTTAAATATTACAAATTTCAAACAAGACAATGTTGTTGCCAATACAAAAACGGTTGGAACAATCCTCGAAGTCACTTTGGCAAAACCAATTTTACCCAATTCAAAAACCACTTTCACACTCGATTTTGATGGGCAAGTTCCGATACAGATTCGGCGTTCTGGAAGAAATAATATAGAAGGGGTTGAATTATCAATGTCGCAATGGTATCCGAAAATGGTCGAGTTTGATTTTGAAGGTTGGCATGCTGATCCTTATATCGCAAGGGAGTTTCATGGTGTTTGGGGAAATTTCGACGTAAAAATTACCATCGATAAGGACTATGTTTTGGGCGGAAGCGGTTATTTGCAAAACCCAAATGAAATTGGTCATGGCTATCAGGATGCAGGAGTTACCGTTGTGTATCCAAAGAAAACCCAAACCCTGACCTGGCATTTTTTGGCTCCCATGGTGCATGATTTTACTTGGGCTGCCGACAGAAATTATACCCATGATATTGTGAAAGGACCTAATCGTGTCGATTTGCATTTCCTTTATAAAAATGACCCAAAAATAGCAGAAAACTGGAAAAAACTAGAACCCCTAATGGTTCGTGTGATGGATTTTTACAACCAGAAAATAGGGGATTATCCCTATAAACAATACTCCTTTATTCAAGGTGGCGATGGCGGAATGGAATATGCCATGTGTACCTTGATGTTAGGAAATGGAACGCTGGAAGGAATTTTGGGAACTGCAACCCATGAATTGGCTCATACTTGGTTTCAGCACTTATTGGCATCCAATGAATCGAAACATTCCTGGATGGATGAGGGTTTCGCAACTTATATTGAATATTTGGCCCTCAATGAAATCGCGATAAATAAAGAAGAAAACCCTTTTAAAGATATTTATGCCACGTATTACAAATTAGTAGCTTCCGGAAAAGAACAGCCTCAAACTATACATTCCGATCGGTACGACGAAAACAGATTGTATAGTATTTCTTCGTATTATAAGGGCAGTATTTTCCTGTCCCAACTGGGATATGTTATTGGGAAAGATAAACTCGAACATACCATAACAAGATATTTTCAGGATTTCAAATTCAAGCATCCAACACCAAATGATTTTAAACGCACCGCCGAGCGTGTTTCGGGAGCCAACTTAGATTGGTATTTAACCGATTGGACACAAACTACCAACACGATCGATTATGGAATTAAAGAAATAAAAGAAGATAAAAATTCTACTAAAATTACTTTAGAAAGAATTGGCAGAATGCCTATGCCAATCGATTTGTCTGTGGAATATACCGATGGCACTTCAGAAAGTTTCTATGTTCCGCTGCGCATGATGAGTTTTGAAAAAGAAAATCCAAATCCACCAATTAAAAGAACTATTTTAAGCGATTGGGCTTGGGCAAATCCCAAGTATGAATTCACAATTTTAAAACCAAAAACCAACATCAAAAAAATCACCATCGACCCAAGTGGATTAATGGCTGATGTGAAGCAAACCGATAATACTTATGAGATAAAATAATGGTATTGTTTGCTTCAGAAACTAGCTTAAATGCCGTAACATATCAACCATCATACTTTCTAAATTGAACTCGTGATGCCAGTTCCAATCTTCCCTAGCACGAGAATCATCAATACTGGCAGGCCAACTGTCGGCAATGGCTTGACGAAAATCAGGTTGGTACGAAACGGTGAATTCCGGAATCTATTTCTTTATTTCAGCGGCAATTTCAGCTGGGGTAAAACTCATGGCGGCTAAATTATAAGAAGAGTGAATCTTGAATCCGCATTTCGTAAAATGTAAAAAACCGTAAACTTATTTGATTGGAATGAGTTAGGTTTGCGTTTTAGTAAATGGATTCTTTATAAAATAAGTTTGGCATTGACCTTTGTTGTAAAAATTATTGTATTACTTTGCTAAAAATGAATCAAAAAACAACTTCATTACATTAAAAATTATGAAAAAAATAGTATTAGGATTATTGATGGCAGTAAGTTTTTACTCAAATGCTCAAAAAGATACTTTAGACCTATCAACATACTATTCAAATGGAACAGATACAAAAGCATTAAAAGCATTTAGTAAGCAATTTGAAAATAGACAAACTTTTGAGAGTATTAAAGAGGATAAAGTTTATAAAATAGGAGATAAATTTAAGTTAGGAATTCCTCAAAAAGTTCTAGGAACTTACGAAAACACTCATTTTTTAGGTCTTTATCTTGGTAATGCAATTTCTACAACTCTCTTCTCACCAACAGAGATAGTGACAATGTTTGTTCCTGGGAACAATATGAATGGAGTGGAATATACCATAACAAAAATTGGAATAAGAAAAGAATTTGGTATTGCAATGCCTTTTATTGTTTTATCTAGTTTTAAGTCGGAAATAAGTACAATTTCGATACTTGGTTCTTTACTTACAAAAGAATTGATAGACCCTAACGCACCTATTAGCAGTGAAGAAGCAATTTCAAAACTAAAAGGATTAAAAGAAAAACTTGACTTGGAATTAATAAGTAAACAAGAATATGATTCCCAAAAAAGCGAACTATCCAAATTTATTAAATAATTGATTTTATCATATTAAAAAAATTTAATTTAAAGCAAAATTTTTAGCCGGGTATTAATCTTAAATTTGTTTCAACTCGAAGTCCCTTGATTTCTTATGTGTTATAAAGTGTCAAAGCTCCTAGCCTTCAAAAGGCTAGGGGCTTTTTTAAACCAAAATAACCCACCATAGAAAAAAATTCATCACTGTTTTCTGCCGCTAGGCCATAGTTTCTTATTCTAATGTTCGGATTCGTAATTGTCAATTTACTTCGTAACTTTGCGCCTTCATGCAATCACAGATGAAAAACAAATAGTAAAAACTGATGAAACTTAAAATAGCCTATTTCCTTTTTCTGGTTTTTGTCCTGTATTCGTGTAAAAACGAAACACAAAACCGTCAGGCCGAGAACCAAAAAAACTTCCAAAAAAAGGAAATCATTTTCGAGAACATCAATAAAGGCTGGGTTTTTAATGCCAATCCCCTCAACGCAACCTCACAAGCCAGTACCTTGTCATGGAACGAGTGGCGTTTGTTTTTGGACGAATTAAATCAAAAACCCAAAAATACTATTGGCGCTTTCCAAAAAAAATCGACTGAACTTTCTAAGAAGGCGTCGGCATTAAATGAAAACATTCCTATTGCATTCAATACACCACCAATAAAAAGCAGAATAGCCGCCTTATTGTCCAAACTGAGAATGCTGGATTTATACCTCCATTTGGACAACATCCCAGATCAGAAAGCCCTTGTTTTTATTACTGAAATTAATACCGAATTAGTTTCTTTGCAAAACCAAATGGATAAGATTGTTCAAAAAAGTAAAATTCCTCTTGAAGAAGGAGAGTCCGATTTGATAAAAATGCTGGATACCACAAGAGCCATTCCAAACGAAAAAACCGACCCAAATCTTCCTCGAATTGAGTAAAACGACTTTATACACTATCTACGATAATTCGCCTAAAGTCAAGCAAATTGTCACTAGTTTACAAAAACCCGAACAAAAAATACATCTCAACGGATTGATAGGGTCCTCACTTTCGTTTGTCGTGCAATCCCTTTTTAAAAAAACCGAAAAACCTTTTTTGCTTATCCTAAACGATAAAGAAGAAGCGGCTTATTATTTGAATGATTTGGAACAAATGATTGGCGAACAGGACGTGCTTTTTTATCCCGGTTCCTACCGTCGCCCGTACCAAATTGAAGATACCGATAATGCCAATGTTTTGCTTCGCGCCGAAGTGTTGAACCGAATTAATTCCCGCAAGCAACCCGCCATTATTGTCAGCTATCCCGAAGCACTTTTCGAAAAAGTGGTCACCCGAAAAGAGTTGGACAAAAACACCTTGAAAGTGGCTGTTGGCGACAAGGTTTCCATTGATTTTATTAATGAAGTGCTGTTTGAATACGAATTCAAACGAGTCGATTTTATCACGGAACCCGGCGAATTTTCGGTTCGTGGCGGAATTGTCGACGTGTTCTCCTTTTCGAATGATAATCCGTACCGGATTGAGTTTTTTGGCAACGAAGTCGATAGCATCCGAAGTTTCGACGTGGAAACACAACTCTCTATCGAAAAGCAGCAAAAAATCACGATTATTCCAAATGTCGAGAACAAATTCTTTCAGGAAAATCGGGAGAGTTTCTTGGAATACATCAACAATCAAACGGTACTATTTATCCAGAATACGGATTTGCTTTTCTCAAAATTGGATAAACTTTTCGCAAAAGCCACCGAGATTTTCGAAAATCTGAATGCTACGGTAAACCATGTTGCACCCGAACAATTGTTTTTGAATCAAACCGAATTCATCAAGAAAAGTTTGGATTTTTCGCTTGTGGAATTGAGTTCAAAGCCCATTTATAAAACGAAAAGTTCTTTCGATTTTCATATCAAACCGCAACCTTCTTTCAACAAACAATTCGATTTATTGCTGAATAATTTGAACGAGAACCATTTTAATGGCTATAAAAATTATTTGTTTTGTTCGAATGAAAACCAAGCCAAGCGATTTCACGATATTTTTGAAACACTGGACGAAGCCAATTCTGAGAATATAAGAAAGCAATACAACACCATTGTGTTGCCGTTATATCAAGGATTTATCGACGAGGAAAACCAAATTGCCTGTTATACCGATCACCAAATTTTTGAGCGGTATCACAAATTCAACATTAAAAGTTCTATTTCGAAGAAGCAAAATATTACATTAAAAGAATTGACCACCTTGTCCGTTGGTGATTATGTAACTCATATCGATCACGGAATTGGCCGATTTGGTGGCTTGCAAAAAATTCAGGTTGAGGGCAAAACCCAAGAAGCCATAAAACTCGTTTATGCGGATAATGACATCGTTTATGTGAGCATTCATTCGCTGTACAAGATTTCGAAATACAATGGAAAAGATGGGACGCCGCCAAAAATTTATAAACTCGGTTCGAACGCTTGGAAGATTCTAAAACAAAAAACCAAGGCACGCGTCAAACATATTGCGTTCAATTTGATTCAATTGTACGCCAAAAGAAAACTGGAAAAAGGATTCCGTTTTGCGCCCGACAGCTATTTGCAAAATGAATTGGAAAGTTCCTTCATCTACGAAGATACGCCCGACCAAACCAAATCGACCGCCGAAGTCAAAGCTGATATGGAAAGCGACCGCCCGATGGATCGCTTGGTTTGTGGCGACGTGGGTTTCGGGAAAACCGAAGTCGCGATTCGTGCTGCTTTCAAAGCGGTTGACAACAGCAAACAAGTGGCAGTTTTGGTTCCCACGACGATTTTAGCGTACCAACATTACCGCACTTTCACTGAAAGGTTGAAGGAAATGCCAGTTTCTGTTGGGTATTTGAACCGTTTTAGAACCGCCAAACAAAAAGCCGAAACTCTTAAACAACTGGCCGAAGGTAAACTCGACATTGTCATTGGAACACATCAATTAGTCAACAAAAATGTCGTGTTCAAAGACCTTGGATTGTTGATAGTGGACGAGGAACAAAAATTTGGCGTCAACGTGAAAGACAAACTCAAAACCATTGCTGCTAATGTTGATACCTTGACATTAACAGCAACGCCAATCCCGAGAACCTTACAGTTTTCATTGATGGCGGCACGCGATTTATCCGTTATTACAACACCTCCGCCCAATCGGTATCCCATTGAAACGAACGTGGTTGGTTTTAGTGAAGAACTGATTCGGGATGCAATTTCGTATGAAATTCAGCGCAACGGACAGGTTTTCTTTGTCAACAATCGAATCGAAAACATCAAAGAAGTTGCCGGAATGATTCAGCGATTGGTTCCCGATGCGCGAGTGGGAATCGGTCACGGCCAGATGGAAGGCAGCAAACTCGAGGAATTGATGTTGGCTTTTATGAACGGCGAATTTGATGTTTTAGTGGCCACCACCATTATCGAAAGCGGTTTGGACGTTCCCAATGCGAACACGATTTTCATCAATAATGCCAATAATTTTGGGCTTTCCGATTTACACCAAATGCGGGGTCGAGTGGGTCGTAGCAACAAGAAAGCGTTTTGTTATTTCATTTGTCCGCCTTATTCTGCAATGACGGATGATGCCCGAAAACGAATTCAGGCCTTGGAACAATTCTCTGAATTGGGAAGCGGTTTCAATATTGCGATGAAGGATTTGGAAATTCGAGGAGCTGGAGATTTATTGGGTGGCGAACAATCTGGTTTCATCAACGAAATTGGTTTTGACACCTATCAAAAAATAATGAATGAAGCCATTGATGAATTGAAGGAAAACGAATTCAAGGATCTGTATGAAAACGAAGATAGCGGTGTGGAGAAAGAATATGTAAAAGACCTGCAAATCGACACCGATTTTGAGTTGTTGTTTTCGGACGAATACATCAACAATGTTTCGGAGCGTTTGAGTTTGTATAACGAACTGGGCGCGGTGAAAAACGAAGAAGAATTGGTTGTTTTCCAGAATAAATTGATTGACCGTTTTGGTCCGATGCCACCACGAGCCAACGCGTTGATGAATAGCATTCGCATCAAATGGATTGCCACCCGAGTGGGAATCGAGAAATTAGTGATGAAAAAAGGCAAGATGATTGGCTATTTTGTGGCGGATCAAAACTCGGATTTTTATACCAGCAAACGTTTTCATCAAGTGATTCAGTTTGTCCAAAAAAACAGCGCTATTTGCGTAATGAAAGAAAAGCAAACGCCGTCGGGATTACGGCTTTTGTTGACTTTTGAGAATGTGAAAACGACAAGGAGAGCTTTGGAATTGATGGAGTTGTTGGGAAAATAATTTTTTAATCTAAAGCATCCATTGCATCTAAATCCTGGTTTATAGAATGATACTGTTTCAAGTTTTCAAAAACAGTTGACTCTGCCATAATTGCAACGTGGGATTTTCCGATGGCACCGCATCCACGAATTCTATTTCCTTGTTCTATTTCCGTGGATTCCTCTTAAAAATATCCTTCTCAAATTGTTCAAAACCAGAATAATGATTTGGAATACCACGAGTTCCTAATATGGCTATTTTCATTAAAATTCTATTGCAGTGTAATATTGTTTTTTATATAATTGCAAACATAACAAATAGATTTGAATTTTAATAGCTTTGAGAAATTGCTTTTTTAAATTGTTCCGCTGCGAATTGCCAAGTGAATTTGGTTTCCATTTGATTTCGTTTTTGGTCAATTTGAGTATCTTTTAAACCTATTTCTATTTTGTTTTTTAAATCGGTTAAATCTAACGGATTAAAAAGACAATCTCCAAAAAATTGAAAATCTGCCATAGCGGTTGTATTCGAACAAATAGTTGGTATTCTCGCCGCCAAGGACTCTAAAGGAGGAATCCCAAATCCTTCTGCAATTGATGGATAAATTGATAAAGCTGAACCACGAACGAGTAATATTAGATCTTGATAATTGACATTGTTAAAGCTTAAAATAGTTGCTTTTATTTTATCAGGAAGTGAAGCATAATAGTGATTGTAAACTTTGTTTTCGATAGTCTTATCGCCTACAAAAACTAACGAATATGTTTTATAACACTTGTTTTCAACAAATGCTTTTAGCAATCGGTCATGATTTTTTCTTGGTTCCCAGCGGCTAACATATAGGAAGTAATTCGTCGCATTAAACTTCTCCCTTACTTGTTTTTGGACTTCATTTTTATTATACTCTTCGTAATAAACCGAATCAATAGCATTAGACGTAATAGTTACTTTTTCTATATCGAAATGCTTTTGTATTTGTTGTTTCGAATATTCGGAAACCGTCAATACCAAATCAGAACGTTTTGCGCTGGTCTTAAAAAGAAACTTATTCTTTAATCTATAAGACAAAGGAAAATATTCCGGGAAATCTAAAAATAATACATCGTGAATGGTGACTATATATTTGCAGGCTTTTATAGGTGGGACGACATACTGAAAATGAGCATAATCTATTTTTTTTTTCTTTATAATTCTTGGAGCGTCAAACAATAATCGATAGAATTTGTTTTTGGCTTTATAACTCACGTATGTAAGATTATCATGAACCCCAAATATGGTTTTGAGAAATGCTGTGTTATATGCTCCAAAAAAGAATTGAGTGTTTTTATCTTTTAAAAGCTCTGAATAAAGCCCTTTAAGATAAGTCGTGGTTCCTTGAAAATTTCCATCGAAGACATGGCAGTCTACAAAAATTTTTAATGTTTTCATATCTGTTGTTCTATTGCTAAAGCCTTTTGTTGTTTTATTTGATATTCGATATAACAAAGGATGAATCCAATTATTACCGACTTGCTTTCTGTTTTTAAATACAATCCCAGCAAAACCCAATTGTCAAAAAACAAATAGATAGCCGTAGCAATCAAAATAAGATTTAACTGTTTGATATATTCATTGTCAGTCTTATTTTGTTTAAAAAGGATTCGCAAAAAATAGAGCATAAAAAATAGTCCAATAAACCCCGATTTCAAAAATACTGTCATAAAAGCATTGTGAAGGATAGAGACTCTTGTTAAAACAGTACCGTCATTGGTGTAAAGTTTTTGTCCTAACGGAAGATCAGACCCCAATCCTTTGCCTCTCAACATTCCCCAAAATCCTTCATTTTTCATTGATCTGATAGTAATCATGTTTTCATAGGCACGATAATTATCATTAAAATCTTTCCAGTCGTCTTTGTCTACTTTTGATTTGAATGCTTCGATTGGGGCATTTTTGATTTTATAAAGCAACGCTTCTAGTCCTTTTCCGTTTCTAGTCAAATTCATGTTATAAATGACCGTGTAGCCAATTATCACAAAGGAGAAAAACGAAAACAGAATTAACATGCTTCTTTTATTCAAAGTGAAATAGCCTTTTAAAACAATATAAAAAAGAACGGCTTGTATAAAATTGGCTCGAGATAAATAAAGAAAACTTGAAAATGCTAGAGTCACTAGCAATAACCAAAACCTTTCTCTAGAGAGCAATACATTGAATTTTTTGTGAAATATTACCAAAATTAATGAATACACCTCAAAGTCGCTGAAATAGCCCCCATACGCTCTTAATTCATGAATGTTTATAACGCGATGTACAACTACAGTAAAAAAGATTATTCCTAAATGGATGACGGCGATAATAAACCCAACATATATTATGGTTTCTATAACCTTCATTTTAGCATGCCTGCACAATTGATATCCGAGAAGCAAACCAAGAATAGGCTTTAGCAAATAAGTAATATCCCGAATAACTTCATAAATGGTGTTATCATAAAAAAACCAGGCGATGAATGCCACAATCAAAATGGTTATATAAGAAACGATGTATTGAAAAATAGTTAATGAGTATTTTCTTTTTATGGTAACTATAATTATAGCAATCCAAACCAAAAAAGTCAACTCATAATTATTCAAATATGTTACGAGTATACATATTGCAAAAAGTATTTGATATAGAAAGTCTTTTGATATTTTGGTAGTACTCATTAATTTAAACCGTTTTTCCCCGAAGCTGATTCATTATTATTTTAGAATACAAAACTATGATAAAAAACTCGATAACAATTATAGAAATGAAGGCTCCTTTTAACCCCATATTGTTGGTTAAAATAAAAAGGAGGATGAAGTTTAAAAGTGTTGCTATAACCGTAATTCTAATATAAATTTTATTCTCATTAAAGGCAAACATCAATTGGCGTAAAGGTTGAGATATTGATACTAATAATGGAACCAATAATCCAATTCTGAAATAAGTAGACATAAGTGGTATTCTTTCGCTGTCTATTTTAAAATAAGTCAAAATAAGCTCTGAAAAAACAAAAAACACAGCCATTACTGAAAATAAAAGAACAAAATTAAGTCCGTTATATTGTTTCCAGACTTTAATTCCTTTATTGAAATTTAAATTCAATTCATAACAAACATTGGAATAAACGAAGTAGAAAAACATATTCAGATACGTCTTGAAAATGGTCAAAATCTGATCAATTACTCTGAATTGTCCTGCCATAAAATCGCCTCCAATATAACTTATCATGATGATTGGAAAAAATTGATAAATCGACAGGAAAAACTGTGATACACTAAAACTAAATTCGTCTTTTATAATATTTGTTGCGTCTTTTAATGAAAAGCCATTTAACGAAAATGAGTATTTATTTAGAAGCCATACTAGTGCTATTCCGTTGCCTATTATCGCACCAACACCAAAGAATAAATTAGCAAAAACGTAGTCTGTCTTTTCTTTTATAAACAGGATTACTAATAAAATATAGATAACTTTAGACGTAACGTTTATAACTGATATCCATTTGAAATTTTCAACGCCTTGAAAAAACCATTGCGGATTTATTAATTGCCCTACAACAATTGTTAAGCTAAAAAAAAACAATGTTTTGTCTTTTGAAAAAAACGGAATCGTATAAATAAGTATGGAAATAATTGCAAATGTCAGTAATAGCAGCAATAGTTTTGAAAGATAGATAGCCTTTAATCTGTTTTCCAAAACGGTAGTATTGTCTCTGTTGATTGAGATTTCTTTAACGCCATGGATATACGAACCGTAATCAATTATGCTATTTAATATTAATGCAAACGAAAATCCAACGCCAACTCTTCCAAGTCCATCTTCTCCACATTTGTAAATGATAAAAGGCATTACAAACAATGGACTAACCAAGTTTATAATTTGTCCTAAACCATAAATAAAAAAGTCAGTTATTTTATTTCTATTAAAAATACTCATTGCATTTTATCAAATATAAGGATGCAAGGTATTACTTTTTGATATAAAAGCTGTTCATATCATCAAGCGATTTGGATTTTAGAAACGGATTAAAAACAAAATATCCAAAATAAAGTAAGTGTTTGGCAAGACCAAATTTGAAGAAAAGGATGCCGAAGATACCAAATTTTTTCTTTTTCAGTATATGAACATTCATCGCATTGTAATAATTCATTCCGAACTTTTTGGCGATTTCTTTAAAGGCATCTTTGGAATAAAAAGAAACGTGTTGCCCATGTTCAGAAGCATAATACCACCAGTTTGCATGAACTAGTGCAGGATTTGAAATCAAATCGGTAGTGCAAATGATGGTATCTGTAAGCTTTACAATTTTTTCTATTTCTTCTAATGGATTTTCAAAGTGTTCAAAACTTTCGAAAGTAGTTACCACATCGTATCTTTCATCTAAACTTCCGTTAAAACCACGGGCAATTTCATTTTTGGTATATAGATCGTGCCAGTAAAAGTCAAAACCAATGTCGCGCATTTGACGGGTGAAAACGCCAAATCCTCCAGCATAGTCTAAAAATTTTCCTTTCATTTTAAAAAACAAGAACAATAATGATGTCGTAATTTTTGACATTCTTTCACAGCGATACATCACGCCCGTATCAGAAAGATTCATAGAACTAATATAAGCTTCATCCAACCAATAAGGCTTTTCAGTCTGACCAAAACCGCAGGTTTGACATTGAAAATAATCAACATCGTATTTATATAAAACTTTTGCGTTGAAAAGTTTTTTGGTTTGGTTTTGACAAATTTTGCATTCCATATTACTTCTCTTCTATTTTGGTTTCCAAATATAGGAATTATCTAATTTGTTTCTAAAAAGAAAAAGCTTAAAAAGAAACCGATTTCTTTTTAAGCTTTTTCAAATATTTATAAACTATTTATTCGGCCAATTTCTTCAATACTGGTCCTAAGTTGGTTTCCTGCGGATACATTGATGGAATTTGCTTTAAGCCATCTTTAACTATAGCCTTAATCACTCCAGTTGTTGGATCAAAAGTACATTTCGATTCATCAGGTCGGAAAAGTAAACCTAATTCACTTCCGTAAATTTCTTTTTTCTTCCCTTTGTATTCACACACAACACTTTTTAAGATGATGTCTTCCTGTTCTTTTTTTATTCCCAAATCAAATCGCAACTGGGTTGGATAAGTATCTGCAGGTAAAACAAATACTACTTGTTGTTCGTTTGGATTTCCTTTTACGTGTTGCCAAACAACCTCATCCTTGAAATTTGTAGAACCATCTTGAGTGTACAACAAACAGAAATCATCTTCGCTTTTGGCTATAACGTTTAAAGTAACCTTGAATTGGTTATTCGGAGTTTCAGCAACGGCTGCTTCTTTGTTGGTCTCTGCCTTATCATTTTTACAACTAAAAAGAGTTGATGCAACAACTAATACCAAGGCAATAATTCTTGTTTTCATAAGTTTCCTGAAATTTATTTTTGCAAACTTAACAACTAATTTCATATTCTACAACTTTGGCTCTATTTTTAAAAAGTTTATCCCTAAAATGAAAGCATAAATTATTATGTTTGTAAATTATGGATTCAATAATTTTATCCCTTTCGTTATGTCATTGAAAGCTTCCAACTACAATTTTAAGTTACTATTCTTTTCAATTATTGCCTCTATTATTGCCTATGGTTTTGCGCTTACCAATTTTTCCTTAAGCATTGATAGTGAATCACCTATCATTTCCGATTTTTCACTGGCACTCGGAAGATGGGGAACTAATTTAATCCGGTATTATATATTTGGAGGCCATTTGCCTTATTTCACTTTGCTGTTAAGTCTCATATTATTAAGTTTTACTGCTGTTGAATTATCAAAGTTGTTTAAGCTTCAGGGTTCTTTGATGTATGTTTTTTGCCTACTTTTTTTGACCTTTCCTCAATTATCCTATCAATTAGTTTTCACCATGCAGGCTGATGTTGTTGCTATTGGTTTTTTATTATCGGTCGCTACTGTGGTATTATTCATAAGAAGCACCGAGAACATGTTTTCCATAAAATCTATTCTACTTTTAATTTCGGCTTCATTGGTTTTCATGTTTGTTATTGCAAGTTATCAGGCGTTGCTGTTCATCCCTATAATCATTTACCTGATACATTTCTTTCAAAATACTTATCTTGAAGATTTTAACCTCAAAAAAGAATTCATCAAGCTTTTATATTTTGGTGGATTGGTCATTTTTTCTTTTGGGCTATATTTTATTTCCGTTAAACTATTTTGCCCTGCTGTTGAGGAAGGTTATTTATCTTCTTATGTTTCCGGTGAATCCAACAATCAATTCCTGGATTTTTGCTCTCTTTGGGCAACAAACCTGGTCGGAAATTTTTACTATGGCGAAAAGACCTTCATGGTAGCAACATTATTGAGTGTTGTCCTATTCGTTAGGTTCTTTATAGAAAAAACACAGGTATTGATTCGTTTTGGAATATTATTTATACTCTTGCTCCTCCCCTTTATTATGTCTTATTTTATTACTAACGGATATCATCCGCCTAGAATATATGTAACATCAGGCCTAGTTTATGCTTTTATAATAGTTCATGCAGCAGGTTATTATAAAAGAGAAAGTATTTTGATTTTTATCTGTTCTTTTATCTGTTTGGCGAATATCTATTTTATAAATAAATTATTCTACTCCAATTATCAGATTTCAAATCATGATAAAGTAATTGCCAAAAAAATAGATGCTTCAATTCTATCTCAATATCCTGATTTTGATCCTAATGTAAATTATGTTTATTTCTTTGGATGTTTGCCATACGAACATCATCAAAATTTTAGAATAGATAAGTCAGAAGTATTTGGCGGATCTCTATTTAATTGGGATAATGGCAGCAATTACAGGATTATCAATCTTTTTAAGTATCAAGACATAGCTAACTATAAAATGATTGACAATAAAGAAATTTATCTGAGAATAAAAGATTCGATTGGCTCAATGCCTATTTGGCCCAAAAAGGAATCTGTAAAGATGATTAATAATGTAGTTGTTGTTAAGCTTGGTAATAATAAAGGCAGTCCCCTTTGGGTGGAATAATCTTGAAATTAGTTAAATTATTTATATAAATGTTATGAAAAGACCAACAATTGGTATCATATCGCCTTGTTATAATGAAGAATTGGTATTGAATGAAACTTCTGTTCAATTAAATGCTATTTTAGCCGATTTAATATCCCAGAATTATATATCTAACAAAAGTTTTGCTGCTTTTGTTGACGACGGTAGTAAGGATAAAACTTGGATTGTAATAGAAGAAAAAACGAAGGATTTACCTCATGTCAAAGGATTAAAACTTGCTGGAAATGTGGGACATCAAAATGCACTACTTGCTGGTTTGATAACATTTAAAGATGATGCTGATGCACTTATCTCTATTGATGCTGATTTGCAAGACGATGTTAGTGTAATTAAAGAAATAATTCTGAAATTCATATCAGGAACTGATGTCGTTTATGGTGTTAGAAAAGAAAGATCAACTGATTCTTTTTTTAAACGAAACACAGCTTTACTTTTTTATAATTTGATGAAGAAAATGAAAGTAAATATCATACACAATCATGCCGATTATAGATTATGTAGCAGTAGGGTATTAAATGCTTTGGCGGAGTTTAAAGAGGTAAATTTGTTTTTAAGAGGCATTATTCCAACAATTGGTTTTACTAAAGATGTTGTTTATTATGATCGTTTAGAACGCTTTGCAGGAGAATCTAAATATCCTTTTCGTAAAATGGCTGCTTTTGCTTGGAACGGTGTTACTTCATTTAGCAATTATCCTCTGAAATTAGTTACTATTATTGGATTTGTTATCTTTTCCTTTTGTCTAATTATGACAGGTTATGCGCTAGTTGCATTATATACAGGAAACGTCGTTCCTGGTTGGCTTTCAACTGTTCTGCCAATGTATTTTTTAGGTGGCGTACAATTATTCTGTTTTGGAATTATTGGAGAATATATTGGGAAAATTTACACTGAAGTCAAACAAAGGCCACGCTATTTTATAGATAAACGAATAGATTAAAATAAATTATGAAGGAAGATTTTGAAAAAAAATACCACGACGTAGAAACAGATCATTGGTGGTTTAAATCGAGAAGGAAATACTTGTTAGATTTACTAAAAGACGCACCAAAAGACAGTAAAGTTCTTGATATTGGATGTTCTTCGGGTATTTTTTTAAAAGATCTAGAAGCGTTGGGATTTACACCTCAAAATCTATTCGGAGTAGATATTAGTGATAAAGCCATTGCGAATTGCAAAGCCAACGGAATAAACAATGCTTTTGTAATGGATGCTCAAAATATTACCTTGAATGAAAAATTTGATATTGTTATAGCATCCGATTGTTTAGAGCATTTAGAAAACGATAAAAAAGCACTGAAAAATTGGAATGATTTATTGAAAATTGGTGGCACAATGTATGTTTTTGTACCAGCTTTCCAATTATTGTGGAGTTACCACGATGTTGTTAATATGCATTTTAGACGCTATACAAAATCGGAATTGAAATCAAAATTGCTAGTCGAAAATCTTGAAATACTAAAATCAAGTTATTGGAATTTTTTTCTGTTTTTACCAGTATATATATTTCGAACCATAACTTCTGGTCTTCAAAAAAATAAGACAGGAGAATCAGATATTACCATTGGTAACCGTTTTGTCAATAAAGCATTATTGAACCTGATTATTTTCGAAAACAAATTATTGAAAGTGGTAAATTTCCCTTTTGGCGTCAGTACTTTTTGTATCGCTAAAAGAGTTAAATAAACTTATAAACTATTGTTTTTTTAGTCTTTTACTCCAATCCTTTATATCAATTCCAAAAACAGTTTTGATTTTGGCTTTATCCAAAAACACTATACTCTTCGTTATAGCACTGAAGCTACCTGTATAAATTAAATATTATGGACTGTCTAATCCCTCCAACTCTTTTTGGGCTTCTTTCTTAGATTCTACCTTTTTTGTATCAATTTTTTTTATCCAACTCCACCTCATCGGGTGGATAGATCTCCTCTTTGCTTTTTATTCGTTCGTCACCGCGCCAAACAAAACCTCTCAATTTTCGGGCATTTTCAGGTAAATCCAGTTCAGGATAGATGTCACCGTCAACATTGTCATAAAATGTAATAGTCTCCACTTTACTTTTGTCGTCCATAATCATGTTGATGCGACTGCTAAGGTTTTTGTTGATACCGATGAGCTCATTTTTTTCGTTGCGCATATAATAGACTACCTCGGTATTTTTGACCACATCGGCCTGATATAGTTTATTTTCTTTAAATTTTCCATGCAAATTAAGCCCCTTTATTTGGTTGTAACCCGTTCCAATAGTGTCTTTTGAAATAATAAAAGTATTATTCAGTATCTTCAGAGAATCTAGTTTTTCGGTTTTATTATTTCCTATTAAGTGCATGACATCCCCAGTCATCTGGTTTTCGGAATTCCAAAGAATAGGTTTTCCTATCAGTTTTGTAAGTGCTGTTTTTTGGTCCGAATGAATGGAATCACATTTTCCGCTCAAGTCGGTTTTGTAAAAACGCACGTTGTTAAACCCTATTACTTTTCGCTCCCCTATTTTACCCGTAACGATTATTTTCTTGGCATGGATAAACATGGAATCTTTTTCTATCAAATACCGAACTGAGGCATGTTTAGTTATGAATAGCGAATCTTTGTTTTTATACACTTCCCCATAATGCCCTTTAATTATTGCCTTGTTGATGGAATCGGTGATTTTAACATTGTGGGTTCCCGAAGCAAATTCTTTTTTTCGGTCGTAATACAAACTATCGCCTTCTATCAATCGATCTTTATATTTTATGTAAGACTTCCTTTTAAAATTGCCAATGTTCTTCTTGCTGTTGTAATAGCCGTTTTCGGTGTATATAAAATTATTTTTTCCTGTTATGGTGGAAGGCCCGTACAAATAAGAATCTCCTTGAGTGGTATAATAATCCAGATGATTTGATTTTATGGTGTATTCTGGATTGGTTATTACTACTGAGGTCAAAAATTGGTATTTCTTTGCTGTAACATAATACCTTCCTGCTTTGCTTTTTAAGGTATTGTTCTTATTAATAATTGTGCCATAATTATTAAAAAAAGCTTCTTGCGAATTTCTATCAAAAGATAGTGTGTCGGTTGACATTTTAGATTCTGGCGATTGCATTACTACATCACCCGTAGCAAAGGCTTTTTTAACGTTTCCGTTGTATTCGGCATACTTACTATTTAAATACAAGGTGTCGCCTTGAACCATTTCCACATTTCCAAATGCCTTAATGTAGTTTTCATCTTTGAAATAATAGGCTTTATTGCAGGTCATTACTATACCATCATGCATAACTCTAACATTACCGGTTAATAGGGTTGCATTAGGCAATTCTATTTCGTTAATATCAACAAAGTCTGAATTTTCAACTTTAATCTTACTCTGTTTTTGAGCAAAAACAAGAGTAAAATTGAACAGCAATAATCCGATGAGCAACATGATTTTTTTCAAGGATTTCATTTTTTATTCCATTACTATTATACCCTAATAAATTGATTTTAAAATTTTAAATTATTTTCTATAATACACTTAATGTAAAAAAGTGATGTATCAAAATACCGAGTTTTGTACTTGATAATGGTATTGTAAAAAGTATTTTAAAGAATTTAATAGCTCACTATTCCAATCCCTCCAACTCTTTTTGGGCTTCCTTCTTGGATTCTACCTTTTTGGCGTCAAATTGTTGGTCCACTTCCACCTCGTCTTTGGTTAGAAATTCTTTTCCAACCACAAAAAATAAGGATAAAATGGAAATGAATAGCACTACTTTAACCCATTTTGCTTGTTTTGTATCTGACTTTTTATATGCCAAAAATCCAAAAATCAGTGCTACTCCAACAGGAATTAGTGCCAAAGTCCCTAGAGGCAAAAAGGCAAATACAACACTTAAAACGGAGAAGATACTCGCTATAACTAAAAATAATTGTCTCATAATGATTGATTTAAATTCCAGATGCGTTTGATAATGTTAATTGACCTGTCCCGACAGGAATGCTGAATTTGATTAAGGCCGGGATTTTTTTGGTATCCGCGGTGAGCCAAATGATGTTTTTATCTTTCCCTTTTAAGACCTGCGTTTTTGCACCAATGGCAATTTTATAGCATTCTTTAGTCCCTAAATTCCCGGCAGAAAGAGTTTCCTTGCCCATAAATTTTACCACAACAGGAATTTCCTTTTCATCGAAAACAAGCGCCAGCGATTTGATTTGATCCTTTTTAAAATTTTGAAAATCAACCGTTCTTAATTTATATATAAGGGTGACAATGTCTTGGGTGCCACTGCCAATGGAGAACGTTCTATTGGTTTCAGGATTATTTTTTATTTTAGAGGTACTCGCAATTGTCCTCCCATCACTTTTAAAAATATATTTTTCTGTTTTGATAAATCCACCTTCGTAAATGCTCCGCTTGTATAAAGTAGGCCTTAAAGTTAATGGATTAACATAGGATTCATACAAATCCCTAATTTTAAAAAAAGAATCCCATTTACTGAAAGTAGCTGCTTGGCAACTCAAATGCAAAAAAGTGTTTTTAGATGTTTTCATAGTTTCGGTTTCCATGGTCACTTGAGCCAATTGCGTCATCAAACCACTCATATTATAAGAGGCAGCATATACTAATTTTTCGCCTGATTTAATTTGGGAAAACCCGCCATTTGAAGACAATGCAAAACAAAAGATAAGAAGGAATTTTTTCATTATTTTTAAATTTAAATTACTATCGTTCGTAAACTTTCCTCCCAACTTTTAATATCAATACCAAAAACGGTTTTGATCTTGCTTTTATCCAAAACACTATATTTGGGTCTTTGCGCTGGTGTTGGATAACTTGTAGTCGGTATGGGCTGTAAATCGATGTTTATGTTGTTTATTTCAACTATTTTTTTGGCAAAATCATACCAACTACATTCCACATCATTGCTGAAATTATATAGGCCAAAAGCCTCTGCCCGACCCTCTCCTTTGGAGAGGGAGGTAAAGAGAATTATTTTTACCAAAGTTTCGGCTAAATCAACCGCGTTTGTTGGAGTGCCAATTTGGTCACTGACAATACCCAACGAAGTTCTTTCCTTTGCCAATCGTAAAATGGTTTTCATAAAGTTATTTCCAAACTGGGAATAAACCCAGGAAGTTCTTATGATGAAATAGTTGTCAAGAACCTCTCGAATCGCTTTCTCTCCGTCTAACTTAGTTTGACCATAAACGCTCTGGGGGTTTGTAGCATCTTCCTCGGCATAAGGAACTGATTTATTGCCATCAAAAACAAAATCTGTAGAAATATGGAGTAGAGTTGTGTCAAAATATTTGCAGACTTCGGCAAGATTTTTCGCCCCAATCACATTGATGAAATAGGCATTTTCAGGCTCGCTTTCCGCTTTGTCAACTGCAGTGTAAGCGGCTGCATTGATACAATAATTAGGTTTTGAAGCATTAAAAATAAATTCACAATTGCTTTTATTAGTAATGTCCAAATCTGATGAAGAACAAAAAACAAATTGGATATCAGGATAATTTTCCGCGATGAATTGTATAGATTGTCCTAATTGACCACTGGCTCCGGTCACTAAAACTACCATACTTTTTTTGCGTTTTTCATTGTCGGTAATAACCAATCCTTCTCTGAAACAATTAATTCCTGTTCCGAAAAATGCCAATCAATATTGATTTCTAGGTCATTAAAAAGGATGCCAGCCTCGGACTCTTTATTGTAAAAATTATCACATTTATAAAAAAAAGTTGCCGTGTCACTTAACACCACAAATCCATGGGCAAAACCCCTAGGAATAAACAACTGCTTCTTGTTTTCTGCAGAAAGCAGTATCGAAACTTTCTCTCCATAGGTTTCCGAGCCTGGTCGTATGTCGACCGCGATGTCTAACACTTCCCCGTCTATAACTCGAACCAGTTTGGCTTGAGCATGTTCTCCGGTTTGATAATGAAGCCCTCTTAACACCCCTTTTGTAGAAAAAGACTGATTGTCTTGAACGAAATGAACATTTTGACCTACCCCTTCTTGAAAGGTTTTTTCATTGAAGCTTTCCATAAAATATCCCCTCTTATCATAAATGATTTTGGGTTCAATGCTGAAACAGCCTAATGCGTTGGTGGGAATAAAATTCATTTTAATAATATCTATTGGTTTAATTCTAATAAAATCTCTTGTTTTTTATAAAATCTTATAAAAAATCTAACCAAAATAAATCCAAAAATTAAAATTAATGGTAAAACAAATTTTAATTTTCCGTTGATGTTTTTAGTGTTTTGTACGTTTGTTACACTAGATATTTTTTTAATAAATGTATCTATATTTAGCAACTCTGTTCTTTTATATCCCAACTCTGAGATAAAATCGTTTTTTGATGTAATCATTTCATTAATTTGGGTATTTTCATTGTAATAAACCAATTTATTGCTTTTTTGGTTGCCATTCATTGAAGATGAAAATTCGTTTAATAAATTATCAATTTGAATAATCATTTCTTCATTTTTCTTCATTTTTAAAATGATATTGTTATTGGCTGTTAGTCGAACTTTATTAAAATAATCATTTTGATTTAAATACTTTAAAAGTGGGGTAATTGTGTTTTCTTCTGATATGACATCTTTAGTAACAATATTTATAGTGTGGCGAGAATAATTTTTACTGGTAAGTTTGTCTTTAATAACTTTATTAATATCTCCCTCTTCGGCCAATAATTTAACCATTTCAAAATTAGGACTGTTTTCGGCTTTGTCGTTAATTGCTTTAGTATTGACAAAGGAATAGATATCGATAATTGGATTTATTTCTATAAAAGCAATGTTGGAAGGATTGTCAATACCAATGGATTTAAAAAAAACCGTATCCTTCTGTTTTATTTTGGATTCTATCAAATCAATTTTTGCGTACAAATAATCCGCACTTTCGAAATTGGGAGTAACAATAATTTGATGGTCGTAGGTTTTTATTTTTGTGTCCAAATAAATTCCTATACCAAATCCTACTAGTAACAATAAGGAAATTATAACTCCATTTTTTATAAAAAAACGGATGCTTTTAAAAATGGAAGCTTTTATTCCTTGAAAAAAGGCTCCAATTTTTTTAGATATTTGCGTTAAATCAATCTCTTGATCTTGATTGCTAGATGTGTTTGTGCTCATTTTAGTTGTTTTGGTTACAATATTGGGACATTATTACCGCTTCTCATTACAGATTTGAAGGTGTAACGACAAAAGTACTATTTTTATTTTCTTTTTAATAAATCAACAATGTTTCTGTCATTACTCAATCTTGGAATTTTGTTTTGTCCTCCCAATTTTCCTATGGATTTCATATAGTCCTGAAAACCATTTTTAACCACTTTTGTAATTACCACTTTTCGTAGAACATTCCCCAAAATTAAATCATCGTAATACATGTTTTGTTTGCGCATAGCGTTATCTAAAGCTTCTTCAAAAGCATCTAAATCTTCAGGTTCATTTTCAAATTCGATGAACCATTCGTGGTATGGTAAACCTTCCTTTGGGGTAATTTGTGGCGCAACAGTAAATTCGTTGATTCGAATAGTGGTTCCAATTATGGCTTCCTGCAAAGCACTTTCCACTTCTTTGCTAATGACGTGTTCGCCAAATGCAGAAATATAATGTTTTATTCTACCCGAAACGATTACTCGATACGGTTTCAGACTCGTAAACTGAATCGTATCGCCAATGTTGTAGCCCCAAAGTCCGGCATTGGTAGAAATAATCAATACATAATTGACTCCCAATTCGACTTCGCCAATCGTGTGCCTTCTAGGATTCTCGTTATAAAAATCATCACTTTTTATAAATTCATAAAAAATTCCAGAATTCAACAACAGCAACATTCCTTTTGCTGCCTGAGAATCTTGGTAGGCAAAAAACCCTTCCGAAGCTGGAAATAATTCAATGCTGTCGACTTTTCTACCTATCAGGTTTTCGAATTTAGCGCGGTAGGGCTCATAATTTACACCCCCATAAATAAATAGATTGAAGTTTTTGAAAACCTCACCCACAGGCTTTCCTCCTTTTTGATGCAGTTTTTCGAAATACATTTGCACCCAAGATGGAATTCCGGAAATCACTGTCATATTTTGATCAAAAGTTTCCTCGACAATAGCATTCACCTTTGTTTCCCAGTCGTCAATGCAATTGGTTTTCCATGATGGCATGCGATTTTTTTGTAAATATTTTGGAACAAAATGCGCCACAATCCCCGATAATCTTCCCAGTTTTATGCCGTTTTTTTCTTCCAAAATAGGACTTCCTTGAAGGAAAATCATTTTTCCGTCAACAAAATTAGCGTTTCCAGTTTCGTGAATATAATGCAGAATTGCGTTTCGTGCCGCTTCAATGTGAAATGGCATCGATTCCTTGGTCAGCGGAATGTATTTGGCTCCCGAAGTGGTTCCCGATGTTTTGGCAAAATAAAGCGGTTTGCCTTTCCAGAGGATATTCGCCTCGCCTTTAACAACCTTTTCAATATACGGTTTTAAATCCTCGTAATCCCGAATGGGAACATTATTTGAAAAGTCTTCAAATGTTTTTATTTGATCAAAATGGTGGTCAATGCCAAATTGGGTGTTTTTTGCCTGCCGAATTAAATTTTCGAAAACGTTGCGCTGCGTTGCTATTGGATTTTTTGCCCAAAGCTGCGTTTTGTGATAGATTTTTTTAGCAAAAATTTTTGCTGCAATTGATTTTATTGACATTTATTTTCCTTTTTGGCTCTTCACTTTCGAAATAGTAAGATGCTCTTCCTCTTTTGCTACCTGTTCTCTCAATTTTAATTCTTCGTTTGATGGTGATAGGTTAACTTTAGAGGGCGCCTCGTCAGTTGAAGCCAATATGGAATCTTTATTAAATTTGGCATATTCTAAATCTCCTGTCAACACTTTTTGTATTGATTTTATATACGCTTCGTTTTTGCTTAGAGCAGCGGACAACGAATCTGATTTTAAAGCCAGTTCTGTGGCATCTTTCTTTAATTTAGAGGAAGAATATCCTGGTATAAACTCTCGTAAAGGAGTAAAGGCAATAATAACCGTGGTGAGTGCAATTAGTGAAATAGCGCCTAGCGTAGCCATCACAAATACATTCATTAGGTTTAATTTGAAGGAAAAAATTTCCTCAAAAGTATCCTCGTTTAAAATAACCATGCGGTTTTTTAAGAATAATTTGTTCAGAAGTTTTTTTCTTTTGAGCCTCTTTTCAGACATATTTCAAGTTTATTTCACAAATATAATAATTAAAGTCTTGATTTTACTATCTTGACTTTTGGTTGGTGTTCTTTTGACACCTTTTATTTTATCAAAATTTTAACCCTTTTGAAGCCAAAATATTAATTCAAAATGAATTCATATTAACTAATTCTATATACCTTTGCCACAAGATTTATTACAAATTTGCTTCGGCAAGAAATTATTATACTATGGGAAGTTTAGGTGTAACAGAAATCCTTATTATTTTAGCAATTGTTTTATTACTTTTTGGAGGTAAAAAAATTCCGGAATTAATGAAAGGTTTGGGTAGTGGAGTTAAAGAATTCAAAAATGCCGCTAAGGACGACCAACCAGCTAACAAAAAAGAAGAAGAAACGAAAGAATAAATTTCTTGACATTTCAATGGTAAAATATTCCAGATTCCGAGCAATTTTGTTCTTGGAATTTGGATTTTTAATTTAAAACCATACTCAATTGAATCCGTTTTCTATCCTCATCAACCTCAGTGATTTTAACCTCAACATGTTGGTGCAGTTTGACCACTTCGTTCACGTCACTCACAAAACCGGCTTTGAGTTGGGAAATGTGAACCAAACCACTTTCTTTCAAACCAATATCTACAAAGCAACCAAAGTTGGTAATATTGTTGACAATTCCAGGTAAAATCATCCCTGTTCGAAGATCTTTTATGGTTTTTACATTGGGGTCAAATTCGAAAACTTTGGCTGATTTTCTGGGATCCAATCCTGGTTTTTCGAGTTCTTTAATGATGTCTTTCAAACCCAATATTCCAATTTCATGAGTAACATAATTTTCTGGTTTGATTAAGGCCGTTTTTTCCTTATTGGCTATCAAATCATTCACCGAAAGCTTCAAATCTTTGGCCATTTTCTCAACAACAGCATAAGCTTCCGGATGAACTGCTGAATTATCTAACGGATTCTTAGCATTCGAAATTCGGATAAAAGCAACCCCTTGTTGATAGGCTTTATCGCCCAATCGAGGCACTTTTTTGAGTTGTTTTCGATCTTCAAAAGGACCGTTTTCCGAACGATATTGTACGATATTTTCAGCTAGCTTATCCCCTATTCCACTTACATAACTCAACAAATGTTTGCTAGCCGTATTGATGTTGATTCCAACGGAATTCACGCAACGAATTACCGTATTGTCTAGTTCTACTTTGAGTTTGGTCTGGTCTACATCGTGTTGGTATTGGCCTACGCCAATGGCTTTCGGATCAATTTTAACCAATTCGGCCAAAGGGTCCGACAATCGTCTTCCGATGGAAACCGACCCTCGAACCGTCACGTCATAATTTGGAAATTCCTCTCTCGCAATTTTCGAAGCGGAATAAACCGAAGCCCCGGCCTCCGAAACGATGAAAACCTGAACCGGTTTATCGAACGCAATTTTCTTGATAAAGAATTCCGTTTCTCTCGAAGCGGTTCCGTTTCCAATGGAAATGGCATCAATTTGATAGGCATTAACCATCGAACGTATTTTTTTCATCGCCATGGCGGTTTCGTTCTGTGGCGGGTGAGGATAAATAGTTTCATTGTAGAGCAAATCGCCTTTTTCATCTAGGCAAACTACTTTACAACCGGAACGAAATCCAGGATCGATTGCCAAAATTCGTTTTTCACCCAAAGGCGGAGCCAACAATAATTGACCTAAATTATTGGCAAAAACTTGAATGGAATTGGCATCAGCCTTGGCTTTTGCTTCTTGAAAAGCTTCGTTTGAAATAGCGGGATTCAGCAATCTTTTATAACTGTCTTCGATAGCCAATTGTATGTGTGACGTGGTTGCGCTTTGACCTTTTAAAACCAATTGGTCAATAATATCATAGGCTTCGTCAATATCAACTTCTACTTTAAACTTGATGAAACCTTCATTTTCGGCACGAAGCATTGCCAACAACCGGTGTGAGGGAGCTTTGGTTAAAGGTTCTGACCAATCGAAGTATTGGTTGAATTTTTGGGCATCTTGGTCGTCTTTTTTGGTTTTTACCACCTTGGTCGTAATGATTGCTTTCCGTTGAAAAAGTCTTCGCAATTGTTTACGAACATAAATGTTCTCGTTAATCCATTCGGCAATAATATCTTGTGCTCCTTGCAAAGCCGCATCTTCATTGATGACATTCTCATTCAAATATTTCGAAGCTATAAAATCGACATCGTCATTGTTTTGAGCCATAATGATTCTGGCCAATGGTTCCAATCCATTTTCACGAGCGGCATCGGCGCGTGTTTTTTTCTTCTTTTTGAATGGTAAATAAAAATCTTCCAATTCCTGTAAATCGAAACTTTGTTGGATTTTTTTATCCAAATCGGAAGTTAAAGCGTTTTGTTCTTCAATCGATCTTAAAATGGCTTCTTTTCTTTTTACGATGATTTCGTAATCCTTTTGCAGTTTTGCAATTTGTTCGATTTGAACTTCGTCGAGATTACCAGTTTTGTCTTTTCGATACCGGGAAATAAACGGAATAGTGCAGTCTTCTTGTAATAATTGAACCGTGTTTTGAATGTTTAAAGTGGCGGTGGCAACAGTTTTGGAAATGAATTGTATGTTGGTCATTATTTTATAAAATCATGTTCCGTCAATTAACAACTAATTTTATCCACTCTGGTTTGGTGTCTTCCTCCTTCGAATTGGGTATTAAGGAAGGCATCAACCATTTCTACAGCTTGTGGAATTGAAGTGTAACGCGCTGGAATACTCATAATATTTGCGTTGTTGTGTTGACGCGTCAAAATGGCGATTTCTTTCATCCAACAAAGACCAGCGCGAACTTTTGGGTATTTATTTACAGTCATGGCAATTCCATTTCCTGAACCACAAATTACAATTCCAAAATCTGCTTTTCCTTCAGAAACATCTTTAGCAACAGCGTGACCAAAATCAGGATAATCAACACTTTCAGCAGTGTCGGTTCCGTAATTAGTTACTTGATGACCTTTTGATTCTAAATATTGAACGATTGCTTTTTTATACTCTGGTCCTGCGTGGTCGTTTCCTATGGATATTTTCATGGTGTTTTTATTGAATTGTGTTTCGCAAATTTAGGGAAAGAATTGTTTGTTTTTTTATTATATTCGATTAAAATATTGCCCTCCTAGTTTTAATATTCTCTATTCGTAATGAAATAAAATTTGTAAGATAGATGTCTGAAATTATTTGAATAAAAGCGATGTTAATAGAATTTTACAATCAATTGATAATCAGTTAACGTTAAATTAACATAGAATGTTTATAAGTTTAGATAGAAAATTAGAACTATTTATGATTTGTATTGGATAAAAACGTAATCCAAAACGGAGATGAAAAAACCAAATTTAGTTTGATGTATTTATAGAATAGTTATAGCTATAAAATACCCTCTTATAAACAAAAAATTAAAAGTAACTTATTTACAAAACAACTATTTTTTTAATTATTAACAGCTGTTAACTATTTTTTAAAATGTCTTTAAAATGAGTGATTTAATTCAATATAACTATGTTGATAAAATAGTATAAAATCATTTAATTGTAAAATCATAATTTTTAAAATAAACTTATCCTAGCTATTAACATGATATAATAACCATTAAAAATTAAATTAAATTTCCTTTTTCTTTTTGTTGTTTTTAATAGATGTTGACAACTTTAGAAATAATTTAGAATCATTTTATTATCTGCTTAAGAGATTGGAATAAAAAGCAGTTAATACACTTGCAACTCTTTTCTTTAAAGTTGCATTTATTAGTTGAATCCAAGCTTTTCATAAAGTTATTATTTTTTTAAACTGGAATATAGATACGAACACTGAATACTATTTCGTAATTTTAGGCCTTTAAGAAAATATTTATGAGTAAAAATGTAAGAAAGCCGGCAAAAAAAGAAAAAGATTTCTCTGAAAAAATTATAAAAATATTAGCTCAAAATGCCAATAAAGCATTTAACTATAAGCAAATAGCGGCCATTTTAGAAGTGGACGATACTAAAAGTAGAAATGAAATTATTAGGGATTTAAAAATTCTGGCTTCACAAAAAAAAGTGATGGAAACCGAACCTGGAAAATATTTAGTTAAAGCTATCAGTCAAGATTATTATGAAGGAACTATTGATATGACCGGCCGAAAGACTGCTTATTTTGTTTGTCCGGAATTAGAAGAGGACGTTTTTATACCAACCAATAATTTAAACCGAGCTTTAGATAAAGATACTGTAAAAGTCTATGTTTATAACCGAAGAAAAGGAAGAAGGCCTGAAGGAGAGGTTATTGAAGTTATAGAAAGAAAAAAAACAGATTTTGTGGGTGTAATTGACATCCAAAAGAACTTTGCTTTTGTTTCTACCGCTAATCCAAAAATGTATACCGATATTTTTATTCCGAAAGATAAATTAGGGGAAGCTGAACAAGGTGATGTAGTACTGGTTCATATCGAAGATTGGCCAAAAAGAGCCGATAGTCCTTTTGGGGCTGTAATAAAAGTGCTTGGAAAACCAGGAGAGCACGATACAGAAATTCACGCAATTTTAGCAGAATACGGTTTACCAGCAGAATTTCCCGTAGAAGTTGAAGTTTATGCACAGAAAATAGATACAACCATCAACGAAGGTGAAATAGCAAATCGTCGTGATATGCGCGATACTTTGACTTTTACCATTGATCCAAAAGATGCTAAAGATTTTGATGATGCTTTGTCTTTTAAAAAATTAGAAAATGGAAATTACGAAATTGGTATTCATATTGCTGACGTGTCTCATTATCTACAAGAAGGTACAATCCTAAATGATGAAGCCTACCAAAGAGCTACTTCTGTATATTTAGTGGATAGAGTCGTACCAATGTTACCTGAAGTTTTATCTAATTTTGCTTGTTCATTAAGACCAAGAGAAGAAAAATATACTTTTTCAGCAGTATTTGAAATAACGGAAAAAACACAGGTTGTTAACCAATGGTTTGGAAGAACAGTAATTTTTTCTGACCAACGTTTTTCATACGAAGAAACCCAACACATTTTAGAAACTAAGGGAGATATCATTCCAGAAGAAATTTCTATAACTGGAAAATCCTATCAAGTTCCTTCAGAAATTGTTGCAGCCACTTTAAAACTAGACCAATTAGCTAAGATTTTTAGAAGAGAGAGAATGAATAATGGCGCCATTTCATTTGATAAAGTGGAAGTAAAATTCAATTTAGATAACGAGGGAGAACCTGAAGGAGTTTATTTTAAAATTTCAAAAGATGCCAATCATTTGATTGAAGAATTTATGCTTTTAGCCAATAAAAAAGTAGCTGAATACATTGGAAAACAAAAGAAAACTTTCATTTACCGTATTCACGACGAACCTAATGAAGATAAGTTAATTGCGATGCAAACCGTAATTTCTAAATTTGGTTACAAGATAGATTTTAGAAATAAAGGGGATATTTCCAAATCGTTGAATGCTTTATTAAATGAAGTTTCGGGTAAAAAAGAGCAAAATTTAATTGATACTCTGGCTATTAGAACAATGAGTAAAGCTAAATATTCGACGGACAATATTGGACATTATGGATTAGCTTTTGATTATTACAGTCATTTTACTTCGCCAATTCGTCGCTATCCTGATGTCATGGTACATCGATTATTGCAACATTATCTTGACGGAGGGAAGTCAGTGGATGAAGAAAAATACGAAGCTAAATGTTTGCATTCCTCCACAATGGAAGGTTTAGCGACGAATGCCGAGCGTGATTCCATCAAATACATGCAGGTAAAATACATGCAGAACCACAACGATCAGGAATTTTTAGGTGTAATTTCAGGTGTGACTGAATGGGGAATTTTCGTTGAAATTATCGAAAACAAATGTGAGGGAATGGTAAGAATCCGGGAAATAAAAGACGATTATTACACTTTCGACGAAAAACAATACGCTCTTGTTGGGGCTACTACAAAAGCTTTGTTGCAATTGGGAGACGAAATTTACGTTAAAGTTAAAAATGCTGATTTGGTAAAAAAACAATTGGATTTTAATTTTATAAGAAGAAACGTTTAAACTTAGAATAAAGTAAAAATGATAAACGACATTTTATCCGGAATTCCTTGGGGAATTTTTTTAAGTTTTATGATTGGCCCGGTTTTTTTTATATTACTAGAAACTAGTATTGTAAAAGGGTTTAGGGCAGCCTTGACCTTTGATTTAGGTGTCGTTTTGGCTGATATTATTTTTATCACTATAGCTTATATCGGTAGTTATAGATTAATAACAAGTATTAAGGACAATTCCGCCCTTTTTATGTTTGGAGGAATAGTAATGCTGGCTTATGGCGTTATTTCGTATATAGGATTACATAAAGAAAAAAAAGTGGATACCCATAAAATAGACAACGAGATTATTAGAAAAGATTATTTGGGTTTATTTATAAAAGGCTTTTTTTTAAACATTATAAACATTGGAGTTTTGGGATTTTGGCTAGCAATAATTATTTCGGTTGGACCAAAGCTGGAAATGCAAATGTCTAGAATGATTACTTTTTTTACCACGGTAATTATAACGTATTTACTGGTTGATAGTGTTAAAATAGTATTGGCGAAACAGTTAAAATCGAAGATGACACCCACAAACATCCTTAAAATCAAGAAAGGAATCAGTATTGTTTTGATGGTTTTTGGAGTTGTTTTAATAACCCAAGGCTGGTTTCCCAAAGAAAAAGAAAAGTTGAAGGATGTTTTGGAAAGGATTGATAAGTAGTTTTAAAAAACATTAGTACAACTCGGAGATAACTTTCTGAAAGAATTCGAAATCCATTGTTATCAAATTTTTCCGCTCCGCAAACTCTCTCTACTTTGTAACCACAAAAATTAGTAGACGTTTTTCCTAAAAATTAACCACAAAAAAACCTCCAAATTGCTTTGAAGGTTTTAGAGGCATCGTCCGGATTCGAACCGGAGTAGGAGCTTTTGCAGAGCCCAGCCTAGCCGCTCGGCCACGACGCC
>CAMBZB010000008.1 GCA_945872245.1 Flavobacterium psychrophilum
AAACTTTCTCAAGTAAAAAACATACTAAAAACGGTTGAAGCGGTAAACTTCAACTTGCCTAACGGAACAACGGTTCCTGAACATTTTCACGTTACCGAAGTAGGTTTAATAACCAAAAAATTTATCGATTGTGGAGGAACAGTTCGAAATGAATCCGTGGTTAATTTCCAGTTATGGGATGCCAATGATTTTGAACACCGTTTGAAACCTCAAAAATTACTCAATATCATTGAACTTTCTGAAAAAGTATTGGGAATAGGGGATTTCGAAATCGAGGTGGAATATCAAAGCAAGACAATCGGAAAATATGATTTAGATTTCAATGGAAAAGACTTTGTTTTGTTGAACAAAAAAACCGCTTGTTTAGCCCAAGATCAATGTGGGATTCCAGTCGAAAAACAAAAAGTGAAATTATCGGAATTAAACAACCAACAAAACTGCTGTTCTCCGGGAGGAAGCTGTTGTTAATTTATCCATTTTAAAATTTTAAATAAAAATGATCAAAACCAAAACAAGCCTATTTCTAGAAATTGAAAATGTAATTTCTACTTTAAACTTCGAAAGTATTTCAGTAGAACGTATAGCCATTCTCCAACCGCTGATTGATTTTATTCAAACCAAAGTAAACAATCAACAAGAGGTAAGACTGAACTTAATTTGTACACATAATTCCAGAAGGAGCCATTTGTCCCAAGTTTGGGCACAAACTGCGGCTGCACATTATGATATTAAAAATGTATTCTCTTATTCTGGTGGCACAGAAGCTACTGCTATGTTTCCTATGGCAGTCAAAACTTTGGCAAAACAAGGGTTTCAAATTAAAACTATTGCCGAAGGAAATAACCCAATCTACGCCATTAAATATAGTCAAAACGAACATCCCGTCATTGGTTTTTCTAAAACCTTTGACGATGTATTTAACCCGAAAAGTGATTTTGCCGCAATTATGACCTGTTCCTCTGCCGATCAGGGTTGTCCATTTATTGCTGGTGCCGAAAAACGATTTCCGATTACTTTTGAAGACCCAAAAGCATTTGACAACACACCACAACAAGCCCAAAAATATGAAGAAAGAAGCGTGCAAATTGCAACCGAAATCTTTTATGTTTTTTCACAAATAAAAAAATAGACATGTCAGCAACGAATTGTGCCCCAGTAGTAGAACGGAAAAAATTAGGTTTCCTTGATCGTTTTTTGACACTTTGGATATTTTTGGCTATGGTTTTTGGTGTGGCAGTCGGGTATTTTATACCTTCAAGCAGCGGGCTTATCAATTCCTTTTCAAGCGGAACCACTAATATACCTTTGGCAATCGGACTAATCCTGATGATGTATCCACCATTGGCAAAAGTAAAATATGAACAAATGGGCGAGGTGTTCAAAAACACAAAAGTTTTAGGTGCTTCCTTGTTCCTCAACTGGATTGTGGGACCCATATTAATGTTTGCTTTGGCATTAATGTTTTTAAAGGGTTATCCCGAATATATGATTGGTGTAATCCTGATTGGTTTGGCACGTTGTATTGCAATGGTCGTCGTTTGGAATGATTTAGCCGACGGAAACCGGGAATATGCAGCGGGTTTAATCGCATTGAACAGTATTTTTCAGGTATTGCTTTACAGTGTTTATGCTTATGTTTTCATTACCATTTTGCCTCCTTATTTTGGCTATACCGGTTTTGAAGTCAACATCAGCATAGGACAAATTGCCGAAAGTGTGGGAATCTATCTAGGAATCCCCTTTGCACTTGGAATAATCAGCCGTTATGCACTTATTGCTCTTAAAGGCGCCCAATGGTTTGAAACCAAATTCGTTCCGTTTATTTCTCCAATAACATTACTGTCGTTGTTGTTTACCATTATTTTAATGTTTAGCCTGAAAGGCGAATTGATTATACAAATACCAATGGATGTGTTGCGTATTGCGATTCCGCTAGTGATTTATTTTGTAATTATGTTCGTTACTAGTTTCTTCATCGGCAAATATTTTGGTGCCGATTATTCTAAATCGACAGCCATCGCATTTACGGCGACAGGTAATAATTTCGAATTGGCCATTGCAGTGGCCATAGGAGTTTTCGGCATCAATAGTGGGCAAGCTTTTGCGGGTGTTATTGGCCCGTTGGTCGAAGTGCCGGCATTAATTGCCTTAGTAAATGTGGCTTTTTGGTTTAGAAAGAAATATTACACTAAATAACAAACCCGACATTTTTTTAAAACTTGCCGGGTTTAATTTATTTCTAAACACTGAACACTGCCAACTATTCTTCTTCTCGTTGTCCCATCATCATCAAATAAGCTTTTAGAAACCCATCGATTTCACCATTCATTACGCCATCAACATTACTGGTTTCATATCCAGTGCGAACATCTTTGACCAATTTATAAGGTTGCATCACGTAATTTCGGATTTGCGAACCCCATTCAATTTTCATTTTCCCAGCTTCGATATCGGAGCGTTGTTCCTGTTGTTTTTTCAATTCAATTTCATACAATTGAGACTTCAGCATTTGCATCGCCCGGTTTCTGTTGTCGTGTTGCGAACGCGTTTCTGAACATTGAATTTGGATTCCTGATGGCTTATGGTTCAACTGCACTTTAGTTTCCACTTTATTCACGTTTTGACCACCAGCACCACTGGATCTGGCAGTCGTGATTTCAATATCGGCAGGATTGATTTCGATTTCTATGGTATCGTCAACCAATGGATATACATAAACCGATGCAAAAGAGGTGTGTCGCTTGGCATTGCTATCAAAAGGGGAAATGCGAACCAATCGATGTACGCCGTTTTCACCTTTTAAATAGCCAAAAGCAAAGTCACCTTCAATTTCGAGCGTCACGGTTTTTATGCCAGCCACATCGCCTTCCTGATAATTGAGTTCGCGTATTTTGTATCCTGATTTTTCGGCCCACATCATATACATTCGCATCAACATCGAAGCCCAATCGCAACTTTCCGTTCCTCCGGCACCGGCCGTAATTTGCAAAACGGCACTCAAACTGTCGCCTTCATCAGACAACATATTTTTGAATTCGATGGCTTCAATATGGTTTTTGGTAGCGGCATATTGCTCGTCTAATTCTTCCACGGAAAGTTCTCCTTCTTTAAAAAATTCGTAAGCGAGTTGCAACTCGTCGGCCATTTCGACTGATTTGTTGTAGTCTTCAATCCATTTTTTCTTGGAACGAAGATTTTTTACGTAGATTTCAGCTTCCTTTGGATTGTTCCAAAAATCGGGAGCCAAGGTTTTTTCTTCTTCGTTGGTAATTTCGATTAGTTTGGCATCAACGTCAAAGATACCTCCTCAACGCACCAAGGCGCTCTACAATACCTTTTATTTGTTCGGTAGTTGTCATAAATTATATTTAATTTTGTGGCACAAAAATACTATTTCATTTTTATATTATGGAAATAAATTTAGTCAGTGATACTGTAACGAAACCTACGCAAGAAATGTTACGTTTTATGTTTCAAGCCGAAGTGGGGGACGATGTTTATAAACAAGATCCAACAGTAATTGAATTGGAAGCTAAAGTTGCTGAAATGTTCGGGATGGAAGCGGCACTTTTTTTTCCTTCGGGTACGATGGCCAACCAAACGGCCATTAAATTACATACTCAACCAGGTGAGCAATTAATCGCCGATAAGTATGCTCATGTTTATAATTATGAAGGTGGCGGTGTTTCCTTTAATAGTGGGGTTTCATGCTGCTTATTGAACGGAAATCGCGGAATGATTACTGCGGAACAAGTTGCTGGCTCGATCAATGATCCGGAATTTTATCACAGTCCGCTTACGAGTTTGGTTTGTGTTGAAAACACGACTAATAAAGGTGGTGGTGCTTGTTATGACTTTGAAGAATTCAAGAAAATCCGACAAGTTTGCGAAACCCATAATCTGAAATTTCACTTGGATGGTGCACGAATTTGGAATGCTTTGGTTGCCACCAATGACAATCCAAAAGACTACGGAAAAGTGTTTCACACCATTTCTGTTTGCTTATCCAAAGGTTTGGGGGCGCCAATTGGTTCCCTTCTTTTATCGGATAAAGCAACTATTCACAGCGCTTTGAGGATCCGTAAAATTCTTGGTGGCGGAATGCGTCAAGTTGGTTATTTAGCTGCAGCAGGAATTTACGCATTGGACAACCACATCGAAAGATTGACAGACGACCACAGACGTGCCAAGGAATTGGGAGCTGTTTTGGAAAAACTGAATTGGGTTGCTAAAGTGGAACCAATAGAAACGAATATCTTGATTTTCTCAGTTCAACCTCAAATAAATGAGGCCGTTTTGATGGAAAAATTAAAACAAAAAGGAATCTCTATAAGTTTGATGGGACAGGGAAAATTGCGCATCGTTACACATTTGGATTACCGCGAAGTGATGCACACTTATGTGTTGGAAACTTTCGAAAAACTTACTTTATAGAAAATTGTTTATTAGAATTCCAATAATAACATAAATAGCAATTATAATTAATACTTTAATATACTTTGAATTATCACTAGGAAAATTTCTGTAATAATTGTTAGAATTAATATGATGTATTCTTCGCTTTTTTTCATGTTTGTTTTCCATAATCAGCATTGAATTTCTATACAATCTTAAAGAATAAAAATGGAATAATTATATTAAAGATTAAACTAAGGGTTAGATTTTTTTAATTCATAAAATAAAAATGATTACATATATATATATCAAAAAAAAGGGGGGGGTAAATTTAAATATATATTTATTGATACACCCTAACATAATCTACTTCCATAGCTCCCTGAGTAAAACTTGAGCTGATGTTTGATTGAATAGCCAGATTTAATAAGAGATACTGTTCTGCATCGAAGGGCCAGGTACTCGCATTTTTTACACTTGGGTTATAGGTATAGTGAATTACGCCATTTACAGCAAACTCCATTTTTTCGGCTGTCCAAACCAAAGTATAGATATGATATGCACTTGAAGCGGTTGCGATAGTTTGTCCACCTAAATTTACTGTCCCTCCATAACTTGATGGTGTATGCATAGCGCTTTGGACGTAATTTTGATTAGTTCCCCAGTGTTCCATAATGTCGATTTCACCACAAGCAGGCCAAAGAGCAGTTCCATATGTGCTAGACCAAAAACCACCGGGTTCATTTATATTTTTACCCAACGTCCAAATAGCAGGCCAAGTTCCAACTCCAGTAGGTAGTTTAGCACGAACTTCTACTTTACCATATTTAAAGGCAAATTTGGAGTTTAATCTAGCAGATGTGTATTGTTTTGTTACACCTTGATCGGTGAAAGGCTCTTTTTTGGCCACTAAATTTAAAGCGCCATTGTTTTGATAGGTGTTAGTAATAAGATTCGTGTAGTGTTGCACCTCTCCGTTGTACCAACTACCTCCATTAGGAAGCTGTGTCTGATGGTGCCAATTTGTGCTGTTTACTGCCCCACTTCCATTAAATTCATCAGACCAAACTAAATTAGTGTATCCTGTTGTAGCGCATGAGTTCCATATGTACACTCCATTACATTTGCTGATAATTTGTCCGTTTGTTCCAACCGGAACATTAATCCATTGACAAGTACTTCCTGTGAAAAACTCAACCAATAAATAATGGGTTCCCGCTGCCCAATTTATAGAAGAAAAAGTTCCAGTTATGGCCTTTCCTTTGCCTATGGTCAAACTTACGTTACCTGAAGTATCACTATATGGATTTTGAAGTTCACTGTAAACGGTAGTTCCTGTGGTTGAACTTAATTTAATAGTAAACCGTAAACTAATGTATTGGTTTGGCACTATTTGATTGCTACTGTTTCTAATGGTTGATTCGTAACTGAATCCTTGAGAGTTTTGCGCAGACAGTATAATGAATTGCAAAAGGAATAAAATAGAGAATAATTTTTTCATTTTTATTGGGGTTGAAATTTTTACAAACATAAATATAAACAAACACACGACGATTTATTTTTTCTGCAAAAAACTATACAAAAACCAATCAAAATGTAAAATAAGCGAACTAAATAGGGTATTTTTTTAATCATTCCAAAATCATGATGTATATAATATTTTTATAAATATTTAAAATTTAAATATTTACAAAAATACTATATTGTGTTTTTTAAGGTTGGATACTTGGAAGTCGCATAAAATATTATGAGAATTCATTTTAAAACAGTTTAAATAGATATAAGTTCTATTTAAACATCTCGTCCATGCCAGGAATCATAGGCATATCGACTTTAGCTACAGCGTCTAATTCTGTTTGATTTACTTTTGCCGCTTTTTCGATGGCTTTGTTTAGCGTAACGATTAGGTAATCTTCTAATTGTTCTTTGTCTTGCAATAAGGAGTCATCAATAGTGATGGATTTTAGCTTTCCGTTTGCAGTGAAAGTCACTTTCAATGTACCTTCATTACTTTGTTCGTCAATTAAAACAGAATCCAAGCGCTTTTTTGTTTCTTCTATTTTTCGTTGGGTTTCTTTCAATTTACCCATCATTCCCATTAAATCCATTTTTATAAGTTTAAATTTTGTGAGGCTAAATTACTATATTGCAAACTAATATTCAATATAATTTTTAATGAAAAATAGATTCATTCTAAGTTGTCTTTGTGTTATTTTTGTATTCAATTCAACGAATTTCAAAGCTCAAAATATGCCAGAAAAAATACAACCCCCTATTGCCAAAATAATACCTAAAAAATTAGAGAAATTCGGCGATGTGAGAATTGATAATTACTTTTGGTTGAATGACAGGAAAAATCCAGAAGTCATAGATTATCTTACTAAAGAGAATGCGTATTACAAAAAAATGACTGTGCATACCAAAATTTTTCAAAAGTCATTGTTTGAAGAAATGAAGGCTAGAATTAAGGAAGACGACGAATCTGTGCCTTACCTTTACAATGGTTATTACTACATCACTCGTTTTGAAACCGGGAAAGATTACCCTATTTATTCCAGAAAAAAAGAAAGTCTTTCGGCTAAAGAGGAAATCATGTTCGATTGCAATAAATTGTCAAAAGGACATGCGTATTTCCAATTGGGAGGTCTGAGCATTAGCCCGGACAATACCTTTGCCACTTTTGCTGTTGATACCATCGGAAGAAGAATATATTCCATTAAAGTAAAAAACTTAAAAACGAATGAAATTCTTGATGATAAAATCGAAAATACCTCTGGCGACAGCACATGGGCAAATGACAATAAAACCATTTTTTATACACATCAAGACAAAGTGACTTTGCGTTCAGACAAAGTTTTTAAACATAAATTGGGTGCTAATTCTGCCGATGATGTTTTAGTATTCGAAGAAAAAGACGACACTTTTAATGTGGATGTCAGTAAAGAAAAATCAAAGAAATACATTGTTATCAGTTCTTCAAGCACTTTGACAACGGAATATAGAACCCTTTTAGCCGACAATCCAGACGGTAAATTCACCGTTTTTCAAAAAAGAGTTAGGGGTTTAGAATATGATATTTCGCATTTTGGCGATAGCTTTTACATTGTGACCAACAAAGATAAAGCGACCAATTTTAAGTTGATGAAAACACCTGAAAATGCCACTTCAAAAGAAAATTGGAGAGACCTGATTCCGCATAGAGAAGATGTTTTGCTGGAAGATATCGAAATTTTTAAAAATTTCTTGGTGGTGGAAGAGCGTTCTAATGGACTCAATAAAATCCGTATCATGCCTTGGAACGGAAAAGGGGAATATTATTTGCCTTTTGAAAGTGAGACCTACACGGCATATACAACAACCAATGTGGATTTTGACACCGATATTTTACGTTATTCTTATCAATCAATGACGACGCCTTCATCAGTAATTGATTTTAATATGAAGACCAAAACCAAGGAAATCAAAAAAGAACAACAAGTTCTAGGCGGAAAATTCGACAAAAATAATTACACTGAAGAACGCATTTGGGCAAACGCAAAAGACGGAACGAAGATTCCCATTTCGATGGTTTACAGAAAAGGATTAAAAAAAGATACCCAAAATCCATTGTTATTATATGCTTATGGATCTTATGGCCACTCAATGGATGCGACGTTTTCATCGACCCGATTAACGTTGCTTGACAGAGGATTTGTTTTTGCAATCGCACACATTCGCGGGGGAGAGGATTTAGGACGCCAATGGTATGAAGATGGCAAATTGTTAAAAAAGAAAAATACGTTTACCGATTTTATAGATTGTTCCAGATTTGTAATTGAACAAAAATACACTTCGCCCGAGCATTTATATGCCGAAGGCGGTTCAGCAGGTGGATTATTGATGGGGGTAGTAGTCAATTTGGCACCCGAATTGTACCACGGGGTCATTGCTCAAGTTCCTTTTGTTGATGTAATAACGACCATGTTAGATGAAACGATACCATTAACCACCGGAGAATATGATGAATGGGGAAATCCAAATCTAAAAAAATATTATAATTATATGGTGTCATATTCGCCTTATGATAATGTAAAAAAGCAAAATTATCCTAATATGTACGTGTCGACAGGTTTGCATGATTCGCAGGTACAATACTGGGAACCCGCCAAATGGGTCGCCAAAATAAGAAGTATTAAAACTGATAACACTGTTTTGTTCTTAGACACCAATATGGAAGCAGGTCACGGAGGCGCTTCGGGAAGGTTTGAAGCGATTAAAGAATTAGCAAAAGAATACAGTTTTTTATTGGATTTAGAAAAAATTGAAAAGTAATTAGAAAATTTTTGTTAAATTTGCGCAGATTATAGGTTTGAATTAAAAAGAATCCTTGATTAACTATTTTTTTATGAAAGAAGAAATTAACGCTTATAATAATGTTTTAGAATTAATAGGTAACACTCCACTTATTAAACTAAATAAAGTTACCCAAGAGTTAGAAGGAAATTTTTACGCTAAAGTAGAGTCTTTTAATCCAGGGCATTCTACAAAAGATAGAATTGCTTTATTTATAATTGAAGAAGCCGAGAAAAGAGGAATTCTTTCTCCTGGTGATACCATCATAGAAACTACATCTGGAAATACTGGTTTTAGTCTGGCAATGGTAAGTATTATCAAAGGTTATAGCTGTATTTTAGCGGTAAGTTCAAAATCTTCCAAAGACAAAATCGACATGCTTCGCAGTTTAGGAGCAAAAGTATATGTTTGTCCAGCGCATGTTTCTGCTGACGATGAGCGCTCATATTATAATGTTGCCAAGCGTTTGCATGAGGAAACCAAAGGTTCTGTTTATATCAATCAATACTTCAATCAATTAAATATTGATGCACATTATAAATCAACCGGGCCGGAAATTTGGGAACAAACAAACGGTAAAATAACACATCTTATCGCTTGTAGCGGAACAGGAGGTACCATTTCCGGAACTGCAAAATACTTGAAAGAACAAAACCCCAATATTAGAATCTTGGGTGTAGATGCTTTTGGTTCCGTGTTGAAAAAATACCACGAAACTAAAGAGTTTGATAACAACGAAATTTATCCATACAGAATCGAAGGTTTAGGTAAAAATTTGATTCCATCTGCCACAGATTTCGATGTTATTGATCAGTTTATGAAAGTTACCGATGAAGAAAGTGCACACGCAACGAGAGAATTGGCAAAAAAAGAAGGCTTATTTGTAGGCTATACTTCTGGAGCAGTCCTTCAAGCCATAAAACAATATGCAGATGAGGGAGAATTTGATGAAAACAGTAATGTGATTGCCATTTTTCCTGACCACGGTTCCCGATACATGAGTAAAGTATTTAGTGATGACTGGATGAACGACCAAGGTTTCTTTGACAGTATTAATGAAGAAGAAGCTCAGAAAATCGAATTTATAAAATAGACTTCATAGATTTTTAGGAATTTAGATATTATATATAAAAAACTCCAGAGTTATCTGGAGTTTTTTATGGCTAGTATTTTTAAATCTATTCCAAGTGGATCTTATTTCTAAAAAAACAAAAGGCTAAAATTATTCTTCCATCGTATGATACACATTCATCACGTCATCATCCTCTTCCAATTTTTCGATTAATTTCTCTACATCAGCCATTTCGGCTTCGGTCAATTTTTTGCTGATTTGTGGAATACGCTCAAAACCGGAAGAAAGGATTTCTATTTTTCTATTTTCCAATTCTTTTTGAATGGTTCCAAAACTGCCAAAAGGGGCGTAGATTAAAATCCCATCTTCATCTTCAAAAACTTCTTCAGCACCAAAATCGATTAACTCCAATTCTAATTCTTCAGGGTCAATTCCATTGGCTGGTATTCTAAAATTACACGTATGGTCAAACATAAATTCTACCGAACCTTGGGTTCCCATCGTTCCATTGCATTTATTGAAATAACTTCTGACGTTAGCCACAGTTCGGTTATTGTTATCTGTAGCGGTTTCCACAAGAATTGCGATTCCGTGAGGTGCATAACCTTCAAATAAAACCTCTTTATAGTTGGCAGTATCTTTATCAGTTGCTTTTTTTATGGCGCGTTCCACATTTTCTTTTGGCATATTCACTGCCTTCGAATTCTGTATAACTGCTCTTAATCTTGAGTTGGCTTCCGGATTTGGACCACCTTCCTTTACAGCCATTACGATATCTTTCCCAATTCTGGTGAATGCCTTAGCCATTGCTGACCAACGTTTCATTTTTCTTCCTTTTCTAAATTCGAACGCTCTTCCCATTTCTAAATATATTTTAAACTGCAAAAATACAGTTATTAGTTATTTTTTCAAAAGTTTTTATTTCTTGTAAAACGGTAATTTTACCACTTTCGCGGGAACATCATTTTTTCGGATTCTGATGAAGATTTCGCTGCCAATCATACTGTTTTCGGTAGTTACATAACCCAGTCCAATTCCAACATTCATAGATGGTGACATAGTTCCCGAAGTCACGATTCCAATGTGATTTCCCGAAGCATCCACAATTTCGTAATCGTGCCTTGGCACAGCACGTTCCTTCATTTCGAAAGCTACCAATTTTTTAGAAACTCCAACTTCTTTTTGCTTTTTTAAATACTCGGAATTGGTAAATTCTTTCGTGAATTTCGTAATCCAACCCAAACCGGCATCAATTGGCGAAGTGGTATCGTTGATGTCGTTTCCGTACAAACAGAATCCCATTTCCAGACGCAAAGTATCACGAGCGGCAAGACCAATGGGTTTGATTCCGAAGGGTGCACCCGCTTCAAAAACTTTGTTCCAAATTTGTTCCACTTCCGCATTTTTGCAATAAATCTCGAAACCTCCAGAACCGGTATAACCCGTTGCCGAAATGATTACGTTCTCGATTCCTGCGAAATCACCCACTTCAAAATGGTAATAGGGAATTGCGGCCAAATCTATTGAAGTCAAAGATTGCATGGCTTCAACCGCTTTTGGACCTTGAATGGCCAATAACGAATACTCATTCGAAAGGTTTTTCATTTCTACACCCAAATCATTGTGCGATGCAATCCAATCCCAATCCTTATCAATATTAGAAGCATTTACAACTAATAAATACTGCTCGGCTTTCATTTTATAAACTAATAAATCGTCCACAATTCCTCCCTCGTTATTGGGTAAACAAGAATATTGCGCTCTCCCGATGGCCAAAGTTGAAGCATCATTCGAAGTCACTTTCTGAATCAAAGCCAAAGCATTGGGGCCCGTCAACAAAAATTCGCCCATGTGCGACACGTCAAAAACGCCCACGCCGTTGCGAACTACTTCATGTTCCGCATTCACGCCTTCGTATAAAATAGGCATATTGTATCCAGCAAACGGCAGCATTTTTGCTCCCAAACTCTCGTGTATGTGCGTAAGCGCAGTATTTTTCATTGTGGATTTCATGTAAAAATTATGGGGCAAATTTATCGATTTTATTTCGAGTGACAAAGGGATTTAGGGAGCTATTTACTTCGCCAATTCGCTTCGCTCGTATTGCTTGTTACAATTTTTATAAACCTAAAAAGATTTGTAAAAAAAAATATTTTCACTGATATCCGAGCTATGAATTAGTTGAAGGAGAACTAATGAATTTGGATTTAATTCCGTAATTTTAAGCAAACAAATCCAATGAAATCGCCAATTCAAATCGAACGCGCTGCAATCCTCAAACGCTACAAACCCATTGACGCACAAACCCATAAAGGGATTCAGGGTCATGCGTTGTTAATTGGCGGTAGTTATGGCAAATTAGGGGCGATGACGCTTTCTTCTAAAGCCTGTTTGAAAACCGGTTGCGGTTTGGTCACAGTTTTTATTCCGCGATGTGGTTATGAAATACTGCAAACTGCTAATCCTGAAGTGATGGTTTTGACGGATGACCAGGAAAAAAACATTTCTAAAATAGACTTCGATTTTATTCCGCAAGCTATCGGAATTGGTCCCGGAATGGGGCAGGAGTTGGAAACTCAAAATGCGCTTCATGAATTCCTAATAAATGACAAGACTCCTTTAGTTATTGATGCGGATGCGCTGAATATACTTGCTGAAAATCCGGAATGGGTTTTTCTTTTACCGGCGAAAACTATTCTCACGCCACATCCTAAAGAACTGGAACGAATCATTGGAAAATGGGAATCAGATTCCGAAAAAATGGAAAAAACAATCGCTTTTTCTAAAAAAGAGCATTTGATTATTGTAATGAAAGGGGCGCCAACATTCATAATTGATGGCGAAACAGTATACGAAAACATGACTGGAAATCCCGCTTTGGCAACAGCCGGAACCGGTGATGTGCTGACGGGAATGATTACGAGTTTGTTGGCACAATCCTACGAACCCATTGATGCAGCAATACTGGGCGTTTATCTCCACGGATTGACTGCCGACATTGCTTTACCCGAAACGGGTTTTCAAGCCTTTATCGCTTCAGATGTTATTGCGAATATTGGAAAGGCTTATTTGAGTTTGGAAGAGTAAAATTACCCCAAAAACGTTTTTAATTCCTCGTAAGTTTTTATTTTTACGCTGATTTTTTCTTTGTTCAAGACGCTTTCAATTTGTTGAGGAATAGGCAATTTGATGTTTAATGCCGGCTCCACAACGTCTAAAAATTTTATAGGATGGGCAGTTTCTAGAAAAATCCCAATCGCGTTGACGTGTTTTTTTAATTCTTTTTTTAAACCTAAATAGCCTACTGCGCCATGAGGTTCAGCAATATATCCATCGGTTTTGTAGATGGATTGCATAGCGTCCAAAGTTTCGGCATCGGTATAAGAAAACGAAGAAAAATCTTTTTTGAATTGCTCTAAATCGTTGTTGTACATTTCCTGAATTCGGATAAAATTACTAGGATTTCCTACGTCCATCGCATTTGAAATCGTCGCGATAGAAGGTTTTGGATCGTAAGTTCCTTTTTCCAAAAATCTAGGAACGGTATCATTTACGTTGGTCGAAGCCACGAAATGTTCGATAGGTAAACCTAATTTTTTGGCAATGATTCCTGCGCAAATATTTCCAAAATTTCCACTTGGGCAAGAAAAAACCAATGGTTTTTTTTGCGATTTCAGTTGTTTGTAAGCGAAGAAAAAGTAAAACATTTGAGGTAACCATCGCGCAATATTTATCGAATTGGCTGAAGTCAAATTATGGTGTGAAAGACTTTCGTCTAAAAACGCTTTTTTGACCATATCCTGACAGTCATCAAAAAAGCCGTCCACTTCAAGCGCTTTGATGTTTTGTCCTAAAGTCGTTAATTGCCTTTCCTGAATATCGCTCACTTTTCCCGAAGGATATAAAATGATGACTTCGACACCTTGAACCCCAAGAAAACCACTAGCAACAGCTCCTCCGGTATCGCCTGAGGTGGCCACAAGAACCGTATTTTTATTTCCTTTTTTGTCTTTATTAAAATACGCCAAACAACGCGACATGAATCGCGCACCAACGTCTTTGAACGCCATTGTTGGTCCGTGATACAATTCTAATGCGTAAATATCATCTTCTACTTTTACCGTCGGGAAATCGAAACACAAGGTTTCGGCAATGATTTTTTTTAAAGTTTCTGCAGGAATTTCGTCGCCCACAAATTGCTTGATGGCTTCGAAAGCAATTACTGAATTGCTCAGGTTTTCGATGTCTTCGAAAAATGATTTAGGTAATGGTGTTATTGATTCTGGAAAATACAATCCTTTATCGGAGGCTAATCCTTGTATTACAGCTTCTTGGAAAGAAACTTTAGGTGCATTATGGTTTAAACTGTAGTATTTCATTTTTATGTTATTGCGAGGCACGAAGCAATCTCATTTTTATTTAATTATAGTAACTCCTTCAGGATTCACTTTTGAAACGTGAATTTCATATGGTAAATTAATTTCGTCATATACGGCGCTCATGGCTTTGGCTATTTTTTCGGCAGTTTCCTCTCCTTTGCTCAACGCAAAAATAGATGGGCCAGAACCGGAGATTCCAGAACCCAAAGCTCCATTTTCATAGGCGGTATTCTTGATTAAATCAAAACCAGGAATTAACATGCTTCGAACCGGCTCGATGATTTCATCGTGTAGGGAACGACCAATCAATTCGTAATCATTGGTATATAATCCAGCGACCAATCCGCCCACATTTCCCCATTGAGTAATGGCATTTTTAAGGGAAACGGTTTGTTTCAATACCGAACGCGCATCCGAAGTTTTCAATTCAATTTGGGGATGAACCACGGTGGCATACAGTTCTGATGGGCTGTCAATTTTGACAATATCCAATGGATTGGAACATCTCACCAAAGTAAAACCACCTAAAAGGCAAGGAGCAACGTTGTCGGCGTGGGCATTGCCACTGGCTAATTTTTCGCCTTGCATGGCAAATTTCACCAATTCTTTTCGGGTAAAAGGTTGTCCCAGCAATTCGTTAATTCCGAAAACAGCTCCAGCTGAACTGGCAGCACTACTTCCGATTCCGCTTCCGGCCTTGATGTGTTTGTAGATTTCAATCTCGAAACCGAACTCAGTTTCCACTTCTTCTAACATGGCCAAAGCAGCAACACCAGCCACGTTGTTTTCGGTTTCCATAGGTAAATCTGCTCCTACAATTTTTGTGATGCTAACGCCTTTTTTATCAGATTTCCGTATAATCATTTCGTCACCCGCAGTAGTCAGGCAAAGTCCCAGTACATCAAATCCACAGGAAAGATTGGCAATTGTTGCAGGGCAAAATATTTTTATTTCATTCATAGTATTATTGTTGTCGGTTGTCGATTGATTTTAACCATCAACCAATAAGTATCAACTAAATTATATATTTCCAATTCGAATCACATCGGCAAAAATTCCTGAAGCCGTAACGGCAGCACCAGCACCGGCTCCTTTTATCAATAAAGGCTGGTCAAGGTATCGGTCGGTGTAAAATTGCACGATATTATCTTTTCCTTCCAAATTATAAAAAGGACTTTCTTTAGGAATGAATTCCAATCCAACACTTGCTTTTCCGTATTCGAAAGTGGCCACATATTTCAAGCGACAGTCTTTGGCTTTGGCTTCTTTTAATAAATTCTCGAAATGAGCAGCATTCGAAAGTAATGATTTGAAAAAATCTTCATTGTTTGTTGTTTCCAAACATGCTACGGGCATGAAAGATTTGTTGGCAATATCTTCGATATCAAATTGGTAACCACTTTCGCGAATAAGGATTAAAATCTTTCTGGCTACATCAACTCCACTTAAATCAATTTTAGGATCAGGCTCTGTAAATCCTTGTACTCCAGCTTCTTTTACAACATCATGAAAAGAAGTATTCTCGTCGAAATTATTAAAAATAAAGTTCAAACTACCCGACAAAACTGCTTGGATTTTATTGACTTTGTCACCTGAAGCTATCAAATGTTTCAAGGTGTCAATGATAGGTAAACCAGCACCAACATTGGTTTCAAACAAGAATGGCGCATTAAATTTTCGTGATAATTGTTTTAGGCTACTGTAATTTTCATACGCTGACGAACAAGCAATTTTATTGCACGTAACCACAGCGATATTTTGTTGCAAATATTGATTATAGGTTTGGGATACACTTTCATTTGCGGTAATATCCACAAAAATACTGTTGCGTAAATTGAGTGCTTTTACATTTGAAATAAAGGCTTCCTTGTTTGCCGATTCTCCATTTTCTAGTAAGGATTTCCATTCTTTAAGATGAATTCCCTCTTCGTCAAAATGCATTTTTCTGGAATTGGACACGGCCACAACTCTTACATTTATTTTTAGGTTTTCTTTTAGAAATTTCTTTTGTTGGTTGATTTGTTCGATGAATTTTTCACCCACATTTCCAACACCCATTACAAATAGATTCAACTGTTTTGTGTTTTCTTCAAAAAAGTTTTCATGAAGTGTATTCAGTGCTTTTTTAACATCTCTTTCATTGATAACCGCCGAAATATTTCTTTCGGAAGCGCCTTGTGCAATTGCCCTGATATTGACATTGTTTTTACCTAAAGTACTGAACATTCTTCCGCTCAAACCCTGGTAATTTTTCATGTTTTCGCCTACCAAAGCAATGATGCAAAGGTTTTTTTCAACAATGCAAGGATCTATTTTGTTTTGTGAAATTTCATTTGCGAATGCTTTGTTGATTGCATTTTCAGCATTTTCAGCATCAGCATTTAATATTCCGATACAAATAGAATGTTCTGATGAGGCTTGAGTAATAAAAATTACATTGACATTTTCGTGTGACAAAACTTCAAAAAGTCTTTTCGAAGAACCAGAAACACCAATCATTCCTGAGCCTTCAAGTGTAATTAAAGTAATATTGTCGATATGGCTAATTCCTTTAACAGGATTAGTGTTTGTGTTACTTTTGTTTGAAATGTATGTGCCTACTGCCTCTGGTTCGAAAGTGTTTTTGATCCAAATAGGAATGTTTTTTCTCAAAACTGGTTGGATTGTTGGCGGATACAATACTTTGGCACCAAAATGAGATAATTCCATTGCTTCCTGATACGAAATAGTGGCAATAGGCTGGGCTTGTTTTACAATTTTCGGATTTGCGGTAAACATTCCGTTGACATCTGTCCAAATTTCCAATTCGGTTGCGTCAAGGGCCGCAGCAATAATTGCGGCAGAGTAATCAGAACCGCCGCGGCCAAGTGTAGTCCCAATTCCATCCAGTGAGGATGCTATAAAACCTGGCATAACAACTATTTGAGAATCATTCGATACAAAATAATCGGAAATCAATTGATTTGTAACTTCAAAGTTTACGGCAGCTTTTCCAAAATTATTATTGGTTTTTATCAATTCGCGACTGTCTTTGTAGTCACAATTTTTATGTTTTTGCTTGAAGGCTTCGGCAATGATGTAAGAAGACAATAATTCGCCAAAACTCAAAATCGTATCGGAAGTTCTTGGCGATAATTCGCCAAGTAAAAAACAACCGTCCAATAAAGTTTCTAGGTGATTGATGATTCTTTTGATGTGACTTAGAGCGCTACTTTGCTCATTTACTGGAATTAATTCTTTGATAGCGTCTAAATGTTTTTTCTCGATTTCGGCAACGATTTCCTTAAAAATTTCGTCATTTGAAGCTGCTTTTTGCGAAGCAAGAACCAGTAAATCAGTGATTTTGGTGAAGGCGGAAACTACAACAATTATTTTATCTTGTTCTGCTTTTTTGATGACTATATCTAATACGAGTTTTATGTTTTGCGCATTGGCTACCGAAGTTCCGCCAAATTTTAATACTTTCATTTTGTTGTTTTTATTTGAAAATGCACTATTTTTTATATATCCAAAATCTTTCTTTCTTTTGAAAAAATTATATTATTAGGATTATATGTGAAATTTTACCCCAAAGGGGTAGTGGTGGTTGTAGTAGTGGTAGATGCAACAGAAAAACAAACCCAAATTTGAGCTGTTATCGAAAAGTGATGTATATTGCAGTTGTTTGCCATAATTATTTTTCAAAAGTACATTTTTTTATAAAAAAACAAAACCTTTTATTCTGTTTTTACGAATATTTTACGAAATATAGTCTTAAAAAAAGAATATTAATTGTTTTACTGACAAAAGATTGGTTTTTAATATTGATTTATAGGATTTAATGATTCGTAAAAGTATTGAGGTACTTTCTTTTGAAGCTAATTAACCTTGAAGTATTATAAGAAAGTCGGCTCAAATTTTGCCAGAGTTGAATATCTCCATGGGTTTTTGGAATTTCTTTTGAGAATAATTATTTTGTGATAAAGAGGCGATTTTTTTGGAAGGACATAATTAACTTTAAGTAATTTTTAAGTATGGCAGTAAATTATTTTCATAATTTTATTCTTAATATTTTAACTTAAAAAAACATAAAATTAAAATCAAAAAACATAAAGAGGCTGTCTCGTTGTTATTTTCGGGCAGCCTTTTTTTATAAAGCATTGTAATGGTAATTCTTCTGAAAGAATTTCAACGGCAATATTAAATTACTTCAATTTTCTGCCATCACATTTACTTTTTCGATTTTTATCAAGTGCAATTCGATATGCCTATCGCGAGCCTTGTTATCTATTCGCTTAAGATTTTCAAGTGATATAGTATACTATCTAGGTTACTACATAATCCCTCTTCTCAATGACAATTAAAATGTCATCTTGTCATATGCTATTACATAAATTTTAACAAAAACTGACAATTCATTCTGTTTTTTCCATTGGCACAAAGATTGACTATTGCAACTCGAGATGCTAAAATAAGTATTAAATAAATTAAATATAAATAAAATGGGTAAAATAATCGGAATTGATTTAGGTACGACAAACTCTTGTGTTTCTGTAATGGAAGGTAATGAAGCAGTTGTTATTCCTAACGCAGAAGGAAAAAGAACAACGCCATCTATCATCGCTTTTGTTGAAGGTGGAGAAATCAAAGTAGGGGATCCTGCTAAAAGACAAGCAGTAACAAATCCTACCAAAACGATTGCTTCTATTAAACGTTTTATGGGTCATTCTTTTGCTGAAGTTTCGGCTGAAGCCAAAAGAGTTTCTTACAAAGTAGTAAAAGGAGACAACAATACACCACGTGTTGATATTGATGGCCGTTTATACTCTGCGCAAGAATTGTCAGCAATGACGCTTCAAAAAATGAAAAAAACAGCTGAAGACTATTTAGGTCAAACAGTTACTGAAGCCGTTATCACTGTTCCTGCTTACTTTAATGATGCACAACGTCAAGCTACAAAAGAAGCTGGTGAAATTGCAGGTCTTAAAGTAATGCGTATTATCAACGAACCTACAGCTGCAGCTTTGGCTTATGGTTTGGATAAAAAAGGTAAAGATCAAAAAATTGCTGTTTACGATTTAGGTGGAGGTACTTTTGATATTTCTGTTCTTGAATTGGGAGACGGAGTTTTCGAAGTATTGTCTACAAATGGTGACACTCACCTTGGTGGAGATGATTTTGACCACGAAATTATTGACTGGTTGGCTGATGAATTCAAAGCGGAAGAAGGTATTGACTTGCGTTTAGATCCAATGTCTTTGCAACGTTTGAAAGAAGCTGCCGAGAAAGCAAAAATTGAATTATCTTCTTCTACTGAAACTGAGGTCAATTTGCCTTATGTAACTGCTACAGCTTCAGGACCAAAACACTTGGTAAAAAAATTAACTAGAGCTAAATTCGAACAATTGACTGACGCATTAGTAAAACGTTCTATGGCGCCAGTTGCCAAAGCGTTGAAAGATGCAGGTTTGTCTGTTTCTGATATTGACGAAGTAATCCTTGTAGGAGGTTCTACTCGTATGCCAAGAATCGCTGACGAAGTAGAAAAATTCTTTGGTAAAAAAGCGTCTAAAGGCGTTAACCCTGATGAGGTTGTTGCTATTGGAGCGGCTATTCAGGGTGGAGTTCTTTCTGGAGATGTAAAAGATGTATTGTTACTTGACGTTACACCATTATCTTTAGGTATCGAAACTATGGGTGGCGTTATGACTACATTGATCGAGTCTAATACTACTATTCCAACAAAAAAATCTCAAGTTTTCTCTACAGCTGCAGATTCTCAACCAACAGTTGAAATTCACGTATTGCAGGGAGCTAGAGCAATGGCTGCTGATAACAAAACGATTGGACGTTTCCATTTAGATGGTATTCCACCAGCACCAAGAGGTGTTCCACAAATTGAAGTAACTTTTGATATTGATGCTAATGGTATCATCAAAGTTTCGGCAACTGACAAAGGCACTGGTAAATCTCATGATATTCGTATCGAAGCTTCTTCTGGATTAACTGCTGAAGAAATCGAAAGAATGAAAAAAGATGCTGAAGCTAACGCTGAGTCGGACAAAATAGCTAGATCAAGAGCCGAAAAATTGAATGAAGCAGATGGAATGATTTTCCAAACTGAATCTCAATTGAAAGAACTTGGAGAGAAATTGACTGATGATAACAAAGTAGCTATCGAATACGCTTTAACCGAATTGAGAATGGCACACCAATCTCAAGACATCGATGCTATTCAAGTAGCACTTGACAAAATCAACGCTGCTTGGAAAACAGCTACTGAAGCAATGTACGCTCAAGGAGAACAAGCCCAAGGTGGTGATCAACAACCACAAGGCGAACAAGCTCAAGGAGACAATGTTGAAGACGTTGAATTCGAAGAAGTTAAGTAATTATTTTTTAAATAATAGACTTTTAGATAATAAACTAAACCGAGTAAGTAATTGCTCGGTTTTTTATTTTTAATACTCAAAAAAATAATTTTTATTTCATTTAAAAATCACTTTCTAATTTGTCGTATTTATTGTGTATCGCCAATATAACGATTCCAAATACCACCGACATTACTATAAGTACTACATTTAAGATGCCATCTGTACCGAAAGAAAGTTTAATCATTATAGTTGAAATTATAAAACCAGAATTTCTTATTACTTTACTGAATTTATCCGAGTGTAAAAATGAAAATAAGAGTAAAAAGACGTCAACTAAGATCAACAATGTAAAAAAATCATCAAAAAATATTTTGTTTACATCTTTAAACTCATATACCAACTTATCAATAGACGAAAAGCTTTCCAGCAACCAATGTCCTAGACTGTATAGCGATAAAATGAAAACAATTGGGACAAATAGAGTAGCGATATATTCTTTTATTTTGATGAAATTTTTTACTTCGGTACTAATTTCACTATCTTTTTTTCGACTTTTCAAGCTGTTTTTATCATTAAGTTGATAGAACTTAAAAATTAGATAAAACAATATTATTACTGCAGCGAGATCGTACATAAAAATAAGGTCATACTTTACATTGAACCAATTATTTGTATATTCCAAGTTTGAAATATCTTTGAAAATACGTCGGATAACAATTAATAATATAATTTCATATTGTTTGCCGATATATATAGAGGTCGATTTAGGTAAATAATACACCAATAGGTATACCTCATAAATAAGGATAAATGAAAATGGTGTATAAATGGCGGCTATGGGATGAACAAAAAATTTGGATAATTCTCCTAATTGAATGATTTGTAGCTTATTTAAAACGATGAAAATCAAGTGCAACAAAAAGGAACTGATAGATAAAAAGATAATACTCTTTTCAATTTTTTTCTTAAAATTATCAGACAACAGAAAAACACACAATGAATTTAATTTTGTCATAAAAGTTTATTTTTTTAGTATACTCGTTTTTTTTAGTTTGATATTGGTTTTCGTCATGCTGATATGATTTTCGCAAGTATCATCGTCGGTAAAATTGACTTGCCAAATTATAAATAAAAAATTATGATGCATTACCTTGTAACACCAAATTAACAATACAGTATATTAGTTTGTTAAAATTTATTAAAAATATAATTTTTAATTTTCTTTTTTGAATAAACAATAGTTAAAGTTAGAATATTTTGCTGTTCTGATTTTTTTTTTGAACTAAAATACAAAGGAAATCTATATGTTTACTAAATTCAAAAAATCGGAGTTGTTTATTTTGTTATTGGTTGTCGTTTTGATATTTATATCGGAATATCATTATTTGGTGTTAAAAGATCCAAAGCGTTCTATTTTTATTGGATTATGGCCTCCAACTATTCTTGGTTTTTTAATATTTCTGAATCTTAAATTAAAAAAGTAGAATGGAAAATATAGAAATCATTATTTTTAACATTATAGTTTTATGTTTTTTTAGCCTTTTTTGTCTCAATATTTAGAGCTTTTGAAAAATGGAAAAGAATGGTTTAGACTTCAAAGAAAAGCAAGGTGTTATTTCAAGACATTATCATATTTTGAAAGTTTATTTTGATGTTTCAATATCGTATTAAGAGTTGACTGCTTCCTTAATTTTATATGTGCAATTATACAACTAAATTGAAACGATACTAGTTATTTTTTTTTTCAAACATTTTGGCTATAACAAATACGTGTGGAAATGTAATTGAAGCCAAAAAGGAAAAAAATAAAGCATTAAATATTTTTTCATCCTTGAATATCACATACAAGATGGATATTCCTATCAAGGAGGCTGCCCAATAAATTAAGGCAGATTTGCAGTAAGAAATAAAATTTGCAAAGGAAAAAGAACCATAAACAAATTTGATTTGATCAATTATTGAGGGTAAGCTATGCCATAAAACGAAATAAAGTGCAAATCCCCACATTAAACTTGAAGATTTGAAAATAACTGCAAATACAATCAAATAAAAAATTTCACTAATTAATGTCTTTATTGGTATAGCTTGTATTGATAAAAAATAAAGCCCTACTACAATAAATATACTACTGGAAATTTTAAGAAATAGAGGAATATAAAACAAAGGAAAGTTTATTCCAGTAATTGCATAAACTATTTTTTGAACTTCATCGGAATGAAAAGTAAACAACAAAAACAATATAAATATCCCATACACAAACTGAAATATTTTTACTAAAAATTTAAATTTATTTTTATCCAATGATTTCCATTGTTGTTCCCCAAAATGATATCCACTAATTATTACAAATGCAGAAAGTGTAACCCATGGAATTATATAAAATAAGAGTGATCCAATTAAAACAAATGAGATATAAAGCAATAATGTTTTTAATCTTGTGTTCGTTTCTTTTTTGTAAATTAATTTATCAATTAGGAGTAAATCATTTGCTCCATGTAATATTCCAAAAGTAAAAATTAATAAAAAACCTATAAATATTTGGCTTTTATGATTGAAGAAGGAATCAAACCACAATCCTAAAAAGCTTGCTACAATTGCGGTATTGGAATATTTATTCATAAATTTTCAATTATCGTCTAAAAATAATATAAAAAAAATTAATAAAATAAATTTTATATCTAAATTTTTTTATTTAGTTTTGAAAACTAATATTAACCAATTAACCTTAATTAATTATGATGAAATTTTTGTTTATTCCGAGTTTGATTACTAAAATGTCAGAAACCGATTATGTTGGTTTTACATTTTTTGTTGGCTGTATGGCCATGATGGCTGCTTCAGCTTTTTTCTTTTTATCATTAAGTCAATTTGATAAAAAATGGCGTACTTCCGTACTAGTTTCAGGTTTAATTACCTTTATTGCCGCTGTACATTATTTCTACATGAAAGAATATTGGGCAGAAATTGGAGAATCTCCAACATTTTTTCGATATGTTGACTGGGTACTAACAGTGCCATTAATGTGTTTGGAATTTTATTTAATATTAAAAATTGCAGGTGCAAAACAGTCTTTATTGTGGAAAATGATTATATATTCTGTAATTATGTTGGTAACTGGTTACCTTGGAGAAACTGTTTATAAGTCAGATGCTGCTTTTTGGGGCTTTGTTTCAGGTGTTGCTTACTTTGCTATTGTTTATGAAATTTGGCTTGGAGAAGCATCAAAATTGGCAAAAGCTGCTGGTGGAAATGTATTAGCTTCACACAAAATCTTATGTTGGTTTGTACTTGTTGGTTGGGCAATTTACCCATTAGGGTACATGATGGGAACAACTGGATGGTACAATGGACTAATCCCTGCTGGTAACATTGATGTTGCATACAATATTGCTGATGCAATCAATAAAATAGGTTTTGGATTGGTGGTTTATAATTTAGCCGTAAAGTCACAAACAAATTAAAAAAATAATATTTTTAGATTTTTTATTAAAACCGAGCCAATATGGCTCGGTTTTTTTATCCGATAGTTTTTTAAACTTGTTCGTTTTTTTAGACTTTATTCCCAACAATGATAAATGTCACTTTTCATTTTAAAAGATTTTCGTAATATTACTACATCAAATAATTTAGGATGAGAAAAATCAAATATAAGAAAGGCAGGAAGCTTCAGCCATATAATCTAGAATATACAGGAATTCATAAAAGAACAGATTCAGAAATTCAGCTTTTCGTTTATGATGATGCGAATTTGTCTGAGTATGTTGATTTCAATGTTGCTGATCTAAAAAGAAGTATTGATGTCAAAAAAACGAATTGGCTTAATATACACGGTCTAAATGACCTTGATTTGTTGAAATCAATCGGTGACTATTTTGAAATTGACAACTTTATGCTTGCCGATATTTTGAATACCACCCGAAGAACTAAAATTGAAGAACAACAAGATATTTTATTTTTCAACATAAAGTCATTGCTGCCTGCGGAGAACTCCGATAACATTAGTGTGGAGCAAATTAGTTTTTTGATAAAAGACGGGGTTTTGATTTCATTCCAAGAGAAAAGAAGCGATTTTTTTACTCATATTCGGGAGCGAATTAGAACGCATTCCGGAATAGTCAGAACCAAAAAAGCGGATTATTTGCTGTACATTCTTCTTGATTCAGTTATGGAAAATTTTTACATCACCATAGAAAATGAAGAGGATAAAATTGAAGAATTAATCAATCTTACCAAAAAAAGTGCCGACCCAATAATTTTGGAAAGAATCGAGAAACATCGGGATAATTTTAATTTTCTGAAACGATCTATTATTCCACTTCGGGATTCTTTATATGACATAAAAAGTATTAAAGACGACAACGTATTTAATGAGATTGAAGCCGAAAACTTCACTTTTTTTTCTAGATTGCATCAAAAAAGTTTAGAGCTTTTGGAACAAATTGAATCCGATATGGGTTCGTTGGAAAGTGCATCTAATTTCTTTTTCTCGGCGCAAACGCACAAAATGAATGAGATAATGAAAACACTTACGATTGTTTCTGCCATTTTTATCCCACTTACATTTATCGTAGGCGTTTATGGAATGAATTTTAAATATATGCCGGAATTAGAATATAAGCATGGATATTACACTGTTGTTGGTGGAATGGTTTTTATTGGATTGTTGATGATGTATTATTTTAAAAGAAGGAGATGGTTTTAGGGTTTGGAATATAAAAGTTTTAAGAAGTACATTAAGAATTGAAATAAAATTCTCTTGAAACAGATTTTAAAAATTAAAAAGATGAACAAAGCCATATACATAGCGACTAGCGAAGAGAATAGTGGAAAGTCGATTATTACTTTGGGCTTGATGAGTATGCTTATTGGCAAGACGGCAAAAGTAGGTTATTTTAGACCCATCGTAGAAGACTTTGAAGAAGGTAAGTTGGACAATCACATAGAAACGGTCATTAACTATTTTGGATTGGATATTTCATTCCAGGATGCTTATGCTATAACAAAAAGCCAATTAATTAAGAAGAAGAATAAAGGAAAAATAGGAGAGGTAATCGATTTAATTATTGAAAAATACAAACGACTAGAAGAGCGATTTGATTTTGTTTTGGTCGAGGGAACCAGTTTCACTGGCGAAGGTACTGTTGTCGAGATGGGAATGAATGTTCTAATTGCCAAAAATTTGGGAATTCCCACCATCATAGTTGGTACCGAGGCAGGAAAAACACAGGAAGAATTGGTAGACAGTCTTTATTTGGCTTATGATTCTTTCAAAGTGAAAGAGGTAGAAGTATTGGCTGTAATAGCTAATAAAGTGAGGCCCGAAAATATGGAATCTGTTACTGCTAGTTTGAAAAAAAGCTTGCCAGAAGAAGTTCTGGTTAATACGATTCCCATAATTTCAAGTTTGAACAACCCAACAATTCAAGAAATTGTAAAGGAATTGAATGCCAGAGTTTTGTTTGGCGCGGCATTTTTGAACAACCAAATTGGTAGTTTCAGCGTAGGAGCCATGCAACTGCGTAACTATTTATTAAACTTAAAAGAAAATGGTCTTGTAATAACGCCCGGAGATAGAGCTGATATTATTTTGGGGGCATTACAAGCCAATGAATCCGTAAATTATCCTGCCATTTCTGGAATTGTTTTGACAGGGAATATTCTGCCTGAGGAAAGTATTTTGAAATTAATTGAGGGACTTTCTACTGTTGTACCCATCATTGCGGTAGAAGAAGGTACCTATTTAATTACTAACAAAATAGGATCTATAAAACCTAAAATTTACGCTAATAATAAAGAGAAGATTTTAACTTCTATCAACACCTTTGAAAATTATGTGGATTTGGATAATTTATCCGATAAATTAATCAAATTTGAATCCGATGGAATGACTCCAAAAATGTTTCAATACAATTTGGTAAAAAGAGCTAAAAAGCACCGAAAACATATTGTTTTACCGGAAGGGAACGACGATAGGATTATTATTGCTGTTTCCAGATTATTAGCAATGGATGTAGTTGACATCTCTATTATTGGTGAACAAAAACAAATCGAAAATAAGGTTGCAACGCTTGGCTTAACTTTTGATTTTTCTAAAGTTAACATCATAAATCCAAATAAGTCAGAGCATTATAACGATTATGTCAATACTTATTATGAGTTGAGAAAACAAAAGAAGATGACTCTTGAAATAGCAAGGGATTTGATGGAAGACGGTTCTTATTTTGGAACTATGATGGTCTATAAAGGACACGCAGACGGAATGGTTTCAGGTGCAGCACACACTACCCAACATACAATTTTGCCGGCTTTGCAATTCATTAAAACAAAACCAAATTCAAGCGTTGTTTCTTCAATCTTTTTTATGTGTTTGGAAGACCGAGTTTCAATTTTTGGCGACTGTGCCATCAATCCGAATCCTACTGCAGAACAATTGGCAGAAATAGCTATTTCATCGGCTGAATCCAGCATAGCTTTTGGGATAGAGCCTAAAATTGCGATGCTATCTTATTCGTCCGGTTCTTCCGGAAAAGGGGATGAGGTCGACAAAGTAAGAACGGCAACGGAAATTGTCAGGCATAAACGTCCCGATTTAAAAATTGAGGGCCCAATTCAATACGATGCGGCTGTTGATCCTGAAGTGGGACAGAGCAAAATGCCAAATTCAGAAGTGGCGGGACACGCCAGCGTTTTGATTTTTCCGGATTTGAATACTGGGAATAATACTTATAAAGCCGTTCAAAGAGAAACTGGCGCATTGGCTATTGGACCCATGTTGCAAGGATTAAACAAGCCTGTAAACGATTTAAGCCGAGGTTGTACCGTTGATGACATTATAAATACGGTTGTAATTACAGCCATTCAAGCACAGGGATTATAAAATGAAAATAGTAATCATAAATTCGGGAAGTTCTTCCATAAAATATCAGTTAATCGAAATGCCTGCCAACGAAGTGATTTGTTTCGGGATGATTGACAGAATAGGGTTAGAGACTTCCAACCTAAGCTATTCAACCAATACCAATAAAATTGAGGAAACGTTAGCCATTCCCAATCATAAAACAGGATTGGAGAAAATATCCCATTTATTAATGGATGAAAAAGTGGGGGTAATAAAAAGTACGCATGAAATTGACGCTGTGGGTCATCGAGTGGTACATGGAGGTAGCAGTTTTACTAATACGGTTGTCATCAACGAGGAGGTAAAAGATAAAATTAAACAACTTTTTGAATTGGCTCCATTGCATAATCCTGCCAACTTGGAAGGAATAAATGTGGCTGGGGAAATTTTTGATACTGCCAAACAAGTGGCAGTTTTTGATACCGCTTTTCACCAAACAATTCCTGTTGTGGCACACAAATATGCATTGCCCAATTATCTTTTAACCGAAAATAAAATACGAGTGTATGGTTTTCATGGTACGAGTCACAAGTATGTTTCGGAGAAGGCGATTGATTATTTGGAAAATAGTTCCAAAATTATTACCATACATTTAGGAAATGGCTGCAGTATGACTGCGATAAAAGACGGGAAAAGCATCGATCACACCCTTGGTTTCGGACCTATGAATGGCTTGATTATGGGGACTCGAAGTGGTGATATTGACCAATCGGTTATATTTTATATGGTCAATTCATTAGGGTATTCCTTAGAAGAGGTGAACACGATGTTGCAAAAACAAAGCGGAATGCTCGGCCTTACCGGTTTTAGCGATTTGAGAGATATTCAGTCCAATGCAGAACAAGGAAATGCAGCTTGTCAATTGGCTTTGGAAATGAATGCGTACCGAATAAAGAAATATATTGGATCCTACTCTGCGGCTTTAAACGGCTTGGATGCGATTATTTTTACGGCAGGAATTGGGGAAAACTCGTCATTAATACGACAATTGGTTTGTACCGATATGGAGTATTTTGGAATTGAATTGGATTGTGCCAAAAATGAAATTCGTTCCGCAGCAATCAGGGAAATCAATACGCCACAATCCAAAACAAAAATTATGGTTATTCCGACAAACGAAGAAATAGAAATAGCCAATCAGGTTTATGAGTTGCTTTTAGATTAAAATTATACAATTTTGGATAAAATTAGGGGAACTAATATTTAAGTTATTTAATAACAATTGCTTAAGCGTATATTTTATGGAACAAATCAATATACTTGTCCATTACTATTTTTCGTTTTAACTTCATTGTGGGGGTAAGGTGGCCACCTGCAATTGACCAAATATCAGGAGTTAATTCAAAGCGTTTAATTTTTTCCCAATTCCCAAATTTTTCATTCAAGATGTCTACTTCTTCCTGAATGCGTTCAATAACCTTTGGGTTGGAAATGATTTCTTCATGGGTTTTATCAATATTGATTCCATGAAGCCTTTCCCATTCTTTTATAAAATCAAAGTTGGGTTGAATGAAGGCTGCCGGCATTTTTTGTCCATCGCCGATGACCATTATCTGTTCTATGAAACGAGATTGCTTCATGGTATTCTCCAATAATTGTGGCGAAATGTATTTTCCTCCTGAAGTCTTGAATATTTCCTTTTTTCGGTCGGTAATTTTTAGAAAGCCTTCGTTGTCAATTTCACCAATATCGCCGGTATGAAAATACCCATCCACAATGGCTTCTTTCGTCAAAGCTTCCTCTTTGTAATATCCCATCATTACGTTTGGTCCTTTACACAAAATTTCTCCATCATCGGCAATTTTCACCTCCACCTTGTCGATTACTTTGCCTACAGTTCCAATTTTGTACCCATTGTTCCTCAAATCGTTTATGGCTACCAGTGGCGAAGTTTCCGTCAAACCATAGCCTTCCATAATTGGAATTTCAGCAGCTCCGAAAATACTTGCCAATCGCGGCTGTAAGGCTGCACTTCCACAAGCGATGAGGTCCAAATTATTGCCTACGGCTTCTTTCCATTTACTAAAAATAAGTTTTCGGGCGATTTTTAATTGAAACTCATACCACCATCCATTTGCACTATAGGGTTTATATCGCAACCCTAAATCTACTGCCCAAAAGAAAAGTTTCTTTTTTGGTCCTTTTAGTTCTAGCCCTTTTGAATAGATTTTGTCAAATATTTTCTCAATAACTCTAGGTACCGCGGTAATTAAATTAGGCTTTACTTCTTTTAGATTTTCGCCGATTTTATCTAGAGATTCACCAAAATAAATGGAAACCCCATAATACTGGCACAAATACAAATAAAATCTTTCCAGAATATGGCAAACAGGCAAGTAGCTTAACGTTCTATTATTCCCTGCTTCCAAGGGTATTCTTAACGAACCGGCATAAACATTGGATACAATATTTTGATGAGATAACATGACTCCCTTTGGGATTCCAGTAGTTCCGGAAGTATATATAATAGTAGCCAAATCATCGGTTTTCACTTTGTTTTTTCTCTCTTCTACTTCTTCTTGATTGCTTTGGTCTTCGCCAAGGACAAGTAGTTCTCTCCAGTTTTTACACCCTTCAATTTCATTAAAACAAAACACTTCTTTAAAATGAGGTACATTTTGTTTAATTAAATTCACTTTTTGCAAGACTTCAGCATCAGATACAAAGCAGTAAGTAGCTCCCGAGTGATTCAATATATATTCGTATTCTTTTTCGGAAATAGTAGGGTAAATAGGCACGGTTTGTGCGCCGGTTTGTAAAATCCCAATGTCCATGATATTCCATTCGGTTCTATTATTGGTCGAAATCAGGGCAATTTTATCGTCTTTTTGAACGCCCATTCGCAATAATGCTCTCGAAACAGCATTGGCTTTGGCAATATATTCTTTGGTTGAAGTTTTTACCCAAACACCGTCATATTTGGTGACTAAAGCATCCGAAATGTTATAATGCTCTAATTGGAAATAAGGAAAATCAAATAGTCGGGTGATAGGGGTCATTTTCAAATAGTATTAATTGGATGCAAATTAAGTAATTAATTGGTATTGACCAATTTTTAGGCTTTTAATATTTTATGCCAGAATTGAGTGTTTTTTGATTCTTTTTTAACAATTCGTAATGGATTAATTATAATACCTTTGCGGAGTTTAATTAATTTATATAGAAATGCGCCACCACTTGCGATTGAATGAATATAAGGTTCTGTTTTATAGGTTGTTGTTGGCGTATGTTTTTTATTTTTTTGCCAGAATCCTATTTTATATTTACAATATTGATTTATTGAGAGTTGATTCTGTTTCTGATCTGATCGCTCTATGCTATTATGGTTTGGCATTTGATACCACGGCAATATTATATGTAAACTTGCTATTTATATTGTTTTCGGTACTGCCATTTTATAAAAACACAAGCGTCAAATACCAAAAAAATCTTTTTTATCTTTATTTTGTAACGAATTTAGTAGCTTATTCTTCGAATTTTATTGATTTTGTTTATTATAAATATACTTTTGCGCGATCCACAATTGTAGCGGTCAATGTAATAAAACATGAAACCAACAAAAAGGTTTTATTATTAAGTTTCATTGTCGAATATTGGCACGTATTGGCATTATTTATTTTGTGTTCCATTTTATGGATTTATTTATATAAAAAGGTAGAACTAATTGTTTCTATTCCCCCAAAAAAATTCCACTATTTTGGGTTTTCTACTCTTGGATTTTTGTTCGTTGTTTTATTTACCATTGGAGGAATTCGGGGAGGCGATTTCAAAAAATCGACCCGGCCAATAAACCTTTTGGATGCCAGTCGACATGTAAAAAACATAGTTCATTCTGATATTGTGCTTAACACTCCTTTTGCAATTTTTAGAACTTTGTTTGCCAATGGTTTTCAAAAAACGAATTATATAGGAGTAAATGATAAATTGATTTTAGATAAAATCCAACCCATAAAACAATACTATAATAATCCGGAAACTAAACCCAATGTAGTTGTTTTTATTCTAGAAAGTTACGGTCGGGAATATATTGGTGCATTTAATAAGAAGTCTAATATTCCCAATTATAAATCGCATGCGCCATTTTTGGATTCCTTATCTCAACATAGCATGATTTTTACTAATGCTTATGCCAATGGTCGTCAATCTATTCACGGAATGTCATCTGTTTTAGCTGGAATCCCTTCTTTTAAAGATGCTTTTACGTCTTCTCCATATCCAAAACAAAAGATAGAATCGTTGGTTTCCACCTTGAAGGGAGAAGGGTATGATACTTCTTTCTTTCACGGAGCGGCTAATGGTTCGATGGGGTTTTTAGGTTTCGGAAACATTCTGGGTATTGAACATTATTATGGAAGAACGGAATTTAATGACGATTCACAGTTTGATGGATTTTGGGGAATTTGGGATGAACCCTTTTTTCAATTTATGAAAAATACTTTAAACAAAAAGAAAACACCTTTTTTCGCTTCTGTTTTTACCATTTCCTCCCATGAACCCTATATCATTCCAGAAAAATATAAAAACAGGTTTCATGAAGGCGGAATTCCTATTCACAAATGTGCCGAATATACCGATTTTGCTTTGAAACAATTTTTTACAGAAGCCAAAAAACAACCTTGGTTTTCCAATACCATTTTCGTTTTGGTTGCCGATCACTGTAATCAAATCTATTATGATGAATATCAAAAACCCATCAACCGATTTGCAGTTCCAATTCTTTTTTACAAGCCTAACAGCAAATATGTGGGTGTCGATAATGATTTAGCGCAGCAAATAGATATTTATCCAACTGTTTTGGATATGATTGGATACAAAAAACCATTTAGAAGTTGGGGCAGAAGTTTATTCGATAAAAAAACAAGCGCGCCATTTGTTATTAATTCTACAGGAAGTATTTATCAGTTTATGAAAGGGAATTATATTTGCACCTTCGATGGCACCAATGCAACTGGTTTTTATGATAAAAACGACAAAGCTTTGAGGTATAATTTAATTAAAAACAGAAATCCAGAAATGGATGATTTAGAATTGTGTTGCAAAGCTTTTATTCAAGATTATATGGATCGAGTGGTGGACAAAAAACTGTATGCCAAATAATATTAATTTGATTAATTCAAAATGAAAAAAAATAAGAAAATAATTGGTTTTTCAATAGTTGTTATCATTTTTATTTTTGTAGGTAAGTATGTTTACGACATGAATATCAACCATAATTTCGAAACGATAACCGAAGGCAAAGTTTATAAATCAGGAGTTATTCCTCCTTATGAATTGAAGGATTATATCAATAAATACCAAATTAAATCGGTTGTCGATTTAAGAATGCCAGGAACCGATGACATAGTTTTAAATCCTGAAAAGCTAGGAGAATTATTAGCAGAAAAACAGGCTGTTGCGAAAATTGAAGGTGTAAATTATTTCAGTAACCCATCAGAACAAGTTCCTAGCGAGAAAAACATCTCTGTTTTCAAAAAAATAATGGACAATAAAGCTAATTATCCAGTGCTTATTCACTGCTATCACGGAACAGGAAGGGCTGAATTATATTCTGCTATCTATCGAATTGAATACGAAAACTTTACAAATGAAGAAGCCAGAAATGGAGTAAGAGCCCTTATTAAATGGAGTTCTTTTGACGATGGAAAACCAAAAGGAGAATTTTTAAAAGCCTATAAATCTCGGAAAGAATTGGCAAAAGAAAGGAAGTAACTTTCCTAGAACACATAAAAAAACTCATTCGATAAGAATGAGATTTTTTATGCTGTATAGTTTTCTAATTATTATTTTCTATCCGCATCATAGCATTTACAAAAGCTTCATGCTAAGAGGAAATTTCGTCGTATTATTTATCTAAAATTATTTTCTGAACACTAGCTCCATTATTATTTTTAAAATTCAAAAAATAGACGCCCTTATCAAATTTGTTCAAATCCAGTTTTGATTTTTTTTCATTGATTTTTTTTGTAAGTACTTTTTGGCCAACTCCATTGTAAATAGTTAATTCCGTTTCATTTACATCAGTTAAATCAAGGTTAATGATACCTTTCGTTGGGTTGGGGTAAACCAACACTGAATTTTGTATTAAATTTTCTTTAATATCTAAAGTATTACATAAACCAGTTACTTGCACAGGTATACTACTAGAAATATAAGTTCCATCTCCCAATACACCATTTAAATTGTCCCCCCAAGCCCAAATAGTACCATTATTTTTTTTGGCAATGCAGTGAACACCTCCAGCAGCAATAGCTGTGATTCCTGAAAGAGAATCTGCCTGAAGAGGAACATTGCTTCTAATTGAGGTACCATAAATTCCAATTTTATCACCCCATTCCCAAACGGTACCGTTGCTTTTTAGCGCAAGTGAAGAATTGCCATCATTTGCAGCAATGGCAATAACTTCGGTTAGTAAATTTACCTGAACAGGAATAACACTGGCTGTGTTGTTACCATTGCCAAGTGCTCCCCAAATATTATTGCCCCAAGCCCAAACAGTGCCATCACTCTTTAATGCAAGAGAATGTGTACCACCACCGGAAATAGCGATTACACCTGTGAGTAAAATTACTTGTACAGGAATATTGCTTTTGACTGGTCCCCCATTACCAAGTTGACCATCAAAATTGAATCCCCATGCCCAAACAGTACCATCGCTTTTCAAAGCAAGAGAATGCTCCCCTCCACCTGAAATTGCTATAATATTATTTAGTGAGCTTACTTGTACAGGAACATTACTAGATGAATAGGTACCATTGCCAAGTTGTCCGTAAGAGTTATTTCCAAAAGTCCAAACAGTTCCATTATTTTTCAAAACAAGTGAATGACCGAGTCCTCCGGCAATAGCAAGGATTTCATTTAAAGAACTTACTTGTACGGGTAAATTGCTTTGCGTATTGGTTCCATTTCCTAGTTGTCCTTTAGAGTTAGCACCAAAAGCCCAAACAGTACCGTCATCTTTTAAAGCTAGTGAATAATCCTCTCCACCAGCAATAGCAGTGATGCCAGTGAGTGAATTTATCTGAACAGCAACATTATTGTTTGAGTTATAGGTGCCATTGCCAAACTGACCGTTAGCATTTACTCCCCAAGCACTAATTGTATTATTACTGCAAAGAGCAAGAGAATGCAATCGTCCTGCTGAGATGGTCTGTGAAAATGATGAAGCAGCATCTTTCATAGTAAGTATACTTGGAGCACTTATGCCACAATTATTGACTGCACTAACAGCTATCTGTTGCTCGCTTGTAGTTCCTACAACAACTGTAATTGAATTGGTAGTAGAACTTCCAGACCAATCAGGTGGGAGTGTCCAAAGGTAACTTGTTGCTTCAGGAACCGCTGCAATGGTATATGTTTCATTAGTGCCTTGCGATGTCATGTTATTGCCAATTATTGCAACAGGTTTAGCAGGAGCACAACTTGGTCCATATTTCCATAATTCATGTCCATTAATTCCATTATTAGCCGTAAAAAATAAAATGTTGTTTATAGGTGTTAACCTATCTGCATCCGATATCGCGTCAGCAAGAGGAATAGTTCCCTCAAACGTACCATCGCTTTTCCATAATCCATTTATTGAAAAAACCAAAGTATTATTAAAATTCTGCATGTCTTTAATACCACTATAGCTTTCTCCAAAATTTCTCACACTAACAGTTCCTGCAACTGTACCATCAGTTTTCCATAATTCATATTCCATGTGGTAAGAATTGGAATCTATGATTATCTTCTTTTCTGTATAAAAGAACAATATTCCATTTACGGTCGTTAAACCCAATATACTTCCTTCTTCTGAACCCTTCAAAATCTGTTTTATAAGTGAGGGGCCAAATGTTGTGCCTGGAGGCTGGAACCATAATTCTTTACCATTTGTTGATGGGTTTATTACTGTAAAAAAAAGAAAACCATTAGAACTAATTAGGTTTTTAATATTACTGTTTGCTAGACCTGGGTTTAAATCTTTAACCAAAGTTGTTCCTATATTTGTACCATCAGTTCTCCATAATTCAAGTCCATTTATATTATCAGAAGCTGTGAAATAGGTAATTCCATTAACATCCACAAACATTTTATTATAATAATATTCTTTTGGGCTAATATTTTTCACTAAAACAGTTCCACTTGCTAATCCATTACTTTTCCATAATGATAAACCATTTACGCCATCATCTTCACCAAAAAACAAAGTGCCATTTATATTTGTTAAGGCTGTAGGGTATGTGTTTGGAGGACTGTTGGAGGGATTAATATCTTTTACTAATACGGTGCCAAGTGTTGTGCCATTACTTCTCCATAATTCACTACCAATTACAGCATCATTGTAAGTAAAAAATAAAGTGCTATTCATACTTACAAGATTAAATGGGTGTCGACCTGCGGGAAAGGTTTTAATAAGGGTTGTGCCAATGGCTGTTCCGTCACTTTTCCAAAGCTGGTTGCCTGTATCGTTATAGTTTAAAACAAAATATAAAACACCATTTACATTGGTAAATTGATCTGCTCCATTTCCTGCTGGAAAACTTTTAACGAGGACTGTACCATTTACCGTACCATCACTTTTCCATAATGTTTCAAAATAATAATTATTATTATCGCGTACGGAAAAAAACAAAACTCCGTTTATGTTTGTGAGGTTGTAAGGTGCTTGTCCATTATTATTTAATCCTGGTGTAATTATATCTTTCAATAATACAGCGGTTTGACCATTTATAATACTGTTTGTAAAAATTAACAAGAAGGCTATTAATATTTTTTTCATTTCAAAGATGTTTTTAAAAATATGTTTGTAATTATTTTTTATTGGCTATATGTTTACTTTTTTGTGTAAACCTATTTCAAGTCTATACTTTTTAACTATAGTTATAAAACCCTTGTATGTGTAGCTGAACCTATACCGCCAAAGGGGCTTGTAGCTGTAATCGTAATAGAGCTTCCACTGGCATTCATTGTAATAGTACCGTCAGTTGACCAAGCAACACTTTCAGGTTTGCCATTAACGATTTTTAAGAATAAAACTTGACAGTTCCATTTAGTAGCATTTACTTGTATAACATTTCTCACCTTTGTACTACCAACACTAACTGTACCATTATTTACAAAAAGCTGCCAATTGCTACTAAAAGAATAAAATGTAGCTTTTGTTCCTGAAAATTGTAGTCCGGTGCCATCAGGAGCAAGCCATTTTCCACTTAATGAATAGTTGCATTCAGGACCGTCATTCGAAATACATATAGGCAATTGGCCACCACCATCAGGAGATGTAAATGTGCCGTTTGTTGTTTGTCCGTTATCCCACTTTACGGTATAGTTATAAGGAGTATTTTTAGTTAAATAAAAAGCAGTTGTGTTACAATCTGTAACAGAAAAAGGTTCGCCATTTAGGCCTATTAGCTTTAGATTATGACAAAAAACTTTAGATTGTTTATTGTCGTGATTAAAACGTATTGTATTGTAAAGAGAATAAATTGGACTGCACAATCCACCCGTTGCATAATGATTATCCAACCCACTCAACGTAATGCCATTTATTGTAATAGCCGCTCTACAGCTTTCGTTATGCGTAAAAAATATCGCAGACTTATTAAGGTTTTCCCATCCTCCGGTAGTTAGAACTTTAGGTGTTGTGCCACCAACAGTTACTGGGGAACCATCGGGGCCATCACCACTTAGATACAAGATTCTGCTAGAGATTTCAATTGTGCCCGTTATATTGATTACATCTTGAAACAAACCAGTTGACTGGGTAATAGAAATGTTATAATTAGTACTAGTTTTTACAACAGTACCTTTCATTCTTCCTGATAAAAGATCCAATATGATTGCCCCTTTAGAATCGATGGTTACATATCCTTCAATAGGGGAACTTGAGCCGCCTGAAGAAAATGTACCCAAAAAGACACCCGAATATTCAAAAGAAGCGAAATCCATAGAATTAGAAGTTGCAGATTCTGAAGAATTATTTGTAGAACATGCAATCACAAATAAAAGGCTTGTAATTGAAAACAATAAAACAGTGCCGTAAACGATTAAAGAGTGTGATTTTTTCATGATGAATTATTTTATTTTTAAGTGTCGAATTTTATAATTTTGTTTAACTGTATTTATTAATCCTTATTCGTTCTAATAATAAAAGCATAAGTTCCAGTAACCGGTTTAATAACATCTGGGGTCGATGGCAAATAGGTTTTCATTTCATAAACACCTTTAATTTTAAAAACGGCATATTGAGCTTCACTTTTAATATATTTTATTTCAGTTACCTGATTATATTCCGTTGTAGAAAAACCAGCTTTGCTTATTAGTTTTTTTGATAAATCGTCAAGCGAACTTTCGTTTAATGGCAATTTTTGAGATAGTTGAAAAGGCTCTTCGTTATAACCATATTCCATAATTTTATACTTTTTATATGTTCGAGGTCGAACCATTTCTGAACTATCTTTGGGGTAAGTAAGCCAAAACGCTTCTTTGGTAGATGCAGAAAAAGCAGAAACACTAGATGTTGTATCGTTAACAAAGGCAGGATAAAGATTTAAAAGAGTGCAATCAATCTTGCGCTCCCAATCGGGGGTTTTGAAGGCAAAGTGCAAATCAAGAGCGGCAGGATTTGTACTTTCTGCATCTTTGTTTTCATCTGTTGTACATGAAGTTAGTAATAGCAATATAACGACTAGAATGGTGATTTGAGTTTTCATGGTTTTCATAGGGTATTTTTTAAATTAAAAAAACAGGTACATTTATATTTCAAGTTAATTCAGCTGGAGTAAATATCAAACCTTATTTTGTCAAATAACGCTTATTAATTTTACATTAACAATACCTATAAATGGGTGTTTTTTGAGCAGTAATAGTGTGTGTTGCAGTATTATTTAACAAGAGCTCTCCATTTGGGTAATAAATATTAAAAAATGTACCTGAAATTGTTTCCTTTCTTTGCGCAAAGCAAATACTTGTAATGAATAATAAAACAAGGAGTGTTTGTTTTTTCATGTTTTTTAAAATAGAGAGTGCTTGTTATTAGCTTGTTTTATTTATACAAATAAATCTATTGCTTAATGAGTTTTATATCTACACAACCACAAGAAGATAATTTCCCATAATTTGGTGAAGATGGTAAGTAACCGGTTGGGCTGCAACCATAATAGAAGTAGGTAAAAGTACAATCTGTATTGTATGTAAATGTTCCTTCCGATTTTGAACCATCATTATATAGTAAGACAGACCGCCCTCCTTCATATAACGTTAAGGTAGGGGACTCCGCAGATTGCGCTGGACTACCGTCTGGGTTGGGATAGCAAGTATTATACGTCGAAAGCGTCCAATTTCCTATAATATCTTGCTCATTGAGACAGTATGAAATTTTTATTTCAACACTCGAAGATAACGAACACCCATTACCATCCGTCACAGTAACGCTGTATGTACCTGATTTTGAAAAAACAGCATAATCTCCAACTTGTCCATCACTCCATTTATAGTTATATCTACCTACCCCTCCAATACCATTTGCTGTAACACTCGCTATGCCATTAGTTATTTTCGGGTCGCTAATTGTCATTGCAAGTGTAGATGTATTGCAATCGAAAGGTTCTTCAATAGCATCATCTATTACTTTTTGTTCGTCTTGATTGATAGGATTTTCTTCTAATGGTACTTTGATTGGTTCCGGATTTTTATCGGCTACTTTATTGTTGTAATTTGACAATTCCTTTATTGATTGTTTAGCATTTTCCCAATTCCTAATTGCATTATTTTTTGCTTCTGATACAGATTCTTCTATTGCTTCTTTGACTCCTGACAAACCAAGTGAGTTAATCCAATAATTAAAATCAATTAATGAATTGTCAATATCTTCAGTACCGTCTTCATTTGTGTTGGATGAATTATACCTCCCTGCAGGAATTGGCAATGTAATGTAAAAGTATGTAGTTTTTATTTTGTTTTTTGTTCCTACAAATTCAAATTGATGAACAGAAACAGTATTATTTTTAATCACATACAGCAAGCCTCCCAATTCAGGCTTGTCTAATTCATAAACACGTATAGAGTCTAAAGTTTTATTAATTTTTGTAATTGTTTTTACCCCAGTTGTTTTGCTAACAAATAAATTTGTGTTTATGGTTAAGTCTGTTTCAGTACCTGTCCCAAAAAACGAACTCGTTCCTGTTGCACTCACTGTTCGTAGAAGTAAATCATTTTCGTAAACTGATTTTGAGTTATAATAACCCGTAAAATTGGATGATTCAGCCTCTTCCTTAACACAAGAGTTGGAAAATAAAGCAGTAATAACTGCAAATAATAAAATGGATATTTTTTTCATGATGAATTGGTTTTATTTTTTAATTGTTAATTTTTACAGCTTTTTTTAAGTGTATCTGTTAATTTTTTAGAATATAGTTAGCCAACTATTAGCTATGTTTTATAGTTAATCCTTACTCGTTCTAATAATAAAAGCATAAGTACCCGATACGGGTATGATAACATCAGTTGCTTGGGGCAAAAAGGTATTCATTTCGTAAGCGCATTTAATTTTAAAAACGGCATATTGCGATTCACTTTTAATGTATTTTATTTCGGTTACCTGATTGTATTCTGATACCGAAAATCCAGCTTTACTAACTAGTGTTTTTGATGAATTACCAAGCGAACTTGCGTCTAAAGGCAGTACTTGCGAGAATTGAAAAGGCTCTTCATTATAACCATATTCCATAATTTTATACTTTTTATACGTTCGGGGACGTACTATTTCTGAACTATCTTTGGGATAGGTGAACCAAAAAGATTCTTTGGTAGAAGCGGAAGTTGCACTGACACTCGATGTAGTATCGTTAACAAAGCTAGGGTAAAGATCTAAAAGAGTGCAGTCAATTTTTCGCTCCCAATCTGGGGTTTTGAAAGCAAAGTGCAAATCAAGAGAGGCAGGATTGGAACTGTCGGAATCTTTATTTTCATCTGCTGAACAAGATGTTAGTATTGTAGAAATAATGATTAGATAGGTACTTAAAGTATTAATGGTATTCATTGTTAGTTTTTTGGTTTTTTAAAAATCATTTTTTTAAAATTACTGTTTAATTAATTCACGATCTAGACCGTTGTTAGATGCTCCAATACTTTCACCAATCAATTTGTTAGGAGTGCTACTATTATAACTAAAATAAAAATGTATATTCCAATAAGTATGTTTAATACTTAGTTTCAGGTTAGAAATGTCAAAACTTGGCACATATAAAAAATCATTGTCTCCAGCATATGTTTCTGGTAGACCATATCCAGGTCTATCTTGGAAATTTATTAACTCTGATCCAGCTAGACTGGTCCTTGTTTCATTCGTATAAGTGTTTAATCTCCAAAAACCAGTTAATATAAAATCAATCGAAAAACTACTTACTTTTTCACAACCAACAGCATCAGTCACTTTTAATTCATAAATACCAACCGGTAAATTTGAAACTGATTGAGAAACTGCACCATTACTCCATAAATATTTGTAAGGTGCAATCCCTCCACTAACAGTTGCAGAAGCATTATTATTTGTAGTTGTTACCGAAGCCGCTAGTGATGAAGTGTTGCAATTAATCGCAATTGAAAATTTATTTACTTTTTCACATCCAACAGCATCAGTCACTTTTAATTCATAATTTCCTTCAAGTAAATTTGAAACAGATTGAGAAACCTCACCGTTACTCCATAAATATTTATAAGGCGCCATCCCTCCACTAACAGTTGCAGAAGCATTGTTACTATTTACCTCCACAGTTAATTTCAAACTGGTATTTGAGCAATCAATTTCCCTCTTTAGTGATACAAGCTTATAACTCAAACAACCATTGGCATCTTTTATACCAACCACATAACTACCGTCTTTATATTGATTAGGAAACACTTGACTTTGTTGAAAACCTGAACTTACCATATAAGTGTATGGAGATTGTCCGCCTACAACTTCAGTTATCATGATGCTTCCTTCAAAATCCATAGAGGCTCTAAAAGTCATGTTAGTATTAACGCAACTTGATATTTGCAAGTTTTGTGTGGGATTACTTGTAGCAGTAACTGGATTGATGATTGGTGTTTTTGATGGAGGAGGTAAATTTGAAGGGGTATAAGTTGCAGCACCCGCAAGATTAGATATACAAAAAACAGCAACTCCTACAGCTGCATAAGTTACGATTTGTGTTGCTAGTACACCAGCTATAATAGGAGCTGCAGCAGCAGATAACGTAAAGGTACCAGCCACTAATCCAACAGTTTCAGCAACTGCTAATCCAGTACCTAGGGCTAACGCACCTTCTAGAAAGGTTGGTAACGCAATTTTTTTACTGGCATAAAATGGATTTTCAGTGACAACTCCATTGTTGTTCTCTATTTGTGACGCATAAATTAAGTTGGATGTTTCTGTTATCCAATTGTAATTATAATAAGAAACATTAATATTCTTTGAATTATCAATATAATCTAATTTCATAATAATAGGCGATTTCACTCCTTTTACAGAAAAGTAGGACGATGCCAATCTATTGGTCAAAGGGTCTATAATTAAATTAACTATAGTATCGTTATTTGCTTTTTGATACGTTAATGTTCTTATTTCACTAGGATTGTTTTCGGAATCAAAAGCTCCATAAAAATTTAATGTTCCTTTCGAGTCTGTATTTTGAGCTTGCAATGCATCGGCATTTGCATCTCCAGTCGGGTTTTTATAAACCGTAAATGCAGTTGTTGTAGGTTCATTAACTTTGGACTCTTCTTTAGAGCAAGAATTAAAAATTACTGTTGTGATAACTGTAAATAATAAAAGCGATAGTTTTTTCATGTTTTTCATTTTAGTTTTTTAGTAATTAATTAGAATTTTTTGAATTGATTGGATTGTTCGTGAAAAAAGAATGTGATCGTCGCAAATAATGATGTTTTTAGGCATAAATAATAGTTTTTTTCTAAATTATAAGTTGTGAATATATGAAAATTTATTACCTAATATTTTATTTATTATTTTTTAAAATAATTTGCTAGAGAGATTCTCTCTCAATCCACAACCTGGCATTCACAAAAGCTTCGTGCCACGGTGAAACTTCGTCGTTTCGGTCTTTTGGATAATTGGCCCAGTTCCATTGGAACGTGGAACGCTCGATATGTGGCATCATCACCAAATGACGGCCAGTTGTATCACATAGCATTGCGGTATTATAATCGGAACCATTCGGATTGGCAGGATAGCTATCGTAACCGTATTTTCCAACGATGTTGTAGTTTTCTTCTCCCATTGGCAAATGGAATTTTCCTTCACCGTGCGAAACCCAAACGCCCAAAGTGTTTCCAGCCAATGAAGACAACATCACTGATTTGTTTTCTTGAATCTTCACCGATGTAAAAATACTTTCGTGTTTGTGACTGTCGTTGTGCAACATTTTTCCATGCACTTCGTGTTCCGGATTGATTTTTTCCAATTCCATCAACAACTGGCAACCATTACATATTCCAACAGACAAGGTATCTTCTCTTTTGAAGAAATTATCCAAACTTGTTTTTGCTTTATCATTGTATAAAAAGGCTCCGGCCCAACCTTTGGCTGAACCCAAAACATCCGAATTCGAGAATCCACCAACCGCTCCAATGAATTGAATGTCTTCTAGATTTTCACGTCCCGAAATCAAATCGGTCATGTGAACGTCTTTTACGTCAAATCCTGCCAAGTACATCGCATTGGCCATTTCCCGTTCGGAATTACTTCCTTTTTCACGTATGATAGCTGCTTTTGGACGAGGTTTTGAATTATCGATTACAGGTGCTTTTCCTGTGAAATGAGATGGAAAAGTATAATTTAAAGCTTGGTTTTTATAGTTGTCGAAACGCGCTTTTGCCATTCCGTTTTTGGCTTGTTTTTGGTCGAGTAGGAAAGAAGTTTTAAACCAAATGTCTCGGTGCTTGGCAATGTCTAATTTATAACTTCCAAATTCCAAAGTTGCTTCATTTGTAACGCTTCCTAATTTGTAGAAAGAAACTCCTTTGTTTTCCAATGCTCTTTCCACAAAAATATCCTCTTTGGCTTGGAAAACAATAGCAATGTTTTCAGCAAAAAGATATTTAATGATATCTTTTTCTTCAAAAACAGAAAAGTCAATTTTGGCTCCCAAATTCACGTCGGCAAAACACATTTCTAATAAAGTGGTAATTAGACCGCCACTTCCAATGTCGTGCCCTGCAACAATTTGATTGTCCAAAATCAATTCTTGAATCGTGTTGAAAGCTTTTTTAAAGAATGCGGCATCTTTAATAGTTGGTGCTTCGTTTCCAATCGTATTCAGAATTTGAGAAAATGATGAACCTCCCAATTTATATTCGTCTTGCGACAAATTGATATAATAAATAGAACCAACTGTCATCCCATCGCTTTGGGATCTCAAAACAGGTTCCACCACTTTTCTAATATCAGTGCAATTTCCACCAGCCGAAATAATTACCGTTCCTGGCGCAATTACTTCGTCGTTTGGATATTTTTGTTTCATAGAAAGCGAATCTTTTCCAGTTGGAATGTTGATTCCCAATTCTATGGCGAATTCCGAACAAGCTTCAACGGCAGCATACAAACGAGCGTCTTCTCCTTCGTTTTTACACGCCCACATCCAATTAGCAGATAATGAAATCCCTTTCATTCCTTCTTTTATGGGAGCCCAAACAATATTGGATAAAGACTCGGCAATGGCTGTTCTGGTTCCTGCAACTGGATCAATTAATGAGGCAATAGGCGAGTGCCCAATCGAGGTCGCAATTCCTTCTTTTCCTGTATAATCAAGAGCCACCACACCACAATTGTTCAAGGGCAATTGCAATGGGCCTGTACATTGTTGTTTGGCCACTTTTCCCCCCACGCAACGATCGACTTTGTTGGTCAACCAGTCTTTGCAAGCAACCGCTTCCAGTTGCAATACTTGCTCTAAATAAGTGGATATGTTTTTTACGTCATATTCCAATGTAGGGTAGTTGTAATGGATGGTTTTATCTGTCATTACCGTTTTTGGGGAACTTCCGAAGAAATCTTCCAAGGCATAATCCATTGGTTTTAGACCGGTAGTTTTAGACTGGAATGTAAAACGGTGATCGGCTGTAACGTCACCCACTTGGTACATTGGCGAACGCTCTCTGTCAGCAATTCGTTGTAAAATATCGATATCTTTTTTGCCGATTACCAATCCCATTCTTTCTTGGGATTCGTTACCGATGATTTCTTTTGCCGAAAGGGTAGGGTCACCCACAGGCAATTTATCTAAATCGATCAATCCTCCTGTTTCTTCCACCAATTCCGAAAGACAGTTCAAGTGTCCGCCCGCTCCGTGATCGTGAATGGAAACGATTGGATTATGGTCACTTTCTACCAAACCTCGAATAGCATTGGCAGCGCGTTTTTGCATTTCAGGGTTCGAACGTTGTACCGCATTCAACTCGATTCCAGAACTCATTGCTCCAGTATCGGCAGAAGAAACAGCTGCACCGCCCATACCAATTCTATAATTTTCGCCACCCAAAATCACAATTTTGTCGCCTTCTTGTGGTTTGTGTTTGATGGCTTGATCCAGTTTTCCGTAGCCAATTCCGCCCGCTTGCATGATTACTTTGTCATAACCCAACTTGCGCGCCTGCGCTGAGCCTGTCGAAGCGTCGAAGTGTTCGTGTTCGAAAGTCAAAACGGAACCAGTAATCAACGGTTGTCCAAATTTATTCCCAAAATCAGAAGCTCCGTTCGATGCTTTTATTAAAATATCCATTGGCGTTTGATACAGCCATTTTCTTTCGGCTACAGCCTCTTCCCAAGGGCGATTTTCTTCCAATCGAGAATAGGAAGTCATGTATACGGCTGTTCCTGCCATTGGCAACGAACCTTGTCCTCCTGCCAAACGGTCGCGAATTTCTCCTCCAGAACCTGTGGCAGCGCCATTGAAAGGTTCTACCGTTGTTGGAAAATTGTGGGTTTCTGCTTTTAAGGATATAACCGAATCAAATTCTTTTATTTCGTAAAAATCAGGCTTATCGGCGGTTTTTGGAGCGAATTGTTGCACACGCGGTCCTTTTACAAATGCCACGTTATCTTTGTATGCCGAAACTATGTCGTTTGGATTTTCGGATGATGTTTTTTTGATTAATTTGAAAAGAGATGTTTCTTTTTCCACTCCGTCAATGACAAAAGTTCCGTTGAAAATTTTGTGACGACAGTGCTCTGAATTGGCTTGGGAAAAAGCAAAAATTTCGGAATCTGTTAATTTTCGTCCTAATTTGGTTGCCAAATCATCCAAGTATTCCACTTCGTCAGAACTCAAAGACAACCCTTCCGATTTGTTGTAAGCAGCAATATCATCAATATCCAAAATGGCTTCGGGTTGAATGTGAATCGTGAAAATATCCTGGTTTAATTCAGAATATTTTTGCGAAAGCATGGGATCAAAATCAAAAGAATCATCTGAAGCTTTATGAAATTCTTCAATTCGAATGATTCCGGAAATCCCCATATTTTGTGTGATCTCAACAGCATTAGTGCTCCAAGGAGTAACCATTGTGGCGCGAGGGCCAACAAAAAAATCCGACAATACGGATTTTTCTATTTTGTAAGAATCGGCAAAAAGCCAGTTGAGTTTTGAAATGTCTTGAGCCGAAAGTAGGTTTTGCGTTTGTACTGCATATACCGTTTTGCTTTGGTTTTCAAAGAAATGAATCATTATAATGGAGTGGTTAATATTGTTTTTGCAAATTTAGTTTAAAAAGTTAGTAAGAGCAAAAAATACAATAACTAACACCCTAATTATTTTTTTGGAAATAGTTTGTTTTGATATGCTCCTAAATCAGGTGGCAAAGTTCTGGTTTTTCCCATAATATCTAAGGGTATTAGATAAGCGGCATCTCCCTTTGCAAAAGCGGCAGATGTCTCTTCAATATTGAACTTGTTTTGGGAAACATTTAAGAATTTAGGGTCTTTGTTTAGAATGATATTGTTATAATGATTTGGGTCTGTATTGAATTGGTATTCAGGATTATTGGTGTATTGATTTGAAGTATTATCAAACTTCAAAAGGCAATTATTAAATTGGTATTCAAATGCAGCACCTGACTTTTTATTTAAGAACATTTCGTTCGAATAGGAACCGTAAATAATGCAATTATTGAAAGTTGCCGCTGTCAAAGGTTTCGCTTCGGGAATTGCTCCCAAAATGTAATTATTGACCAGAACACTCACTTGACTGGAACTATTCCAATTGTTATTAAAAGTGCAATGGGTAAATTTGTAATCACCGCCGTAGGTACAAGCCAAACTAGCTTGTCCCGCATTATTAATAACCATATTTTCTCCATTAATTTTGGCAGTTTGTGCTAAAACTCCATAATTTGAGCAGTTGTAAATTTGGGTATTTTTTATATCTACCGTAGTTTCGTCGTTATTTTGAATCAGTAAACCAATAGTTGCATTTTTAATCGTCAGGTGATTCACTTTATGGTTTGTGCTCCCGCTAGTGAGCCAAATGGTTCCCCATTGCCCTGGAACATCAGAGAATTCAGGTTCCAATCGGTCTCCTTCAAAAATAACTTCATTCTCTAATTTGTCTGTTATAGATCGAGATCCATTCACATTAATAGACGCATTTGGTCCCAAAATCAGACCTGAATCAGCATGAAAATGAACTCTGGAGCCCGCTTCAAATGTTACTGTTTTTCCTGAAGGAACGGCTGCGTAACCATAGATAACATAGGGTTTTTGGTTTGTAAAGAGGTATTCATTTCCATTAACAGGATCATTATCATCTAGAAAAAATCCGTAAATATTTTCACCTCCGATGGGAAGTGTTTCTGTAGTTCCATCATCAAAACGTTTTGGATGCAGAAAAACGGCATCCTGAATGAGTGTAACCAATTCCACTTTTTGAAGATTTGCACCGCTGTCAAACAAGATTTGGTCGGTATAAAGTAAGTCTGCGGGATTAGCCTCAGCGATACTTGCGGTGGTTTCTATAAAAATATACAAACTATCTTTGGCCAAAAGAGTCACGTTGTCGAATGCTTTCCCTTGATTTCCTTGCATCCCGTCAATTGTCATTCGGTATTTTGAACTCAATTCTTTTCCTAATTTTATACTCGGGATTGTGATATCTTTATTACTGCGATTGTACACTTTTAAGTTATAAGTACTAGAGCCAATGTTGGTAAAAACGGTGTCCAAATAAACCGTGTCTTTTGAAAACTCTAAATCTCCGGTACTCGCAACGGTTTCAAAATCAGTTCGACACGAACTAAGAGAAATAAGCATCCCAATAAAAAAAACCAAAGTTAGCGTGCGCATTTCGTTATATTTTTTTGTAAAAATAGGAAAAATCAAATCGAATTTGAAAACGATTTTCAATTTATAACGTATAATAACAATTGTATTGCTATTAGGTGTCTAATCTTTTATATAAATTTACACTTTTAAAGCCCAAAACATGATATTCGACAAAGAAAAAATACTCCATTATTGTAACAAAGTTTCGAAAAATACTTTAATGCAAACCCTGAATATAGAATATATTGACGCAGGTCCTGATTATTTAGTGGCTACCATGCCAGTGAATTCATCCGTTCATCAGCCTATGGGATTATTGCACGGCGGAGCGACAGTGGCCTTGGCCGAAAGTGTGGGAAGTGCTGCATCCATGTTGTTTGTAAATTCGGATGTCAGTGAAGTACGTGGAATTGAAATAGCGGCAAATCACTTAAAATCAAAACGAAACGGGATTGTGACTGCAACTGCAAGAATTGTTCACAAGGGGAGAAGTATTCATCTGTGGGAAATTCGGGTTGTAGATGAGAATAATCATTTAATTTCGCTATGCAAATTGACCAATATGGTTTTGCCAAAAAGAAAAAGCGAAGACTAAATATGAAAATAATTTTAGAGAAAGCTACCAAACAATTGGCGAAAAATCTCCCTTTTGTGCTTTATAAAAAACCTAATAACGCTAATATTATTGGTCTTTTTCAGAAGAATGACAGCTTGTTTTTGGTACAAGATTTTACTGAGAAAGGATTTGTTTTTACCTCTTTTGATGGGAATCAGAATATTATAATTCCAGAAAATCAATCCGAGGTTAGTCGTGTTGTCTATTATAAAAACAAAATTGACTATCCGGAAATAGAATCGAATTTGCCAAATGAATTGGATAGAATTCACTTTAAAAAATTAGTTACTAAGGGTATTCAAGCCATTGAAAATAACGAATTCAAGAAAGTGGTTTTGTCCAGAAAAGAAATGGTTGATTTGGTTCATTTTGATTTGATGAAGGCATTCGAAAAGTTAGTCCAATTGTATCCTTCTACATTTGTCTATTGCTTTTTTCACCCGAAAGTTGGTGTTTGGCTTGGAGCCACACCCGAACAATTAGTAAAAGCGAATAGTACTTCATTTCAAACCATTGCTTTGGCGGGTACCCAAAAAGACAGAGGATCTTCGGAAGTGTTTTGGGATGAAAAAGAAAAAGAGGAACAAGAATTTGTCACGGATTATATTGTGGAAACGCTCAATGAAGCTGCTGCAGAAATAACAGTTTCAAAACCGTATAGCTTGAAAGCGGGAAGTATTTGGCATATTAAAACGGATATTTCAGGGGTTTTTAATTCTGGTTTTGGTTTGCAACAAGTGATTCGGTTATTGCATCCGACACCGGCAGTTTGTGGTTTGCCAAAGGATAAAGCGAAAGCGTTTATTTTGAAAAACGAAAATTACGAAAGAACTTTTTATACGGGCTTTCTGGGAGAATTAAATTACGATTTTACCACAGATTCCATAAGTTCAGATTTGTTCGTAAATTTGCGCTGTGCGGAAATTTGTGATTATCAGGCAAATTTGTACGTGGGATGTGGAATTACAAAAGATAGCATTCCTGAAAAAGAATGGCAGGAAAGCGTCAATAAATCAGTGACGATGAAAAGAATTTTAGATTGCAGAATTTAGATTCTTCATTGCCATTGAAAATAATGAAACAATAAATGATATGAAACTAGACATACTAGCATTCGGTGCACATCCAGACGATGTAGAATTGGGTTGCGGTGGAACAATTGCCAAGGAAATAGCCTTGGGCAAAAAAGTGGGTATTATCGATTTGACCCGTGGGGAATTAGGTACTCGTGGTTCGAAGGAAATCCGGGATGAAGAAGCAAAGATGGCAGCAAAAATACTTGGAGTTTCTGTTCGTGAAAACCTGAATATGCGTGATGGTTTTTTTGCTAATGATGAATGGCATCAGTTGGAAATCATTAAAATGATTCGAAAATACCAGCCTGAAATTGTTTTGTGCAACGCTATTGAAGATCGCCACATCGATCACGGCAAAGGAAGTAAACTAGTCTCTGAAGCTTGTTTTTTATCAGGTTTAATGAAGATTGAAACTGAAAATAATGGTGAAAAACAAAAATCTTGGCGGCCTAAAATAGTATATCATTATATTCAATGGAATAACATAACACCTGATTTTGTGGTCGACATTACGGGCTATAATGATAAAAAAGTTGAAGCTATTTTAGCCTACGGTTCCCAATTTTACAACTCCAATTCGGAGGAACCTGAAACGCATATTTCATCCAAAAACTTTTTGGACAGCCTCAGTTATCGCGCCCAAGATTTAGGGAGATTAATTGGCACTGATTATGCTGAAGGGTTTACGACAGAAAGATATTTGGCCGTCAATAGTTTAGGGGACTTGATATAATTTTTTTGAAAATTTTATTTGCAAAAGCAAACTTTAGTGCTATATTTGCACACGTTAAAAATGGTGGTTGTAGCTCAGCTGGTTAGAGTATTGGTTTGTGGTGCCGAGGGTCGCCGGTTCGAACCCGGTCAGCCACCCAGAACGCAAAAGCTTCGAAGAAATTCGAGGCTTTTTTTGTGGTTTCCTGTCATTGCGAGTGCAACATAGTGGAGCGAAGCAATCTCACATCGAAAGCAACTAATTTCCAACTTTATCTACCACAGGACGATTGTCTCTGTTGGCCAATTCCCAAGCGATTGAGAAAGCCAACCGGGTTCTTTTTTTCAAGGCTTCAAATTCAATTTTATCGACCTCGTCTGTTGGTTTATGATAATCAGCGTGTACTCCGCTGAAAAGGAAAACGGAAGGAATTCCATTTTTGGCAAAATTGTAATGATCCGAGCGGTAATAAAAGCGGTTTGGGTCAGCTCTATCATTGAATTTGTAATCCAATGATATGTTCACGTAGTTTTTATTGGCGGCTTCACAGATGTTAAATAAATCAGTCGAAAGGTAATCAGAGCCAATGAGATATACATAATTGCTGGAATCATTGTGAAATTCGTCGTGACGACCAATCATGTCGATATTGATGTCGGTGATGGTTTTTGCCATGGGAAACAAAGGATGTTCGGAGTAATAGCTAGAACCCAGAAGTCCATGTTCTTCGCCAGTCATGTGAAGAAATAAAATGGAACGTTTTGGTCCGTGACCTTCTTTTTTGGCTATTTCAAATGCTTGGGCAATTTCGAGTAAAGCCACTGTTCCTGAGCCATCATCATCGGCACCGTTATAGACTTCTCCGTCTTTTATCCCCACATGATCGTAGTGTGCCGAAATTACAATGATTTCGTCGGGTTTTTCGGAGCCCTCGATATAAGCCCAAATATTTTCGGAATCGGGTAAGTTTTCGTTGCGTTTGGCATTTAAGAAAGCAGCCGGGATTTTTTGGTAAAAATCCGTTGCTCCTATTGGAAAGGAAATAGCATTGCTTTTGTAATGATTAATGAGATATTCACCCGCTTTTTTCTGTCCTTTAGAACCTGTTTCTCGGCCTTGCATATCATCAGAAGCAACGATGGTAAGATGCTTTATTAAATCTTTTGAAGTGATAGTATTAATATATTTTGTTGGATTGCCATTAGAAACGCTGGTAATTTGAGAGGTACAAGAAATTGTGGTTGTAAAAACAAAAATATATAGTAATTTTTTCATAAAATAATATTAATTAATTTTGGTACATTTATAGTATTGTCAAATATCTGAAATAAAAACACAATAGTATAGCGTAAATAGTTATTTTTTACATTCTATTTTTATTAAAACAAATTTTTTATGGAGCTTAAAAATCAAATTCTTTCTTCTAAATCAGAAGAAATGATAGCAAAAGAAAATAAATATGGAGCCCATAATTACCATCCATTACCTGTGGTTTTGCAAAGAGGAGAAGGGGTTTATGTTTGGGATATCGACGAAAAAAAGTATTTTGATTTTTTGTCGGCGTATTCTGCGGTGAATCAAGGGCATTGTCACCCAAAAATTGTAAATGCGATGATAAAACAAGCGCAAACTTTGACTTTAACCTCCCGTGCTTTTTACAATGATCAACTAGGCAGTTACGAAGAATATGTGACAAATTATTTTGGTTTTGACAAAGTATTGCCAATGAATACAGGTGCCGAAGCGGTGGAAACGGCCATCAAATTATGCAGAAAATGGGCGTATGAAGTAAAAGGTATTCCAGAAAATGAAGCCCAAATCATTGTTTGCGAGAACAATTTCCACGGACGGACCACTACCATAATTTCCTTTTCTAACGATGAAACTGCCCGTAAGAGTTTCGGACCTTTTATGACTGGATTTATCAAAATTCCATACGATGACATTGAAGCCTTGGAAAAGGCGTTGCAATCAACCAAGAGCATAGCTGGATTCTTGGTGGAACCCATTCAGGGAGAAGCTGGAGTTTATGTCCCTTCCGAAGGGTATTTGGCCAAAGCCAAAGCACTTTGTGAACAGTACAAAGTCTTATTTATAGCAGATGAAGTGCAAACCGGAATTGCAAGAACAGGAAGGTTACTTGCTACTTGTGGCAATTGCTCCTGTGAAAATGGATGTGAAAATAGACCAGAGGTAAAACCGGATATTCTTATTTTGGGGAAAGCACTTTCCGGAGGAGTTTATCCTGTTTCGGCAGTTTTGGCAAATGATACCATTATGAATGTGATTAAACCGGGACAGCACGGTTCCACTTTTGGCGGAAATCCAATAGCTGCCGCTGTTGCCATAGCTGCACTCGAAGTGATTCGAGAGGAGAATTTAGCTGGAAATGCATCGAGACTTGGGGTTATTTTAAGAAAAGGACTAAATGAAATTGCTCAACGAAATCCCTTGATTACTTTAGTTCGTGGAAAAGGATTGCTTAACGCAATTGTAATTAATTGTGAAGAAGACTCTGACTTAGCATGGGAAATTTGCTTACGATTCCGAGATTACGGATTGCTGGCAAAACCCACGCATGGCAATAAAATACGATTGGCACCGCCTTTGGTGATTAATGAAGAGCAAATACAGGAATGTCTGGTCATTATTGAAAAGGCATTGTATCATTTTAAATAACAGAACTCTAATGAATAAATGGAGCAGAATACAAAACCTATCCTAGATTTTGGTTTTTGTTTTAAGGTTTAAAATAAAAAAAATAACGAAATTTACTGCTTACAAATTGAATGTTGATAATGAAAGACCTACTCAAACAGACTTACGGATTCATATTTGAAGAACAATTGATTGAAGAAATCGCCGAAGTTTCTTTGTTGCGAGATTTTAAGGAAGGAGATGTTCTGATAGATTTTGGCGATTCTATAAGAAAAATGCCTCTGTTGATAAAAGGAGCCATTAAAATATCACGTGAAGATTTTGATGAGGGGGAGTTGTTATTGTATTTTATCGAAAAAGGAGATACTTGCGCTATGACGATGGCTTGTTGTTTGGGCGAGACCAAAAGCGAAATTAGGGCGGTAGCCGAGACTAATGGAACGGTTGTGATGATACCCATTACCAAAATGGAAGAATGGCTAGGGAAATACAAAAGCTGGAGAAACTTTGTGTTTAATAGTTATAATAGTCGTTTAAAAGAGATGCTTTCAGCTATTGATAATCTGGCGTTTATGAATATGGATGAACGCTTATTAAATTATCTTTATGACAAAGCCAAAATTAATAATTCAAATCATATTTTAAATACGCATCAAGAAATTGCTTATGACTTACATACTTCTAGAGTCGTGATTTCGCGCTTGCTAAAAGCATTAGAAAACAAAGGGAAAATTAGTTTGCATAGGGCATTTATAGAAATACTGAACAAAAAGTAACATTTGTTACCAAACCAGAATCCTAAAAAATAGAATTTTGTACTCACAAAAAAGTAGTGAATGGAAATTTCTCAGTTGATTGGATATGTTTTGGCGGTTTTTGTAGGCATAACGCTAGGAATGCTAGGCAGTGGAGGTTCGATACTTTCAGTTCCTATTTTAGTCTATGTCATGGGTATTGAGCCTACTTTGGCAACAGCCTATTCTCTGTTTGTAATTGGTACAACCTCTTTGGTAGGAGGAATTCATAAGGCCAAGCAAAAATTAGTCGATTTTAAAAAAGTGGTTTTATTTGGTATTCCTTCCGTTATTTCTGTTTTTATTACCCGAAAAATAATAGTTCCGAGAATTCCCGATGTTATTTTTTCGACCGGAAACATCACGATACACAAATCTGTTCTGATAATGTTTGTTTTTGCCATTGTAATGGTGGTCGCTTCAGTGGGGATGATCAAACCTTCAAAAAAAATTATATTTATTGATGGTGAAAAACTGGATTATTTTAAAATAGTGACACAAGGAATCTTTATTGGTTTAATATCTGGATTTGTAGGTGCGGGAGGCGGATTTCTAATCATTCCAACCCTCTTATTTTTAGCCAAAACACCAATTAAAATGGCTGTTGGAACATCGCTGTTTATAGTGGCTTCGCAGTCATTGATTGGTTTTACTGGGGATATTTTTGGTGATCAAATCATTGATTGGAAGTTATTGTTTATCTTTACTTTAGCATCAATAATAGGTATTTTTATTGGAAATTTTATCTCTAAAAAAGTAGCTGATGAGAAACTTAAAACGGGTTTTGGTTGGTTTGTTTTTGCCATGGGAATTTACATTATCATCAAAGAAATTTTTTGGTCTTAATAATTTCCTAAAATGTAACTTTTAATACCGTTTTTGATCGAAAAATTAAATAAATTTACTGTATAATTCAATTATTAAAATGAAAATAGAACAGATTTACACTGGGTGTTTGGCACAAGGCGCATATTACATAGAAAGTAACGGTGAAGTTGCCATTATTGATCCTTTACGGGAAGTGCAACCGTATATTGAAAAGGCTAATAGGGATAATGCCAAAATCAAGTATATTTTTGAAACGCATTTTCATGCCGATTTTGTAAGCGGCCACGTTACTTTGTCAGAGAAGACGAGTGCCCCGATAATCTTTGGACCTACTGCCAATCCTAGCTTTTTAGCTCATGTTGCAACCGATGGGGAGGTTTTTCAATTAGGAGAAATTACTATAACCGTTTTGCATACCCCGGGACATACGATGGAAAGCAGTTGCTATCTTTTGAAAGATAAAGACGGAAAGGATTATGCTCTTTTTAGCGGTGACACCTTATTTTTAGGTGATGTGGGAAGACCTGATTTAGCCCAAAAGGCAGCCCACATGACTAAAGAACAATTAGCCGGAATTTTATTCGATAGTTTGCGAAACAAGGTAATGACTTTGTCGGATGATGTTGTTGTTTATCCTGCCCATGGTGCTGGAAGTGCTTGCGGAAAAAACCTAAGTAACGAAACTGTAGGTACCATTGGTGGGCAAAAACAAACGAATTATGCGCTTCGTGCCAATATGACCAGAGAAGAATTTATCAAAGAAGTAACAGATGGTTTATTACCTCCTCCGGCTTACTTCCCGATGAATGTAAAACTCAATAAGGAAGGGTATGAAAATGTGGAAGATATTATAAAAGATGCTGTGGCTTATGATGCCAAAACATTTGAGTTGGTTGCCAATGAAACGGATGCCTTGATTTTGGATGTTCGTCACCAAGATGATTATGCCAAAGGACACATTCCTAAATCTATATTTATTGGTATCGACGGTGGATTTGCGCCTTGGGTCGGAGCGTTAATAGTAGATATCAAGCAACCTTTACTTTTGGTAACGCCATTGGGCAAGGAAGAGGAAACCATTCTTCGATTGGCAAGGGTGGGTTATGACAACACCTTGGGATATTTAAAAGGCGGATTCGATGCTTGGAAAAGCGCAGGGTTGGAATACGATACTGTGAGCTCTGTTTCGGCTGAAACCTTAGAAAAAATTGTGGAAAAGGCAACTAACGAGAAAGAAAATGTGTCTATTTTTGATGTTAGAAAAGCCGGGGAATATGCTGCCGAACATATAGTTGACGTTCCATCAACACCATTGAATTACATCAATGACCATATTGCCGAATTTCCAAAAGAAAAGGAGTTTTACTTGCATTGTGCAGGTGGCTATCGTTCCATGATTGCAGCTTCCATATTAAAAGCACGAGGGTATCATAATGTAATTAATGTCATAGGTGGATTTGATGCCATCAAAAAAACGGGGATTAAAACGACAAATTATGTTTGTCCAACAACACTGAAATAAAATGAAAGATTTACTATTCACAAATTGGCATTTAATACGATGGGCTCGATTGGCTTTTGCCATTTTTTTGTTCGTCCAAGCATATAGAACCCACGAATGGTTTTTTATTGCTTTTGGTTTGTTTTTTGTATTTCAGGTGATTTTTAATTTGGGTTGTGGGCCAAATGGCTGCGCAGTTCCCAACAATAAAAACTTTAAAGATGAGCAATAGTTTTGATAATATTATAAAATCGGAAAAACCGGTGTTGATTGATTTTTCCGCTACCTGGTGTGGTCCGTGTAAAATGCTGGCTCCTATTTTGAAACAGGTAAAAGACAGTTTGGGAGAGCGTGTCACGATATTTAAAATTGATGTAGATAAAAACCAGGAATTGGCTTCGAAATACCAAGTTCGTGGAGTTCCCACCATGATTTTGTTTCAAAACGGAAAGCAATTGTGGCGACAGTCAGGGGTTTTGACCAAGGATGAAATAATAAAAACCATCGTGGAAAAAAGTAACTGATGACCAAAAAAGCAATACTAATTACAGGAATTGGAATAGTCGTTGGAGCCATTTCGGGTTATCTATACTATTTTTACATAGGTTGTGCATCAGGAAACTGTGCCATAACATCAAAACCATTAAATAGCACTTTATACGGTGCTTTAATGGGCGGTTTAGTATTTAATATGTTTGTGAAATCACCAAAAGAGTCTTAATATTTCAACCAATTAAATTTCAAAATAATGAAAAAAAACATGGGTTCAACAGACAAAATTATCCGTATTCTTATCGCTCTTGTAATAGGCGTTTTGTATTATACGGAAACAATTAGCGGAACAACCGCAATAGTTTTAGGGGCTTTTGCCATCATTTTCTTAATCACAAGTTTTATAAGTTTTTGTCCTTTGTATTTGCCTTTTGGTATAAACACCTCTAAAAAATCGTAATAAAAATAGAATGGAAAAAGAAAGTCCAATAAACAAAGACCTTATTTTAAGAGAACGATTGGCTTTACAAAGAACAATTTTAGCCAATCAGTCGACTTTTTTGGCATTTTTGAGAACCTCACTTTATTTTTTTGTTGCCGGCTTAAGCATAACCAGTTTGTTGAATATGACCAACAGTATTGCCATTGAAATTTTCTTTTTTACTAGTTCTTTTATAATTTTTATGATAGGAATTTTAAATTATTTCAAGCAGAAAAAAATGATTGCTGAAAATGAAAAAAATATTGGAGATTATAAAAATGAATATTATGGAAAATGAACAAGGCAATTTGTCTTTAGATAAAAGAATCTTGGATCAAGAATATTGGGATACCCAATACATTTCCAATACTACAGGTTGGGATTTAGGAGAAGTTTCTCCACCCATAAAATCATATATTGACACTATAGAAGACAAAAACATCAGCATTCTAATTCCTGGCTGTGGCAATAGCTATGAAGCCGAATATCTCTTGAAAAATCATTTTACCAATGTTACCGTTATTGATTTTGCGCCAACATTAGTGAAGAATCTTCAGGAAAAATTCAAAAACAATCCCAATATTAAAATCGTCTTGGGCGATTTCTTTACCCATCAAGGGAATTACGAATTGATTATCGAACAAACTTTTTTTTGTGCTTTGCCACCCGCAATGCGGGAGCAGTATGTGTTCAAAACGCATCAACTTTTATCCAAAGGCGGAAAATTAGCCGGATTATTATTTAATAAAAATTTTGAAGGCGGTCCCCCTTTTGGAGGAAGCCAATCCGAATATGAGCAACTTTTTAAGGATCATTTCGATTTCTTAAAACTTGAATTGTGTCAAAATTCTATTTTTAAAAGAGCCAATTCTGAATTGTTTATCAAATTTCAGAAGAAAGAATAAGTCATACTCTTATAATTAAACGGGCATTTTGGAGTTATAAAAAAACTATTTAGTAACTTTATAGTTGCCATGAAAAAGACACCAAATTACAGACTTTCAAAAGATGAATCGGCATTTGTACAAGGGCCTTTGTCTCGATTTCGGGAATTATTTTTTGTGCTTAAAGTGTTGGTTAGCTTTATCAAAGCTTTTCGTAAAATGCACTTCATTGGGCCTTGCGTCACGGTTTTTGGTTCGGCGCGTTTTGGTCCCGAAATGGATCATTATCAGGATGCAGAAAGGATTGGTGCTGCAATGGCAAAACTAGGTTTTACCGTAATGACAGGAGGCGGTCCTGGAATTATGGAAGCCGCCAATAAGGGTGCTTATGAAGTAGGGGGCTATTCCGTAGGTTGTAATATTGTGCTGCCCGTGGAGCAAAATCCAAATCCCTATCTTCACAAATGGATTTATATTCCCTACTTTTTTGTGCGGAAAGTGATTCTCGTAAAATATTCTTTTGCCTTTATTGTAATGCCAGGAGGTATAGGTACCTTGGATGAACTTTTTGAATCCCTAACACTAATTCAAACCAAAATGATAGCAGGTTTTCCTGTCGTTATTTTTGATACAGAATACCATAAAGATTTGTGCGAACATATTGATATGATGGTCCAACACGAAAGTATCAGTCCAGAGGATATGAAACTGCTTTTTGTGACGGATTCCGTTACCGATTTGGTAGCTCATATCGAAAAACACGCTATTAAAAAATTTGGTTTGAGAAAAATCCATTACAAACCAAAATGGTGGTTTGGGGAAAGTAGAAGTTGAGAGGTTTTATTCCACAGCTTTCTTATAGATAATAAATCTAACGAAACTTCAAATTAGTCATTAATGCCTCTGACAATTACCGGTAAAGTACCTTTACATTGGGTGTTTTCGAGTAGTTGATGTGCTGCACCAACTTGAAATTCGGAAAAGTCCTGATAAACTTGGATAATTCCTAAAGTAGCTTCTAAATTTGGAATCACTTGCAAAGCATAGGGATTGCCAAACACGTACAAAACGCATTTTTTGGAAGTAAATAATCGCTTTAAAAAAGACAAAACAGAATCATCAATATCGAAGTTATTTAAGGGTTTTGCTTTTGGTACAAACAATGAAATGATTAGGGTATCAAAATTCACCAAGTCTTTTTCTAGTTTTTGAATTGTATTTTCATCGCCAGTTTCAAGTGCAAATTCTGGAGAGGGAAGCGAATTGGATAGGGTTTTAAAAAAGATGTTTTCCGTGTTTTTGTAAAGACTTAATTTGGCCAATTTATGATTGTTCTTAGCCTCGAAAACCGACAAGCTATTCAACTTGTCTTTTATTTTGGTAATGCAGTTATTCGCTATTTTACGATTTAAAATCGAAGCGCTTTCAAAATCCATATTACCTTGAGGACTAGTATTTCCGTTTAAGATTCCCGATTTATGCTTGCATTTCAATAATCGGGTAAAACTCGCTTCAATTCTTTCTGGACTTGCATTTTTGAGGATTTCTTGAATTCCTTCGGGCACGTTTTCGGCAAAACACAATACATCGTTTCCTGCGTTGAAGGCTTCCCATTCCAGTTGTCCTTTTTTGTCATACAATTTTGAAACACTATGCATGTTCAAGGCATCGGAAATCACCAAACCATCATAACCCAATTGCTTTCTTAAAAGCTCTTCAATAATTGATTTTGATAAGGTTGCTGAGGTGTTTTTACCTTCATTCAAGGCTGGAACCGCCAAATGTCCAATCATAATCGAATCGACTTTGTTATCGATTCCTTTGATGAAAGGGAATAATTCGTTTTCCATTAATTGTTCCAAAGTTTCTTCCAAGACCGGTAATCCCAAATGCGAATCGACACTAGTGTTTCCGTGACCTGGAAAATGTTTTAGGCAACCTAAAACCCCAACTTCATTCATACCGCGTAAATATTCCATTGCAAAAAGAGCAACTTTTTCTTTGTTTTGTCCAAAAGAACGATAGCCAATTACGGGATTGTTTGGATTGTTGTTAATGTCTGCCAAAGGCGCCAAATTGTAATTAATTCCTGCCGATTTTAAGTCCAAGCCAATTTGCTTTCCCACTTCGTAAATCAGGTGTTTAGCACTATTAGGCAAAGCGCCAAGTGTTATGGCGTAAGGATATTGTGGTGTTTTTTCGACTCTCATTGCCAAGCCCCATTCCGCATCTATGCTCATCAAAAGAGGGGTAGGGGCACATTTTTGAAAACGGATGACAAGTTCTTTCAAACGTTCGTAACTGTCGTCGTTGAATGTTACTTTTTTCTTTATTTCATAATTGGTTGCGGCACTTGCCCGACTATGAAAAAAGGTCAGCCCGCCAATATTGTGTTTCTTAATCAAACGCTCTGTTTCCTGAATTTTTTCTTCGGTGTCATTGATGAAAACGGCTGGAAAAAAGAATTGTCCTATTTTTTGTTCTAGTGTCATTAGTTAGAATTTAGGATTCTGATTTCTTCCCGAAATCTTTTGGAAAAATCAAGAATCTTGACAAAATTAGACCTGGAATTGTAGCTAGAAATACCCAAACAAAGAAATTAGTGTATCCCAAATATTCCTGTATATAACCGCTCAACATTCCGGGAAGCATCATTCCTAAGGCCATAAACCCTGTAGCAATAGAATAATGGGAAGTTTTAGACTCTCCATCGGCAACATAAATCAAGTACATCATAAAAGCAGCAAAGCCAAATCCATATCCAAATTGTTCCGCAATTACGGTGGCGTAAACATAGAAAATAGACGCAGGATGAAAATGGGATAATAAAATGAATCCAATTATGGGCAAGTGCATGGTTAGAATCATAGGCAACATCCATTTCCCTAACCCTTGTTTGGAAATGGCTATTCCGCCTAAAATCCCTCCAATGGTTAGTGCCAGTACGCCAAAAGTTCCGTAAATAATTCCGACGTCTTGTGTGGTTAAACCCATTCCTCCGACCGATTTTTCATCAATTAAAAATGGAGTCAGCATTTTTAATAATTGGGATTCTCCTAGCCTGAAAAATAAGATGAAAGCCAAAGCCAAACCAATTTGTTTCTTTTGGAAGAAAGAGGAAAAAACGGTTCCAAAACTTACTTTTGGAGTCAGTTCTAATTCGTTTCCTGTGGTTTTCGTTTCTGTTTTTGGAGTGAAAAAATAATTATAAATCGTAATTACAGCCATAATTATACCAATAATAATCATGGTGTAAGACCACGCTTTTGTTTTGTCTCCATATTGCTGTTCTAAATACCCGGCAATGATAACAATCAGTCCATTTCCTGTAAGCATAGATAGTCGGTAAAAGGTGCTTCTAATTCCTAAAAAAAAGGATTGTTGCTCTTTAGCCAAAGCCAACATATAAAAACCATCGCTGGCAACATCATTCGATGCGGAAGCAAAGGCAGCAACCCAAAAAACAGCTAAGCTTAAAATGAAAAAATGACTCGTTGGAATCGTTAATCCAACCACAAGAAAAGCAATCGAAATTAACAATTGCATCGCTAAAAACCAATTTCTTTTAGTGGAATATAAATCAATAAAAGGGCTCCATAAGGGTTTAATTACCCACGGTAAATATAGTAAACTGGTATAAATACCAATATCTTCATTGTTGATTCCAAGGCTTTTGTACATAATTACCGAAACCGAAATTACGATTGCGTAAGGCAGGCCAGAGGCAAAATTTAAAACAGGTATCCAATACCAAGGCTTAGAGTCAGTTTTCATTTAGTTTATTTTCTGTGGGTAAATTTACAATCGTTGCTTCGCTTTCATTGCCATAAAAATCAATGAAGGTAATGGCACAAGTATTATTTTCGTCCTCTTTTTTTACGGGAATAGTAACCTTGAAAGAGTCGCATTTTTCCGCTAAAGTTATTTTGTCTATGATTTGACTTGGGTTATTCACGTCAATTTTAAAAGTTTTTTTGGCTCGATAAACCATAACGTATCTAACTTGGCAATTCGATGGGTATTTGATGGTACAACTAGAATTGATAGAATCTTTTGAAATACTATTTACCGACGGGCAATCAATTAGTATCTTTTTCGAATTAGGCACGGCATAAGGAAGAGCAGGATATTTGTATTGATTTTCCAATAATAATTGGGCAACATTTTGATTTTTTTTCACGAACGATTTGGCACTAAAAAAGGCATTTCCCTGAATGTTTTTATAGGTTCGGGTAATGTCAATCTGATTAGGAATTTCATAAGGATTGTTCCATTTTTTATCGGAATCGGTATTGATTTTATACGTTCCGTTTCCAATGTAAATAGCCGTATTTTTTGAGTTTTCCGACCACCATTTCAATAGTTTTGAATAAGAAGCTTTAGGATGGTCTAAACTCCAATACAGTTGCGGTACCAAATAATCAATCCATTTATTTTCCATCCAAGCCAATGGATCAGCATATAAATCATCATAATTAGTTTGACCGGCTTCTGTTTCAGAGCCTTTTGGATCTACTGATTTATTTCGCCAAACCCCAAACGGACTGATGCCAAATTGTACCCAAGGCTTGATATTTTTTATGGAATAGGAAACACATTTGACTAGGTTATTCACATTAGATCGTCTAAAATCTTCAAGACTAAGTCCGCCTCCATATTTTGTGAAAGATACTCTATCGTTGAATTCTTCCCCTTTTATTCTATAAGGATAAAAATAGTCGTCGAAGTGAATGGCGTCTATGTCATAAGTGCGAACCACCTCATTTACGACAGTGACCAAATGAGTTTGAACTTCCGGTAAGGCAGGATTGTAGTAGTATTTGCCACCATATTTAATCATCCATTCGGGATGTTTGTAAAAATCATGGTTTGGACTTACTATTTCTGTCCTGCTGTCCATTGTTGCGCGATACGGATTGAGCCAAGCGTGAAACTCAAAACCCTTAGCGTGCGCTTCGGTAATCATCCACTCCAACGGATCAAAATAAGGACTAGGTGCTTTTCCTTCTTTCCCTGTCAAGTAACGGGACCATGGTGCTAAATCAGTAGGATAAAATGCGTCTCCGGCACTCCTGATTTGGACAATCACGGCATTGTAATTCATTTTTTTATAAGTGTCCAAAATTTCTATAAAATCAGCCTTTTGCTTTTCGACGGCATCAATATTACTCTTTGGCCAATCAATATTTGCAACAGTGGCAATCCATACGGCCCTAAATTCGTTCTTGGGATTTGTTACTTTTTCCTGTGCATTTCCATTCCAAAACGAAAGCATAAAAAAGGAAATCAGTGCTAATAAGGACTTATAATTGTTCATTTTCATTCTAAATTATGTAAAAATCAAAAGTAGTTTTTTTGGAGAAGTTTATCCTATAAATTTTTGATAAAATTCAATATTTTATGCTAAGCAATTTCTTTGCCAAAGATTTTACAATTTCATTTTTGGAAAAACCCATGCCAATAAACGAGAGTTTTATTTAAATTCTGGTTTTCTTATTTAATTTATTAAATTTTGATGCGCTAATGTTTTTATATTTGTCGACAATATGACCACAGTTATGCCGACCAAATTTCAATTGCAACAATTATCCGAATCATTAGAAGGAAAACTTCTGTTTGATGATCTCCATAAAACAATATACGCTACCGATGCTTCCGCTTACAGAATGCTTCCGCTTGCTGTTGCTTATCCAAAAAACAGCGAGGATATTGTCAAGTTGATACAATTTGCAACCGAAAATAAAATCTCGCTTACGCCAAGAACTGCAGGAACTTCATTGGCAGGACAGACTGTTGGCAACGGAATAATTGTGGATGTTTCGAAATATTTTACCAGGATTATTTCATTTGACGCTGATAAAAAGACAGTTACAGTTCAACCGGGTGTTATTCGGGATGAGTTGAATATCTACTTAAAGCCTTACGGATTGTTTTTTGGCCCCAATACTTCTACTTCCAATCGCTGTATGATGGGAGGAATGGTAGGAAACAATTCTTCTGGAACAACTTCGATTCGGTACGGAGTTACCCGTGATAAAATTGTGGAGATAAAAGCCATTTTAAGCGATGGATCCTTGGCGACATTCAAAGAGCTTACTTCCGATGAATTTCTAGAAAAGACAAAAGGAGATTCGCTTGAAAGCACCATTTACAAGAAAATTTATGAGGAACTTTCGAATGTGGAAGCTCAAAAAGAAATTGTTGCGGAGTTTCCAAAGCCAGAAATTCACAGAAGAAATACTGGGTACGCTGTCGATATATTGTTGAAATCAGAGTTATTTTCGGGTACGGAACCAACCATAAATCTGGGGAAATTACTTTGCGGAAGTGAAGGGACTTTGGCTTTTACAACCGAAATCACCTTGAAAGTGGATGACTTGCCCCCAACTAAAAATGTGATGGTGGTGGCGCATTTTCATACCATACAAGAAAGTTTGGAAGCTGTTGTCGTTGCGATGAAACATCATTTGTACACTTGTGAAATGATGGACGACACGATTTTGGATTGTACTAAAAATAATCGGGAACAAGCCAAAAACAGGCTTTTTATAGAAGGAAATCCCAAGGCTATCATGATGTTTGAAGTCGCTTCGGACACAATGGAAGAGGCCGAAAATAAAGCCAATGCTTTAGTGGAAGACTTGCAAAAAAACAATTTTGGTTATGCGTTAATAAAATTATATGGAGCCGATATTTATAAAATTATTGAACTCCGAAAAGCCGGTTTGGGGCTTTTGGGAAGCATTGTTGGCGATAATAAAGCTGCTGATTCCATTGAAGACACAGCTGTAGAATTGAGCGATTTGCCCAGTTACATCGCCGAGTTTGCCGCAATGATGAAACGGTACAACCAAGAAGCCATTTATTATGCTCACGCTGGAGCCGGCGAAATCCATCTTCGTCCGGTTTTGAATTTAAAGAAAAAAGAAGATGTAGTACTTTTTAGAACCATCGCCACCGAAGTCGCCCATTTGGTAAAGAAATACCGTGGTTCATTGAGCGGAGAACACGGTGATGGAATTGTGCGTGGGGAGTTTTTGCCTTTTATGATAGGCAACAAAAATTACGAATTGCTCAAACGAATCAAGTCCGCTTTTGACCCCAATTCCATTCTGAATATTGGAAAAATTGTGAACACTTCAAAAATGGACGAAAACCTTCGGGTGGAAGCCGGCAGGGAAGAGCCAGATGTTCAAACGATTCAGGATTTTTCGGATAGTTTGGGGATTTTACGTTTGGCTGAAAAATGCAACGGTTCAGGGGATTGCAGAAAGTTGCCATCTGCCGGAGGTACTTTATGTCCCAGTTATCGCGCCACCAGAAACGAAAAAGATACGACACGCGCAAGAGCAAATGCACTTCGGGAATACCTCACGAATTCTGAAAAAGACAACAAATTCAATCACAAAGAGCTATATGAAGTTTTTGAATTGTGCGTGAGTTGCAAAGCTTGTGCAAGTGAATGTCCCAGTAATGTGGATGTTGCCGCCTTAAAAGCGGAGTTTTTGTATCAATACCAAAAAGTAAATGGATTTTCCATTCGGAACAAAATATTTGCCAACAACGCCAAACTGAATAAATGGGGAAGTTTGTTTCCAAGTTTTACGAATTTTATGGTAAACCTGCCTTTGGTAAAGAAAAGTATGGGAGTGGCGCCAAAAAGGGAAGTACCTCTTTTAGCTAAAACTACTTTTAGAAAATGGTATCAAAACCACCAAGCCAAAGCCCAAAAACAGAAGTTTCCAAACGGGAAAGTCTATTTATTTTGCGACGAGTTTACCAACTATTATGATGTTTCTGTTGGAATTGATGCCTTTGAACTTTTGACGGAATTGGGCTATAAAGTAGAAATTGTTAACCACGAAGAAAGCGGAAGAGCTTTTATTTCTAAAGGTTTTTTGGAAGAAGCACAGGCTGTTACCAATAAAAACGTTACAATTTTCAAGGATTTAATTTCCGAAAGTACACCATTGATAGGAATCGAACCATCGGCGATATTGACCTTCAGGGACGAATACCTTCGACTCGCAAAAGACAAAGAAAGTGCCGAGAAACTGTCAAAAAATGTGTTGACCATCGAGGAGTTTTTCAAAAAAGAAATCACATCTGGCAAAATACATTCTGGGCAATTCTCGGATATCGAAAAATCCATAAAAATCCATGGACATTGCCACCAAAAATCAATGAGTTCCGTTGAAGTCACGTTTGCGATGTTGAATTTGCCCAAAAATAGTAACGTTACTATATACAATTCGGGTTGTTGTGGTATGGCTGGATCTTTTGGATACGAAAAAGAACATTATGACATCAGTATGCAAATGGGTGAAGATACTTTGTTTCCAAAGATACGTGTAACGAATTCCGAAACAGCAATTGCTGCTGCAGGAACGAGTTGTCGTCATCAAATTTTTGATGGAACCAATAGAAAAGCCTTGCATCCAGTTACCATTTTGCGGACTTGTTTGAAATAGAAATGATCTCCTAAAAATATAAACTAAAAATTAGTATCCAAAAACTTCATAAATTGAAATTGTTTTTTACTTTTAGATTTTCAATACTGTTTTAATTGTTTACAAAATTGAATTGGAAAATTATAGATATTATTAATTTCAGATAAATTTTAAATATGGTGTTTTCCAGTTTGTTTAGAAAAAAAACAGTTCAAGACATTTTAAGGCAAGTGGCAAAAAATGAATCTGATGGACATGAAGCTTTGGGAAAACATTTGACGGCAAGAGATTTGACAGCATTTGGTATTGCAGCAATTGTTGGAGCCGGAATTTTTAGCACCATTGGAAAAGCCAGTGCAGACGGCGGTCCAGCAGTTATTTTTCTATTCTTGTTCACCGCTTTGGCTTGTAGTTTTGCTGCTTTTGCTTATGCCGAATTCGCATCAATGGTTCCTGTTTCTGGAAGCGCCTATACTTATTCGTATGTTGCCTTTGGAGAAATAATTGCTTGGATCATTGGTTGGGCCTTGATTATGGAGTATGCCATTGGGAATATAACGGTCGCTATTTCGTGGAGCGATTATTTCACCGGCTTGCTCGAAAGTGGTGGCGTTCATTTGCCCCAATGGGTTCAAATGGATTATTTGACTGCATCGAATGGTTTTAAAGATGCCATAGCCTTGATGCAAGGCGGGAAATCTTTTGAAAATTTAAGTATTGGTTTACAAGCATCATATACCGCTTGGACGACATCTCCAGTAATTGGCTCCTTCCATTTTGTGGCTGATTTGCCGGCATTATTAATTATTATTTTGATTACGGCTTTGGTATATCGTGGGATGAAAGAATCCAGAAATGCTAGTAATATGATGGTTGCCGTTAAATTATGCATTGTACTCTTGGTAATTGCTGTTGGTCTTTTTTACGTGGATACGGTAAATTGGCATCCGTTTGCACCAAATGGTGCTAGTGGCGTTTTGAAAGGAGTTTCGGCGGTTTTCTTTGCTTATATTGGTTTCGACGCCATTTCCACCACAGCCGAAGAATGTAAAGATCCGCAACGAGATTTGCCAAAGGGAATGATGTGGGCCATCATTATTTGTACTATTTTATATATCGCCATTGCATTGGTGCTAACAGGAATGGTGAGTTATAATGAGTTGAATGTAGGCGATCCTCTAGCTTTTGTTTTCGATAAATTGGATTTAAAATGGATGTCGGGAATTATTGCCGTGAGCGCCGTTGTAGCCATGGCAAGTGTTTTATTGGTTTTTCAAATGGGACAACCCCGAATTTGGATGAGTATGAGCCGAGACGGTTTACTACCAAAAAGGTTTTCTAAAGTGCATCCAAAATTCAAAACGCCTTCTTATGCAACTGTGGTAACTGGGTTTGTCGTTGCTATTCCTGCCCTGTTTTTGAATCTGACAATGGTTACGGATTTATGTAGCATTGGAACTTTGTTTGCCTTTGTTTTGGTTTGTGCCGGAGTTTTGGTTTTGCAAAATAAAACGGATATTCCTCGTGGAAAATTCAAAACACCTTATGTAAATTCTAAATTTTTTATGCCAGTTTTGATTGCCATTGGACTTATTTTTTCTTTTGGTTACAATAAAAAAGCAACAATGGATTTTTTGACCAATGAAACCCAAATAAAAAGTTCGGCCGATATAATTACCTCGTTGGATAAAGACCACTTTGCCAAAGTGTATGAATATTTGGTAAGTGTTGATGCCAAAAAAAGCACCGCCGAAACACCTGATTTAGAACTTATGTTAAGTCAATACCAACAAGATGAGTCCAAATATACAGCAATAATTAAAGGGTTGCCTGTTGCTGATTCTGTCAAATACGAAAGTGGTTTCAGCTTGTTCAAACACAAAATTCCGATGTGGATTTTCTTGATTGTCTTGTTTGGATTGACAATTTGGTCAAACAGACAAAATTTATCGTTAATTCCTTTGTTGGGACTAATTTGTTGCCTTTATATGATGGCCGAATTGAGTGTTTGGAACTGGATTTATTTCACCATTTGGTTGCTCATAGGGCTATCAATTTACTTTGGCTTTAGCCGAAAAAACAGCAAGTTGAACATTCAGAATTTATAAATTGATTTTCGAAATAATACAGCAAAGATGAAAATACTTGAAAAAGGAAGCCTTAAATTAATCAACGCTTGGGCATTTTATGATTGGGCAAATTCCGTTTATTCCTTGGTGATTGCTACGGCAGTTTTCCCTATCTATTATGAGTCTGTGACAAACGAAAATTCTGGAATGGTTGATTTTTTGGGAACATCAATTCTCAACAGTTCTTTATTGTCCTATTCGTTGTCTTTTTCGTTTTTGATTGTTGCCTTTTTATCTCCAATATTATCTGGAATTGCAGATTACATTGGTAATAAAAAGCGTTTTATGCAGTTTTTCTGTTATTTGGGTTCACTTTCTGTGATGGGTATGTTTTTCTTTAAAGATCAAGATACATTATGGATTGGAATCATTTCAACAATTTTGGCCAGTATTGGTTTTTGGGGAAGTGTTGTTTTTTATAATTCGTATTTGCCTGAAATTGCTTTTCCGGAACAATACGATAGAGTGAGTGCCAAAGGATTTATTTATGGTTATTTGGGATCCGTAATTCTTTTAATTTTTAATTTGACAATGGTGATGAAACCGGAATGCTATGGAATTACAGACCCTACTTTGCCAGCTAGAATCTCGTTTTTGTCCGTTGGTATATGGTGGATGGCTTTTGCACAAGTAACATTTTATTATTTACCCAATAATATATTCAATAAAAAACCCAGAAAAGATTTTATTTTTAAAGGTTTAAGGGAGCTAAAAGAGGTGGTGCAAAGTTTAAAAAAACTGACTGATTTGAAACAGTTTTTAATCGCTTTTTTTCTATATAGCATTGGAGTTCAGACGACAATTTTATTGGCTAGTATTTACGGAAAAGTAGAGTTGAAGATAGAAACTAGCCAATTAATTATCACTATTTTATTAATACAATTAGTAGCCATTTTTGGTGCTTATTTATTTTCAAGAATATCCGAAAACATTGGAAACATAAAAACTTTAAAATTAACTATCGCCATTTGGGGATTAATATGTTTTGCAGCCTATTTATTGGAGGCTCAAAACAAATACATTAATTTACAATTTTACTCGCTTGGCGGCGCAATTGGTATGGTGCTTGGTGCCATTCAATCCTTGTCACGCTCCACTTACTCCAAGTTATTGCCCGACACTGAGGACCACGCCACGTATTTTAGCTTTTTTGATGTTACTGAAAAAATCGCGATAGTATTGGGAACTTTTATTTTTGGTTTTGTGGGTTCAATAACAAATTCGATGCGGAATTCGATTTTAATTCTGGTAGTATTCTTTTTGCTGGGTTATATCGTTTTAAGTTTTATGAAGAAAACAGATTTTGACGATAAGCTTTAGTCCCTTTTATATATTAGTAACTGCTGAAAAACCTATTCTAAGGTACATTTGAAAAAAGTGTCTAAGTCTTTTTGGTTCTAAAATATGTTTTAAACTTATTTTTGGCATAAAGATTGTCTTTTTAAAAAGTTAAACGAATTTACCGCGTTATACATCGATTTTATTTAAATCTATTGTACTGATGACCTATATTTGTTAGCAAATTAATTTTTTTAATGACAAAAAGACTTAAATAATATATGTCAAACCATAAAATACTCACTCTTGACAATCTGTCACTTCAGGAATTTGATACTGAAACCGATTTAATTCCATTATTGACACCTGAAGACGAGGAGGAAATGAATAATGAAGAATTACCGGATTCCTTATCCATTTTGCCTTTGCGTAATATGGTTTTATTTCCAGGAGTAGTTATTCCTATTACAGCCGGTCGCGATAAATCAATAAAGTTAATCAATGATGCTTATGCTTCAGGGAAAGTTATTGGTGTCGTTGCCCAAAAGAACGAGGAAATTGAAGATCCAGCAAAAAATGATATTCACAAAATAGGAACGGTTGCCCGAATTTTGCGCGTTCTAAAAATGCCCGATGGAAATGTTACCGTTATTCTTCAAGGAAAAAAACGTTTCCAAATAGGTTCCATTATTTCTGAAACACCCTATATTACTGCCAAAATCGAGGAAGTTTCCGAAAAACGGCCGGGAAAACAAGATACTGAGTTTTTGGCAATTATTGATTCTATAAAAGAATTAGCAATACAAATCATAAAGGAAAGTCCCAACATTCCTAGCGAAGCTACATTCGCCATAAAAAATATTGAAAGCCAATCGTTTTTAATCAATTTTGTGACTTCCAACATGAATTTGTCGGTTAAGGAAAAACAAGATTTACTTTCGATTAATGCTTTAAAAGAGCGCGCGCTTGAAACGCTTCGTTATATGAATATTGAGTTGCAAAAACTCGAATTGAAAAACGATATTCAATCTAAAGTTCGTTTTGATTTAGATCAGCAACAACGAGAATATTTCCTCCACCAACAAATGAAAACCATTCAGGAAGAACTTGGGGGTGTTTCGCAAGAAGAGGAAATAGATGAAATGAGCATCAAAGCCAAGACGAAAAAATGGGATGAAACTACGCAAAAACATTTCGAAAAGGAATTGTCAAAAATGCGCAGAATGAACCCACAAGCGCCTGATTTTGGTATTCAAAGAAATTATTTGGAGCTGTTTTTGGACTTGCCTTGGAACGAATATTCCAAAGATAATTTTGATTTGAAACGCGCACAAAAAATTCTAGACAGGGATCATTTTGGTCTAGAAGACGTGAAGAAAAGAATGATAGAACATTTGGCTGTATTGAAATTGAGAAATGACATGAAGTCACCCATAATCTGCTTGACAGGACCCCCAGGTGTTGGTAAGACATCCATCGGAAAATCAGTTGCCGAAGCATTGGGAAGGGAATATGTGAGAATTTCCCTTGGTGGATTGCGTGATGAAGCGGAAATTCGTGGACATAGGAAAACCTATATTGGCGCGATGCCTGGAAGAATAATTCAAAGCTTGAAAAAAGCGGGAACGTCAAATCCAGTTTTTGTATTAGACGAAATTGATAAATTATCCAATAGCCACCAAGGCGATCCGTCTTCGGCATTGTTGGAAGTTTTGGATCCAGAACAAAACAGTTCTTTTTATGATAACTTCTTGGAAATGGGTTATGATTTATCGAAAGTGATGTTCATTGCCACTTCCAATAACATGTCTGAAATTCAACCCGCATTGAGGGATCGAATGGAAATTATAAGAATGTCGGGCTATACTATCGAAGAAAAAGTTGAGATTGCCCGCCAGCACTTGTTTCCGAGACAAATGAAAGAACACGGTTTGACCACCAAGCATTTAACCATCGGAAAAAAACAATTGGAAAAAATTGTCGAAGGATACACTCGTGAATCTGGCGTTCGTGGTTTGGAAGCAAAAATTGCTCAAGTCATTCGAAATGCTGCCAAATCCATTGCGATGGAAGAGGAGTATAACAAGAAAGTGACTGACGAAGATATTGTAAAAGTTCTTGGGGTTCCTAGATTGGAAAGAGATAAATATGAAAGTAATGATGTCGCTGGAGTAGTCACAGGGTTGGCTTGGACAAGCGTCGGAGGAGATATTCTCTTCATAGAATCCTTGATTTCTCCCGGAAAAGGAGGGATGACCATTACGGGAAATTTAGGTACGGTAATGAAGGAATCGGCAACAATAGCTTTGGAATATATCAAAGCCAACGCAGAACATTTGGGATTAAATCCAGATATGTTGTCCAAATACAATATCCATTTGCACGTCCCTGAAGGTGCCACTCCAAAAGATGGACCAAGTGCAGGAATTGCGATGCTGACTTCATTGGTTTCGGTACTTACACAGAAGAAAGTGAAAAAAGGTTTGGCCATGACTGGTGAAATTACTTTGCGTGGAAAAGTATTGCCAGTTGGCGGAATAAAAGAAAAAATCTTGGCGGCCAAAAGAGCCAACATCAAGGAAATTGTTTTATGTCATGAAAACAAGAGCGATATTGACGAAATAAAACTCGAATATATTGAGGGAATGACGTTTCATTATGTTAAGGAGATGATTGATGTATTGAAAATAGCCATCACCAACCAAAAGGTTAAAAATGCAAAAGTATTATAATCAAAACTCTTTGAATAAATTATATTCCATCTTGAAACTTCAGGATGGAATTTTTATTTCAATTAGAATTTACTTTGAAACTTCGACCTGAAAAAGGCAATTTTTACCATTATAATTTTATCTTCGCATTTGCGTTTTATTAGACAGAATCACTATTTCAAGTATGCAAAAAAAACTTTTATTACTTTTTTTATTTTCAGTTTGCACCGTTTCATACGGTCAAATAGGAGGGAAGTATATTTATCAGTTTTTGAATTTGGTAACTTCACCAAGACAGGCAGCCATGGGGGGTAAAACGATAACAATTTACGATGATGATGTAAATCAAGCCCATTTTAACCCCGCTACAATTAACGCAGAAATGAACAATCATTTGGCTTTAAATTATGGGAGTTATTTTGGCGAAGTTACATACGGAACCGCTTCTTATGCGTATACGTATGACCGTCATTTACAAACTCTTCAAGCAGGAATAAATTATGTGAATTATGGTAAATTTGAGGGTTATGATGAAAACGGTCAAGCCACATCTCAATTTACGGGCAGTGAAATAGCACTTTCATTCGGATATGCCTATAATGTACCCAATAGCAATCTTTTTATTGGTGCCAATGGAAAACTGATTTCCTCTACATTGGAAAGTTACCATTCCTTTGGAGGTGCTATTGATTTGGGGGCTATTTTTATTGACGAGGCCAATGATGTCAATTGGGCTTTAGTGGTTCGAAATATAGGAACACAGTTTACTACCTATAATGGCGCAAATGAAAAATTACCATTGGATATTATGGCTGGTGTATCACAAGAATTAGAAAATGTACCTGTTAGATGGCATCTTACGCTTGACAATTTACAGCAATGGAACATTTCTTTTTCAAATCCTGCCCAGGCCCAAACTTCTCTTGATGGAAGTACAACCGAAAAAAAAGTATCTCTGTTTGGCAATGCTTTGCGACATGTAATTTTTGGGGTAGAACTTTTCCCTAAAAGATCATTTAATCTTAGATTGAGCTATAATTTTAGAAGATCACAAGAATTAAAATTATTGGAACAACGTACTTTTTCTGGAATTTCTTTAGGATTTGGATTGAAATTCAACAAATTGAAATTCAATTATTCTTACTCGAAATATACGCTAGCAGGAAACACGAGCTTATTTGGTTTAACCATTAACTTTCAAGAATAATTTGTTTCGTATCTTTGAAACTTTAAATCCAAACTTTGAATAAGAGAATTACTATAGCAATAGACGGATTTTCGTCAACAGGGAAAAGTACATTGGCAAAAGAATTGGCGAAACATCTAGGCTATGTTTATGTCGATACTGGTGCGATGTATCGTGCAGTTGCTTTATTTTCGATGCAAAATGGATATATTGGAAAAGATTTTTTTGATAAACAATCACTTATCAACAGTTTGCCTCACATAAAATTAATGTTCAAATTCAATCCTGATTTGGGTTTTGCCGAAATGTATTTGAACGGTGTTAATGTTGAAAAAGAAATTCGCACTATCGAAGTTTCTAATTATGTTAGTAAAGTTGCCGAAATTTCGGAATTACGTTCTATGCTTGTCGTACAGCAACAAGAAATGGGAAAAGATAAAGGTATTGTGATGGATGGAAGGGATATTGGAACGGTCGTATTTCCTGATGCAGAACTAAAAATATTTATGACGGCAAGCCCCATAATACGTGCCGAAAGACGATTTATAGAATTGCAAGGAAAAGGGGATAACGTAACTTTTGAAGAAATTTTAAAGAATGTTGAAGAGCGCGATTATATTGACACCCATCGCGAGGATTCTCCACTTGTGAAAGCGAAAGACGCTATAGAATTTGATAATTCCAATATCTCAAAACAAGAACAATTTCAAAAAGTTTTAAAATTCATTCCAATTGAATCCTATTTTGATTCAAAAGATTTTTTATAAAAGGGCACTATTTATGATTTTTTTGATGACCCTAAGTTTGTGAGTATGTTTATTGGCTTCAGGATTATAAATTCCTAAATGGTCTAGTCTGTCAATTCTGACTTTCCCGCTAGCGTGAATAATATAATTATTCTCCATAATAATACCTACATGGATAATGTTTCCTTCCTCATTATCAAAAAATGCTAAATCGCCAGGTTCACTTTCTTCTATAAAACTAAGAGCTTCTCCCTGTAATGCTTGCTGGGAAGCATCTCGCTGCAATTTATAGCCATTGAGTTTATAAACCATTTGCGTAAATCCGGAGCAATCAATCCCAAAAGGAGTTTTTCCTCCCCAAAGGTAAGGTGCGTGCAAATACATAAATGCGGTGTTTAAAATGCCCTCCTTTGCTTTTATGCCACTGATTTTTGTTCCTTCAAAGTTAAAATTAGAAGTATTTATCTCAGCATGATTTAAAAAGGATAATGAAGATCCAAGTGGAATGGGCATTAATAAATCCGCTGGGGTAGTAATATATTCTATCAAATCTCCATTTAAGATAATGGCATCATTTGATAATTGGTTAAAATCCGATTTCGAAATAAGCTGAATTTGCTTGGAATCTATCCAGCCTTCATAGGAATCATATTGTAATTTGATACGGTACCATTGTTTCAATTGTTCTGTGATTTCAAAATGTTCTCCAAATAAAACCTGGGAAACAATTTCGCTTTTATCGCTGTGTTCCGATCGAAGTGGGATCATGGCTAGATTACAAATTCCGAACATTTTTTACAATTAAAAATTAAAAATTACGAATTAAAATCAATGTCGTATCGTTTGCAAAACTAAATTAATTACGGGTAAAATTTTAATTTTTAATTAAATTCTTTCAATAACAATAGCAGAAGCGCCACCACCACCATTGCATATAGTGGCAGCACCAATTTTTCCATTATTTTGTTCTAATACATTTAATAGGGTAACGATAATGCGAGCACCGGAACACCCAAGAGGATGCCCCAAAGCCACTGCTCCGCCATTAATGTTTACTTTAGAATCATCTATTCCTAATATTTTTGAATTGACCAATCCCACAACGGCAAAGGCCTCATTAAATTCAAAATAATCAACATCGCCAATTGACAAACCTGCTTTTTTCAAGGCTTTAGGGATGGCAATTGACGGGGAAGTAGTAAACCATTTGGGTTCTTGAGCTGCATCGGCATAGCCTCGTATGTATGCTAATGGTTTTAATCCCAAGGATACTGCTTTTTCTTCACTCATCATCACTAAGGCAGCAGCTCCATCATTTATGGTTGAGGCATTGGCGGCAGTCACGGTTCCTTCTTTTGTGAAAGCAGGATTTAGTGAAGGAATTTTATCTATTTTCACATTCGTGAATTCTTCGTCTATAGATACTACGATTGGCTCTCCTTTTCTTTGTGGAATTGAAACAGGGGCTATTTCATTGTCAAATTTTCCGGTTTCCCAAGCTTTCTTGGCACGTTCATATGATTGAATAGCGAAATTATCTTGTTGTTCTCTAGTAATATTGTATACTGTCGCACATAAGTCGGCACAAACGCCCATGGTATTATTATCGTAAGCATCCGTTAATCCGTCTTTCTGCATTCCGTCAATCATTGAGGCAGAACCAAATTTATGCCCATTTCGCAAATGCAGGTAATGAGGAATCAAACTCATATTTTCCATTCCGCCGGCAACAACAATTTCTGCATCTCCATTTTGTATTGCTTGCGCACCCAACATAACCGACTTCATTCCAGAAGCGCAGACTTTATTAACAGTAGTACAAATTACGGAATTTGGCAAACCGGCATAAATAGCCGCTTGTCTAGCAGGAGCTTGTCCAA
>CAMBZB010000009.1 GCA_945872245.1 Flavobacterium psychrophilum
ACAAAATCTTTGCCTGAAACATATTTTTTATCCACAAAAAACAAATCGAAAATCATCAATAATCCCACTAAAATAATCGCTGTATTTTGGGCTAATTTATTTTTGATAAACAACCAAAAAACTCCTGCCACAAGTAAAATAAAGAAACCTGAACGCAATAAATCGGCAGAGTAGAGTGTCATTCTATCAGCTTTAAGCGCATCCACAAAACTAGGACCATAACTTTCCCTGAAATAACTGTCGTTAGCTCCCGCAAAACTGAAACTACCTTTGAATAAAAACAAGGTCACAATAACTCCAAAACCTACCGCGGCAGATTGCCACAAGACTTTGAATTGAGCTTCTTTTTCCAATTTAAAAAAGGATTGCAAACCCATAATAGCCAGAACCGGAAAGCACAATTCCAAGATAACCTGAATGGAAGAAACGGCTCTAAACTTGTTGTACATGGGAACAGTGTCAATGAAGAAATCCGTCAACATAGAGAAGTTTTTTCCCCAAGACAGCATCAATGCAACTATGGCTCCGGAAAGAAACACGTATTTGATTTTTCGCTTATCGGCGAATAAAGCCAAAATACCCAAAAAGAAAACCACAATCCCGATATAAGCCGGTGCGGCGACAATAGGCTGATCTCCCCAGTAGGTCGGCATTGCCGAAACAAAATCGGCAGCCTGTGCTTCAGGGACACCTTGCTCCATCATAAATTTATACATCTTGCTGTCTTTTCCCAGTGCTTCACTATTCGAACCTCCAAAAAGTCTAGGCGCAATTAAATTGAAACTTTCGGCTATCCCATAACTGTATTCTGTGATGTAATCATGAGTCAAGGCACTGTTGCCAACGCTTTTTGTACCATCGGCATTAAAAGTCAATTCGCTTTTTCCGCGTGTGCTAAAATCGGCATATTCGGCGGTGGCCAATAAGTTCGTGGCATTGGCGCCAATGGCAAAAATACCAGCTATTCCCAAAACTCCAAATGAAATTAAAAGCGATTTGTATTCCTTCTCCTTTGCTGCCTGATAAACGAAATAACCCGAAAGAACCAACAAGAAAATCAACAAATAATAGGTCATTTGAAAGTGGTTTGCATTGATTTCCAAGGCAACGGCGAACATCGTCAGTAATCCTCCCCAAGTATATTTCTTTTGGAAAACCAATATAAAGCCGGCAATAACCAGCGGCATATACCCAATTGCGTGGGCTTTGGCGTTATGCCCGACACCCAGAATAATGATCAAATACGTAGAAAATCCGAAGGCCAGCGCCCCGAAAAAAGCTTTGAGAGGATCTATTTTTAAAACTAAAAGCAACCCATAAAAACCGAGGAAATACAAAAACAAATAGTCCGCAGGACGCGGCAAAAAACGGATAGCATCATCCATCATACCAATGTAATCATGGGGATATTTAGCCCCTAATTGATACGTTGGCATTCCGCCAAAGGCTGAATTGGTCCAATACGGCTCTACATGTTCCGAAGCTCTGAAGTCATTTTGCTCCTTTGCCATTCCGGTATATTGCACAATATCCGATTGGAAGATTTGCTTTCCTTGCAAAACAGGGTAGAAATAAATAAGGGAAACGAGTATAAAACCAATTAAGACCAGGGCATGTGGGTATAACTTTTGAAGTTGCTTCATTTTATAATTTTAGAATTCAGATTTTAGATTATTGAAAATAATCTTTCTTTATATTAATTCCCTTTTTGAAAGTCCCTTCTTCGGAGGGGTTGGGGAGGATGGTTTTGTGTAAAAAGGTATTTATTCTAATTCTTCATAGTCCACATAATCCCCTACTTTTTTGGTTTCACGAGGTTTCTTGGCATTGGGAGCATTATAAATAACCTCATCATCATTTGGCGTTTTTTTCCAAGAATTATCTTGGGAGTGTTGTTGCTGTTTTTGGAAGTTCTCCCCCGCTTTTTCCACCACTTTTTTAACCAACAATGGCAAAAACAATCGCGCCAAAAATTTAAAAATATAATAGAAAGCAAGAAAGTAAAATAATGCTTTTATAAAACCATTAAAAGAAGCCGTTTGCATAAACAAATAATTTTTGGCAAAATTAACAATTCCAACGTTCAAAATTAAAATATCATTCTTAAATAAATAATAAAATATAGTACATTTGAAAAGCGTTTTTACTTTTTTAAGCAAACAAAAATAATATGTTCCAAATCAAAACCTTAGTTGCCGCAGCTTTTTTATGTATTTCAACTATTCATTATAGCCAACATACAGACCAAATTAATTCGAATAGACCCGGCGAAACGATGTCGGCTTTTGCTGTTGGCAAATCCGTGATACAGTTAGAATCCGGATTGTATGGTATTAAAGAAAAGCATAGCATTGATAATTGGGATGCCAATGGATACGGACTAGATTTGACTGTAAGATGGGGGTTGTTTCTTGAAAGATTAGAACTGATAGCCGACTTACAATACCAATATAAAACATTTAATCCAACCATAATTTACCCCGATAAATCTGCACTAAAACAAACGGTATTTGGCGCTAAATACCTGATTTATGACCCGTTCAAAAATTACGAAAAAAAAATAAATGTGTATAGTTGGAAAGCCAACCGTTCTTTTAATTGGCATCAAGTAATTCCTGCGGTGTCTGTATTTGCTGGAGCAAACCTTACATTCGCGAACAATCCCTATTATTTTTCTGAAAAAGGAGCTATTTCTCCAAAAGTTATGTTGATCACACAAAATCATTTGGGCGATGGAAGTTGGGTTTTTATAACCAATATTATTGGGGATTATATTGGAACCGATTATCCTAGCTATAATTATGTACTGACATTAACAAAGGGATTCAATGACCATTGGTCTGGTTTTATAGAAAATCAAGGGATAAAAAGCGATTTTTATAGCGATGCGATTGTTCGTGGCGGGGCTGCTTATTTACTGACTAATGACATGCAAATTGATGCTTCCATTAGCGGCAGTTTAAAAACAACCCCTTCCCTTTTATATGGAGGAGTTGGATTTTCCTGGCGTTTTGATGCTGATTATAAGGAGGTTCGAATGGATATTGACTCTGGAGATTCGGAGAAAAAAGCCAAGAAAAGAGCCAAGAAAACCAAAAAAGGATAAACTTACAAGCCGCAGAAACAATGATTACCATAAAAGAAGTACTCACCAAAAAAGAATTGACAGCATATATAAAATTCCCTTTTTCCTTATACAAAGGCAATGCATATTGGGTTCCACCCATTATTGCCGACGAACTGGAATCCTTTGACAAAACCAAAAACCCCGCTTTCGAGAATGCTGAAGCCTACTTTTATTTGGCCTACAAAAAAAATCAAATTGTCGGAAGAATAGCCGCAATCATCAATTGGAGCGAAGTCGACGACCAACAAAAAAAGAAAGTTCGTTTTGGATGGTTCGACGTTATTGACGACATTGAAGTCACCAAAGCCCTATTGGAAAAAGTATATGAATTGGGTCGAAAAAACAATTTAGAACATGTTGAAGGTCCAATGGGATTCTCCAATCTGGACAAAGTGGGCGTGCTTACCGAAGGTTTCGAAGAAATTGGCACGATGATTACCTGGTACAATTATCCTTATTATGCGAGTCATTTTGAGCGTTTGGGATATGTGACCGAGAAGGAATACCTCGAGAATAAATTCCCCTTCGAAAATGTAAAACTAGAATACTTTGACAAAGCCCAGGAATTAATCAAAAGACGCTACCAACTCAAATCCCTCAATTTTAAGAAAACCAAGGACGTCATGCCTTATGTGGACAAAATGTTCGATTTATTTAATGCTTCCTATGCCAACTTATCCTCTTTCGTGGCGATTTCAGACATTCAAAAAGAATATTTCAAAAAAAAGTACATCAGCTTTATCAATCCCGAATACATCAAATTTGTGGAAGACAAAGACCAAAATTTGGTGGCTTTTGCCATCGTAATGCCTAGTTTTTCGAAAGCGTTACAAAAAGCGAATGGAAAATTATTCCCTTTTGGATTCGTGCATTTAATAAACGCTCGAAATAATAGTAAAGACGTAACTTTTTATCTCATTGGCGTACATCCAGACTATCAAAACAAAGGAGTTCATGCCATTATTTTCAAAGAATACCATACTACTTTTACCGAAAAAGGAATTCAAAATTGCATACGAACACCCGAATTGGCAGACAACCATGCTATACATTTGCTTTGGAAAAACTTCGACCCAAAAATCATTTGCCGTCGAAAAACGTTTAGAAAAGAATTATAATAGCATTAACTCGTTCATTATTGCCTTTTAATTTGCCCTAAAAGAGTAATAATAATTTATTGCTCCTCACACAAAATCATTAATGATTTTGAAAAAACTTGAAATCAAATCTTAAAAAAATTGAAAGCTATCGATATCAACGGCAGTAGATAAGAATTAGAGGATGTTTCTGTTTCTTCAATCACAAAATTGAAAAAGGAATTAACCGAATCGGCATTGTCAAATTTGGTTTAAAAAAAATTTGAACAAAAAAAGCCTTCCAGTTAAGGTCAGCCTTTGTTGATTAAAATACTATTGTATGCTTTCGCCATCCCCGGTTTTACGGTTGCGATTCGCCTCTGAACTAATGTTATTTTTTGCCTTTGGTAGCTTTCTTCAAGTCATCGCCACCGGGAATCCTCATTTTGTCCGTGAGGACGGCAATTTCACTCAGGTCAAAATCCCCCGTCAAGAACATCAATACGGTTTCTTTTTCCTTGCCTCCCCCTTCGATAAACATCAATAGCTCTTTGATTTTAGCGTCCGTCGTTCCCGATTTGACCACTATTTTAATGTTTTTGCCTTCCTCATTTACCCGCATCAATTCTTCGAGCCCGCCGGTTTTAATGTATTTTTCGGCAGCGGTTTTCATGTCGGTTGTTGCCCTGACACTCGTGGTAGTAAACACTTTCAGGTTGTCGAGTTTGCGAATTAAATTGAGGTATTGCATAGTTTCTTTGTCCGAGGAATCCATTTTTACCTTACTCATCAGGTCAAACATTTTTTTGTTGACTATAACCGAGGTGATATCGTCTTGCCCTTCGAATTGATCGAAAGCCGCTTGGGCGAAAAAGGCATTGGAGACGAATGCCAATACTACCGTTAATATAAATTTTCTCATTGTTGTTGCTTTTTTATGGCTATTGAATCTGAATTGACTTTTTTAATAAATCAAAACTAACTTATTTTTATTACAAAGGGTATAAAATAAAACTAAAGTTACTAATTTTACAAGAGCTAAATTACAAAGCCCCCTCGAATGAAATCAAAATTACATTTTATAATCCTACTGCTTTTAGGCGTTTTCACGTTCCAAAGTTGTGAAGACCAAGACGATGTGACGGCACCGGCCAACTTGGACGTTCAAGATTTTATATGGAAGGGGCTCAATTTGTACTATTTGTGGCAAGCCGATGTGCCCAATTTATCGGATGACCGATTTGCAAACCAACAAGAATTAAATACTTTTTTGGCCGGCTATCCTGTTCCTGAAGATTTATTCGACGCCCTGAGAGTCGACAAAAGCATCGATAGATTCAGCTGGATCGTTGATGATTATTTAGAACTGGAAGGCGCACTTCAAGGAACCACCAAAAATAATGGAGTCGAATTTGGTTTAAGTTATAAGTCACCCGGTTCCACAGAAATAATCGGTTGGGTACGCTATATCATTCCAAATTCGGATGCGTCAACCAAAGATATCCATCGCGGCGAATTGTTTTATGGAGTGAATGGAACCCCACTTACCAGTAACAATTATCAAGGCTTATTATTTAGCTCAGCCACTAATTACACTTTAAATATGGCCAATTATGATGGCGGAGCATTTACACCAAACGAAAAAAATATTGCACTGATAAAAACAGTTTTGGACGAAAATCCCATTTTAATCAATAAAGTAATACCATCAGGCTCCCATAAAATAGGATACCTCTTATATAATGGATTTTATTCCAATTACGATTCGCGGCTAAACGACGCCTTTGGCACCCTTAAATCGCAAGGCATTACCGATTTAGTATTGGATTTGCGTTACAATTCCGGCGGTTCTGTTCTCACTGCCACCCGATTGGCCAGTATGATAACGGGCTCGTTTACGGGACAGGTTTTTGCCAAACAACAATGGAATGCCAAAATTGAATCCTATTATGACACCAATAATCCAGACCAATTAAAAAACTTCTTCACTGACAAAATAGGAACTACAGCCATCAACAGCGTAGGCATGACTAAGATTTATATTCTGACTTCAAAAAGCACAGCCTCGGCAAGTGAATTGGTGATTAACGGATTGAAACCGTATATAGATGTTGTCCAAATAGGCGATGTCACCACAGGAAAAAATGTAGGTTCTGTTACTTTATACGATTCCCCTACTTTTAGCTCTTCTAACAGAAATCCAAACCATCGGTATGCCATGCAACCCATTGTGCTGAAAATTGTAAACGCAGCTGGTTTTGGAGATTATTATAATGGTCTAAATCCCGATTATGCACTGAAAGAATCCTTAAGCAATTTAGGTGTTCTTGGCAACGAATCCGAGCCTTTATTAAGCACCGCTATTGGCCAAATTACGGGAATAAGCCGCATGATGAAACAAAGTCCCGCAAAAGAATTCGAGCTTTTTAAAGACTCAAAATCAAGGAATGAACTGCAAAATCAAATGTATCTTGACAAAGCGCCCGAAGGCTTGTTGAAAGCTTTAGAATAAAAAAAAAGGCTTTCACTGTAGCAATGAAAGCCTCTTTTCAATTGTATTAAAATACCAACTACAAACTGATGTTCAATCCCAATTTGAAGTTTCTACCCAGCGAACTATAGCCAGTGTTTTCGACAAAGTCAACGTTCAAAATATTGGTTACCGCCCCAAAAACAGACAATCTGTTTTTCACTACTTCATAACGTAAAGTGGCATTCACCAATTGATACGAACCTAAAACCACGGTTTGTGTCGTGTATGAATTTCCATCATAGAAGGCGTCATTTCTGCTGCCTACATATTGATAATTTATATTAAAAAAAGCGTTGTTTTTTAGTTGTAAATCCAACGATGAATTTATTTTGTGTTTCGGAATTAATCGATCTAATGCTTCATCAACTTGTGTAAACGTATAATTGGAATTCCACTTGATGTTTTTGCTAAAACTAAAACTGATTTCAGTTTCGATCCCCTTGGCTTTATTTGTTCCGTCGATGTTGATGTACTTATAATCAGAAGAAAAACCGATGAAATTAGATTGCTCCCGATAAAATACCACCGCATTCCACAACAGTTTATCATTGAACAATCGGGTTTCAAAACCAGCTTCGACAGTACTGTTGTTTTCGGGTGTTAAGGTATTATTTCCATATTCAGAATACAGTTGGTACAAACTTGGAGTTACAAAAGCAGTGCTGTAAGAAGCCAAAATCTTCAATGGAATGAATTTAAAATCAAAAGAAGGATTCAAGTTATAGACCATTTGGTTGCCATACTCGCTGTGAACATTCAAACGCGCCCCAGCATTAAGATTCAGACCGAAGTCTGAAGAAAAAACACCCGTTACATAGGGATCAATCATATTGAATTTAGTGCTTTCTTTTGCGATTTTTCCATAAGGCGTGGCACTGCTCATGTCGAAAAACTGGTATTGGGCTCCCGTTACCATAAACAAAGATTTAGAAATCTCATATTTATTATACCCGTCAACATTCACGCTTCTAGAATCGTATTTTGAAAGACCGACGGTATTGGAATAACTGTCCAATTCATTATAAGTACGGGTGATTGTATTGAAACTGGAATTCAGGATAAATTCGCCTTTTGCGTATTTGTATTTTGGTAAAAAACCAAAACGAAATTGTTCCGATTTAGAATGATTCTGGCTCACATCGTTGGTTCCTGTATTGTCAAAACCACCGTCATAATCATTGTTGATTTTATCGAAATTACCAAAGAAATCCGTGGTTAATTTATCTGTCACTTTATATCCCAACTTGGCCATATAATTGATTCTCGAAAAACGGTCTTCTTCATATTTAATGCTTTCATTTGACGGAGCAATTTGTGACATTCCAGTAGTTTCCGTACTGTTCAACGAAGCAAAATAACTGACTTTATTCACGTTTCCGTTTACCGAAAATCCTTGATTATTATCCTCAATACTGGTCTTTGAGGTAAATGCCGTGTTATTGGTTCCAGCATTAAAATAAGCGTTTCCCTGAAGGGATTTCTTTCCTGATTTCTTCAAAGTGATGTTAATTACTCCAGTGACAGCGCCAGTTCCGTACAAAGTACTAGCAGCGCCTTTCATAATTTCGATGCTTTCCACTTGATTTGCAGGAAGTAAACGCAAATCAAATTCAAAATTGATTCCCGAAGCATCGGTAACAGGGATTCCATCAATGAGAATGAGTACCTGATTGTTTTTTCCGCCTCGAATGTAATAGCCCAAATTTTTACCGGCGACACTTTGGCTACCGTTAATTTCGACACCCACAACCGAATTCAGGACAGCAGCAATGCTTTGCCCTTCTCTTTTTTTCAGGTCTTCCAGAGTGATTTTGGTAATTATTTTACCTGATTTCTCTTTGGCCAAAGCAAATTTAGAATCAGAGATTACGACTTCATCCAATTCAGTTTTGGATGCAATACTGTCTTTTTGTTGCGCAAAAACACAGTTGGTCATCAGCACGAATAACGCACTGATGCGAACGATTTTGTTGTTCATTTTAATAAAACATTTTTAATAATAAAAATGGGAGAAAAGCATAGAATGACCCATACCCAAACCTTTTTTCCCGAAAGTTTGATACTCGATGTATTAGGCAGGTCTCCTGGCTTGCGTCTTGTTGTTGACCTTCCCATTCCATTTTAGATTTAGGATTTTAGATTTTAGATTGAATCTAAAATCTGAATTCTAAAATCTACAATTAAAACAGTGGTTTTGTAGATAACAACAAGCGTATTAGCTTACAGTTGCGGGTACAGCTCAGGTTTTAAACCTGATTCCCTTTTAATGCGGTTTCGAAAAACAAAACAGCAACCTCAATACGGGTGCAAATGTAGTCCTAACTTCTGAATAAAAAAATAAAATTCATTTTTAAAAAGGAATAGATATACCTTTGTCCTTATTTAAAATACATTTTTATGAAATCTATTTTCCTGCGAATTGTCTTGTCCTTGCTGCTCCTTCCCTTTTTTGGATGCAAACAAAACAATACTATTTCCGGAGATACTATGGCTTTTTCCAAAAATTCCATTCAATATGCCAAAGGACTGAAAATCTACAAACACCTCGGATTTTCAATCGTAAAAATCACCAATCCTTGGCCGGAAGCTAAAGAGGGTTTTACGTATATCCTCCAAGAAAAAAACGGTATTGTTCCCGATAGTTTGAAGCAATTCCCCACTATTTCAATTCCAATACAATCCATCGTTGTGACCTCGACCACACATATTCCGGCGTTGGAATTATTGGGTGTCGAAAACACTTTGGTTGGTTTCCCTGATACGGCATATATTTCCTCCGTTAAAACCCGAAGATTAATTGCTGCCGGAAAAGTTAGAGAAGTAGGAGTCAATGAAAACCTAAATACCGAAGTTTTAATCGATATGAAACCGGACGTGATTGTCGGTTTTGGATTAAACAACAGCAATCCAACATTAGATAATCTTCAAAAAAGTGGTTTAAAAGTGATGCTTAACGGCGATTGGACCGAACAAACTCCTCTTGGCAAAGCGGAATGGATCAAATTTTTCGGAGCATTGTATGGATTGGATTCCAAGGCAAATACCCTGTTTTCCAAGATTGAAAAGGAATACAATTCGACTTTAGCTTTAGCCAAAAAAGCAACAACTAAACCAACTGTTCTCAGTGGAGCAATGTATCAGAAAATATGGTATATTCCGCAAGGCGAGAGTTGGGTATCCTTATTTTTGAAAGATGCACGGTCTAATTATTTATGGTCAAACACCAAAGGAATAGGAAGTTTAGCTCTTCCTTTTGAAGTTATACTTGAAAAAGCTAAAGATGCGGATTTCTGGATTGCACCTGGGGATTATTCAAGCCTAAAACAAATGAGCGAAAGCAACCCACACTACAGCCAATTTGATTCGTTTAAAAATAAAAAAGTATATTCGTATGCGGTAAACAAAGGAGAGAAAGGCGGAATCCTTTATTTCGAATGGTCTCCTACTCGCCCCGACTGGGTTTTGAAAGATTTAATCAAGATATTTCACCCGGAATTATTGCCCCATCACAAACTTTTTTTCTTTACCAAATTAGAATAAATTGACCAACATCAACCGAAATAGATTTCTATTCACCCTTTTGACATCGTCATTGGTTTTGCTATTGTTATTGAACATCAGCTTGGGTTCGGTTTCTATTCCTATAAAGGACGTTTTTAACAGTCTGATAGACGGAAACTCCGGCAAAGAAACTTGGAATTACATCATTATCAATTACCGATTACCTAAAGCGATTACTGCAATTGTTGTCGGTATAGGATTGTCAATAAGTGGATTGCTAATGCAAAATTTATTTCGAAATCCATTGGCCGGGCCCGATGTATTGGGATTGAGCTCTGGATCAAGTTTAGGCGTGGCAACCATAGTCATGGGCGCTGCTTTTTTACCAACGGGTTTGTCTTCTATTTTGCTTTCATCCTACGGAATTATATTGGCTTCGAGTTTGGGAAGTTTCTTGGTATTATTGGCCGTATTAGCCATTTCGCAACGATTGCGCGACACGATGGCTATCTTGATTGTCGGCTTAATGTTTGCAAGTTTAACCAGTGCCATTGTTGGAACACTCACCTATTTCAGCACTGCCGAACAATTACAGAAATTCACTTTTTGGTCCATGGGAAATCTGGGTAATTTGTCTTGGTCATCGATTGTAATTTTATCAGTTTGTGTAGCTATTGGTTTGTTATTGAGTCTTGTCAGTATCAAACCTTTGAATGCTTTGCTTTTGGGAGAAAACTATGCCCGAAGTTTGGGAGTGAAATATAAAAGAACCCGATTGATTATCATCATTGCCACCAGTATTTTAGCAGGAAGTATCACGGCATACGCCGGTCCTATTGCCTTTATCGGATTAGCAGTACCTCATATTGCCAAATTAGTTTTTCAAACTAGCAATCACACTATTTTATTCTGGGCTACTTTGCTTTTGGGTGCCATAATTATGCTGATATGCGACAGCATTTCACAACTTCCTGGAAGTGATTTCACCTTGCCTATTAATGCGGTGACTTCTATTTTTGGTGCGCCAATCGTAATTTGGTTGTTGGTTCGAAAACGTAAAATGATGAACTAATGGAAAATAAAATCATCTTGCAGGCTTCAAAAATCAGCATTGGATACACTCATAAAAAAGAGAAAAATTGCATTGCCTCAGGTATTGATTTAACTTTACAAAAAGGAAAGTTGATTGCAATTATTGGCGCCAATGGTATCGGGAAATCAACCCTTTTGAGGACCATAACCGGAATCCAAAAAACAATTTCAGGAACGGTATTATTGAACGGAAAGAACATTCACGGACTGGATTCCTTAACCTTGGCACAAAAGCTTAGTGTTGTTTTAACCGAAAAATTACCACCCAGCAACTTGACCGTTTGGGAACTCATCGCTTTGGGGAGGCAGCCCTACACGAATTGGATTGGAAAATTAACCGACAAAGACATCGCTAAAATCAACGAAGCCATTGAACTCACACAAATTAGCCATTTGATATCCAAAAAACATTACGAAATTAGTGACGGACAATTGCAAATCGTCTTGATTGCAAGAGCTTTGGCACAAGACACCCCTTTGATTATTTTGGACGAACCTACAACCCACTTGGATTTACTGAACAAAGTGGTGCTTTTTAAACTCTTAAAAAAACTCACGCAAGAAACTGGAAAGTGCATTCTTTTTTCGACTCACGACATCGATATGGCCATACAACTGAGCGACGAAATGATTATTATGACTCCTGAAAATGTGATTCAAGACCAACCTTGCAATTTTATTTTGAAAGGAAGTTTCAATACTTTATTCCAAGACGAGCATATTGTTTTTGATAGTGAAAAGGGGAAATTTATCATCAATGATTAATGGATAATTATCAATTGAAAATTGAAATCTGCCTTTTCGCTTCTCCCACCACAAAAGCAACTGAATTGGCGATATTAAAACTTCGGATTAAATTCGACATCGGAATTGTCAAATGATTTTCGAATCTATCCAAAATTTCCTTGCTCAAACCCACGCTTTCTTTACCAAAAACCAACCAGTCCCCATCCTGAAAATCAGCTTCATAAATAGATTTGTCAGCGTGAGAACTCATCAGGAAAACTCGAGATAAATCAGGAATTATTGCAATCCATTCCTCAATATTTTGATATTCCGTAACATCCAAATGAATCCAATAATCTAAACCGGAACGTTTCAAGTTTTTATCATTGATAACAAATCCAAAAGGGTGAATCAAGTGCAAACGGCTTTCGGTGCCCACACACAAACGACCAATATTTCCGGTATTGTTGGGGATTTCAGGTTCTACTAGGACGATGTTTAACATTTTTATAGGGTGTTAGGAATTGGGTTTTTAGGTGTTGATCTAGAAGATTTCAACAACTCATAATTCAAAATTGATAACTTCTTTTACTTCTCCAGCTTGCAAATCATTCAAATGTACGTTTCCTATTCGGACTCGAACTAATCGAAGCGTAGGAAAACCAACTGCTGCGGTCATTTTCCGAACTTGGCGAAACTTCCCCTCATTGACTGTGATGGAAGCCCAAGATGTTGGTCCGTGGCGTTCGTCCCGTATTTTTTTTCCCCTTGCGCCAAAAGCGGGAATTTCACTAATTATAAAGGACTCGCAAGGTTTGGTGGTATATTTTGTGCCGTTGAAACCTATTTCAACACCCTTTTTCATTTTGTCGATGGCTTCTTGAGTGATGATTTCATCGACTTGAACATAATATTCTTTATCCACTTTTTTGCTGCGCACCATTTCGCTCATCTTTCCATCGGTGGTCAATAAAAGAAGGCCTTCAGAGTCCTCGTCTAGCCGACCAATAGCCATAGTCCCTTTAGGAAAATCGTATAATTCTCCTAACAGCTTTTTCTTTCGTTTTAATTCATAAACAAATTGGCTCAAATAGCCGTATGGCTTGTGGATGATGAAGTGACGGTGATTGGACATTTTTTTAAATAATTTCACAAAAATACATTTTTCAAATTATCTTCTTATGCAATCTTAAATTGATATTATTCCTTACTTTTACTTTTTTCAAAAACCATTCTTTTATGTCAACCATGCTCCCGTTTTTACTGCTTTTTATTGTTGCACTCGCCATCGGAGTTTTCATTGGAAAACTACTATTTTCAGCTAAATCCCAATCAGAAAAAAGCTTTCTCGAAGAGAGACTCAACAATCTTAAAGAGCAATACCAAATAGAAAAATCGGATTGGGATACGAAATTGCAACAAGTTATTGAGGAAAAAGAAACCATTCGCAACGAGAAAGAATCCATCAATATACAACTCACCAAGAAAGAAGTCGATTTTGAAAATCTTTGGCAACGTAACCAAGAGCAAAAAGGGGAAGTAGAAAAACTACAGGAAAAATTCACCAAGGAATTCGAGAATTTAGCCACTAAAATCTTGGATGAAAAGTCCAACAAGTTTACCGAGCAGAACAAGGAGAATATGAAAAATATCTTGTCGCCATTACAAGAAAAAATTCAACTGTTCGAGAAAAAAGTGGATGACACCCATAAAGAAAGCATTGACTACCACGCGGCTTTGCGCCAACAAATTATAGGACTTAGTGAACTGAACGCTCAAATGAGCAAGGAAACCCTAAACCTGACCAAAGCCCTAAAAGGGGATAGTAAAATGCAAGGGAATTGGGGAGAGTTGATTCTGGAACGAGTTTTGGAAAAATCAGGATTGGAAAAAGATAGGGAATATTTTGTGCAACAATCCCACACCAACGCCGAAGGAAATCGCGTTTTTCCTGATGTAGTCATCAATCTCCCTGACGGCAAAAAAATGATTGTCGATTCGAAAGTTTCGCTGACCGCCTATGAAAAATTCATCAACGAAGAAGACGACAGTTTGAAAAATGCTTTTTTGAAAGAACATGTCAGTTCTATCAAACGCCATGTGGAGCAATTGGGAGATAAAAATTACCAGGATTTATACCAAATAGAAAGCCCAGATTTTGTGCTGCTTTTCATCCCAATGGAACCGGCTTTTGCATTGGCGTTGAACGAGGACACCACTTTGTACAACAAGGCTTTTGAGAAAAATATCGTGATTGTGACTCCTTCAACCCTACTAGCAACTTTACGTACGATTGATAGCATGTGGGCGAACCAAAAACAACAAGAAAATGCCTTTGAAATTGCAAGACAAGCCGGAGCTCTGTATGACAAATTCGAGGGTTTCGTAGCTGATTTGGTTAAAGTTGGAAACAAAATTAAAGATTCCAAAACTGAATACGACAACGCCATGAATAAACTTGTGGATGGAAAAGGAAACCTCATTACGAGTGTCGAAAAACTCAAAAAAATGGGAGCCAAAGCCAAGAAAGCACTTCCTGATAACATCTTGAATCGCGCAGAAAAACAATCCGAATAATCCGAAAACAAAAAATATAAACAAAGTAAATCAATTATGGAATCTATTTTTAAAACCGTTGAATCGTCAAAAATTAGTATTTCGCAATTAATGCTACCTTCCCACACCAATTTTAGTGGCAAAATTCATGGCGGTTATATCTTATCGATGCTTGACCAAATTGCGTTTGCGTGTGCCTCGAAATTTTCAGGAAACTATTGTGTAACGGCTTCTGTTGACACCGTAAACTTCTTGAACCCTATAGAAGTTGGAGAGCTTGTAACAATGAAAGCTTGTGTAAATTATGTAGGTAAAAGTTCCATGATTATAGGCATACGAGTTGAATCGGAGAATATCCAAACAGGAAACATTAAACATTGTAATTCCTCCTATTTCACGATGGTTTCTAAAGACAAACAAGGCGAAAACGCAACGGTTCCGGGTTTAATTTTGACGAACACGAAAGATGTGAGACGCTTTTTTAATTGCTTAAAACAGATTAATTCAAAAAAAGAAAGAGACACTGCTGAAGAAATCAAGGATTACAGTTCTTCCGAAAATTTATCAAAACTAGACAAATACAATGTTTTGTTGGAATTAAATTAGGCATGCTGTTTCCCAAAAAACAAACAAAACATTCACCTAATTAAAATAGAAAATAATACCCTAAATTAGCAAAATTATGTCAAGCAGCAGAAAATAATTAGTAAACAATTTAAGGTAAAAGTTGCATTTATTAGTTGAATCTAAGAAGTAAAAAAATCAATTTTATGAAAATATTAGGAATAGGTTCTAGAATTCACCATTCAGAATTTGGAAAGGGAGTAATCACCAATGTTTCTCCCAAAGAATATTGGGTGACATTTATAGAAAATGGCTTAGAAACCATAGCTATCGACAGTGAATTTGAGATCTTGGAAGCTGTAGAAAACGAAGTCGACACTGTTAGTTTTTATGATGTGGAAAAGAGTCTACTTCAAATTCTAAAGAAATGGTCGGATATTTCAGAAATTGTTCCGATTGCCGATAAGTGGAAGGGCGGAAAGATGATATTAGATCCTGGTCAGCCCGGATTGGCTTCAAAAGAAATTCCAGTTGACACTTTTTTCCATAAAATAATTATGGTTCGTGACCGACTACGGGTTATGGAACAAAAAATAAATGCCAGTAGCATTGAAGAAATTGAAAAAATAGAGTTACAGCAATACATTACCAGAATTTATGGAAGTTTGACTACTTTTAATGTTTTATTCAAAACACCAACTCATTATTTTGTTGGCGATAAAACAAAATAGTTTTTAGGATAAAAATAATTCTGTGTAAATTTATGGTGTATCCAAAACTAAAAAAAACATGAAAAAAGTAACCCTATCAATCACTCTATTTATTGCTGTAATTATTGGTTGCAAAACCAGTTCTTCAAACGGAATAGCAAATAAATTAAACATCACTTTTGAATCAAAAAGTAACAGTACTGTCACTGGAACGGCCACCTTTTCAGAAAAAAATGGTACAGTGACTTTTATTGCAAAATTAGCCGGATTAAAGCCTGGTATTCATGCTATTCATATTCACGAGAAATCGGATTGTTCGGCTGCAGATGGGAGTTCAGCAGGCGGACATTGGAATCCTACTTTCAAAAAGCACGGAAAATTGAGCCAAGGCGAATCGCATAAAGGGGATATTGGGAATTTTAACGCCGACGGAAAAGGAAATGGAACCATCACTTTGTCAACTGACGATTGGTGTATTGGCTGCGGAGATGCCACAAAAGACATTCTTGAAAAAGGTCTGATTGTGCATCAAGGGGCCGATGATTATATATCCCAGCCTACCGGAAATGCGGGAACAAGGGTTGCATGTTCGGCAATTTTAAAATAGGTTTATATTTTCATTACTGAAAACAACAAAAAAATTAGATTTTTAGCCTCAAAATAAAGCAATGATTAACCCTTCGGCAAACGGTTGGATAGATAAATTTTTCTCAAAACAAAAAACCTTTCTATTTTCTGATGAAGAGAATTTAAATACGTTTTATAAAAAAGTCAGAGAAACAGGGTTCATATACGGCCATATAGTTTCTTATGACAGGGCTGGCGCGATTGACACCGAATCTTGGGTTGGAAACGAAGTGTCTAAAGTTGCACTATTGAACACTTTATTTAGTATTTATGTTTTGTCCTCAAACGATGCCAAAACTGAAAATTTCATAGCTAAAGCACTTGCTTTTTATAACGAAATGAATCCTGAAGGCTTTAATTTATTAAAAAAAGTATTGCCTGAAAGCTCTCCTTCATTAAACCTGGAAAAAATAATCGATAGTCGAGTTCAAACCAATATCGATATTATAAGTAAAAACTTCTCCCATATTTTAACCAATGCATTGCTTTTTATTGATATTCTGGCCTTCCATCAATATCTAATTCAAGGAGCAATTCCTGAAAAATATTTAAAAAAAATAGAGGAAGCCATTATCAATATTGTTTCCCTTGCGCTGAAAACTAAATCCAATAAATCTAAATATGACGATTTGTTGATTAGGCTTTTTGAGTCTTCTGTTCGGTACACTAAATTTTCAAAGGTGAATATTCAATCCCAGAATTTTGGGATGGAGGAACTCGAACTAGACTATTTTACAAACGAGTTAGAAAAAAAATACCTCATTGACGTGGCCGGAATGGCCTTATGGAGTGATGGGGTTATCGAAAAAAACGAGGCTTATTTTCTTCATAAATTAGCCGAGTTGATGACTGTTTCCGACGATTTCGTAACCGAAAGTATAGCAACAACAAATGAATTCATCACAAACTACAAGGATGAAATTCCCTATTTCAATTACTCCAATCCTGTCAAACATTTTTATGACCAAACCACTCAAACTGTCACAAAATTAATTACACGCAACAAAAACAGATTAGTAAAAGAAATTATTCAAAGCAAGGAATTGATGCTTTTATTGGCAATTTCCACAAGAAGGGATTTGGATGAAAAAGAAAAGAAAAAAGTAAAAAAACAATTATTGGACATTTGTAAAACCGTTCCGTCTCTGACTATATTTCTGCTTCCCGGCGGCAGCTTATTACTCCCTATTTTAATCAAATTTATCCCCAGACTTTTACCTTCGGCTTTCAATGAAAACCTGGAAGAAAACGAATAAAAAAAATCGCTCTAAGGCGATTTTTTACTGAAATTTTAATTGATATACTTTGTCCAAATCCTTGTCAGAACTTATGTTGACTTCCAAATCTGTCACGAAACCCGAATTTAAACCATAAGCCCAACCGTGAAGTGTTAAATCTTGGCCGTTTTTCCAGGCAGACTGTACGATGGAGGTTTTAGCCAAATCAAATACTTGCTCTTTAACATTAACTTCCACGAAAGCATTAAACCGATCTGTTTCGTCTCCTATAGAATCCAAATACTCCTGATGTAAACGATACACATCTTTTATATGACGAATCCAGTTATCTATTATACCTATTGACAGATTATTCATGGCTGCCTGTATACCTCCACAACCGTAATGGCCACATACAATAACGTGTTTTACTTTTAAAACATTGACTGCGTAATCCAATACACTTAACATATTCATGTCACTATGAACTACCATATTGGCAATGTTTCGATGCACGAACACTTCACCAGGTTTCGCCCCAACAATCTCATTTGCGGGAACTCTACTGTCTGAACATCCTATCCATAAAAGTGGCGGGGTTTGACCTTTTGCCAAATCTTGAAAATAATTTGGATCTTTTGCCAAAGAATCTTCCACCCATTTTTTATTATTATCTAGTATTTTTTTGTAAAAATCACTCATTTTTTATTTATTTTAAAGTCTATTAAGACATCCATGCAAATAGGGATCCTAATCCTGTTTTTATTATACACTTGTAGGAGCTGCTTTCATCTGATTTTATAGCACTAAATTTAGCGATTTATTTTCGACTTTCACATTTATATTTGGGCCTAATTTAAAACAAAAATACTAAGAACTATAATAATAAATTAAATTGATTGTTTTTATATTTGCATCAGAAAATACTATATAATGACAATTACCCAACTGCAATATGTTTTGGCTGTTGCCGAACACAAAAATTTTACTCTTGCCGCTGAAAAATGTTTCGTGACCCAACCTACATTGAGTATGCAAATTCAAAAAATTGAGGAGGAACTTAACGTTTTAATATTCGACAGAAGTAAAAAACCTATTCAGCTCACTGCTATTGGACTAAAAATTGTAAATCAAGCCAAAAACATAGTTAATGAAGCTGGGAAAATAAAAGATATTGTTGAATACCAAAAAGGATTCATAGGTGGCGAATTCCGATTGGGAATAATCCCTACCATTACACCTACACTTTTGCCCATGTTTTTGAATAATTTCATAAAAAAATATCCAAAAGTAAAACTCATCGTAGAAGAATTAAACACCGATGAAATTATTCTTCGTTTAAAGAATGGTCATCTTGATGCGGCCATTGCCGCAACACCACTAGAAGATGAAAAAATTAAAGAAATCGTCCTATATTATGAACCTTTCGTAGCTTATATTCCTTCGGATCATATAGCTTCACAGAAAAAGGAAATTGAAATTTCTGACTTAAATCTTGATGATATTTTATTGCTACAGGATGGGCACTGTTTTCGGGATAGTATTTTAAATTTATGTAAAAACCAAGAGATTGCCACCAGAAATACATTCCAACTGGAAAGCGGCAGTTTTGAAACTTTAATTAAATTAGCAGACGAAGGATTAGGAACAACACTGCTGCCCTATTTGCACACTTTGGATTTGAAAGAAAAAGACAAATTAAAATTAAGGCATTTTAAAGAACCTAAACCAGCTCGGGAAGTAAGCCTAATTTATCCAAAGAGCGAATTAAAAATACATATTATTGATGCGCTACGAAACACGATTTCAGGTGTCATAAAAGGGGCAATTGCTTTTCATAATGTTCAAATCATTAGCCCAATTCAAAATAAATAAAAAAGGAGACTAAAAAGTATCAAGATTCCTTTTTTTTTACTAATTCACAATGCTTAAATACTGCTTAAGTTCAGGTCTTCCTTTTGTGAAATTTTCCAGCCAATTTTTTAATTTTTCGATTTCGTAAGGCAGCAAATTTTTATTTGCTTTTCTCAATTCCTTGCAAAAAAGTGAAGGGTCAATGCTAACTTTTTCAAGTACAATTTTCGTGTAATCGTATATCATTCTATAAGGCATAACAAAAAGATTTAGGGTTATCTCACCATAAAGATAGAATAATAAAACATTAAGTCCAAAATAAATTCACAAAAAAATACGATTAAGTACGATAAAATCTGTTTATTTACATATTTTTGATTTATTTATAAGAAATAGATTAAATATGTTATTTATTGCAGGGTAAATAAAATAGAATCTCATATAGGGTAGAACCAAAAAAAAGAACCATTAAGGTTCTTTCTATTTTACTTGTTTACAATTATAAGACATTGTTTTAATTCTGGCTTTTCAATTACAAAGTGCAGTAGCCATTCTCGCAACAACTCCAATTCAAAGGGCAATAATGCTTTTATTGCCTTTTCTAATTCTTTGCAAAAAAGCATAGGATCGAAACTCACTCTTTCGAGTACTGATTTTGTGTAATCAAACATTATTTTCGACATAACAAATTAAGATTTGGGTTAGAACTTGAAAAGGAACTATTGTAAAAATTAGGGTTTAATTTTTGATAAATCTCACCTTATTAAGTAACGCATCACTTTATTTATTATTGCACAAAAACTCGAAAAGATTAAAATTTTCTGGCTCGAAACATTTCCCGTTTTCCCGGGGGTCCTGCTAGTTTTTCGACCGTAAAACCTGCTTCCATCATGCTTCTTTTTATCACTCCGCGAGCCGCATAAGTGACCAATATGCCCTTTGGCTTAAGTGCCTTGTACATTTTTTCAAAAATAGCCGTACTCCACAATTCGGGTTGTACCCTGTAGCCAAAAGCATCAAAATAAATCAAATCAAACTTTTCTAAATCATCAATATCCTGAAAAAATTGATTCCTTTTGGTGAATATAAAATCATTTCTTAAAATAATTTGTTCTTCCCACTTGGATTCATGTATCTTCTCGAAGGTGGCACTATCATTTTCAGCACCCAAAGCCGGAACATAATTCATCAATAGTACTTCTTCTGGCGAAATAGGATAGGCTTCCACCCCAACATAATCAATACTTTGGTTTAGTTTTTGTGATTCCAAAAAAGTGATAAAAGCATTCAATCCTGTTCCAAATCCAATTTCTAAAATAGAGACGGTTTTGTTTTCAAATAAGCTTAGTCCATTATTTATAAAAACATGCTGGGCTTCTTGAATGGCTCCAAACTTAGAATGATAGCATTCGTCCCATTCTTCGATATGGATAGTGGTAGAACCGTCATGAGTTTGTATAATCTCTCTTTTCAAAATTTATTTCTGGTGTTTTGAAGATTTCTAATAGTGCGTACTGTCCAAATTTAGCTAAAAACAAATCTATTTGACCATCAAAAATCGATTTTTTTTAGATATTCCATAAAATTGTGGTTGCTTTTTTCATTATTTTTTTTGAATAAACAAAACGCATTCAAATGCTGTAATTAATGTCTTTTTAGCAAGTATTTCAACGATTTTTATTTAATTTTGCAAAAGACAAATCGTCGAATGCGAATGCGACGTTTTTAAATTCAATCTTATTATATTAAATACACCAATCATTAATATGAGTGCAACACAAACCAACAAAATTGAAATAATTAAAACTGCCACTTCAAAAATAAATGAAGTTGATTTTGATAATTTGAGTTTTGGTGCTGTTTTTACCGATCATTTATTGGAGTGCGATTACACGAATGGGGAGTGGCAAAAACCAATCATCAAACCGTATGCTCCGTTTTTATTAGATCCTTCCGCTAAAGTTTTTCATTATGGGCAAGCCATCTTTGAAGGAATGAAGGCTTATAAAGATGAACAAGATGCTATTTGGCTTTTTAGACCCGATGAAAACTTCAAACGCTTTAATAATTCTGCCATAAGAATGGCAATGCCTGAAGTTCCTGAATATGTTTTTATGGAAGGCCTGAATCAGTTGTTGCAATTAGACAAGGAATGGGTGAAAAAAGGGAAGGGAAATTCACTTTACATTAGACCCTTTATGATTGCTACCGGAACTGGAGTAATTGCAAATCCCTCAGATGATTATAAATTCATGATTATTTTATCTCCAGCAAAATCCTATTATTCAGGCGAAGTAAAAGTAATCATCGCCGAACACTACAGTAGGGCTGCAAATGGTGGTATTGGAGCTGCAAAAGCTGCAGGAAATTATGCTGCGCAATTTTACCCAACTAATTTGGCCAACAAAGACGGTTTTCAACAAATTATTTGGACGGATGATGCCACCCATACCAAATTAGAAGAAGCGGGTACCATGAATGTCTTTTTCAGAATAAAGGATACTTTGTACACTGCTCCCACAAGTGAAAGAATTCTTGATGGTGTGACTAGAAAAAGTCTTATTGTAATGGCTGAAAAAGAAAATATTGATATGGTGGTCAGACCTGTCATTGTTTCAGAACTTGTTGAAGCAGCAAAAAACGGTTCTTTGAAAGAGATTTTTGGAGCTGGAACAGCTGCTGTAATTAGTCCAATTGCCGGATTTTCCTACCAAGACGTTTATTATGAATTACCTAAAACAGAAAATTCATTTGCCATGCTTCTTAAAGACAAATTAACAAACATTCAACAAAAATTGGCCGAAGATACCTTTGGCTGGACTGTTAAGGTTTAGTTTTCAGGTTGTAAATAGCAGTATTAAAAAGCCGTTTAAAATGATACTAATCATTTTAAACGGCTTTTTTATTCTATCGAAATCTGTTATTTTTCTCCTAATATTTTCGAGAAATCTGGTTTAAAATAATTGGGGCCTTTCATCACTTTTCCATCTTCGCGATAGATGGGTTTTCCGTTTTCGCCCAATTTACTCATGTTACTTCGCTGGATTTCGTCAAAAACTGCTTCTATCTTATGCTGCAAACCATGTTCTATAATGGTACCACAAAGAATATACATCATATCGCCCAATGCATCTGCAATTTCAACTAGATCATTGTTCTGCACAGCCTCGAGGTATTCCTCATTTTCTTCCTTCATCAAATTGTAACGAAGTATGTTTTTACTTTCGCCCAAATCGGCTCTTGGGATTTCACTGTGACCAATAACAAACGCAGTATGAAATTCCTTGACTGCATTGATTTGCTTTTGCATAATTTTATTTAATTAAATGAAGGGGCAAATTAGTAACTTTTCCTAAACAAAACCTTAAATTTGCCCAAAATATTTTCAACTATGTTTAGTCCAGGACAATTGTTATTTGCCGGCGGGTTTTTTGTTGCTTTCGTTATTGCAATGGTTTACGCCTATAGAAAAGATGCCAAATTGCATACCCTATTTTACAAAGGAAATTATAAAATATTAATTGCCTTTCTTATCTTTATAGGACTGCTTTTTCTGATAAAGATATTTTTTAAACGGTAGTTTTCTTCCATAAAAAAAGATGCCTTTAAGGCATCTTCTATTTTAAAAAATCATATTTCTAGTTTACTAGTTGCAAATAGCCGTAGTTTTTAGAATACTGCAACATCTGTTCTGCAAAGGATTTGGGTTGTTGCACTTTAATCGAAATAATGTTTCCCTTTGCATCTAATTTCGGCACCAATACTGGATTTACAAATCCGCTATAGGGCGCAGAAGAAAATTGTTTGTTTCTTTCCAATACCTCAGCATGTAATTTTTGATCCACTTTTACCCCATAATTTTCGACCAAAGCCTTTCCTGATGCATAATCCCCTTCTGATTTTATACGTTGTACTTCCCGCAACAATTGTCCGAATAAATCCTGTAGTTTATCATAATCTGTGATATTAAAATAGGTTTTTCCGTTACGGGTTATTTTCTCGATTACATTGTCATTTTTACCTTTTTCGAAAACCCAAGCACTCACCCACTGACGGTTTCTCATGTGCGCCTCTTCAACGTTGGTGCCTAGTTCCAAACGGATTAACTGAGTCATCAATCCGTTTCGGATGTAGCTATCATAAGACTCCATCCCTAGTTTTTTCCAATCATCGACCAATCCGAATTCTTGTAATTTTGGGTTATAAACATAATATAGTCCGACCAAATCAGCCCTACCTTCTTCAAGAGTAGAAGCGTAACTTTTAAGGGTTTCTTTCGGAGTTCCTACACCCGGATTTATTTGGCCCGAAGCATGCCCTATCACTTCGTGCAATGCCGTGTGCATTTTATCGCCTAACTCTGCATATTTAGACGCTAAGGCAATTTCATCCGCATCGTTAGCAAATTCTTGCAACCTGCCTTTTCCTCCTGCCTTTGAATACGATTCTAAAATATTTCCTAAAGAAACTGATTTCGAACCATGTGCTGCGCGAATCCAATCGGCATTTGGTAGATTTACACCTATTGGTGTGGCCGGAGAAGCATCCCCTGATTCACCTGCAACCACAACCGTTTTGTACGACACACCCACTACATTTTTTTTCTTGTGTTCTGGAAACAAGGAAGAATTGTCTTCAAACCATTGCGCATTTTTAGAAATGACTTCCATTTTTGCCGACATATCGAAATCTTTTATCTGCACGATATTTTCATACGACCCCCTATATCCTAGTGGATCGTTATAAACTTCGATAAAACTGTTAATATAGTCAATATTCCCGTCGGTAGCCTGTAACCAAGCGATATTATAATCGTCCCAAGTTTTTAAACTTCCCGTTTTGTAGTAACTAATGAGTAATTCTAGAGCATCGCCTTGTTTTTTGTTTTCGGCCACACTTTTGGCTTTTTCTAACCAATAAACAATTTTGTCGATAGCCGTTCCATACATTCCGCCGCTTTTCCATACCTTTTCTTCCAATTGTCCTTTAGCATTGCGAACCAGTTTAGAGTTTAATCCAAAGGAATAGGGTTTACTTGGATTTGGACTGGTTTTCTTGGCATAAAAATCCTCAACCTCTTTTGCCGTAATTCCTTTATCATAAAAATTAATTGCAGAACCTTCCAATAATCCTTTGGATTCATCAAGATTAACTTTTTTGGCATCGACATCATTGAAAATAACATCGACTATCATGGGCGACAAGATTTTTTTGGTAGCTTTCATTAATGTGGTGAAATAGTCTTTTGAAAAATCAGGTTTGATTTTGTCATTCGAATAATGATGATGAATCCCATTGGCAAACCATACTCTTTTTAGGTAAATTTCAAAATTTTTCCAGTCTTCGGTAGTTTTGTTTCCCTTATAATTTTGATACATATTCTCGAGCGCTTTTCTTATTTTCAGGTTGTGCTTATAATGCTGGTCCCAAACTATATCCCGACCCGAATATCCGGCTTGGGTAAGATAATAGACCAACTTTTGTTCGTTTAAGGTTAAGTTTTCCCACCCTGAAATTTGATAACGCAATACTTTTATGTCGGCAAATTGTTCGACAAAATATTCGAAAGGGGCTTTTTCGGCTGTTTTTACAGTATTGGTTTTGGTTATTTGTGCATTACAAACAAGGGAAATCCCAATCGAAATAAAAATCCCTACGGTTTTTAGTACTTTCATTAGTAATATTATTTAGTTGTTTAAAAAGAGTTGTTTAACAAATATACATTTATTTAGATTGATTGTAACAAAGATTTATTACACTTAAATCAATTTAAAATTGAAAACAATTAAAATTAATCTACACTACTAATTTTAACTTTGTAGCGGTTACCGTATTAATAAAATTTCTAACTTTACATGATAAAATAACAGGAGTACAATGAGAATTTTAAAATATTTTTTTCTTTTACTATTACTTAGCCTGGTGGCATTATCCATTTTTGTAGCAACACAAAAAGGGGAATTTAGCGTGGAAAGAAGTAGGGTTATCAACTCGCCAAAGTCAGCAGTGTTTAATTACGTGAATGAGACTAAAAATTGGGAAGATTGGAATTCTTGGGCAGTAGAAGATTCTCTAATTCATGTAACCCTTTCTAAAAACACTTTAGGCAAAGGCAGTTTATGTTCTTGGGAAGGAAAAGCAAGTAGTGGAGATTTAAAAACATTATATATAAAGGTGAACGATAGCATTTTTCAAACAATGAATTTTAACGGCAACTCCTCTGAAGTTTTTATGAGTTTTAAGGATACTCTAAAAGGCACTAAAGTCACTTGGAAAGCAATGGGAAAAATGAGTTTTATGTATAAAATCATGAACACTTTTAACGGCGGTGCACAGAAAGTAATTGGCCTGATGTTTGAAAAAAGCTTGACTAATTTAGACCGAAAATTGGATTATGAAATAAACACTTATTCGATAAAAGTAAATGGATTATCAAACAAACTCGAAAATTTTTACTTAGAACAAACCTTTACCAGTGAAATTTCGAAAATTCCTAAAAACTCGGAAATAGTCATTTCAAAAATCACTAATTTTTGCAAACAGAATACTATTACGATAAGTGGCAAACCATTTATAATTTATAATACCTATGATAGCGCCAAAGGACTGGCAAGAATATCAATTTGTATTCCTATCAAAGAAGATATTTTTATAGTGGAAGGAAGTGATATCATGTCAAAAAAATTGAAAGCATTTCAAGCAGTAAAAACAACAATGACAGGAGATTATACTCATAGTAAAGCCGCATTGGATAAAACAAAGGAATACATAAAAGCAAACAATCTCACTAAAGATTTTTCATTTTCGCACGTGGAAGTATTTGTCCTTGGTAAAAAAGAAGAAAAAAGCCCTTCAAAATGGATTACTGAAATTTATATTCCCGTAAAACCTAAAGGAGCGGCCAAACCATCGACAGCACTTTCTGAAGTGAGCAAAGACAAAACTCTGGAAACTTCACGTGAAAAAGAAATCCCTTCTGAATTTTAATATTATTTTTTGAGATTAAACTTTTTTGGTGTTTTACATTCCAAGTTCATAAATAAATACGGTTTTGCAAGAAGAAAAAGAATTCATCAAGGAATTATTAAACCCCAAGACGCAAAACCAAGCGTTTCAAAAACTCTTGAAGGAATATCAAAAACCCCTCTACAACCATATCCGTACTATCGTCTTGAATCACGATGACACAGATGATGTATTGCAAAATACTTTTATAAAAGTCTTTCAATATTTGAATAAATTTAAAGGAGAGAGCAAACTTTTTTCATGGATATATCGAATTGCCACTAATGAAGCTTTGACTTTTTTAAATCAAAAAGCAAAAATCAATGGAGTAACCTCAGAAACATTACAAAACAAAACCATTGACAACCTAAAAGCCGACGTCTATTTTGATGGAAATGAAATTCAAATAAAACTGCAAAAAGCAATTGCCTCATTGCCCGAAAAACAACAACTAGTTTTCAAAATGAAATATTTTGAAGAGTTGAAATACGAAGAAATATCAGAAATATTAGGGACATCGGTAGGGGCTTTAAAAGCCTCCTATCATCATGCCGTAAAAAAAATCGAAACCTTTGTAAAAACAAATTAAACCCTTTACCCATATTTAAGTCTAACGGATATTATGAAAACATTTAAACTAGCGAACGAACCGAAAATAAAGTCTGGGTTTATAATCCCGGGAAGTTACTTTGACCATTTTTCTGAGAAAGTAATGCAGCAACTACCCAAAGAAGATCCAAAAGTAATTTCGCTTTTTTTAAGAAGAAAAAGTTGGATGTATGTAGCTGCGACAATTATAGGATTGGGGTTAATCATTCCTATTTACAATGATTTTAGCAACCATTCCTCAGAAATTGACGAAGTAATATTAGAAAACTACATCGCTAATAAATCCGATATTTCAGACACAGATTTAGCTAGTCTTCTTGATGAAGAAGACATTCAAAAAATGAGTATTGACTTGAACATTGAAGACAAAATTATAGAGAACGAACTATCAACTAATACGAATTTAGAACAACATATAATGAACTAGGACACTATGAAAACAAACAAACTACTACTGATTATTCTATTTTTATTTTCCATTCATTCTTTTTCCCAAACTAAAGACAAAGAAAAAAGAGAAAAGATAAGGTCCTTAAAAGTGGGTTTTTTAACCACTGAATTGTCACTGACACCAGATGAAGCAGCTATTTTTTGGCCACTTTACAATGCTTTTGACAACAAACAAAATGAAATTAGATCGAAGAAGACTAAATCGTTAATCGACAGAATCGATGATGAAGCATTTGCTAAAATGAGTGAAAAAGAAGCTTTTGCACTTCTCGCCCAATCAGAAAGTTATGATGAGGATTTATTCCAAAATCGCCGTAAATTTATTTCTAGTCTAAAAGGGGTAATTTCTCCAATAAAAATTATAAAATTAAAAAAGGCCGAAGATAACTTCAACAAAAAACTGTTGCAGCAATATCGGGACAAAGGACCGAGAAAATAGATTTTTTTGTTTTAAAAAAATAAAAAGCCAAGAACTAGTACTACTGTTTCTTGGCTTTTTTTATTTGAAATTGGGTGAGCTAGTTTTATTTTTTGAGAAATTGATAGATAATCCGTTTGGTATTATTAATAGCTAATTCGTTATGCCTATAAAAATGAAGATTCAATTACGCTCCATTTTTATAATTATTTAATTTTACATTCAATACTATATTTAAAAATAGTAAATTTGTCCGGTTTTTTATATAAATAAACATGAGCATTTCGCATAAAGATTTACACAGTAAGTTAACATTAGGAGGTTTATTAGTTTCGTTGGGAATAATTTATGGTGACATTGGAACTTCACCATTATATGTAATGAAAGCCATAATTGGCAACTATGTAATAAATGCTGATATAATTTTAGGAGGGATTTCTTGTGTTTTTTGGACACTTACCCTACAAACGACGATAAAATATGTGCTCATTACCTTAAGTGCAGACAACCATGGTGAAGGCGGTATATTTGCCTTGTATGCATTAGTAAAGAAAACTAAAATTCAATGGCTTATTGTACCCGCGATAATCGGAGGAAGCGCCCTGCTTGCCGATGGCATTATCACCCCCCCCATCTCCGTATCGTCTGCTGTTGAGGGAATTCAAAATTTTTATCCAGAAATAAATACAATTCCCATCGTAATTGGAATTTTATTCATATTGTTTACCATTCAGCAATTTGGGTCTAAATTGGTCGGTCGCTTTTTCGCTCCAATGATGCTTTTATGGTTTGGGATGCTAGGAGTTTTAGGTCTAGTTCAAATTACTAAGCACCCTGAAGTTTTAAAAGCATTTAATCCGTATTATGCCTATAAATTATTATCTATTCACCCTGAGGGTTTTTATGTTTTAGGATTTGTTTTTTTATGTACCACTGGAGCCGAGGCTTTATATTCGGATATGGGACATTGTGGGCGAAAAAACATTAGAATTAGCTGGATTTTTGTAAAGACAACTTTGGTTTTAAACTATTTTGGACAAGCCGCCTACCTCATCAATCATGAAGGACGAACGCTACAAAATATAGGCGGCAAAAATGCCAACCCTTTTTACTTAATTATGGCCGACTGGTTTCAACCCATAGGAATTATAATTGCAACACTTGCCGCCGTTATAGCGTCACAAGCCTTAATAAGTGGTTCATTCACATTGATAAATGAAGCCATGCGATTGAATTTTTGGCCAAAAGTAAAAATAAAATATCCGTCAGAATTAAAAGGACAGTTGTATATTCCTTCGATAAATTGGTTATTGTTTTTTGGATGTGTTGGGGTGGTTTTGCACTTTGAAAAATCAAGCAACATGGAACATGCTTATGGCTTAGCCATTATATTATGTATGATTATGACAACAGTGCTACTAAATTTTTATATGATATTAAAAAGAGTTAAATTGTATTTCATGGTTCCTTTAATAACTATTTATTTAACAATTGAATTTGGATTCCTTATCGCCAATCTTAAAAAGTTTGCCGAGGGTGGCTATGTGACCTTAATTATTGCATTGGTTCTTATATCAGTTATGACTATTTGGTATTTGGCAAAAAAAATAAATAAGAGCTATACTAAATTCGTAAAAATAGAAGATTATAAAAAAGTATTAGTGGAACTAAGCACTGATTTATCAATACCAAAATATGCAACCCATTTGGTATATATGACAAATGCGGCAAGAATTGATGAAATTGAGGAAAAAGTAATGTACTCTATTTTACAAAAGCGACCGAAAAGAGCCGATATCTATTGGTTTGTGCATGTAAACATTTTAAATGAACCCTATAAAACTGAATATAAAGTAACTGAAATTACCAAAGACGATTTGTATCGTGTCGATTTTAATTTGGGTTTTAGGGAGCCTACAAAAATAAATTTGATGTTTAAGGAAGTTATTAAAGATATGGTACAAAAAGGAGAGGTCGATATCACAAGTAGGTATGAATCCTTGAATAAAAATAACATTATTGGTGATTTCAAATTTGTTTTATCTGAAAAATACCTCTCTCATGACAGCGATTTGTTATGGCATGAAAAAATAATAATGAACTCATACTTTTTTATTAAAAAATTAAGTTTGTCTGAGGAAAGTGCTTTTGGTTTAGATAGCAGTTCAGTAAAAGTAGAAAAGTTTCCAATGGTGCTGCATGCTCCAGAAAATATAGGTTTAACCCGAATTAAGTAAAGCACTATTTAACAAATATAAAAATACACTGTTCACAATTGCAGTGTTTTTTTTTGGCCAAATACTAAAGAATAACATTCAATATTAAAAATTTAATTTAAATCTTTAGTAGTACATTTGCAACTCAATTATTAAAAATGAGATTACACCGAAATTTAGTATATACAACCATTGACGCCTTGAATGCCATTTTTAACGAAGGCGAATATGCCGATAAAGTTGTGGCACGATCCCTGAAAAAAGACAAACGCTGGGGAAGTTCCGATAGAAAATTTGTTGCCGAAACCATTTACGAAATTGTACGCTGGAAAAGATTATATGCCGAAATTGCAGAAGTAAAAGAACCTTTTGACAGAGACAATCTTTGGAGGATGTTTTCTGTTTGGGCGGTCTTAAGAGGCTATCCAATCCCAGATTGGCGTCAACTAGAAGGAACTCCAGAAAGAAAAATAAAAGGACGTTTTGACGAACTTTCAAAAATCAGAGCTTTGAAAGAGTCCATCCCAGATTGGATGGACGAATTGGGAGTGAAAGAATTAGGCGAAAAAATTTGGGAAAAAGAAATTGCAGCCCAAAACCAACCCGCAAAAGTAATTCTTAGGGTAAACACCTTAAAAACCAATAAAGAATCTCTGAGAGCCATCCTGATGGACTTGAACATTGAAACGGAATTCTTGAAAGACCAACCTGACGCTTTAGTTCTAAAAGAAAGGGCTAACGTATTCTTGACGGATGCTTTTAAACAAGGTTTTTTCGAAGTTCAGGATGCCAATTCTCAACTTGTCGCCGCTTTCCTTGACGTAAAACCCGGAATGAGAGTGGTTGACACCTGTGCTGGTGCAGGGGGAAAAACGTTGCATATTGCCGCATTGATGGAAAACAAAGGGCAATTAATCGCAATGGATTTGTACGAAAGTAAGTTGAAGCAATTAAAGTTGAGAGCCAAGAGAGACGGTGCTTTCAATATTGAATACCGCATTATCGATTCTACCAAAATCATCAAGAAACTACATGAAAAAGCAGACAGAGTTCTGATTGACGCACCTTGCAGCGGCTTGGGAGTTCTGAAAAGAAATCCTGATGCCAAATGGAAATTACAACCCGAATTTATCGATAATATTAGAAAAGTTCAATCCGAAGTGTTGGAGAGTTACTCCAAAATTGTAAAACCAGGCGGGAAATTAGTATATGCCACTTGTTCTATTTTACCTTCTGAAAATCAAGAACAAGTTAAAAAATTCTTAGCAACAGAAATTGGAAAACAATTTGACTTTATAAAAGACCAAAAGATATTGGCTCACGAGTCAGGTTTCGATGGATTTTATATGGCTTTATTGGAACGAAAAGAAAGTTTGGAACTGAAGAGAGAATAAAGATTTTAGATTCTAAATTCACAAAAAAAATCCTCTATTGAGGATTTTTTTTTTGCTTTTTATCTATTTTCTTAATTCTAAATTTCTTTTAATCATTCATCGAAATCAAGAACTCTTCATTATTCTTCGTTTTCTTGAAACGATCATTGATAAAATCCATAGCTTCGACAGGATTCATATCCGAAAGATATTTTCTCATTATCCACATTCTTTGTAATGTTTTTGGATCAAGTAATAAGTCATCTCGTCTCGTACTTGAAGATGTTAAATCAATCGCAGGGAAAATACGTTTGTTGGCAATTTTACGATCCAACTGCAATTCCATATTTCCGGTTCCTTTGAATTCCTCAAAAATAACTTCGTCCATTTTTGAACCAGTTTCAGTCAATGCTGTGGCTATGATGCTCAATGAACCTCCATTTTCAACATTTCTGGCCGCTCCAAAAAAGCGTTTTGGTTTTTGCAACGCATTGGCATCAACACCACCACTCAATACTTTACCAGATGCAGGTTGAACCGTGTTATAAGCTCTAGCCAAACGCGTAATGGAATCCAATAGAATCACTACATCGTGACCACATTCCACTAGGCGTTTTGATTTTTCGAGAACAATATTGGCTATTTTAACGTGTTCTTGTGGTTCTCTATCAAAAGTTGAAGCAATCACTTCACCTCGAACGCTTCGTTGCATATCAGTTACCTCTTCCGGGCGTTCATCTATCAATAAAACAATCAAATAAACCTCAGGATGGTTTGCGGCAATGGCATTTGCAATGTCTTTTAGCAACATTGTTTTACCCGTTTTGGGTTGTGCCACAATCATACCGCGTTGCCCTTTTCCTATTGGCGAAAACAAATCAATAATTCGGGTAGAAATAGTGCTTTGTCTTTCGGCTAATTTGAATTTTTCTGACGGAAAAACAGGAGTCAAATGTTCGAATGAAACTCTGTCACGAACCACTTGCGGATCATGTCCGTTGATTTTTAACACCCGAACTAATGGAAAGAATTTCTCACCTTCTTTTGGAGGACGAACCACTCCTTTAACAGTATCTCCAGTTTTAAGTCCGAACAATCTAATTTGAGAAGTCGACAAATAAATATCATCTGGAGAAGCTAGATAATTATAATCCGATGAGCGAAGGAAACCATATCCGTCAGGCATCATTTCAAGAACACCTTCACTTTCTATAATACCATCAAATTCAAAATCAGAATCCCTAAAGTTGTTTTTCTTGGTTTTGAAATTTGGGTTCACATTTCCGTTACCGTTTTGATTTACTTCGTCAGTTCGCTTTCGCTCGTGTGGATTTGGAATTTGTTTGTGAAGTTGATTGGGATTTATTTTTTTGGAGGGAACACTAATTTCGGAATTTTCAGGAGGAGTAATTTCCGAATCTGACTCATTTTCTTTAGCTGTTTCATTGTCTCCAGTGGCAGCTTTTGCTTCTTCTTTTTGCTTTTGCAAAGCCATCTTTTTTTCGTAGGCTGACTTATTAAATTTAATAATCTTACCTACTTTCTTTTCAGAACTATTTTCTGTAAGTGCTATTTCCGGAACCTCATTTTCTATAACAGGAGAATCTACTAGTATTGAGGTTTCTGTATTGTCGAAAAGAGAAGTGTTTGAAGAATTTTTAATAGCAGTTTTTTTATCGGCTAAAATTCGAGCCCTTTTTGGCTTATCATCCTCAACAGCATTACTATTAGATACCGATGGTGTATTTGCTGATTGGAGTTCTAAAATTTGGCTGATTAGTGCCTCTTTTTTTACACCGTTGAATTTTATTGTTTTGGCTGATTTAGCTATTTCTTGAAGCTCAGAAAGCTTCATTTCTTTTAATGCAGAAATTTCAAACATAAATGTTCTATAAGTTTAATTAAAGTGGGAATTGCGAAAATTGCGAGGTGATTTTTTTGATTGTGAACTGACCGAAGAATGAAGTACTTACGGTTTTGTTATGCAATATTACGAATAAATTTTAATCATACAATAGTATTTCTTAAAAAGAAAATATATTTTTGTGAAAGAAATTAAGATAATGATACAAAGAATTCAAACCATATATTTACTTCTTGCCTTTGTGGTGACAGGTATTTTACCGTTTTTCATTCCTTTGTGGTCAATGACTGATGGTTCCTCCTACTTTTTCATGCAAAATCAAGTCTACGTTGTGGTACTAGGCCTGAGTACAACACTATCTTTGTTGAGTATTGTTTCGTATAAAAAAAGACAAAATCAATTTGTTATTGACAGGTTGAATATAATTTTAAATTTAATTTTATTAGGCTTGTTTGTATATCGTTCGCTAAATTTATCTGGAGAAACAATAGCTGTTTCGGAGAAAGGTATTGGGATGTTTCTACCTATTGTTGCTATCGTATTATTAGTCTTAGCTAATAAGGCCATCAAAAAGGACGAAGATCTTGTAAAATCTGTGGATAGATTGAGATAATCCTATAAACTTAGTTTATTAGTGCGAAGGAAACCCGAATGTAAGTTCGGGTTTTTTTGTACAATACTTTTAGATGGAATATTACAACTGACCGCTAAAAACTACTTCTTCCCTATTTCAATTATTTCCAAATCTTTTATTTTATCCCCATCAATCACGAAACGCAACATAGTTCTAACCTGATGAAAGCCGCTTTTTCCGGCAGCACCGGGATTCATATGCAAAAGGTTGTTTTTCTTGTCAAAAATTACTTTTAGAATATGGGAATGACCACAAATAAATAATTTTGGTGGGTTTGCTGCCATTTCGGCTTTGATTGCCGGATTGTATTTCCCAGGATACCCACCAATATGGGTAATCCAAACAGCAACTTCTTCGCACATAAATCTATTGTGCAACGGAAATTCCATTCGGGCTTTATCATCATCAATATTACCATAAACGCAGTGCAAAGGTTTCATTTTCTTAATCGTGTCCGTCACCACTAAATCTCCAATATCACCAGCATGCCATACATCGTCAGCCAGTGCAACATATTTTAAAATCGTTTCATCTATATGACTGTGCGTGTCGGAAAGCAGAAGAATTTTTTTCATTTTGTTATTTCGAGGAACGACTTGTCCGCTTAGTCGGGAGCAATCGTATCGCTATTTTTCAATTAAGCTACAAAGTTATTATTTATGATGGAAGATTTACAATTTTTGATTTTCGACTTGGAAAAACTTTAAAAGTATAATCAACTAAAATCTTTGTAAATTTGCCAATATTAATCTGTTCACTGAACACAGAATACTGCACACTAAACTTGAGGTACTTTATAAAACTAGCCTATAACGGAACTAATTATCATGGATGGCAATACCAACCGAATGCAGCTTCTGTGCAGGAAACGCTGAACAAAGCATTGTCAGTGGTATTGAATTCTGGCTCGAGCGATAGCGGACAGGCGAAGCAAATTGATATTATGGGGGCAGGACGCACCGATACTGGTGTTCATGCCAAGGAAATGTTTGCCCATTTTGATTTTGAAACGCCAATTTCTGTTTCGAGTTTGGTGCACAAACTCAACTCCTTCTTGCCCAAAGACATTGTGATTTATGACATTTTTCCCGTTAAAGACGATGCGCATGCCCGTTTCGATGCCAAGAAAAGAATATACGAATATCATATAAACACCTTCAAGGATGTTTTTTCGCAGGATAAAAGTTGGTATTTCCATCAAGAGTTGGATTTAGATTTGATGAATGAAGCTTCCAAACTGCTATTTGACCACACTGATTTTCAATGCTTCTCAAAAGTAAATACCGATGTAAACACCTTCGACTGTACTATTTTTGAAGCCTATTGGACTCGAGGTGCAGCCGAACAGGGCACAGACAAACGAGAAAATGATAAACTTATTTTTACTATTTCGGCAAATCGTTTTTTACGCAATATGGTTCGCGCCATAGTGGGAACACTTGTAAACGTGGGATTACACAAAATCACTTTGGAGGACTTTAATGAAATTATTAAAAGTAAAAACCGCGAAAAAGCTGGTTTTTCAGTCCCAGCACATGGCTTGTACTTGACAAAAATTGAATACGACTACATTTAACAGCAGATAGCTTAGCAGATTCGCGATGACAAAAAAAATGAAAGCAAAAGCATTCGATACAAAGGTATTTAAACGAGTTTTAAAATATACCCGTCCATACAAATGGAGATTTAATGGTGTTATCATTTTTGCGGTTTTCTTATCTGTTTTTGCGGCGATTCGTCCTCTAATTTTACAAGGAACCGTGGATACTTATATAAAACCTAAAGATAATTATGGCTTATTGTTTTATGTAACCCTGATGGGAATTACCTTATTATTAGAAGTAGTTTCACAGTTTTTCTTTGTGTTTTGGGCAAACTGGCTTGGACAAGATATCGTTAAGGACATTCGAACCAAGCTCTTCAGACACATGTTGAGTTTCCGAATAAAGTATTTTGACAACACACCCGTGGGACAATTAGTAACACGTTCCGTTTCTGATATTGAACAAATTGCCCGAATTTTTAGTCAAGGTTTGTTCATGATAGCCAGTGATTTGATGAAAATGGCGGTTTGTTTAATCATAATGTTTTGGATGAATTGGCAACTTTCGTTAATCGTGTTTGTGGCTATGCCAATATTAGTTTTTATCACACGAATATTCCAACGAAAGATGCAAGTAGCTTTTGAGGAAGTTAGGACGCAAATTGCCAATATAAATTCCTTCGTTCAAGAGCGAGTTACTGGAATGAAAATCGTCCAATTGTTTAATCGTGAAGATGTAGAATACGAAAAATTTAAATCCATCAACGAAAAGCACAAAAAAGCTTGGATAAAAACAATACTATACAACTCTATCTTCTTCCCTATTGCTGATATTATCTCATCTTTAACTTTAGGATTTATCGTTTTATACGGCGGATTTCAAATTATTAACGGAAATCCATTTACCACTTTAGGACAAATGACCGCTTACACGATGTTTATTGGAATGTTGTTCAACCCATTGCGACAAATTGCGGATAAATTCAATGAAATGCAACTAGGAATGATTGCTGCCAATCGTGTTTTTGACATTCTCGATACCGAAGAACAAATCCAAGATACAGGAACTGTCGAAGCCCAGGTCTTTAAAGGTAACATTCACTTTGAAAGTGTTCGTTTTGGCTATTTTCACAGAGAAGAGGTTATTAAGGGAATTGACTTATCGGTAGCTGCAGGTAAAACCATTGCCATCGTTGGTTCGACAGGAGCGGGAAAATCGACCATTATCAATTTGCTGAACCGATTTTATGAAATCAATAGCGGGACGATTTACATCGATGACCAAAACATAGAAAACTACACCTTGAGTTCGCTACGAAAACAAATTGCAGTAGTGTTGCAGGACGTCTTTCTTTTTGCCGATACTATTTTCAATAACATTACGCTAAATAATCCCGAAATATCTCGCGAACAAGTTTTGGCTGCCGCCAAAAAAATTGGAGTCCATAAGTTCATTATGAGTCTGCCGGACAATTACGATTTTGATGTAAAGGAACGTGGCGTGATGCTATCTTCCGGTCAACGCCAACTTATTGCTTTTCTGCGTGCCTATGTGAGTAACCCTAGCATTCTTATTCTTGATGAAGCAACCTCATCAATAGACACCTATTCCGAAGAATTGATTCAACGTGCCACCGAAACCATAACCAAAGGAAGAACGTCAATTATTATTGCACATCGATTAGCAACTATTGTGAATGCCGATCAAATTGTAGTGATGGACAAAGGATTGATAGTCGAGCAAGGAACCCATCATGAACTATTGGAAAAAACAGAAGGTTACTATAAAAATTTGTACGATTCCCAATTTATATTGAATACTTAATTCCTGAATTGTACAATTAGCGATTACTAATTGTACTTTTCCTATGATCAAATTAAAAAATAATTCATAATTTCGCGACAGAATTTTAATGTAGAAAACACATAAAAATGACACGAGCTTTTGCAACTGCATTTTTACAACTAAAAAAATAAACACATAAAAATGAAATACGATATCATAGTTTTAGGAAGCGGTCCAGGAGGTTATGTAACAGCCATTAGAGCATCGCAATTAGGCTTTAAAGTTGCCGTAATCGAAAAAGAAAACTTAGGTGGTGTTTGCTTGAACTGGGGATGCATTCCAACTAAAGCATTATTAAAATCTGCTCAGGTTTTTGATTATCTTAAACACGCTTCTGATTATGGATTGACTGTTTCTGGGTTTGACAAAGACTTCCCCGCAGTTGTTCAACGCAGTAGAAGTGTTGCTGATGGAATGAGCAAAGGGGTTCAATTCCTGATGAAAAAAAATAAAATTGACGTCATCGATGGTTTCGGAAAACTAAAACCAGGTAAGAAAATTGACGTTACTGATGCAGCCAAAAAAGTTACTGAATATTCTGCTGATCATATTATTATTGCCACAGGAGCTCGCTCCCGTGAATTACCAAACCTGCCTCAGGATGGCATAAAAGTAATTGGCTATCGCCAAGCAATGACATTGCCTACGCAACCAAAATCGATGATAATCGTAGGTTCTGGAGCCATTGGAGTTGAATTTGCTCATTTCTATAACTCAATGGGAACAGATGTTACTATTGTAGAATTCATGCCTAACATAGTTCCTGTTGAAGATGAGGACATTTCAAAACAAATGGAACGTTCTTTGAAAAAAGCGGGGATTAAAATTATGACAAGTTCTTCTGTAGAAAGATTAGACACTTCTGGAAAAGGAGTTAAAGCCTTCGTTAAAACTGCCAAAGGGGAAGAAGTTTTGGAAGCAGAAATTTTACTTTCGGCAGTTGGAATTAAAACCAACATTGAAAATATTGGATTGGAAGAAGTTGGAATTGCCGTTGACAAGGATAAAATTTTGGTAAACGCTTATAATCAAACTAATATCCCTGGCTACTATGCCATTGGTGACGTAACTCCAGGTCAAGCATTGGCTCATGTGGCCTCTGCAGAAGGAATTAATTGCGTGGAAAAAATTGCGGGCCTTCATGTTGAACCTATCGATTACGGAAACGTTCCGGGTTGTACCTTTGCCACTCCAGAAATTGCTTCTGTTGGTTTGACTGAAAAACAAGCCAAAGAAAAAGGATACGAGTTAAAAATTGGTAAATTCCCATTCTCAGCCTCAGGGAAAGCAAAAGCTGCAGGAACACCTGATGGTTTCGTGAAAGTGATTTTTGATGCTAAATATGGTGAATGGTTGGGTTGCCACATGATTGGCGCTGGAGTAACTGATATGATTGCCGAAGCCGTTGTAGCTCGTAAACTGGAAACTACAGGTCACGAAATCCTAAAATCGATACACCCGCACCCAACTATGAGCGAAGCCGTTATGGAAGCCGTTGCTGATGCTTATGGAGAAGTGATTCACTTATAATGATCTTATTACGTTTCTTTTTCTGAAACAAAATCGACTTATATTAAAGACAAAGGGCTACTATTTAAGTAGCCCTTTGTCATATTTGAGGAGAAGTTTTTTACGAATATATCTTTTAACCGTTTGATTGTACTTTTTTCCTATCAGTTACTTTCTTCTTGTAAATAGGAATGAAATACGTAATGGTGTAATTTACTCCTACCCCAAAATCGCCATCATAGGTTCTATTAAAACCTGGAATATAAAGGTTATCAAAATTAGTGGGCTTATCGTTTGATATCAATTTATTAAGACGAAGACTAAAGCCCAAGTAAATATTATTGATCACTTTTGCCTTTACTCCTGCCACTACTTCAATCCAACTGGCTGTTAATCCGTTGAATTTATCTCCGGAAGGAAGTATGGGTACTTCGCCAAAATAGGGATTGGCATTGTAAATTTTGTAACTGTTCAATTCTTGGCTAAAGGTGCTTGCACCATATCGCAATCCAATGGAGATTATATTTTCCATGTTTAACCAGTTTTGATAACCATTATAGTCAAAGCCAACTTTAAGATACGAACCTTTGGTTGTGAAATTCAAACGATTATCATCCGTTGTTTTATTTTCATTACCGAGTTCGGCAGCCAAATAATACTTTTTGGTTAATCGATAATCGCCAACAAATTCGATTCCTTTATATTCTTTGTCATATAAAGAGCGAGTCAATTTGTATAAATCAACGCCCACACGGAGTCCATAACGGTTCGTTTTCGGTGGAATACTATCCTTTGTTTTCTCTTCGACAATTTTTTGGGATTTCTGTTTGGGAGCTTCTGGAATAATTCCTTCTTTTTGAATGTTTGTGTTCGGAATTTTAGTTAGTACAGTCTGAGCCTGAACCAAATATACAAAAATCAGAAGGCAGCAACTAAAAATATATTTTAACATGTGTTTCATTTTCGTTTACGATGTTACTTTTTTCAACCGAAATATTTTGCATCCATTTTGATTTAGTTGAAGGAACTGATGTATGAATAATGGGAATGCTAGAATCAAAAGTGAAAATCGTTTTAAAACCACATGCTCTGGACACATAAATATTTTCGCGGGAATAATCGAACTTGATTTCATCTTCACTACTAAAAGAAGCGGAACCAGAATTCAGTATAAAACGATAAGTTGTGCTATTCTCATTCGTTTTTAAAGGTATTGAAACCGTGTTTCCGTTTCCATTAAAAACAATTCCTTCGGTCATTCCTTCACCGATGACTTTGAGATCGGTCACATTTTTTAAAACCGTAGGGTTTGAGAAATCATAAAATTGAATTACAAGTCTGGGCGTGGCAGATGTATTGGCATCACAAATATCATCTTTCTCACAACCGGAAAAAGAAAACATCGTAATCAATAAAAGCGTAAGTACTTTTTTCATTTTAAATTTAGAATTTAGAATTCAAAATAATTTTATCGTTTTTCCAAAAGCACCACATTTTCGACATGATGTGTCTGTGGAAACATATCCACCGGACGAACTCGCGTCACTTTGTATTTTTCATCCATCAAGGCCAAATCTCTTGCCTGTGTAGCGGAGTTACAACTCACATAAACAATTTTTGACGGTTCTATTTTTAAGATTTGTTCAATTACATCCTTGTGCATTCCGTCACGAGGCGGATCGGTAATAATCACATCCGGTTTACCGTGTTGGGCAATAAAACTTTCGTTAAAAACGACTTTCATATCACCCACATAAAACTCACAATTGGTAATTTCATTGCGAACGGCATTGGCTTTGGCATCAACAATCGCTTCTAAAACACTTTCTACACCAATAACTTTTTTAGCGTTTTTCGAAACAAATTGGGCAATCGTTCCAGTTCCCGTGTATAAATCATACACGATTTCATTGCCGCTCAATCCGGCGAAATCGCGCGTAATTTTATATAATTCGTAGGCTTGGTCTGAGTTGGTTTGGTAAAACGATTTTGCATTGATGCTAAATTTCAAACCTTCCATTTCTTCCAATATATAATCTCTGCCTTTGTAGAGTTTAATGTTTTGATCGTACAAAGTGTCGTTCGCCTTGTTGTTGACCACGTATTGCAGCGACGTAATCTGAGGAAATTTCTCGTAGATGTGATCAAGAAGTAATTCCCTGCCGGTTTTGTCATTTTCGAAAAACTGTACCAAAACCATAATTTCTCCGGTAGAAGCTGTTCGCATCATCAAAGTCCGAAGCAAACCTTCGTGATTTCTTGGATTGAAAAAAGTTAGGTTATTATCATTAGCGAATGCCCGAATGGCATTGCGAATAGCATTCGATGGGTCTTCCTGCAAATGGCATTTGTTGATGTCCAGGATCTTGTCCCACATTTTCGGGATGTGAAAACCAAGGGCGTTTCTGTTTCCCAAATCTTCACTGCTTACAATTTCTTTTTCAGTCAGCCAGCGACTATTCGAAAAAGAAAACTCCATTTTGTTTCTGTAAAAAAATTGTTTTTCGGAACCCAAAATCGGTTCAAACTCGGGAAGTTCAATTTTTCCGATACGCAGCAAATGGTTTAAAACTTCATTTTGTTTGTAATACAACTGTTGGCCGTATTTCATATTCTGCCACTTGCAACCGCCACAAACACCAAAGTGTTCACAAACCGGTTCAACCCGATGTTCCGAATATTCATGAAATTTTACGGCTTTACCCTCGTAATACGCCTTGCGTTTCTTGAAAGTTTGTACATCAACCACATCACCGGGAACAACATTGGGAATGAATATTACTTTCCCATCTGGGGCTTTTGCCACCGAAACGCCTTTTGCACCCGCATCAAGGACTTTTAAATGATCAAAAACGATTTTGTCTGTATTTTTATTAGCCATAGCACAAAAATAAGGCTTTGGATGGTTTTATAAATTCAAATTGGGAAATATTTTTGAAAAGAAGTTTTATTATCTACCTTGATATACTATGCCAAAAAAAAAATTAAAGAAAAAAATTCACTTATTCATTTCCAAACAGAGAATAATAAACCCTCAACAGAAAACTATAATTGAAGAAAATAAAAAACTAAGGGGAGATATAGAAATCAATATTCTAAATTCAAAAAAGTCAGAATGAACATAATTCTATTCTTCTAACAGAGGTAAACCTTCTATCTGCAATGGCCCAGTTGATAACAATTGTTGATTTTTATATTGGTGACTGAACGAAGCTTGATGTCTTAAATAAGCCATTTTAATGGCAGCTATAGCAGCTTCAGTACCTTTATTGCCATGTTTTCCACCGCTTCTGTCGATGGATTGTTGTAAATTATTATCCGTTAAAACACAAAAAATAACGGGAATGTCTGTTTCTATGTTCAAGTCTTTTATTCCCTGCGAAACGGCTTCGCAAACAAAATCAAAATGTTTCGTTTGCCCTTGAATAACACAACCAATGGCAATTACGACATCTACGTTTTGGGTTTGTAACATCTTTTTGGCGCCATAAATCAGTTCAAAACTTCCTGGCACATTCCATCGAATGATGTGTTCTGACGGCACCTCATTGTCTAAAAGTCCAGTAACTGCTCCAAAACAAAGCCCTTCAGTTATGGTATCATTCCACTCTGAAACAACAATCCCAAACCGAAAATTTTTCGCGTTTGGGATTGTGTTTTTATCATATTCAGATAAGTTTTTATTTATGGTTGCCATTTTAATTTGGATTAAAATTAAATTTAGATCTTTAGAGATTAAAGTATAAAAGTACCAAATCTAAATGAAAAATCCTAAATAAAATTACTGTGACAATCCAATCAATACGTCAATAGAAGCCGCTTCTGGAGTTGCTTCAAAGTTTTCTTTAATATCAGTGAAATATTTCAAAGCATCTACTTTATTTCCTATAGCCAAAGCCGTTTTTCCTGCTTTCAACAAGAAACGTGGCGTGGTAAAATCATTTTTGTCTGATTCAACCGCTTTCAAATAATTTTCAAGTGCCTCTTTTGGTTGCTTATTTTGAGAATAAGCATCCCCTATCGCTCCTTTTGCCAAAGCACTTAATACAATATCTTCAGACTTAAATTTGCTCAAGTAGTCAATCGCTTCAGTATATTTTCCAATATTCAAGTAAGCGACACCCGCATAATAATTGGCTAAATTTCCGGCATCTGTACCAGAGTATTTATCGGCAATATCAATAAAGCCAAATTTACCTTCACCACCTTTTAAAGATAAATCATAGAGAGAATCGCTAGAAACCCCATCAGTTGCTTTTTGAAAATATTGTTGTGCTTGAAACATTTCGCTTGCAGCTTCCAATTCTTTTGGTGCTGCAACAAATTTTTCATAAACCAAATAACCAACCGTAAACAGTGCAATTGCACCCACTATTCCAATGATTATTTTTTGGTTTTTGGCTACAAAATCTTCTGTCTTTGAAGCCGTTTCGTCCAATGCTGAAAACACACCCGCCGTTGCGCTGTTTTTTTCAAGAACTTTTATGTCTTCCGTAACTTCTTTTTCTTCTTTTTCTTTTGGTGCTTTATATCCTCTTTTATTATAAGTAGCCATTTCATTTTAATTTAGTGAATGGCAAAAATATAATATTTATTCAAATCTAAAACCTCTTTTATCGATATTTTTCAATAATTTGCACCCACTTAAAAAAAATGGCTCAAAAAAAGCCTATATCTCGATACCCGTTAGCCTTAGCAATGTATTTAAAAAAAATTTCGTTATTCAATTATAAGAACTTTTCCGAAGCTAATTTCGAATTTGTGGGTAAAATAAATTGTTTTGTCGGCAAAAACGGAATCGGAAAGACCAATGTACTGGATGCAATCTACCAATTGTCCTACGGGAAAAGTTATTTCAACCCGCTAGCAGTTCAAAATATAAAACACGGAGAAGAATTTTTTGTTATTGATGGAGAATTTGAAATCAATGAAAGAAACGAACAAATCATTTGCAGCCTAAAAAAAGGACAGAAAAAGATACTGAAACGCAACGGAAAAATCTACGATAAATTCTCCGAACATATAGGCTTTATTCCCTTGGTCATTATCTCCCCTGCTGACAGGGATTTGATTGTGGAAGGCAGTGAAACTCGCAGAAAATTTATGGACAGCGTGATTTCACAATTGGATCCCCAATACCTGAAACAACTCATTCAATACCAAAAAGTAATGAGTCAGCGCAATGCTTTGTTGAAATATTTTGCATTGAATTTCGTTTTCGAAAATGACACTCTCTCTATATATAATGAACAGCTTGACGTTTTTGGGAAATACATATACGAGAAGCGAAAAGAATTCATCGAGCAGTTTATCCCTATTTTCAACACCCATCATCAAGCCATAACCGGTTCGCAGGAAACGGTACAATTGGTCTACGAAAGCCATTTGTCTGAAAATGATTTATTGACACTTTTACAAGAAAACATCAACAAAGACAGAGCATTACATTATACCAGTGTAGGAATTCACAAGGATGATTTGTCCTTTGAAATCGACCATTACCCCATAAAGAAATTCGGTTCACAAGGCCAACAAAAATCGTTTCTGATTGCCTTGAAACTGGCTCAATTTGAGTTTTTAAAAAACCAATGCGGCACGAAACCTATTTTGATTTTTGACGATATCTTTGATAAATTGGACGAAAGTCGGGTAGCCAAAATAGTCGAAATGGTCAATAGCGACACTTTTGGACAACTATTCATTTCGGACACACATTCCGAACGTACCGAAAACATTGTGAAATCAACCCATCAGACTTACAAGATTTTCAACCTATAACCTTCCCAAAATTCGTATATTTACTTGATTTTAAAATTTTTAAATAAACCATCATGAAACATCGTTTATTCTTTGTGATTTTATCCTTTGCGATTTTATCGTGCAACGGACAACCCTCTAAAAAAATCGAAAGTGCGTCTCCTGAAGTTTTCGACGAAAAAATAAAAGCAACTCCAAACGCCCAAATACTAGACGTCAGAACTCCAGAAGAATTTACTTCAGAACATATCGATAAAGCTACAAATATCAACTGGCTTGGCAATGATTTTGTGGCAAATGCGGAGAAATTAGACAAATCAAAACCTGTTTTTGTCTATTGCAAAAGTGGCGGAAGAAGTGCAAAAGCTTCTGCAAAATTGGCCGAATTGGGATTTAAAACCATCTATGAACTACAAGGCGGAATTATGAAATGGAATGCGGCAGGACTTTCTAAACCAAGTAAAAAAATCGTTGGGATGAGCAGCCAAGAATATGCCGAATTATTAAATTCAGACAAAAAAGTACTAATTGACTTTTATGCCGAATGGTGTGCGCCATGCAAAAAAATGACACCCTATCTTTTAAAAATGCAAAAAGATTTGGCGGACAAAGTGACCATCATCCGATTGAATGCCGATGAAAACAAAACCTTGATATCCGAAATGAAAATCGACGAACTTCCCACGCTTTTATTATATGAAAACAAGGAACTAAAATGGAAACATTCAGGCTATATCAGCGAAGAAGATCTGAAAAAACAACTGCAATAATTAAACTATATGCTTTCAAAAGACAGTGTGCAATTCATCGATGATTTAAAAGCCAACAACAATCGGGATTGGTTTTTGGATAACAAAAAAAGATATGAAGTTTTCAAAAAAGACTATCATCTATTAGTTGGTGATTTTCTGGATGCGATGAAACCCCTCGATCCTTCATTGGAAATACTCGAAGTAAAAAATTGTACCTTTAGAATCAACCGCGACATTCGGTTTTCAAAGGACAAATCACCCTACAAAGACCATATTGGCGTTTGGCTGTCAAGTGGTGCGAAAGGCAAGAATCGTTCTGGCTACTATGTTCACATTGCGAAGGCTGGCAGCTTTATTGCTGGAGGGTTCTATTGTCCCGAAGCCGATGATTTGAAAAAAGTGCGCAAAGAAATTGCTTATTTTCACGAAGATTTGGAAGAAATTCTCATTAACAAAAACTTCAAAAAAGAATTTGGTGATTTTGATCGAAATGAATCCAATATTCTAAAAAACCCGCCAAGAGGTTACGAAAAAGACCATCCCGCGATTGAATTCCTAAAATTAAAAAGTTTTGAAACTTCCCAAAAATTTGATATTGAAGAAGTGACAAAAAAAGATTTTGTGGAAAAAATGAGCAAAAAACTAATTGTTTTGAAACCCTTGAACGATTTTATTAATCGGGCACTAACTTCCGAAGACTAATTGATAAAAATGGAGAAACGGAAGATACTTTTTCTGGGAGAAACGTACAGAGCTGACGCCATAACCTGGATGAATGGACTCAAACAATTTGGAGATTTTGAAATTACCACTTGGGAATTGAAAACATCCAGCACCACTTTTTTTAGCCGATTACTAAGAACTTTAGAATTTGCCACGGCCATTTTCCAAATTCGAAAAATAGTCAAACTGCAACAACCCGACATGGTTATAGCCGAGAGAACCACCAGTTACGGTTTTCTCGCGGTGCTAACAGGCGCAAAACCAGTAGCAATTGCACAACAAGGTCGAACTGATTTATGGCCTGAAAAATCTATTTTATTACCATTCAAAAAAATGATTCAGCAGTATGCGTTCAAAAAAGCCGACTTAATTCATGCTTGGGGTCCCGTAATGACCACATCGATGAAAGCCGCCAATGTTGATATGAAAAAAGTATTGGTTTTGCCAAAAGGAATCGATTTGGTGCAATTTGGAAATAAAAAAAACACCGGTTCCAAAAAAATAAGGGCTATTGTTACCCGCTCATTGATGCCTGAATACCGTCAGGACATCATCTTAAAAGCTTTTGGCATTTTAAACCAAAAAGAGATAAATTTCGAATTGACCATTGTGGGAGATGGAAAACAAATGTCAATATTAATGGAATTAGCGGCGAAATTGAAAATTAAAAAAAAGGTTATTTTTACGGGACAGATTCCAAATACAAACTTACCTGAACTGTTGCAACAAAATAATTTTTACATCAGCATGCCTATAACCGAAGGCGTTTCGGCTTCCTTGTTTGAGGCTTTGGCTTCGGGCTGTTATCCAATAGTGACTGACATTCCGGGAAATCGAAGCTGGATAAAACACCGCGAAAACGGACAATTGATACCCATTGATGATTCCGAAATGCTTGCAGAAGAAATACTTTGGGCTTTCGAGAACAAGGAACATCGAAACACTGCTGTTTCAAAAAATAGGCAATTTGTGGAAGAAAATGCAGATTACAATACCAATATGAAAATAATTGCCGATAAATACCACGAATTAATTAACACATCTAAAACCAATTAGCTATGTGTGGAATTAATGGAATTTTGCATTTGCAATCACAAAAAAAAGTCGACGAACGCATTCTTACAAAGATGCGCGATTCGCTCGAACATCGCGGTCCTGATGACAAAGGATTATTTATTGAAAACAACATTGGTTTGGGACATCGAAGACTTTCGATTATTGATATTACTTCTGCTGGACACCAACCATTTCTTTCGGAAGATGGACGTTATGTGATGGTTTATAATGGTGAAATATACAATTTCAGGGATTTTTATCCAGAACTACGAAGCAGTGGATTTGACATTAAAACAAGTTCGGATACTGAGGTTTTATTAAAATTATTCGAATTGTACGGAACGGAAATGCTCTGCCGACTTAATGGAATGTTTGCTTTTGTCATTTGGGACAAGAAAGAACGAAAGCTGACTTCCGTTCGAGACAGAATGGGTGTCAAACCATTATATTATTCATTTTACAACGAAACTTTTTATTTTGCTTCCGAACAAAAAGCCCTTTTCACGGCTGGAGTTCCACTAAAAATGGCGCAAGACGGAATGGAAGAATACATTTTCAACCGGTTTGTGGCTGGTGAAAATACCCTATACGAAAACGTAAAAAAAGTACTGCCTGGACACATTTTGATTATTCACGAAAATGGAATAATTACCAATGAAAAATGGTGGGATTTAAAAGCAGAAATACAAAACCAGCCCATAATTAAAAATCCAGTCGAATGGTTTCGGGAGGCTTTTGATGATTCCATAAAATTAAGAATGGTCAGTGATGTTCCTGTTGGCGTCCTATTGAGCGGTGGTTTGGATTCCTCCTCAATTTTGGCTTCGCTTAACCAACAGAATTACAAAGACATTCAGACTTTTAATATTGGTTTCAAAGAAAAAGAACATAACGAATCGCATTTGGCTAAAATAATGGCGGAGAAATACGATTACGGATTTCACACGATGCAATTAGAGGATGAAAATCTATTCGAAAAGTTGGTGAGCTCGACTTATTTTCAGGATGAACCCATTATGCATTTGAGCGAACCTCATATTTTGGCTCTTTCTCAATTAGCAAAACCATCAGTAAAAGTGTTGCTTTCTGGCGAAGGTGCTGATGAATTAATGGGCGGTTACGTAAGATACAAAGCGTTGAAATACCCGTCTTTATTGAATTCGATTGGAACAATTGGTCATATGGAATATTTTACTACAAAACCGCGTTATGAAAAACTAGCCCGTTATGCTCAAATAAAAAATCCGGATGATCTAGTTATGTATAATGGTTCCAATATTTATCCAAATGATATTGCCAAGACTTTTGGCATTACAAATCCTCCAAAAAACGAATTCAGAAAGCAAATTCTCGAAGATGCAAAATCCCTGTATCCAAATAATTTAAGACGCCAAGCGCTTTATTTTGACCAACACACTTATTTATGTTCGCTACTCGACCGAAACGACCGTTGCACGATGGGCGCTTCCATAGAATGTAGAGAACCGTTTTTAGACCAAAGGCTCATTATTGGCTTGGGTTCTTTGGAAGATAAATGGCTTTTTACAGGCAAAAAATGGAAATATATCCTGAAATCAGCAATGGCAGCACGTTTACCTGAAGAAATTCTGAAATTCAAAAAAGTAGGATTGAGTGTTCCATGGGGAGATTATTTAATAAAAAGTCCCGAATTTATTGCCGAATTAGAGTCGTTTTCGAAAAGTGATGTATTTCGAATGCCGTATTTTGAAAACATCAACGCCATTAAACTAGTTGAAAATTTAAGAAAAGGTGATACTAAAATGATTCCTTACATAATGCCACTATTTATGATGCATATTTGGTTAAAAACCTACGCAAATAAATTTTAATAGTTACTTTTGGGTTAAGTTTTAAACGCACTCCCATTTATGGAAATACTAACTGATTTTTCTTTAAAAAACTACAATACTTTTGGCATCGAAGCCAAAGCAAAACAATTTGTTGCAGTTTCAAATGTGACTGAATTAAAAACAATTCTGGAACAAAACAAATCCAAAAAAAAGTTTATTCTTGGCGGCGGCAGCAATATGCTTTTGACCAAAGACATCGAAGCCTTGGTCATTCACATTGATTTTAAAGGCAAAAAAATCATCCAGGAAACTGATGATTGTGTCTGGGTAGAATGCCAAGCTGGAGAAAACTGGCACAAATTTGTGCTTTGGACCATCGACCAGAACTTTGGAGGACTGGAAAACATGTCGCTTATTCCTGGAAATGTGGGCACAACTCCGGTGCAAAACATTGGTGCTTACGGAACCGAAATCAGAGACACATTCGTTTCCTGTGAAGCGATTACAATCGAAGACCAGAAAATGAAAACCTTTATCAATTCAGCATGTCATTTCGGATATCGGGAAAGTGTTTTTAAGAACGAAGCAAAAGACAAGTACATTATCACTTCGGTAGTATTTGAATTGACAAAACACAACCATAAAATAAATACTTCCTATGGAGATATAACTGCGGAGTTGGCGAAAAAAAACATCACTAATCCTACATTGAAGGACGTGAGCAATGCCGTAATTGCCATTAGACAAAGTAAATTACCGGACCCAAAAGAATTGGGAAACAGTGGAAGTTTCTTTAAAAACCCCATTCTTTTGAAAACTGATTTCGAAAAAATACACCAGCAATTTCCAGAAATGAAATACTATGAAGTTTCTGAAACCGAAGTAAAAATTCCCGCGGGATGGCTCATTGAACAGGCAGGTTTCAAGGGAAAACGTTTCGGAGATGCCGGAATTCATAAAAACCAAGCCTTGGTGCTAGTGAATTATGGCAAGGCAACGGGACAAGAAATTTTAGCCGTTTCTGAAACTATTCAAGAGACTATTTTTAAGACTTTTGGCATTCATATCGAAGCCGAAGTGAATGTGATTTAGATTTTTGTTTTTTAGGTTCCTATTTTTGGATTTGGATTTCAAAAATCCTAAAACTAATTCCCATTTGACAATGAATAATTGCTTCGCCAGTTCGCAAAAAGAATGTTTGCTCGTGTGACAATTGATAATTACCTTTGCAAAGATTCTAAAAAAGAAGCCGAACCCTTATGTTGACCCTTACTTTATACTTTTTTATAGTTGTAGTTGTGATACAACTTTCGTATTATCTATTTGTTTTTGGGAAATTTGCTTTTGCCAAAGCACAAAAATCGACTCCAAAAAAAATTCCAATTTCCGTAATTGTTTGTGCCAAAAATGAAGCCGAAAACGTGATTCGGTTTATTCCGCTGCTTGCAGAACAAGATTATCCCGATTACGAAATCATTTTGATTGACGACGCTTCTAGTGATGCGACTTTAGAGATTTTTGAAGAATTCGAAAAACAATATTCCAACATCCGATTAGTAAAAGTAGAAAATAACGAAGCCTTTTGGGGAAACAAAAAATATGCGCTGACACTGGGAATAAAAGCGTCCAAAAAAGACTATTTATTATTTACAGATGCCGATTGTTATCCCGCTTCGAAGGATTGGATTACAAGTATGAGTTCCCAATTCACCATGAATAAAACTATTGTTTTGGGCTATGGCGCCTATGAAAAAATTGCGGGTTCATTTCTGAATAAAATCATCCGTTTTGAAACAATGCTTACAGCAATTCAATATTTCTCTTGGGCAAAAATAGGACATCCTTACATGGGTGTTGGTAGAAATTTAGCTTACAAAAAAGAGGAATTCTATAATGTAAAAGGTTTTATTGACCACATGCAAATTCGCTCAGGCGACGATGATTTATTTATCAATCAGGTGGCCAAAAGCAAGAATACCGCTATTTGCTATTCGCTCGAGAGCTTTACTTATTCGCAACCTAAGACCTCTTTCAAGGATTGGTTCAACCAAAAAAGGAGACACGTTTCCACGGCGCGTTTATACAAGACATTCGACAGGGTGCAATTGGCTCTTTTTTATGGTTCACAATTATTATTTGTGCTTTTGGCTATCGTTTTATTGGCTTTTCAATACCAGTGGATAGTAGTTTTAAGTATCATTGGATTTCGCTATCTTTTTACCTGGATAACGCTGGGTTTCTCTTCAGGAAAACTAAAAGAAAAAGATGTGATGTATTGGTTTCCTATTATTGAAATAGTGCTTATCTTCACCCAATTGAATATTTTTATCACAAATTTTTTCTCAAAACCGGTACATTGGAAATAAATCCACAAATAGAAAAAGCAAAAAAGGGAGACCAAGCTGCCTTCACTTTTCTATTGGATTTTTATTGGAATGAAGTGTATGGTTTTATGCTGAAACGCACCGAAAACGAAACTAATGCGGAAGACATTACCATCGAAACCTTCTCGAAAGCCTTTGACAAAATAGCCAGTTATAATTCTGAATTTCAGTTTAACACTTGGCTGATTGCCATTGCCAAAAATGTCCATATTGATTTACTGCGGAAAAATAAATCGAGTCTTTTTGTCGAAATCACTGAGAATGAAAGTCAGCAAGCCTATAATGTTGCTGACACTACCCCATCGGCAGAAGATGAATTGATTACAGAGCAGAATCTTTCGCAACTATTGCAATTCATTAAAGAACTCAAACCGCATTATCAAGAAGTGATTCAATTGCGTTATTTTCAGGAAATGAGTTATCACGAAATTGCTAATAAAATTGATGAACCTTTGAGTAACGTCAAAATAAAATTGCTTCGTGCCAAAAAATTATTGGCAGAAATCATTCAACACAACCGATAATTTGGTTTAGTTTTCAATTTTGATTCTTCGTTCAATTCCCAATTCCTAAATCAACTTTTACTATCTTTGCACTTTCAAAAAATGATTTATGGAAACTGTTTTAGAGAATGCATTACCAGTAGGAAAGCCAAAATGGTTGAGGGTAAAACTCCCCATTGGACAAAAATATACAGAACTCCGAGGTTTGGTTGACAAATACAATCTGAACACGATATGCACCTCAGGAAGTTGCCCGAATATGGGTGAATGTTGGGGCGAAGGAACAGCCACCTTTATGATTCTAGGAAATATTTGTACGCGTTCTTGTGGCTTTTGTGGTGTAAAAACCGGAAGACCAGAAACCGTAGATTGGGATGAACCGGAAAAAGTAGCGCGTTCCATCAAAATTATGAATATCAAACATGCCGTAATCACTAGTGTAGACAGAGATGATTTGAAAGATGGCGGTTCTATTATTTGGATAGAAACCATAAAAGCCATTCGTAGAATGAACCCAAACACGACTCTTGAAACGCTTATTCCTGATTTTCAGGGAATCGAAAGAAATATAGACCGAATCGTGGAAGCCAATCCCGAAGTAGTTTCACATAACGTGGAAACTGTTCGTCGATTGACGCGTGAAGTACGCATCCAAGCCAAATACGACCGAAGTTTAGAAGTTTTGAAATACTTGAAGGAACAAGGAATAAACAGAACCAAATCTGGAATTATGTTGGGTCTTGGTGAAACTGAGGAAGAAGTGCTTCAAACGATGAAGGATTTATATGATGCCAAAGTAGATGTGGTAACCATTGGCCAGTACTTGCAACCCAGTAAAAAACACTTACCCGTTAAGGAATTTATAACTCCTGAACAATTTGCCAAGTATGAAAAATTTGGTTTGGAAATAGGTTTCCGTCATGTAGAAAGCGGGCCATTGGTAAGATCCTCCTACAAAGCCCAAAAACATATATTATAGTCGAATGTCGTAAAGTTAGAAAGTCGAAAGGCTTGACTTTATAACTTTCTGACATTAAGCTTTTAAGACTTATGATAAGAATTGCCATAAATGGTTTTGGAAGGATAGGACGAAATTTATTTCGACTCTTGATCAACCATCCCACCATTGAGGTCGTGGCCATAAACGATATTGCAGATACAAAAACGATGGCACATCTGATGAAATACGACAGTATTCATGGGGTTTTACCATTTCAAGTTTCACACGACGAGAAAGGAATCATTATCGATGGAAAACACTTTTTGTTTTTCCACGAGAAAAATATTTCTAACCTGGACTGGAAAAGCAACCGTATTGATTGTGTCATTGAATCGACCGGAAAATACAGCACTTTCGAGGAAATCAATGCGCATATTGTAGCTGGAGCCAAAAAAGTAATTCTTTCGGCCCCTTCAGAAGTGGATTCCATAAAAACGGTAGTTATCGGCGTGAACGAAAATATTCTTGACGGAACTGAAACCATTATTTCAAATGCAAGTTGCACTACTAATAATGCGGCTCCGATGATAAAAATCATTAACGAACTTTGTGGCATTGAGCAAGCCTATATTACAACCATTCACTCTTATACCACAGACCAAAGTCTACACGATCAACCCCATAAAGATTTGAGGAGAGCACGAGGCGCAAGTCAATCTATTGTTCCTACTACAACAGGCGCGGCCAAAGCATTGACAAAAATATTTCCCGAATTCGAGGGCAAAATTGGAGGTTGTGGCATTCGGGTTCCTGTCCCCGATGGCTCCTTGACCGATATAACTTTCAATGTAAAAAGGGGAGTTACGATAAATGAAATCAATGGCGCTTTCAAGCGTGCGGCTCAAACTAATTTGAAAGGAATCTTGGATTATACCGAAGACCCAATTGTTTCTGTTGATATTATTGGCAATAAAAACTCCTGTGTTTTTGATGCGCAACTCACTTCGGTTATTGATAAAATGGTTAAAGTGGTGGGTTGGTACGATAATGAAACCGGCTACTCTTCCCGGATAATCGACCTGATTGTATTAACAAATCCTAATCGCTCAAAATCAATTTTTTGACATTCTTTTACGTGTTTCCACATAATCCGTAATTGTTTTATCAAATTTTTCAGCCGCAGAAAGAAATGAACTTCGTATAGGCAAATAGAAAAGTTGCTCCTTTAGAATGCTGTCCTTCAATCTTACGAAATCTTTTTCGGTGGTAATAATAATCTTGCCTTGTGCTTTATTTTGTATTTCCATCAGATCTTTTTCCGAAAAATGATGATGGTCAGGAAAAACCAATTGCTCCTCTTTTTCACTTTGTAAATATTTAAAAAACGGTTCTGGTTTTGCAATTCCCGCCAAAAACAATTTATCAACATTCCTGACTTCACTTACCTTGATGGATTTAACTTCCGAAAAGAGGAATTCATCATAATCTATATAAGAAAAATAAAGTTCTTGAGTGGAAGTAGGATTCAGTTTGGCTTGAATTTCTCTCTGTTCGTCAGCCGAAAGAGTTGTGGGACATTTCGTGACAATAACCAAATTGGCTCTTTTTGCACCGGCTCTTCTTTCGCGCAAATTTCCCGTTGGCAATATAAAATCATCTGAATATAAATCGCCATAAGAAGTCAGCAAAATATAGAAACCCGCTTTCACTTTTCTATGTTGAAATGCATCGTCTAATAATAGGACCTCTAGTTTATTGGTTTGCGAAAGTAATTTTTCGATGCCGTTTTTTCTATTGGCATCAACGGCAACCTGAATGTTCTGGAATTTTTTATAAAATTGGAATGGCTCATCTCCAAGAATTTCAGCATTTGAAGTGGAATTAGCCAAAATGAAACCTTTCGATTTTCTCTTGTAACCACGACTCAATGTGGCCACTTTATAGTTTGGGGAAAGCAACTGAATCAAATATTCAATTTGTGGAGTTTTCCCTGTGCCGCCAACGCTTAAATTGCCGACCGCGATAATGGGAACATCAAAAGAATAGTATTTAAAAACATTCCTATCAAAAAGAAAATTCCGAATACCTGTAATGAATCCATACAAAAGGGCAAACGGAAACAGTATTTTTCGAAGTAAAATCATACTACGAAAGTATACTATTTTATCATTATAAAAAAGTTGAGTTAATAATTCATTAACTTTGTTTATTCGAAAAAAGCAAAGATGAAATCGAAGATTCACGAACACAAAAAAACTGAACAGTGAGTAAAATTAAAGAAATAATTTCCGTACTCGAAGAAATGGCGCCACTGGCTTATGCCGAAGATTTTGACAATGTCGGTTTATTGGTCGGAAATCAAGAATTGGATGCAACGGGAGTTTTAGTTTGTCACGATGCATTGGAAAGCGTGATTGATGAAGCAATTGTAAAAAAATGCAATTTGGTGGTTTGTTTTCATCCCATTTTGTTTTCCGGATTGAAGAAAATCACGGGCAAAAACTATGTGGAAAGAGCAGTCATAAAAGCCATAAAAAATGATATTGCCATTTATGCCGTTCATACCGCATTAGACAATCATCAAGATGGCGTGAATAAAATATTTGCCGATGCACTAGGTTTGACTATGACAAAAATTCTGATTCCAAAACAAAATTTCATTCGGAAATTAGTCACGTACACCATTCCAGAAAATGCTGAACAGCTTCGAAATTCACTATTTGACGAAGGTGCGGGAAGTATCGGCAACTACGAAAATTGCAGTTTCAACTCGAAAGGCATTGGAACATATATGGGAAATGAACACAGCAATCCCGAGATTGGTGAGCGATTTGAATTTGTGGAAAACGAGGAAATCAAAATCGAAGTAACTTTCGAAAAACATTTGGAAAATAAAATCCTGAAAGCCCTTTTCAAAAATCATGTTTATGAGGAAGTGGCTTATGAAATTTATGATTTGCAAAACAAAAATCAAAATATCGGATTGGGAATGATTGGCGAATTGAGTGTTTCAATGAATGAAAAAGATTTTCTGAATTTCGTAAAAGATAAAATGCAAAGCGAAGGGATTCGGCATAGCGCATTCTTAGGGAAACCCATAAAAAAAGTAGCCGTCCTAGGTGGTTCCGGAAGTTTTGCAATAAAAAATGCCATTCAGGCCGAAGCAGACGTCTTTTTGACGGCAGATTTAAAGTATCACCAATTTTATGAAGCTGAAAATCAGATTCTTTTGGCCGACATTGGACATTTTGAAAGCGAACGTTATACAAAAAATTATATTGTTGATTTTCTTCGGAAAAAAATCCTTAATTTTGCAATCGTTTTATCAGAAGAAAATACAAATCCAGTTAAGTACTTATAGACAATAGAATATGGCGACTACAAAAGAATTGAGTGTTGAAGACAAATTAAGAGCAATTTACGATTTACAATTGATTGACTCTCGAATTGACGAAATTAGAAACGTTAGAGGTGAACTTCCTCTAGAAGTGGAAGATTTAGAAGATGAAGTGGCTGGATTAAGTACCCGTTCAGAAAAATTGAAAAGTGAATTGGAGACTATCGAAGAACTCATCAAGGTACGTAAAAATACCATTGACGAGCATAAGGAAGCAATCAAAAGATACACTAAACAACAAGAAAGTGTGCGTAACAATAGAGAATTCAACTCCTTGACAAAGGAAGTGGAATTTCAAGAGTTGGAAATTCAATTGGCCGAGAAGCAAATCAAGGAAATGAAAGCTTCTATGGAACACAAAAAAGAAATTATCGAACAATCAAAAGAGAGATTAGAAATTAAATCGAATCATTTGAAACATAAAAAATCAGAATTAGATGCTATTATGTCGGAGACTGAAAAAGAAGAAGCCTTTTTATCTGAGAAATCAGCTGAATACCAACAATTAATCGAAGAAAGATTATTGGCTGCTTATAACAGAATTAGAAGTAGTGTTCGCAACGGATTGGCCGTTGTTTCTATAGAAAGAGGAGCATCTGCAGGATCATTTTTTACCATCCCGCCACAAACTCAAGTTGAGATTGCTGCCAGAAAAAAAATCATAACTGATGAACACTCCGGAAGAATATTAGTCGACAGCGTTCTCGCTGAAGAAGAAAAAGAGAAAATGGAAAAGCTTTTTGCTAAATTCTAAAACCATTTAAGTCCCGATAAACATCGGGATTTTTTTTATTATGACAAAACCCGTATATTTCCTTTATACCAAATCCATCGGATTATACCTTAATTTTTTAAGTTTTATATATCCTGAAAAAGCGAAGCAAATAGCTTATTCTCTTTTTGCTGAACCAAGGAAAGGAAGATTATTTAAAAGCAATCTCCCTAAGAATCTGGAAGAAGCGGAAATTGAAAGTTTTTATTTTAAAGAACAAAAGTTCAAATCCTATATATGGAAAGGAAATCAAACCGTAATTATATTAGTTCACGGTTGGGAAAGCAATTCCTTGCGTTGGCAAAAACTGCTGCCCTATTTAAAAGAAACAGGAAGTACGATTATTGCGATTGACGCGCCCGCGCATGGCCTGTCAAGCGGTAATAAATTTGACATACCTAAATACGCGGCCTATATAAACATAGTTGCGAAAAAATACAATCCAAAATATCTTATTGGACATTCATTGGGAGGGAAAACTTGTTTGTATTATCAATATTTTTATAAGAATAAAAATATCGAAAAAATAGTAACGCTAGGTTCTCCAAGTGATTTCAAAATTCTACTCAACAAATACATCAAGTTATTAAGTTTAAATACCAATATCAAAAAGAGTTTAGAAGTTCAATATCGTAAAATTTTTAGGTCAAGCCTAACTTTTTTTTCAGGTAAACATTTCGCCTCAAAAATAAATACCAGAGGACTCATAGCCCACGACATCTCCGATTCTGTGGTTGCATATGAAGAAGGAAAAAAAATAGCAAGTGGCTGGAAAGATTCTATTTTTATAGAAACAAAAGGTTTAGGGCATAGTATGCACGATGAAGATTTATATCAAAAAATCACCCAATTTTTGTTAGAAGACTTAAAATAGATTTTTATATTTTTAGTACTACTTAGAATTTAAAAGAAGTAATATTAAATCTAAGACAACTAAACCTAATCCTCCAAAATTCCAAATAACTCAGGCATAAAAAAATCTAACAAACAATTTGACTATTTTTGCCTTATGGAAGAAAATCTAAAACGCCTCAACAAATTCATCGGAGAAACAGGCTATTGTTCTCGCCGTGAAGCCGACAAAATCATTGAAGAAGGTCGCGTAACCATCAACGGAATCATACCGGAATTAGGCACAAAAGTATCTCAAGACGACGAAGTACGCATTGACGGCAAGTTGATTCGGGAGAAAAACGAAAAACCTGTTTATTTGGCTTTCAACAAACCCGTTGGCATTGAATGTACCACCAACTTAGAGGTTCGCAACAACATCGTAGATTACATTAATTATCCCAAACGTATTTTCCCTATTGGACGTTTGGACAAAGCCAGCGAAGGCTTGATTTTTATGACCAATGACGGAGATATTGTCAATAAAATTCTTCGCGCCAGAAACAATCACGAAAAAGAATATACCGTAACAGTAAACAAACTCATCACGAATCGTTTTATTGAAAAAATGGGTAATGGCGTACCCATTTTGGATACTGTCACCCGAAAATGCAAGGTAGAAAAAATCAGTTCGACCACTTTTAAAATCGTTCTAACACAAGGTTTAAATCGTCAAATTCGTAGAATGTGCGAATATCTAGGCTACGAAGTTACGGCTCTAAAACGAATTAGAATTATCAATATTTCGCTTGATGTTCCCGTAGGAAGATTTCGTGATTTAACCGATGCGGAAATCAAAGAACTCAACCAGCTCATTGAACCGTCAAGCAAAACCGAAGAAGCGAGTTTACCCAAACAAGAACCCAAAAAAAGAAGAACTGAATTCATAAAGAAAGATGACCCTCGATTTAAGAAAAGAGGAGATTATTAGATAAAAATTTTCAAAAAAGCAAAACCCAAGACTCTCATCTTGGGTTTTGCTTTTTAAATTTTAAAAATATTATTTTTTCATTCTGATTTGTCTTGCCAAAAGGGTGTTTTTCAGCAACATTGCAATAGTCATCGGTCCTACTCCACCAGGAACGGGCGTTATAAAAGAGGATTTTTTGCTTACACTATCGAAATCAACATCACCGGTAATTACATATCCTTTTGGGTGCGAAGCATCTTCTACTCGCGTAATACCAACGTCAATAACTACAACACCTTCTTTCACCATATCCCCTTTTAGGTAATTCGGAACGCCAAGAGCGGTGATGATAATATCGGCATTCTTGGTAAAATCTTCAATGTTCTTGGTTCTACTGTGAGTCAATGTTACTGTTGAATCTCCCGGATACCCTTTACGACTCATTAAAATACTCATTGGGCGGCCCACAATATGGCTACGACCAATAACTACAGTATGTTTTCCCGATGTTTCTACCTTGTAACGCTCTAATAATTCCATTATTCCATATGGGGTAGCTGGTAAAAACGTCTCCATTTCTAAGGCCATTTTTCCGAAATTGGCTGGGTGAAAACCATCCACATCTTTATCAGGATCAATCGCCATCAGAATTTTATGCTCATCAATATGTTTAGGCAAAGGCAATTGAACAATAAATCCATCTATGTTATCATCTTCGTTTAGTTCATTTATTTTTTCAAGCAATTCCGTCTCCGAAATAGTTTCGGGCAACGCCACCAAGGTAGATTCAAATCCTATTTGTTGACACGACCTAACTTTGCTTCCCACATAAGTTAGACTAGCTCCGTTATTACCAACAATAACTGCCGCCAAATGTGGCACTTTCTGGTCTTTGGCAACCATCTTTTGCACTTCAACAGCAATCTCGTTTTTAATGTCTTCTGATGTTTTTTTTCCGTCTAGTAATTGCATTTTTAAAAAAGTTTAAAGTTTAAAGTTTCAGGTTCAACAAGTTGAAACCTTAAACTTGATACATATATTCTATCTCATTCCCGGCATTCCACCTGGCATTCCTTTCATATTACCCATCATTTTCATCATATTCTTACCTCCCGGCCCTTGCATCATTTTCATCATTTTACTCATTTGCTCAAACTGTTTCATCAGTTGGTTGACCTGCTCAATTTTAGTTCCAGAACCTTTTGCAATTCTGGTTTTTCTTTTCATATCAATTATGGCGGGTTTTGTTCGCTCTATTGGAGTCATCGAATGTATTATTGCTTCGATATATTTAAAAGCATCATCTTCAATTTCAACATCTTTCATCGCTTTTGAAGCACCTGGTATCATGCCGACCAAATCTTTCATATTTCCCATTTTCTTTACCTGCTGAATTTGGGAAAGGAAATCATCGAAGCCAAATTCGTTCTTAGCAATTTTCTTTTGGATTTTCCTGGCTTCTTCCTCATCATAATGTTCTTGTGCTATTTCCACCAAAGACACAACATCACCCATTCCTAAGATTCGTTCTGCCATACGTTCTGGGTAGAATAAATCAATAGCTTCCATTTTTTCGCCAGTCCCTACAAATTTAATGGGTCTATTAACCACCGATTTAATCGAAAGGGCAGCTCCACCTCGGGTATCACCATCTAATTTGGTTAAGATTACACCATCAAAATTCAATCTATCGTTAAATGTTTTTGCTGTATTCACCGCATCTTGACCTGTCATTGCGTCCACAACAAACAAAGTTTCATGTGGCTGAATTGCCTTGTGAACATTGGAAATCTCGGTCATCATGGCCTCATCGACTGCTAAACGACCTGCGGTATCGACAATTACGACATTAAACCCATTGGATTTGGCGTATTTGATTGCATTTTGGGCAATTTCTACTGGATTTTTATTTTCCGGTTCTGAATACACCTCAACAGCTATCGAATCTCCAACAACATACAATTGTTGAATTGCCGCTGGACGATAAATATCACAAGCCACCAAAAGTGGTTTTTTGTTCTTTTTGGTCTGAAGATAATTGGCCAATTTCCCGGAAAAAGTGGTTTTTCCAGAACCTTGTAATCCCGACATTAAAATAACGGTTGGATTTCCTGATAGATTAATTCCAGCAACATCGCCCCCCATCAGTTCCGTCAATTCATCTTTGACAATTTTAACTAATAATTGTCCCGGCTGAATAGTTGTTAATACATTTTGACCAATGGCTTTTTCTTTTACTCTAGTAGTAAAATCTTTAGCTATTTTAAAATTGACATCAGCATCTAATAAGGCACGACGAACTTCTTTTAAAGTATCGGCAACGTTAACTTCGGTTATTCTTCCATGACCCTTGAGTACATGAAAGGCTTTGTCTAATTTTTCGCTTAAATTATCGAACATAATTTTTAATTTTATTGAATTGCAAAGATAAACTAATTAGAGAATTTGACAATTAGATAATTATATAAATGAAGTAGTTTTAAAATAAAAAAACCTGCTTAATTAGCAGGTTTTTTTATTTTTGAATGAGGAATTAATTTTTTTCGAAAGTTAAGTTATCAGTTGTGCCACTTCCGCCACTAATGTCAATTAAAACAATTTTTGTGTCTGTCCTAGAAACAATGTCCCAATCATCTGTTAAGTCAAAAAAATCAGCAGGTGAACTAAATGCAATATTAAAATCTAAATCGTCTATTGTATCGTCATTACTATTTGAATCAGTTACTGACCACGTTCCGGAATACGATTGTCCGTTTCCAACTGCTGTTAGAGTTCCATTTTGTGAAAATGTAAAATTATATCCTATGAATTTATTGGTTTCAACTACATCAGAATCTACATAGGAAGTGATTCTCCATGTTCCAGAAGTTGCGGTATTTACTAAATTTGTTTGATTTGTAGTTGACGATGAGTCATCAGAACTACACATGGAAGCCGTGTTTAAAAAAAACACCAATCCTAATACTGCATAAATTGAAATTCGTTTCATAGTGATTAAATTTAAATGTTAATAACAAATATACATATAAAAAAATTATAAAACTACATTCTCTCTGGAACTTCAATCCCCAAAAGTTGGAATGCAGCGGCAATAGTGTCGGCAACTTTTTTGGACAATTGCACACGGAAAACCTTTTCGTCTTGCACATTTGAACCTAAAATCGGCACGGCTTGATAGAACGAATTGTACTCTCTTACCAAATCATAGGTGTAATTTGCTATCAAAGCTGGACTGTGATTATCGGCAGCATTTTGAATCACTTCAGGAAACAATTCGAGTTGTTTCACCAATTCTTTTTCCTTTTCGTGAAGCATAACTATTCCTGATGTGTTCGAAAAATCAAAGTTGGCTTTTCGAATAATTGACTGGATTCTGGCATAGGTATATTGAATAAACGGTCCTGTATTTCCAGCAAAATCAACAGATTCTTCTGGATCGAAAAGGATTCGTTTTTTAGGGTCAACCTTTAATATGTAATATTTTAAGGCACCAAGTCCAATGGTTTTGTACAATTTTGTCTTTTCTTCAGGAGAATAACTATCCAATTTCCCTAAATCTTCGGCTATTTTTTGGGCAGTTTCCGTCATTTCCTGCATCAAGTCATCAGCGTCGACTACAGTTCCTTCTCTTGATTTCATTTTTCCAGAAGGCAAATCTACCATTCCGTATGACAAATGAAAGAGATTTTTTGACCATTCAAAACCGAGTTTTTGCAATATCAAAAACAAGACTTTGAAGTGGTAATCCTGTTCGTTACCGACGGTGTAAACCATTCCTCCAACATCCGGAAAATCCTTCACGCGCTGAATGGCGGTTCCAATATCTTGTGTCATATAAACCGCGGTTCCATCAGAGCGTAACACAATTTTTCTGTCCAAACCTTCTGCTGTCAAATCAATCCAAACCGAACCGTCAGGATCTTTTTCGAAAACGCCTTTCTCCAAACCTATTTGAACCACGTCCTTTCCGAGTAAATAAGTATTACTTTCGTAATAATAACTATCGAAATTCACTCCCAAGTTTGTATACGTTGTTGCAAAACCATCATAAACCCATTGGTTCATTGTTTTCCAAAGCGCCATGACTCCCGCATCGCCCGCTTCCCATTTCAAAAGCATTTCCTGAGCTTCTAGAATAATTGGCGCTTGTTTTTTGGCCTCATCTTCGGTTTTTCCGGAAGCCATCAACTGAGAAATTTGTTCTTTATAGGCTTTGTCAAAAGCCACATAATAATTACCAACTAATTTATCTCCTTTTAAACCTGTTGACTCTGGAGTTTCTCCATTTCCAAATTTTTGCCAAGCCAACATCGACTTGCAAATATGAATCCCACGATCATTAATGATTTGGGTTTTATAGACTTTTTTTCCTGAAGCTCTTATGATTTCCGCAACGGAATAGCCCAAAAGATTATTACGAACATGTCCCAAATGCAAAGGTTTATTGGTGTTTGGCGAAGAATATTCGACCATTATCGCTTTATCTTCCGGTTTTGGGGAAACAAACCCAAATTTCAAATCATTTCTGATTTCATTGAAAAAATTCAAATAATATTCATCTGAAATAACAATATTCAAAAAACCTGAAACTACATTAAAACTGCTCACTTCAAGTACATTTTCGACTAAATAGTTCCCGATTTTATTTCCCAATTCCACAGGGTTGCTTTTAACCACTTTCAGCAATGGAAAAATGACCATTGTGATGTCACCCTCAAACTCTTTACGTGTAGTTTGAAATTCAACTTTATCAATCACAATGTCAAATAAAGCTTGAATAGCTTTTTCAATGGAAGGCTTCAGAATCTGGGATAATGTCATTTTATGTATTTGTTTTGAAGGTGCGAAGATAGCAATTTCAAAGGAAAATCTAATCTGAAATAGTAAACTCAATTATTTTTTTTACCATTTAATAATCACACTACCCCAAGTAAATCCGCTACCGAAAGCAGCCAAAACCACTATGTCACCCGATTTAATTTTTCCTTGTTCCCAAGCTTCAGTTAACGCTATTGGAATAGAGGCGGCTGTTGTGTTGCCATATTTTTGAATATTATTGAATACTTGGTCATCGGTTAATCCAAAATTGTTTTGGATAAATTGAGAAATTCTCAAATTGGCTTGATGCGGAATAAGCAAATTAATATCCGAAACTTGTAAATTGTTGGCTTGTAAACCTTCGTTAATTACCTCGCTAAAACGAACTACGGCATTTTTAAACACAAATTGTCCATTCATATAGGGAAAATAGCTTTCGTCATTTGGATCATTGTCCTCTAATATGTCAGTAACCCAGCGTCCTCCCATTCCGGGCGCTTTTACTACTAATTCTTCGGCGTGTTGCCCTTCAGAATGCAAATGGGTAGACAAAATACCTTTGGATAAATCTACTTCTCTACTTAGAACAGCCGCGCCTGCCCCATCTCCAAAAATAACAGAAACACCTCGACCACGGTCTGTCATGTCTAATCCTGTAGATTGCACCTCAGAACCTATTACCAAAATATTTTTATACATCCCAGTTTTAATATATTGATCTGCAATAGAAATTCCATATACAAAACCCGAACATTGATTTCTTATATCCAATGCTCCAACGGTTTTCAAACCCAAATCACGTTGGACCAAAACACCCGGGCCAGGGAAATAGTAATCAGGACTTAGAGTGGCAAAAACAATAAAATCAATATCCTCCAGGGCTACTCCTGAACGCTCAATAGCAATTCTTGCCGCTTTCACGCCCATTGTAGTAGTGGTGTCTTCTCCGCGAATGATATGCCTTCTTTCTTGAATTCCGGTTCTTTCCTGAATCCACTCGTCATTGGTATCCATAATTTTTGACAAATCTTCATTCGTCACAACATTGGAAGGGACATAATATCCTAATCCAGTAATTTTTGAGTGGTACATAGTATTTCTTATTGGTTACAAATTGAACTGTAAAGCTAAACATCTTTTGTGTCGAAATCCCTTGATTTGGTTTTTTTCTAAATGACTGCTTTATACCCTATAACAATTAAACTACTAGATCCAAATAAACTATTGTTCCCAATTCCAAATCAAAAGGATTGTTAAAAAAAACAGTATTATTCTTAAAAATGGATTCAATCAGGTAATGATTGCCTTTAAAATAACTTTGTTTTACAACCACTTCCAATTTAGAGTTTTCCACTATTTGCAGTTGGTGTGGGTAGACTAATTGTTCCGTTTGAGGTTCATTAGAAAAGTTTAGTAAATGCATTGGGATTTGATTTACCTCTCCAAAAAGAGAAGCTATATAAGCACTATAAGGTTTTTCGTATAAGGTTTTAGGAGTGTCTATCGCAATCACTTTACCTTTTTGCATGACAATGGTTTCATCTGAAAAGGACAAAACTTCGGCACTGTCGTGTGTGGCGATGATACAACTAATCTGCTTTTCTTTTAAGTAATGGAATACATTTCGTTGCAAGTTGTTTTTCCGGAACGAATCGATCTGGCTAAAAGGCTCGTCTAGTAAAAGCAATTCTGGTTCTAATGCTAAAACCCTTGCCAATGCTACTCTTTGCTGCTGTCCACCACTAAGATATTTTGCTTTTACTTTGGAAAATTCGCTCATTTCAACCAACTCTAAAAGCGAAGCAACACGGGATTTCTTTTTGTCTTTATAAATATTCGACAAAAATTTACCCACATTTTCTTCGACCGTAATATAAGGCATGAGATCAAAATCTTGGGCTAAATACTTGATGTAGTCTTCCCCGGGAATGAGGTTGTATTTGGGTCCCCGAATGGATTTATCCCCATGCCAAATCTCTCCTTCATCTAAATCATATAAACCGTAAATTAATTTTAAGAGGGTGCTTTTCCCGCAACCGCTTTCGCCAATTATAGCTACATTTTTCCCTTTAGAAATGGCAAAACTAACATTGCTAATTACTTTGTCTTTCAGATAGGTGAAGGAAATGTTTTTTAACTCGAGCATATGATATTTTGAAAAACCAAATTTACAATGTTTAATCTAAATTAAGACCAAAAAAAACTGTTTCAAATGAAACAGTTTTTTGTCGAAACGTAGAACTACAAATTAGTTTTTAACTTCACTTTTTGCCTCTTGAATCATTTTTTCATTGGCCGTAATGGCAAATTCAACACGACGATTTTGGCTTCTTCCTTCAGGAGTATCATTAGTCGCAATTGGATCCGCAATTCCCATTCCGCTAGTACTGAATCGGGTTGACGCTAATCCTTTACTCACCAAATAATTTTTAACCGAAGTGGCTCTTTCTTGAGAAAGTTTCAAATTATATTCGGCTGAACCTGTACTGTCGGTATATCCGTAAATCATAATATTTGTATCTGCATATTCTTTAAAAACAGGAATCAATTTATCTAAATTCGTTTTTGCTGTGGCGGTCAAAGTAGATTTATTAGTATCGAAACGCACTGCATTTTCATTCAAAACCAATTTTATTCCTTCCCCAACTCGAACCACATCGGCACCAGGAAGCGCATTATCAATTTCTCTGGCTTGCTTGTCCATTTTGTTTCCAATTACTCCGCCGGCAACACCGCCAATAACGCCACCCAAAACTGCACCCATTGCCCCTTTTCCTCCTTTTCCGAGGTTGTTTCCAAGGATGCCACCTAACAATGCACCTCCAGCGGCACCTATTGCCGCACCTCTTTGTGTGTTATTTGTGTTTTTTAAGGCTTCACAACTCGTGAAAAGTGTTCCCACTGACATCAATAAAGCCAATGCAATTAGTACAATATTTTTCATAATTATTTCTGGATTAATTAATTTGTTTTTTGAAATTGGTAAACCACATCTGTCAATTTTCCGCCAACATCGATTTTGTCAATTAATTGGAAAGACGCATCTGTTTTATTTTCTAGCCTAAGAACGTAACCATCCCTAACTTTTTTTGCTTTTTCTCCAGCATCAAGAATCTTCAATATCAATTGACCTTCCTTGTTTACAAACCAAGTTATTGGAGAGCTAAATGTAGGACAACCCATTTTCGTTAAACCCATAGTGCCTTTGTTATTATTGGAAATAAATTTCCATGCACTTCCTTCGAAACATTTAGAATCTGCAATTTGAAAAGAATTCACCTTGATGTAATCTGAACCAGGATAAGTTACTGAACTTATCACCCAATTCCCCTTGATGTCCACTTGGGAAGTCCTATCCAACTTTGTGCTCGTTACTGATGTTGTCTTACAAGCAAAAAGCGAAATCACCATTAAACCAAATAAAGCTTTTTTTTTCACAATCGTATATTTTAAGATTAAACATAAACAAAGATACAATTCAATAAAATTGTAATTGTATCAAAATTGTAATATTTGTTTTAAAATTAGCGTTTGCGACAATTTGTCACTTTAGTCCATATTGGTATCTTATTTGAATAAAGTAAGGCAATTAAAAAAACTTAAAAATTCTAAATATGACAACTGGAAAAATTAACGTTTCGGTGGAAAACATCTTTCCCTTAATAAAAAAATTCTTATACAGCGATCACGAAATATTTTTGCGCGAGTTGATTTCGAATGGAACAGATGCTACATTAAAATTAAAACATTTAACAAGCATTGGCGAAGCCAAAGTAGATTACGGCAACCCAATTATTGAAGTAAAAATCGACAAAGAAGGCAAGAAATTGCACATTATCGATCAAGGATTGGGAATGACTGCCGATGAGGTGGAAAAATACATCAACCAAATCGCTTTTTCGGGCGCCGAAGAATTCTTGGAAAAATACAAAGATTCCGCTAAAGATTCTGGAATAATTGGGCATTTTGGTCTAGGATTTTATTCTGCTTTTATGGTGGCTTCAAAAGTGGAAATCATTACTAAATCACATAAAGACGAGCCGGCAGCACACTGGATTTGCGATGGAAGTCCAGAATTTACTTTAGAACCTTCAAATAAAACCAGTCGTGGAACCGAAATTGTTTTGCATATCGCTGAAGATTCTTTGGAGTTTTTGGAAGACTACAAAATCAAGGAATTGTTGAATAGATATAATAAATTTATGCCTATTCCTATTAAATTCGGAACTAAAACAGAAACTTTACCTAAACCAGAAGATGCTCCGGAGGACTACAAACCTGAAACAATAGAAGTTGACAATATTATAAACAACCCGAATCCGGCATGGACAAAACAACCAACGGAATTAACGGATGAAGATTATAAAAGTTTCTACCACGAATTGTATCCGATGCAATTTGAAGAACCTTTATTTCATATTCATTTGAATGTGGATTATCCGTTTAATTTGACCGGGATTTTATATTTTCCAAAATTAGGTTCCGATTTACAAATCCAAAAGGACAAAATCCAATTGTACCAAAATCAGGTTTATGTAACCGATAATGTAGAAGGAATCGTGCCAGAATTCTTGACGATGTTAAAAGGGGTAATTGATTCACCGGATATTCCTTTGAATGTTTCGCGCTCTAGCTTGCAGGCCGATGCTGCGGTGAAGAAAATTTCAAACTACATCACCCGTAAAGTGGCTGATAAATTGAAATCCTTGTTCACTGAAAACCGTGAAGAATTTGAGAAAAAATGGAACGATATCAAAATCGTTTTGGAATACGGAATGCTTTCTGAAGACAAATTCTACGAAAAAGCAGGCGCTTTTGTTTTGTATCCAACGGTGGATGGGAAATACTTTACTTTGGATGAATTGAAAGAAAATCTGAAGGAAACACAAACGGACAAAGACGGAAAATTAGTTGTTTTATATGCCGGAAATAAAGAAGCGCAACATTCTTATATTGAAATCGCCAAAGAAAAAGGATACGAAGTATTGCTTTTGGATTCGCCAATTATTCCGCATTTAATCCAAAAAATCGAAGGCGATAATCAAAATTTAAGTTTCGTTAGAGTCGATTCAGATCATATTGACAATTTGATCAAAAAAGAAGAAACGGCCATTTCTAAACTATCTGATGAAGAAAAGGAAAGCTTAAAAACCGTTTTGGAAGGTTTTGTTCCGAAGCAAAAATACTCGGTTCAATTGGAAGCGATGGACAGCCAAGCGGCACCTTTCATTATCACGCAACCGGAATTTATGCGTCGAATGAAAGAAATGAGCCAATCTGGTGGTGGCGGAATGTTCGGAATGGGAAACATGCCAGAAATGTATAATTTGGTGGTGAATACCAACTCGGATTTGGCTACCAATATTTTGAATACCCAAGACAAATCGGCTCAAGAAAGTTTGGTAAAACAAGCATTAGACTTGGCTAAATTATCTCAAAACCTTTTGAAAGGCGAAGAACTTACCGCTTTTGTAAAGAGAAGTTTTGACTTGATAAAATAATACTACCCAGCCCTTCCGTAGGATGGAGATAGAACCTGTAAGTGAAAACTTGCAGGTTTTTTTGTGCAAAAACGCAAAATACTAGCCAAAGATTCCCGAACTTTGAAAGTGCAATTTTAAACATAAAAAAACTATGATTCTAAATGTAGAAACCCCTGCCCTACTTTTCTCTGCCACCTCTCTAATATTATTAGCATATACCAATCGATTTTTAACCATAGCCACTATCATAAGAGGACTAAAAAAAGTCTACAAGGAGAAAGAAAATAATATGATTTTATTGGAGATTAAAAACCTAAATTTGCGATTAACACTTATTCGTTTTATGCAAATGGCCGGCGTTTTGAGTTTATTTCTATCCGTTTTTTCGATGCTGTTGTTATTTTTAGAAAAACAACTCATAGGCGTTTATTTTTTTGGATTGAGTTTGCTTAGTTTACTTATTTCTTTAGGCTTGTCATTTTGGGAAATTAACATTTCAGTTGATGCACTTCGTTTACATTTGAGCGATTTGACGGAGAAAAAAGATAACAAATAAATTATCAACGATTAAACCATTTTACAAAATCTAAGTCCAATTTTTTTAGCACTTGAATTATGCACAAAAACACGCTTTGGTCATTACGACTTGGATATTCGGCAAAACAAGAGAAATCTATCCAAAAAATAGGTTTAAAAAAGTTCTTGAAACAATCTTTTGCCACAAAATTTGATTCGACACTTCCTGATTTTCTACAAGACAGCCCAAAAAATTTTGCTGAATACAGAGAAAATCGTGACAAAAGAAAATCCAGCCCTGAAGGAACAAAAGAATTTTTCAAAAAAGAAGGAGAAACTTCATTAGAAATGAAATCTTGGTGGATTGACAAAATGATAAATGAGGAATTTCCTCTACGCGAAAAAATGACTTGTTTTTGGCACAATCATTATGTTTCTTCACTCGATAAAGTAAAAGTTAACTATTGGGTTTTTCAGCACAATCAAATCTTGAGAGAGCATGCTTTTGGCAATTTCAAAACTTTGACTAAGAAAATTATTCAAACTAATGCAATGGTTCGCTATCTTGACAACCTTGACAATAAAAAAGGAAAACTTAACGAAAACTTAAGTCGAGAATTACTCGAACTTTTTACTATTGGGATTGGTAATTATACGGAACAAGATATAAAAAACGGAGCGAAAGGTCTTGCCGGATTGGGAATAGGAAAAGAAAGTGCCGTTTACAGAAAGATTTTTGAGGACAATGAAGGCTTTGTATATCTTGGAAAAAAAGGGGATTTCAAATTGGATGAAATGGTCGATATCATTTTCGAACAACCCAATATCCCATATTTAATTACCCGAAAGATTTTGAAATGGTTCATTTATGATAATCCAACGGAAGAATTAGTCCGTTACTATGGTGATTATTTCAAGAAAAAGAATTTTGAAATTGAGCCACTTTTAACCAAAATTTTTACCGAAGAGTTTACCAAAAGCAATGCGGGTTCAAAAATTAAAACCCCTTTAGAATATATTCTGCAATTAAACTACGAACTCAATGTAGAAAAACCCAACTTGAAATTAATTGCTTTTTTTCTAAGAGATCAAGTAATGGATTTGTTCAATCAACCGAATGTAAAGGGTTGGGATGGTGGAAACTCTTGGCTAACTTCTCAGGTTTTTTTACAAAGAAACAATGCAGCAGACTTACTTTGCAATCGTAGAAACATTAATATAGCAAAGAAAGATAGTGAGAAAAAGATGGAGAATCAAAATCCAAACAAACAACTGAGCGTAAAATTGAATTGGAATAATGAAGGAAACAATAAGGAAATTATTGCTGAATTTACAAACCGATTGTTATTTCAAACCGATAAGGATAACCAACACGATTTTGAGCAAATTTTAAAATACGATTTCGATGGCAAAACCGAGGGATCTGAAAATGCCGTGATGCGATTATTTAATTTTATGGTAAAAACTCCTGAATTTCAACTGATTTAGATTTTTTAAAAAATTAAAAATCCTAAATCTTAAATTTTAAATCCTAAATTAAAAAAAATGAACAGAAGAAATTTTTTAGCACTCACAGGAACATTTACAGGAGGGTCTCTACTATTACCTAATTTTTTATATTCTTTTGGTTCTCAAAATAATTTGGTCTTAGGCGAACAATGTGTAGTTTTCGTCCAATTGAATGGTGGAAATGATGGTCTAAACACCTTTATCCCCTTTGAAGATGCATTGTATTATAATTTACGCCCTGCAATTGCACTTTCAAAAACTGAAGTTCTGAATTCAGCACAAGGAATGGCATTTCATCCTGCCCTGAAAGGATTTGCCAATATGCAACAAAGCGGCGATTTGTCGGTGGTACAAAATGTGGGCTACCCTAATCCCGTCCGTTCCCATTTCCGGAGTCAGGAAATTTGGCAAACCGCACCAACTAATCAGGAATATCTAAACGACGGTTGGCTAGGTCGTTATCTCGATCTACAATGCAAAGAGCATCAACCTACAGCGGGAATAAATATTGACAATATTGATAACCTAGCTTTGAAGGGAGATGAGCCCAACTCAATTACAGTAAAAGACCCATCCCGATTTAAAACAAAAAATATAGCTGAAAGTGACGATCAATTATCCGAAAATCCACAACTGGATTTTGTTCGAAAAGTGGCAAATTCGGTAGTAGAAGGGTCGGATGACATCCAAAAAGCATTAGCTAAATCGACTACTTCAGATGTAATTTATCCAAAGACCGGCCTGGCTAAAAACCTCGAATGGATTTCGAAATTGATAAAAGGAAACCTAAATTCTAAGGTATATTACACATCGCTAGGTGGTTTTGACACCCATGATAACCAACTTCCTATTCATAAAAACAAATTGACCGACCTCAACGATGCCGTTTTTAGTTTCTATGAAGATTTGAAAAAATCGCAACAATTGCAAAACGTAACCATAGTGGTTTTCTCGGAATTTGGTCGCCGTGTTAAAGACAATGGACGAGGTACGGATCACGGAACGGCAGCGCCAATGTTTATCATTGGAGGGAATAACCGTGGCAAAATTATTGGAAACAACCCCAACCTTTCTGATTTGGAAAATGGCGATTTGAAACATGAAATTGATTTCAGAAGCGTTTATGCTTCTCTTTTACAAAACAAGTTGAACTTTGATTCCACTAAAATTGGAATACGAAACAAAGCATTAGAGGGATTATTCTAGAAACCTCCACACTGGTGTTTTTTTACTCTGAACTAAACATTACATTTGCAGCTCATCAAAAAAATTTATAATGGTTGCAATTTCTTTAACAGAATGTCTGGGTTATTTGGCCTCAATAGTAATCATGGTTTCTTTTTTAATGAAAAACTTGATTACTTTACGAATCATAAATTCAATTGGCGGGGTTTTATTCATCGTTTATGGCTTTCTCTTAGGGATGTCAATGCCCATAATACTTACAAATACCTTTGTAGTAGGGGTTAATATCTATTATTTGACCAAGCATTATCGAAGGAATTGATTGAGTTCACCCTTCTTTTTTAGCTAAATTTATTATTTACAAATGGCATCCCTTTTTACATCAGAACCGATACTCTTAAATTTGCCAGATGCAGAGATCCTCTATTATCCTCATTTTTTTGATACAAAAGCGGCTGATGTTATTTTTGAGCAATTAAAAAACAAAATCCCGTGGCAACAGGATGACATTCGAATTTATGGTAAAACCCACCCTCAACCGCGATTGACGGCTTTATTTGGAAATGAAGGAATCACCTATTCCTATTCAAATATAAAAATGCAGCCGCATCCTTGGAGTCCACTTTTACAAAAAATAAAATCCCATGTTAAAAATGTTAGCAATACCAATTTTACGACTGTTTTACTCAATCAGTATCGGGACGGAAAAGATAGTAACGGTTGGCATGCCGATGATGAAAAAGAATTAGGCACAAATCCAATCATTGCTTCTATTAGTTTTGGTGCCGAACGCACTTTT
>CAMBZB010000010.1 GCA_945872245.1 Flavobacterium psychrophilum
CTATGTCCGGTTTGGTCTACCTGGTGTGTTCTTAAAATTAGTTTAATCGATGCCATAGGAATAGGAGTTTAGAAATGTTATACTACTTTTGTAAAGTAATGCAAACGAGTGAAAGTATTGTAAATACTAGGTTTTCAAATGGGTGCATCGTGATACGAAGGTACAACAATTGGTACAACAAAACAAGTATTTCGTTGCTTTTTTGTGCTTTATTCTGCTTTTACTGATTTTATAAAGTCAATGATTACAGTACTTTAAGTGCAAATGGGAGGGTTGGAGGAAAAGTTGTAGATAACTTGTATAAATGTATGACAAACGTCAGACTTTATTTATTCTCAAATATATCAATTTTTTTTCTTTCAAATTACTCAAGACACTTTTATGATTTCTCCTTATTTTCAAAATCAAAAACCCTCAAAAACACCCAGCCCAAATAAAGCAAAATCATATTTCACGGGATCATTCGGGTCGAGTTCTCGGAGTTTTGAATCGAGTTCTGTTAAGGCTTTACCGTTGTTCTGCTTTCTGGTGAGCAAGCCTAGTTTACGAGCCACATTACCCGAATGCACATCGAGTGGACAAGATAACTTTGAAGGTGAAATGCCTTTCCAAATCCCTAAATCAACTCCAGCATTATCATTTCTTACAAACCACCTAAGACACATGTTAATTCTCTTAGAAACCGACCCTTTATTTGGGTCTGCAACATGTTTTCTTGTTCTAGTTAAATGTGGTATTTCAAAGAAAATTTCATGTAGAGCATGAATTGCTGGTTGAAGGGAAGTTTCCGTTTGATTTTGAATAAAAATATTCTCTAATCCTCCCTTATTGATGTAAATGTGTTTTAAGGCTTTGATAAAATGTTTAAAATCATCTGAATTAAAGGTTCTATGTACAAACCCTTCCAATTTTTCAAGTTGATAATCATTGTGGCTCATAACAAAGTCATAAGGGGAATTCCCTAGTAATTCCATCATCTTATGACCATTTTTGATAATCATTTTGCGGTTGCCCCAAGCAATACTTGAAGCTAAAAATCCAGCAATTTCAATATCTTCTTTTTGTGAAAACAAATGCGGAATTTGTACGGGGTCACTTTCGATAAAATCAGGCGTATTGTATTGAATGACTTTTTCGTCAAGGAAAGATTGGAGTTCTGAGTTTGTCATTTTAATTACTAATCAGCCCATCCACCATGACCAATTTTCTGTCCGCCATATTAGCGAGTTCTTCGTTATGCGTTACAATGACAAAAGTTTGTCCCAATTCGTCCCTGAGTTTAAAAAACAATTGGTGTAGATTTTCGGCAGAATGGGTGTCTAGATTCCCCGATGGTTCATCGGCAAAAATAATGGCTGGTTTGTTGATTAAAGCCCTTGCTACCGCTACACGCTGTTGTTCTCCGCCAGAAAGTTCGTTAGGTTTGTGGTTGATGCGGAGCGAGAGCCCGAGATAATCTAATAATCTTTTGGCTTCGGTCTCGGTTTCGTGTCTGGATTTATTGGCTATAAAAGCGGGAATGCAAACGTTTTCCAAAGCGGTGAATTCAGGTAATAATTGGTGAAATTGGAAGATAAAGCCTAAGTTCAAGTTTCTAAATTTCGACAAGGTTTTGTCATTCATCGTTAGAATGTCTTGGCCGTTGATGCGCAATTCTATTTCATTTCCTTCGTTTTTACTTCCCTCTGTAATAGGGTGGCTAGGTTTGTCTAACGTTCCAAGTATTTGCAAAAGCGTTGTTTTTCCGGCACCAGAAGCTCCAACGATAGAAACGATTTCGCCTTTTTGGATATGTAAATCAACGCCTTTGAGAACATGAAGTTGATCGTAATATTTATGTATGTTTTTTGCTTGAATCATCTTTGGAAAAGTTTTCACAAAGAAACAAAGATTTTAGAAGATTTCTTGAAATATCTTAGGACATTAGATTCTATGGATTTGCTTTGGAAAATTAAGTTAAAATATCAGTCTTTAAACAGAAATCCAAATCCCATTCGTTTTAACATCTTCTTTTCGAAAGCCCAAAAGAACTTGTATTGCCCAAAAAGGAATCCTATCAAAACTAAAAGCACTTGATATAAAGGGAAAATCAAGAGTAGCCGAACGGGCGTAAACCAAAAATCTAAATCTTCTTTTACAATCCCTAACCAAAAACAAAAGGGTTTTGACAGCCATGCCGAAGCCGATCCGGTAAGGGCAAAAACGATAAATATAATGGTAAGTTGATAATTGGAAGTTATTCCCCAGCGTTTTTTAAATGGATCCATCTTAATTTGAAATGATTACAAATATAAAATATTATCTTATTGGAACATAACCATCCAGTTTTTGTTTGTAGGTGTTTTGAAAATAAATCATATAATTGTAAATCAAGTAATTCACCTCAAAGCCATAGTTAACATTAGGGTCATAATCGATAGTCATTTCATATAAGTTGGGATTGTATCGTATAGGCTGCAAAACACGAAGGTTCCACTCGCTCACATAAATTCGGTTTTTACTTTCTAAATACGATTGGGAATGGTAATTTCTGGGTAATGCAGTCGAATTAAGCCAAGTACTAAAACCCGGATCAATAATAATTACTTCATATTTAAGGGAGTCATTGGTAATTCGTATCGTATCTTTTTGGGCAGTCAATGGATTGAGAGCAGTCGTTTTAGCCGACTTGGTAGCGTTGCAACCCATAATTAGGCATAAAAGAAATATCACTATGTAAATACTATTTTTCATAACAAAACCAATAGAAGTAAATTTACAAAAAACAAACCGTTGTTTAATGGTTTTTTAATATAAAAAAAGGCTGTCTTTTTGGACAGCCTAAATATATTATTGCAGTAATATTAACCTAACAAACTTATTATTTGAGAAGCTAATTCGGTTCCGATTCTGTCTTGAGCTTCTCCGGTCGCAGCACCAATATGTGGTGTTAACGAAATTTTTGGATGCATCAAAATAGTTATTTCAGGTTTTGGTTCGCTTTCAAAAACGTCTAATCCTGCAAATGATACTTTTCCAGAATCCAATGCTTTAATTAGGGCAATTTCATCAACAACTCCGCCACGAGCGCAGTTTACGATTCCAACACCATCTTTCATGATTGCTAATGCAGCTTCATCAACGATGTAACCGTCTTGAGCAGGAACGTGTAAAGTAATGAAGTCGGCTTCTTTGAATAATGATTCCAATGACTGTGAAACGATTGTAGTTGTAATAGATTGTCCGTCGAAAAATTCAACTTTTACATCCACTTGTGGAATGAAACTATCGGCAGCAATCACTTTCATGCCTAATCCCAACGCCATTTTAGCAGTAGCTTGACCAATACGGCCAATTCCTACAACACCAAGAGTTTTTCCTCTTAGTTCCACACCTTCAGCATACGCTTTTTTCAAACCATTGAAATTTGAATCCCCTTCAAGAGGCATGTTTCTATTAGAATCATGCAAGAAACGAACACCAGAAAGTAAATGAGCGAAAACTAATTCTGCTACAGATTCTGATGAAGAAGCAGGCGTATTGATTACGTGAATCCCTTTGCTTTTGGCATAATCCACATCAATATTATCCATTCCAACACCACCCCGGCCGATTATTTTAAGTCCGGGACAAGCATCAATAATGTCTTTGCGAACTTTAGTTGCACTTCTTACTAGTACTACGCTTACGTTATTTTCATTAACAAAATTAGCTACTTGCTCTTGTGCCACTTTTGTAGTTATTACTTCAAACCCACCTTTTTCTAAAGCTAGAATTCCACTTTCTGAAATTCCATCATTTGCTAATACTTTCATTTTTTTAATTTAAAGATTGAATTATTTAAATTGATTTTTCTAATGCTACCATTACATCAACTAAAACCTGTACGCTTTCTATAGGCATCGCATTGTACATTGATGCTCTATAACCACCAACAGATCTGTGTCCAGGCAAGCCAATTATTCCAGCTTCTTTCAGCATGGCGTTAAAAGTATCTGCATGCAATGGATCATTTAATAAGAAAGTAGCGTTCATATTTGAACGGTCCTCAACCACCGCAGCTCCTTTGAATAAAGGATTTCTGTCAATTTCTGCATAAAGCAAAGCTGCTTTAGCGTTGTTGATTTTTTCTATTGCAGCAATTCCACCAAGGTTTTTTAGCCATTGTAGGGTCAACATAGAGGCATAAACAGGAAAAACAGGAGGAGTGTTGTACATGCTTTCTGCTTTGATATGTTTGGTGTAATCCAACATGCTTGGAATTAATCGTCCGTTTTTACCAAGAATTTCTTCTTTGATAACTACTAAAGTAGTTCCTGCAGGACCCATATTTTTTTGGGCTCCGGCATAAATGATGTCAAATTTTGAAAAATCCAAAACTCTTGAAAAAATATCCGAACTCATATCGCAAACAATTGGCATATCTAAGTTTGGAAATTCCTTCATTTGTGTTCCGAAAATAGTGTTGTTGCTCGTACAGTGAAAATAATCAGCATCTGCAGGAACAGTATACCCTTTAGGGACATGGTTGTAATTATCGTCTTTAGAAGAAGCAACAATAACAGTTTCCCCGAAATTTTTGGCTTCTTTTATCGCTGCACTTGCCCACGTTCCAGAGTCAAGATAAGCCGCTTTTCCACCTTCTTTCATAAGGTTGTAAGGTGCCATAATAAATTCTAAACTTGCTCCACCAGCAAGGAAAAGAGCTTGATACCCTTTGCCTTCCAATCCTAATAATTCGATCGCCAAAGATCTTGCTTCATCCATAACAGCAACAAAATCCTTGCTTCTGTGCGATATTTCTAAAATAGATAAGCCAGAATTATTAAAATTCAATATGGCTTGTGCTGATTTTTCAAAAACTTCTTGTGGTAAAATACAAGGTCCTGCGCTGTAGTTGTGTTTTTTCATAGTATTGATTATGTCCAAATTTTAAAAATGCAAATTTCGGGAATAGGAGTTGAATAAGCGTTATATAATTCGAAATAATTAAAGATTTTTTTACTTTGTTGTTAACAAAAACGCAATAGTATCTACATTGTCGGCATAATCCCATAAATTTGGTTTCTGGGTTTGACCAAATCCAACACTGTTTTCAATGAGATTGTTGCTTACAACGCACTGAATTTGGTCGCTTTCTGACTGTAGTCGGATTTGTAAATCTTCTAAATTTTCATAGAATTCATAAAAAACACTCGAAATAGGGGAGGCGTGACTCGAGTCTTCTTTTAAGGTCAAAAAACTATTGTCCAATAATTTAAAATTGCTCATCAAGAAAACGGCCTTGTTGTAATCATAATTGTTGGCATATTTTTCATAATGGATCACGTCTTGGTATTCGAAAATGGCTTCAAAAAAAGCAGTAAAAGAATAGCCCTTCGGTACAAAAAGTTTAGAGACATTGCGACACCCCAAACCAAAATACCTAAAGATGTCTTCTCCCAAAGCGATTAGTTGTGTTGTGGTTTCTTGTCCATTCAACACAGCAATTGAATTTCTGTTTTTCCGAATGATGCTTGGCGTGTCTTTGAAATAATAATCAAAATAGCGGGCGGTATTGTTGCTTCCCGTTGCAATAACTGCATCGAAATCCTCTAGTTTTCCTTCAACGAAAGTGATTTTGTTTTCAAATTCAGGCTCAATCGCACTAATATATTTTGCCAAAAAAGGTAACAGAAACTGATCGTTAGAGGATGTTTTTACTAAGACATTGTTACCTGAAATTAGTACTGATAAAAAATCATGAAAACCCACTAGTGGAATGTTTCCGGCCAGAATGAGTCCTACTTTTTTCGGTTTGTTGATTTCAATATTATAGGCACTAAGCCAATGATTTAAATTCTCTTCTGTTAAAGCTTTTGCCCAAGATTGAATCGAAAAATAGACATTTTCAGGAGTGTACCAGCCGTTATGGGATTGAGAAAGCTGGATTAAATCTACAAAATCATCAAAAAACAAATCATTGTACAAAACGGAAATGTTTCTCATGTTTTCACCTTCGGAAAACTGGCTTAAAAAATTCCCTAATTCAATAAAACATTTTTTTTTATCGTTTTGTGACATCAGTAATTTGTTTATGAATAGTTTTGATTGTAATTTTGTGCAAAAATAAGGAATTAGTAAATAGGCATTGGCCAAAAGTGGAAAGTTAATTGATTTTTCTAAACTCATAAACTCATAAACTTCTAAACTAAAAAAAACATGGCAATTATAATAACAGACGAATGTATCAATTGTGGAGCTTGTGAGCCAGAATGTCCAAATACGGCAATATATGAAGGTGCCGATGACTGGAGATATAAAGATGGTACCAAAATTAAAGGAAAAGTAATCTTGCCTACTGGCGAAGAAATCGATGCCGATGCTGCACAAACGCCCATTTCAGATGATATATACTATATTGTCCCTGGAAAGTGTACCGAATGTAAAGGATTTCATGACGAGCCACAATGCGCTGCAGTTTGTCCGGTTGACTGTTGTATTCCAGACGAAAATCATGTAGAAAGTGAAGAAACCTTGTTGAACAGACAAGCGTTCTTGCACAACGAATAGATAAAAAAACTTTTTGTAAACAAAAAATCCTGAGCACTAACTCAGGATTTTTTTATGGATTATTAAATCTTATATTTGCAGACTTTTAAAAATATTAGTAAAACAGATTACAGCCTAATAAGTTGTGTGAAAATATAAAAATCATGAAAGCAGGAATTGTAGGGTTACCGAATGTTGGAAAATCAACATTGTTCAATTGTTTATCCAATGCAAAAGCGCAAAGTGCCAACTTTCCGTTTTGCACCATCGAACCTAATATAGGAGTGGTAAATGTGCCTGATTCGAGAATTGCAAAGCTGGAGGAGTTAGTAAAGCCAGAACGCGTTCAAATGGCAACAGTTGATATTGTCGATATTGCAGGATTGGTAAAAGGAGCTAGCAAAGGCGAAGGTTTAGGGAATCAATTTCTTGGAAATATAAGGGAATGTAATGCGATTATTCATGTGTTGCGTTGTTTTGACAATGATAATATTGTGCACGTGGATGGAAATGTAAACCCTATTAGAGACAAAGAAACTATTGATATCGAGTTGCAATTAAAGGATTTGGAAACAGTTGAAAAGCGTCTCGAAAAAGTAAAACGTGCCGCTAAAACAGGTAACAAGGAAGCACAACTTGAAGAAGGTCTTTTGAATAGAATTAGAGAAACCTTACTTCAAGCAAAATCAGCCAGAACCGTTATTCCAAAAGGATATGAAGAGGAAGAATTGATGGAGGGTTTTCAATTGATAACGGCAAAACCGGTTTTGTATGTTTGCAATGTAGACGAGAATTCAGCTGTAAGCGGCAATAAATATGTAGACCAAGTTCGTGAATTGGTGAAAGATGAAGATGCTGAAGTTATTATACTTTCTGTGGGTGCTGAAGCCGATATTACCGAATTAGAAAGTTATGAAGAGCGTCAGATTTTCCTCGAAGATATGGGATTGTATGAACCAGGTGCTTCGGTTTTGATTCGCGCGGCCTACAAATTACTGAAACAACAAACTTATTTTACCGCAGGCGTGAAAGAAGTTCGGGCTTGGACCATCAACATTGGAGCTACAGCGCCACAAGCTGCGGGAGTTATTCATACTGATTTCGAAAAAGGATTTATTCGTGCTGAAGTGATTGGGTATGATGATTTCGTTCATTACGGTTCTGAAGCCAAATGTAAAGAAGCAGGGAAATTCAAGGTGGAAGGAAAAGAATATATCGTTAAAGATGGCGACGTGATGCATTTTAGATTTAATGTGTAAACGAACATTAAGATAAAAATATCAAAAATTTAATATTTTAAATCTGCAAAGAAATTTGCAGATTTTTTTTGTTTTGTTAAATTATTTTAGTTACTTTAACCACCCCTAAAAAATACCTACTAATAATGAAACTACAACAAATTTTAATTGATGATCAAAGTGACAATGAAATTATTTTTTCATCACCTGATTTTTCTGCAGCAAAAGCAAATCTAGTTTTAGCTTTTGGAGAGAGAGAGTTACTGGAATCCTCCCTGCCTTACAAAAAATTAAAAGAATTATATTCTGTAGCACAAATCGTTATTTGTTCTACTTCAGGACAAATCTCTAATTTTAACTTAGTTGAAAACAAGATTGTTTCCACTGCAATAGAATTTGAAAAATCAACAATAAAAATTGTAGAAATAGACCTTTTAAAAAATAAAAATATTGAAGAATTGGGTCTTGTTGTAAAAAACGAACTTTTGAATAAAGACTTAAAATCATTAGTGGTTATATCGGAAGGCAGTTACGTTAACGGAACTGAATTAGTAAGCGAATTAGGAAAACAAACAAATTATTCACTTCCTATTTTTGGTGGTCTTGCAGGAGATAGGGTTGCATTTCTAAAAACTATTGTAGGTCTAAATAAAGATGCTGAAGAGGGAAAAGTTGTAGTTATTGGGTTTTACGGGGATGCAATAAATTTTAGTTCGGGTTGTGAAGGTGGTTGGAGTGATTATGGTCCCGAAAGGGAAGTGACACTTTCTGAAAAGAATGTGTTGTATAAAATAGGAGATCGGTATGCCTTAGATATTTATAAAGAATACTTGGGTAAATATGCTGATGATTTGCCGAGTTCTGCTTTGTATTTCCCTCTTTCGATGAAAGAAAGTAAAGATTCTTCTACAGTTGTAAGGACAATTTTGTCAATAGACGAAAAAACTAAATCAATGACCTTCGCGGGAAATATTCCTCAAGGTTCTTTTGTGAGATTAATGAAAGGCAATTTCGATAAACTTATCGATGCTTCATATAGTGCAGCTTCCGAGGCTTTTTCGAGCCATCCTAAGGATCCACAATTAGCTCTTATTGTAAGTTGTGTTGGTAGAAAGATTGTTTTGGGAAATCGTGTTGATGAAGAATTTGAAGCCGTTAAGGAAGTTTCTGGAAACACACTTCTTTGCGGATTTTATTCTTATGGTGAAATTTCACCCATTAAAGATTATGAATTTTGTGAATTGCATAATCAAACGATAGCCATTTTGACTATTAGCGAAGACTAAATCTATTTCTGTTTATGCCCAACAATAATTTAAATAGAAATTTAAATAGACAAATCAATAAATTTTTATCTGATGATATTATTAATGATAATCCATCGATTCAAAAATTCATTCAGGCTGTAAGTCAATCCTATGAAAATTATGAAAAGGATTCTGAATTGTTCGAGCAATCCATTCGATTAAATGATATAGAATTTTATAAAATTAATGCCGAAATTAAAGACCAATTAGAGAAAAATAAGAAGATACAGTCTGAATTAATTCAAGCTATTAAATTATTAAGTAATAATAACAGTGCCTTAGAGTTAGGAGATGATAATTTGACTGAATTGCTGCAAATACTGCATAACGAAATTGACTTGAAAAAAGAATACGAGAAACGCTTATTCGATGCCAAATCGAATGCAGAAAAGGCCAATCATGCCAAGTCGGATTTTCTATCCATTATGAGTCATGAGATCCGAACTCCATTGAATGCTATTGTTGGGCTAATTTACATCATGGAAAAAGAAAATTCCCTGGCTAGTTTCCAAGAAAATTTAAAGGTTTTAAAATATTCTTCACAAAATTTATTCCTTCTGATTAACGATATCCTTGATTTTAATAAAATAGAAGCCGGTAAAATTGACATTGAACAAATTCCATTCGACTTAGAGGAGTTAGTTTTTCAAATTGTAAAATCATTAGAGGTCAAAGCTTACGAAAATTTAAATAAAATTGAAGTTATAATTGATAAAGATTTCACCTCAAAAGTGATCAGCGATCCTCTAAGAATTTTGCAGATTATAACTAATTTAGTTTCAAATGCCATAAAGTTTACCCATAATGGTTTGGTTCAAATTAAAATTGATCAATTAGAAAAAAAAGACAAGATATCCACATTTAAAATCCAGATTATTGATACTGGAATTGGAATAGAAACTTCTAAATTCGAACGAATTTTTAGTCAATTCGAACAGGCGGAAAAAAGCACCACCAGGCAATTTGGAGGCACGGGATTGGGATTGGTGATTTCTAAAAAGCTTCTGAAATTAATGGATTCCGATATTGTTTTACAAAGTGAAATTGGCAAGGGATCCAACTTTAGTTTTGTATTAAAAGTCCCGTATTTTTTGGACAGTTCAGATTTAAAAACCGACTTTTTATATCAAAATTATAAAGAAGAAAATTTGCAAGGTATGCGGGTTCTACTCGTTGAAGATAATCTAATTAATATTAAAGTTGCAGAGAAAATTTTATCACATTGGAATGTGTCAGTGGACGTTGCTTTAAATGGATTAATTGCTACTCAGAAACACGAAATAGGAAAGTATGATGTTATTTTGATGGATTTAGCCATGCCAATAATGGATGGATACGAGGCCACTACAATTATACGAAACAAGGATTCAGCTATACCTATTATAGCATTAACAGCTTCAACTTCATACGATTATCTAGAGAAAGCGATGCTTATCGGTATTGATGAATATATTATTAAACCTTTTAATCCTAAAGAGCTAAACTTAAAATTGAGAAAATATTATCATAAATAACTTTAGATTTTTTTATTCTTTTAAATTTTTATTCACTTAATAAAAACTATAGATTATGAAAATCATCGCCCTAGCCGGAAGCAATAGCCGCAATTCCATCAATAAAAAATTGGCGAATTATGCTGCGCATCTTTTTGAAAATGCAGAGGTCGAAGTATTAGACCTAAATGATTATCAGATGCCTTTATTTGGTATTGATATTGAAGTATCAATAGGACAACATCCTTTGGCGAAAGCTTTTTTGGACAAAATCGCCACTGCTGATGTTTTGGTGGTTTCCCTTGCAGAAAATAACGGAAATTATTCAGTGGCTTTCAAAAATATTTTCGACTGGTGTTCTAGAATTACAGCTAAAATATTCCAAGAAAAACCTATGCTTCTTATGGCTACATCTCCTGGATTTAGGGGTGGGGCAACGGTTCTTGAAATTGCAAAAAACGCTTTTCCCCGTTTTGGTGCAGTAGTAAAAGCCTCCTTTTCCTTAGCTAGTTTCAATGATAATTTTGATGTTGAAAAAGGAAGAATTTCCAATGAGGAATTAGACAAACAATTGGTAGAAATTGTCAAGAATTTTTAGAAAAAAAAATTTAAAAACTCAATTCAAAGCTCAATTCCCCACTGTCAATATCATTCTTAATAACTTTGAATTTTTCCGCTTTCAAATTTTATCAATTTACACTACATTAGCAAACTCGAGGTCTAGGCGAAAAGAAAAAGCCAAGCAGAACGTAGTTAAATTCGATAAAATTTAAAATGTCCGATCAAAATCAATATACCGAAGACAATATTCGGTCACTAGACTGGAAAGAACACATCAGAATGCGTCCCGGAATGTACATCGGAAAGCTTGGTGACGGTTCTTCGCCAGACGATGGTATTTACATTCTTCTCAAAGAAGTCCTCGACAATTGTATCGACGAGTTCGTTATGGGTGCAGGGAAAACCATCGAGGTGACTATCAAGGATAAAACCGTTACGGTTCGTGATTACGGTCGAGGAATTCCCCTCGGAAAAGTGATTGATGTGGTTTCTAAGATGAATACGGGTGGAAAATACGATTCGCTTGCCTTCAAAAAATCCGTAGGGTTAAATGGTGTTGGTACGAAAGCGGTGAATGCTTTGTCCAATTATTTTCGTGTAGAATCCGTTCGGGACGACAAGCAAAAAGCAGCCGAATTCTCGGCGGGAAACTTGGTTTTGGAAGAAGATATTATTGAAACGACCAAACGAAAAGGAACCAAGGTTAGTTTTATTCCGGATGAAGCAATTTTTAAAAATTACAAATTCCGTTACGAATATATTATCAAAATGCTCAAAAACTATTGTTATCTTAACAATGGTTTGACCATATTATTCAACGGCGAAAAATATTTTTCTGAAAATGGATTGAAAGATTTGTTGGATGAAACTATCCACGCCGATGACCTTGAATATCCAATTATTCACTTGAAAGGCGACGACATCGAAATCGCCTTGACACACAGCAAAACCCAATACAGCGAGGAATACCATTCCTTTGTCAACGGTCAAAACACTACGCAGGGAGGAACGCATTTGGCCGCCTATCGTGAAGCCATTGTAAAAACCATTCGGGAATATTACAACAAACCATTTGAAGCTTCGGATGTCCGAAAATCGATTGTGACCGCCATAAGCATTAAGGTAATGGAGCCGGTTTTCGAATCGCAAACCAAGACCAAGTTGGGTTCGACCGACATGGGTTCGGAAGCGGGAATGCCTTCGGTTCGTACTTTTGTCAATGATTTCGTAAAAAACAAACTGGATAGTTATTTGCACAAAAACCCGGCAAGCGCCGATGCTTTGTTGCGCAAAATTTTGCAAGCGGAACGCGAACGCAAAGAACTTTCCGGAATCCGAAAATTGGCTACTGATAGAGCCAAAAAAGCCAATCTGCATAATAAGAAATTAAGAGATTGTCGTGCTCACCTTCCCGATACCAAGAACCCGAAAAATTTGGATAGCACGCTTTTCATTACCGAGGGGGATTCGGCTTCTGGATCAATTACCAAATCGCGTGACGTGAATACGCAAGCCGTTTTTAGCCTTCGTGGAAAGCCATTGAACTGTTATGGAATGAGCAAGAAGATTGTTTATGAAAACGAAGAGTTCAATCTATTGCAGGCGGCTTTGGATATCGAAGATGGCCTGGAAAAATTGCGTTACAACAACATTGTAATCGCCACTGATGCGGATGTTGATGGAATGCACATTCGGTTGTTGTTGATTACCTTTTTCCTGCAATTTTTTCCGGAATTGATTAAGGAAGGACATTTGTATATTCTGCAAACCCCACTTTTCAGGGTTCGAAATAAGAAAGAAACCATTTATTGCTATTCCGAAGACGAACGAAAAGCAGCCATAGAAAAATTAAAACCAAAGCCGGAAATCACACGATTCAAGGGATTGGGAGAAATATCGCCAGACGAATTCAAGAATTTTATTGGAGAAACCATTCGATTGGATCCCATTATGATGGATAAAAACACATCGGTAGAACAATTGTTGTCTTTCTATATGGGAAAAAATACCCCAGACCGACAAGAATTTATAATCAATAACTTGAAGGTGGAATTAGATACGATTGAAGCAAGTTAAAATAAATGAAAGACGAAGAAGAAGATAGCATTATTCCAAACGAAGACGAAACTAACGAAGAGTCAAACGAGTCCACAAATGAAGAAGGTTTCGAAGATATAATTTCTTCGGGAGGAAATCATTTCTACGAGAACGACGAAAATTCAGAAGATACCATTACCAAAGTTACAGGAATGTACAAAGACTGGTTTTTGGATTATGCTTCCTATGTGATTTTGGAGCGTGCGGTTCCAGCCATCGAGGACGGTTTCAAACCCGTGCAACGTAGAATTATGCACTCGCTCAAGGAATTGGATGACGGTCGGTACAACAAGGTGGCGAATGTCGTTGGACATACGATGCAATATCATCCGCATGGAGATCAGAGTATTGGTGACGCGATGGTGCAAATAGGCCAGAAAGAATTACTGATAGATTGTCAGGGAAACTGGGGAAATATCCTCACGGGCGATAGCGCCGCGGCTTCCCGTTACATTGAAGCACGTTTGTCGAAATTCGCTTTAGAAGTCTTGTACTCTCCAAAAATTACCGACTGGGGCGTTTCCTATGATGGACGTCGTGCCGAACCAAATAACTTGCCCGTAAAATTCCCGTTGCTATTGGCGCAAGGAGCTGAAGGGATTGCCGTTGGACTTTCCACGAAAGTGTTGCCACACAATTTTAATGAACTGATTGATGCTTCCATTAAAATATTGAAAGGAAAACCATTCCAACTTTTTCCGGATTTTATGACAGCAGGAATTGCGGATGTATCCAATTATAATGATGGAATGCGGGGCGGGAGAGTTCGTGTTCGTGCCAAAATTGCGCAATTGGACAAGAATACTTTGGTGATTACCCAAATTCCGTTTTCGACCAATACGACCACTTTGATTGACAGTATTTTGAAAGCCAATGAAAAAGGCAAAATCAAAATCAAGAAAATTGAGGACAATACCGCTGCTGAGGTTGAGATACTAATCCATCTTTTTCCGGGCGTTTCTCCGGATAAAACCATTGATGCCTTGTTTGCTTTTACGGCTTGCGAAACTTCGGTAGCCCCATTGGGTTGCGTGATTGAAGACAATAAACCTCTATTTGTGGGTGTTTCTGAAATGTTGAAAATTTCGACAGCCAGAACGGTGCAATTACTGAAGAGTGAACTTGAAATTCAATTGTCTGAACTGGAAGAACAATGGCATTTTCTATCCTTGGAACGCATTTTTATCGAAAACAAAATCTACCGCGACATTGAAGATAAAACGACCCGTGAAGATGTGATAAAAGCGGTTGATGACGGATTAAAACCGTTTACCAAGAAGTTGAAACGAGCCGTTACCGAAGAAGATATTCTTCGTTTGCTCGACATTCGAATTATGCGTATTTCGAAATTCGACAGCAATAAGGCACAAGATAAAATCGAAGCCCTTGAAGGTGATATCGAACAAGTGAAATACGATTTGGAAAACCTAATCGATTTTGCCATTGCCTTTTTTACCAAGTTAAAAGAGAAATACGGAAAAGGTCGCGAACGTCAAACCGAACTGCGCAGTTTTGATAATATCGAAGCCACAAAAGTGGCTTTACGAAACACGAAACTCTACGTCAATAGGGAAGAGGGTTTCATTGGAACCGGATTAAAGAAAGACGAATATGTTACGGATTGTTCCGACATTGATGATGTGATTGTTTTTCTCCGCGATGGAAATATGATGATTTGCAAGGTAGATGAAAAGAAATTCGTTGGAAAAGACATCATTCACGTTGCCATTTTTGACAAAAGCGACAAGCGAACCATTTACAATGTGATTTACCGTGATGGAAAATCGGGTCCGTCTTATATCAAACGCTTTAATGTTTCTGGAGTTACACGCGATAAATTATACGATTTGACTAATGGAACCAAAGGGTCCCAGATTCTCTATTTTACGTGTAATCCAAATGGCGAAGCCGAAGTGATCACGATTATATTGCGGCAGATTGGAAGTATTAAAAAACTGAAATGGGATTTGGATTTTGCTGAAATGGCCATAAAAGGTCGCGCTTCCAAAGGGAATTTGGTTACAAAGTATCCAATCAAAAAAATCGAAATCAAGGAAAAAGGAATTTCTACTTTGAAACCGAGAAAAATTTGGTTTGATGATACGGTCCAAAAATTGAATGTAGATGCCAGAGGAGAATTGTTGGGCGAATTTCGTCCAAATGACAAGATATTGGTAATTTCACAAACCGGGAAATTGAAAGTCATCACTCCGGAATTATCTACGCATTTTGATGAAGACATGGTGGTTTTGGAGAAATGGCATTCTAAGAAACCAATTTCAGCTATTTATTATGATGGCGAAAAAGAGCGCTATTACGTAAAACGCTTCTTGGTGGAGACCGAAGGAAAAGAAGAAACCTTTATCACGGAACATCCCAAATCACAATTGGAAATCGTCTCGACCGATTATCGCCCAATGGCCGAATTGGTTTTCACGAAAGTCAAAGGGACACAAAAAGAAAATCAAACTGTAGATATTGAAAATTTTATCGCCGTTAAAGGATTGAAAGCACTCGGAAATCAATTGACCACGGATAAGTTGAAACAGGTTAATTTACTCGAGGCATTGCCTTACGAAGAACCGGAAGAAGTTATTCCCGAAGAATCAGAAGTCGAAATTGACAATGAAATTGCCGAGGAGGACATTCAATCTGATGAGGACGGACAAATTACTTTGTTTTAAAAATTACAGGGTAGTTTAGTTCAAATTTAGAGGTAAATTCCATAAATTCTCTCCGATTAGCTAGTGTGAATTTGTGGAATCTATTTCCATTTTTGATTAATTTATTTCATTTTCTTATCGACTTTCATATTCAAAATTTCCACCAAAAGAGAAAAAGAAATCGCAAAATACAAATAGCCTTTTGGCACTGGCGTAACGTGGTTTCCAAACACTAAAGCATTCGATAAATGGGCGCTTTCGGTGACCAGCATAAACCCAATCAAGATTAAAAAGGACAATCCTAAAATTTGGATTGAAGGGTGTTTGTTTACAAAAGACCCCACAGGAACGGCGAATTGCATCATTATAATTACTGAGATAATTACCGCTGTAATCATAATGTATAAGGCTCCAGGAACCCCATTTGTCATTCCCACAGCAGTTAGAATACTGTCAAAAGAAAAAACCAAGTCAATTAATATTATTTGAAGAATTACACTTCCAAATGATTTAGTGGCGGATTGTTTTAATTCTTTTTCTTCTTCTCCTTTTAGGTCTACTTTTTCATGTATCTCTTTGGTACTTTTATAAATCAAGAACAATCCGCCCAAAAACAGAATTACACTTTGACCTGAAATTTTAGCATTCAGCCAGCTGAAATCAATTGTAAACCAGGGTTCTTTCATGGCTATCAAGATGGTAATTCCAAAAAGCAATACAATTCGCATAAACATAGCTAAAAACATTCCGATTTTTGTGGCTTTTTTTCTATGTTCTTCGGGTAATTTCCCCGTAACAATCGATATGAAAATGATATTGTCGATTCCCAATACAATTTCTAGAAAGGTTAATGTTAATAAGGCAATCCAGGCATCTGGGTTTAAAAATACTTCCATTTTTTTGTTGTTAATTATAATAATTTTTTAATTATTCTGAAACCTTTTCTACCGTTCCGCGTTGTTTGGCATCACTGCCTACTATTCCGAATTCAAAGATATATGAATTCTTTGTGGTTGTCAAAATTTTCATCATAATTGCTTTTTTTTCCACCATATTCTTTGGGTGAATTTTCTGTAAAACGTATTCACAATCATTAACCCATCGAATCCTTGACGTATCTGTTTTGCCTTCAAAAGTCTCAATTTCAATGCTATCATTGCGTTCAAAAACAGTTGTTTTTTTTACGCCTTCCACTTTGTATTCAAATTTGAATTTCCCAGTTTTAAAATCCTTGCAATTGTGTTCTGTATTATAACAGGACAATAGTGGTAGAAGCAGGAGGAGAATAATTATTTTTTTCATTTTTATTTGTCTTTGCGAAATATGACGCAATCATTTTTTTTATGTTAAAGGAAGAGATTTACTCAATTTTGATGTCATATTTGTCTAAAAGTCCCACAATTCCTTGGGTCGAAAATTTGGCTTTTTTCATTGGATTGAATTCAGGGTCAATTTTGTAATTGTGCGCAGTCCTGAAATCAACTCCTGCTAATTGAGTATCATTAAAGCTGGCATTGTCCAAATTACAGTTTTCAAAAACCGAATTAGTAAGGTGAGTTCCAATAAAAGAAACTTCTTTCATCGAACAAGAATTGAACTTCGATTTCGGCATTTTCTTGTTGGCAAAAGAGGAATAATCCAAAACGCAATCTTGGAAGCTTACACTAAATAAGAAATCATTACAAGTTTGGAATTGGATTCCCAGCAATTTACAATTTATGAAATGCACCGATTTCAAACTTGTTCCAGCCAATTGTGTCATCGAAAGATTACAATCAATGAACTCGCAATCCATAAAACTGTTGTTCGAGAAATCACTATTCGAGAAATCACAGTTCTTGAAAATACAATCTTCAAATTCCCGGTTGTTGATTTTGGTATTGATAAAGAGATCTTTTTCGAATGTTTTATTGGTATAAAGCAGATTTTCCATTAATCGTTAAATAAACTTTTCATAATGGTTTTCAAACCCCAAAACATCAAAAACATTGCCGTGAGACAAATGATAATCCCTACCGCTAAAACCAAATAATGCCAGCCGTTTTGCTTGTTGATAAAAGCGTTGTAAATCACCGTTGGGCCTATAAATAGTAATGGTAAAGCCCAGGCCATGTATTTGATTCCTTTGTATAAAAGTGTTTGCTTGGTTGCCATCTTTTAGAGTAAGTCCTTTTTTTATTTGATTTTATTCATGGAAGCTGACGAATGTTTCCTTTATAAAATTTGATGACAAATATATTAAAATTGAGAAGAGTTGTGCCATAAATTAGGAACAAGTTAGGGTAAAGTGTTTAGAATAGGAGTTGCATCAAAACGGAATCCAGCCAGCGATCGAATTTATAACCCGATTCCTTAATGATACCCACGGTTTTAAAACCAAATTTCTCGTGAAATACCACACTGCCTTGATTTTCAGAATCGATAACGCCAATTATAGTATGGATTTTTTGTTTTCGGGCTAAATTAATCAATTCTTGAAGTAGTTGTTTGCCAACGCCATTGCCATGAAAATCTTCACTAACATAAACAGAATGTTCCACCGTAAATTGATACGCTTCCCTAAACCGAAATTCGCTATACATTCCGAAACCAACAACTATTCCATCAAGTTCGGCCACAATCACGGGAAAATTTTTGTTTATTTTCTCTTCCAAAATAGTTTTTTGTTGCTCATAACTTCTGATGTTGTAATCGTATAAGGAAGTTGAATGTAAAATATTGTGGTTTACAATATCTAAAATTGCTTGGGTATCATCGGTTTTGTAGGGTCTAATGTTGATTGCCATTTTGTTAAATATTTCTCTTCAAAAGTATGAAAAACTTGTTCGAAAAGAATGAATTCGGTCGCCAAGTTTGTAACTTTGCCTTTTAGGTTAAAACCTCTAACTTATAACTTCCAACTTTAAAAATGGTTTACCCAAAAATACCATTAGCGCAAAGCATCATCGAGATTTGTCTTGCTAAAGGAATAAAAAACATAGTGATTTCCCCAGGTTCACGAAACGCGCCGTTAACAATAGGTTTTGTGAATAATCCTGAATTCAATTGTTACAGTATTGCCGATGAGCGATGTGCTGCTTTTTTCGCACTAGGAATCGCACAGCAAACCCAGAAACCAACTGTTGTTGTTTGTACTTCGGGTTCGGCATTGCTAAATTACTATCCTGCCTTTGCCGAAGCATTTTACAGCCAAATCCCATTGATTGTTCTCTCTGCCGATAGGCCACAAAGTAAAATTGATATTGGAGATGGGCAGACCATCCGACAGGAAAATGTGTTTAAAAATCATTCGCTGTATAATGCTAATTTAACTGAAACAGCCTCGGTCGAAAATGATTTAAAAATCAACAAGGCGATAAACATTGCTTTTACCAAAAAAGGTCCAGTTCACATCAACGCACCCTTTGAGGAACCTTTGTATCAAACGGTTTCCAAACTGGAAGTTGATGTGACGATTTCGGCTTTCGCCAAAAGACAGAAGAAATTATCAATGGATGTTATTATAGAATATGCTGCTATTTGGAACGCTTCAAAAAAGAAATTGATTCTAGTTGGAGAAAATAAACCGAATAAGATGGATGCTGAAATTATTGAATCCTTAGCCAAAGATGATTCGGTTGTCGTGATGACCGAAACCACCTCAAATCTGCATCATCCTTCATTTCTGAATAATATCGACACCATAATTACGCCTTTTTCTAATGAAGAATTTAAGGATTTTCAGCCCGACATCTTAATTACTTTCGGCGGAATGGTAGTTTCCAAAAGGATAAAAGCATTCTTGCGAAAGTACCAACCAACGCATCATTGGCACATTGATACATTAAGAGCCTATGATACTTATGGTTGTTTGACCCAACATTTCAAGGTCAATCCAAATCAATTTTTTAACCTGTTTTTGCCTCACGCTGTTCCCATTCAAAGTGATTACCGCTCCACCTACGAAGAAGTGGCCGTTTTGCGAAAAAGAAAGCATCAGGAGTATTTAAAATCTATTCCTTTTTCGGATTTCAAGGCTTTTGAAAAAATAATTCCTTCCTTGCAGCAAGGTTGCATGCTGCATTTAAGCAACAGTTCTGCTATTCGATATGCACAATTGTTTGACATTAATTCTTCGATTACTGTTTTTTGCAATAGAGGGACAAGTGGCATTGACGGCAGTACTTCAACAGCAATTGGTGCGGCTGTGGCCAATGTAAAACCCGCCATTTTGATTGCCGGAGATATTGGTTTTTTTTACGACAGCAATGCCTTATGGAACGAGTATATTCCGAAAAACTTCAAGATTATTTTAATTAATAACGGAGGAGGGGGGATTTTTCGGATTTTGCCTGGACATGAAGAAACGCCAGTTTTCAACAAATTTTTCGAAACTTCCCATTGCTTCACAGCAAAACAATTGTCAAAAATGTATGGATTTGAGTACAGTATAGCCAGTGACGAAACCAGTCTTTCAAAAGGTTTAAATACCTTGTATGCACAAAATGATAAGCCCAGTATTTTAGAAGTTTTTACTCCAACAAGACAAAATGAAAAAATTTTGTTGCAGTATTTTCAGGAGTTAGTTCGGTAAAAACGTAATCATACTAGAATAAAAACTAGGAATTTAAAGTTCTTTTTATAGCTTCGTTCCTATGCTGTCTTACTTTTCTCCTTAATCTCTTTCTATTGGATTTGGAGATTATTTTAATCGTATTGGAGACTAAGAATAACAGTAATACTAATAATGTGATAATGAGCAAAAAAATAAAAATAACGGAAAAATAATCAAACAATGTTTCCATAATAATTTAAAAATAAGCTGTTAAAAAAATCAAATATATAAAAAAAGTTATATTCCAAAGAGTTTTTCATAAAATTTTACAATTCACTTTTCATATTTGTATCTTTGCCCCTTAAAATAGTAGACTTCAATAAAATGATTAAAATAGGAAAATACAATACGCTTACCATTTTACGCGACACCAAGGTGGGTTTGTTTCTGGGGAATCCAACAGAGGATCCAGAGGGAATTCACGATATTCTTTTGCCCAATAAATATGTTCCAAACGAATTTGAAATTGGCGAGGAGGTTATTGTTTTTGTTTATTTGGATCATGAAGAACGACCAGTTGCCACAACTTTGGAACCTTATGTTTTATTAAATGAATTTGCGCTTTTGAGGGTGAATTATATCAATCAGATAGGAGCTTTTATGGACTGGGGAATGGAGAAAGACATTCTAGTTCCGTTCAAGGAACAAGCGAGACCTATGGAAAAAGGCAAACGCTACTTGGTGTATCTTTATATGGATGAAAAAACAAAACGTTTGGTGGCATCGAGTAAAACCAACCAGTTTTTGAAAAATGACAATTTAACGGTTGAAAAAGGGGAAGAAGTAGATTTGATCGTTTCGCACATCACCGAAATTGGTATCAATGTCATCATCAACGAGCAACACAAGGGGTTGTTGTATAAAGATGAGGTTTATGATGATGCGATTCGAACGGGGGATAGAATGCGGGGTTATATCAAAACGATACGTCCCGATAATAAAATTGATGTTTCTTTACAAATTCAAGGTTATCAAAGTATTGAGCCTAATGCGGATAAAATCCTTGATGAACTTAGGGCAAGCCGAGGTTTCTTGCGATTAACGGATAATTCACATCCTGAAGACATCAAAACGGTTTTGAAAATGAGTAAGAAAACATTTAAGAAAGCCATCGGAGCTCTATATAAAGAAAAATTAATCGAAATAAAAGAAGACGGGATTTATTTGGTTAAAGAATAATTTCAGTTTGTTTGATAAGTATATAAAAGAGGAGAGCGAAAAACTTTCCTCTTTTTTTATTGAAGTTGGATAATAAAAAATAATAGTTTTGGCTTCTTCCGAAAAATGTAAAAAATGGTTTATTTTTACACTAAAATAATTTTAAACAGCATACCATGGATTGGATAACCGTCAAGGAATACGATGATATAACCTATAAAAAATGCAATGGCGTGGCCAGAATAGCATTCAACAGACCGGAAGTTCGCAATGCTTTTCGCCCTAAAACTACATCCGAATTATACCAAGCTTTTTATGACGCCCAAGAAGACACCTCTATAGGAGTAGTTTTACTTTCGGCAGAAGGGCCTTCGAGCAAAGACGGGATTTATTCCTTCTGTTCTGGAGGCGATCAAAACGCCCGGGGACACCAAGGTTATGTGGGGGAAGACGGGCAGCATCGATTGAATATTCTTGAGGTGCAACGTTTAATTCGATTCATGCCAAAAGTGGTCATCGCCGTAGTCCCAGGATGGGCTGTTGGTGGTGGACATAGTCTACATGTAGTTTGCGATTTGACTTTGGCAAGCAAAGAACATGCTATTTTTAAACAAACTGATGCCGATGTAACTAGTTTTGACGGTGGTTATGGCTCGGCTTATTTAGCTAAAATGGTGGGGCAGAAAAAAGCGCGTGAGATTTTCTTCTTGGGTCGAAATTATTCCGCGCAAGATGCCATGGATATGGGGATGGTTAACGCCGTTATTCCGCATGCCGAGTTAGAAGATACCGCTTATGAATGGGCGCAGGAAATTTTACAAAAATCGCCAACATCCATCAAAATGCTGAAATTCGCCATGAATCTTACTGACGACGGAATGGTGGGGCAGCAGGTTTTTGCCGGTGAAGCCACCCGATTGGCTTACATGACCGAAGAAGCAAAAGAAGGTAGAAATGCATTCCTTGAAAAACGAAAACCAAATTTCGATAAAAAATGGTTGCCATAAAAAATGTTTTAAAGTTTAATGTTTAAAGTTATTGAGCATAAACGTTAAACATTTTTTAAACCTTAAACTTTAAACAAAAAAAATGAAGCACTGGATTCAAGCCGCTCGATTAAGAACCTTGCCCTTATCGGTTTCGGGAATAATAGTGGGAAGTATGTATGCGTTGGCTCATCCAACAAATAAAATCCTTACGCCAACAGAAGTTTTCAATTGGAGAATATTTGGATTGGCATTGGTAACGACTCTTGGGTTGCAAATACTGTCTAATTTTGCCAACGATTACGGTGACGGAATCAAAGGAACTGACAATGAGGATAGAGTGGGGCCTAAACGCGCCATTCAAAGTGGTGCGATTTCTCCCGAAGCCATGAAACGCGCTATTTTTTTGACAGCTTCTTTGACATTAATTTCAGCCATGTTATTGATTTATTATGCTTTTAGGGATACCAATATAGGATATTCCTTGTTTTACTTGGTGTTGGGAGTTTTAGCCATTGCTTCGGCAATTCGATATACTGTTGGAAATACAGCCTACGGGTATCGAGGTTACGGCGACTTATTCGTGTTTGTGTTTTTTGGACTAGTGAGCACATTGGGCGTGAATTTTTTATATTCAAAACAATTAAGTTTCGACTTGTTTTTGCCTGCCACAGCTATTGGATTATTAAGTGTCGGAGTTTTGAACCTCAACAATATGAGAGATGAGGAGTCGGACAGGAAGTCAAAAAAAAATACAATGGTGGTGAAAATGGGAGGTGCTAAAGCCAAAAAATACCATTACTTTCTAGTTGTTTCGGCCATGGCATTGGTACTAATTTTTGCGATTATAGATGAATTTCACTTTGATCAATACCTGTTTTTATTGGCCTATATTCCTTTAACCAAACATTTAATTACCGTTTATAAAAACCAAGAGCCAAGGGCTTTAGATGCCGAATTAAAAAAATTAGCGTTAAGTACTTTTGCGCTTTCAATACTATTGGCGTTGTGCATGATTTTTTTCATTTCGGATTTGCTTGTCAATAATTATTAATTTGAATCTTTAAATTATTAGCCAACAAAATGAATAGAAAAAAAATATTTCTTTTGCTGTTAATCAGTCTTTCGTTCGAATTTATTTTTGCGCAACAAGACGGTTATTGGGACAAGGAAAGAGCAACCACAAAAGAAATCGTTGTTTCGGCAAGGGGTAGAATCGTTGTTAAAACCGAAGATTTTCCTGTGGGAACCACCGAGGTTGTTTATAGGATAACAATTCTGAACGAAAACCAACAGTTGGCAAACAGTTTAGTTTCGGTATTAAAATCCATTCCTGACCCAACAGGAATCAGTCAAGGTTCGGCTGGGGCGGTTTTCCTCTTTTCGAAAATTTCAGGGGATGACAAATGTAAATACGCCATTTTTTCAAATGAAATCGTAGCCGCCAAATACAAAGAAAGTGGGGATACAAAGAAAGCTTGTTTTGTCCAGCAAGAAGCAATCAGTAAAGATGCTAAAAGGCTTTCGCTAGATAAATCGAATTGTTTGTACGCTAATTCGAGCGCTATGTGGTTCGGTTTTGAAAGCAAGAATTGGATAATGAACCAAAAAATCATTCTGGAAGTGGTTCCTTGGGTCAATAACAGATTGAGTAGAGGATGGACTTTGGAAAATCGAAAATTGATTATCAATCTATGTAAAGCGGATGATTTAGCCAAAAAAATCCCTAATTCGGATGAGTTTTGTGTCTGTGTGCTTGACAAGGTGCAAAAGGAGTACAAGTTTCAGGAATTCCAAAAACTACTTTCCATCGAAAAATCAAAAGTATTCAAGGATTTTGGAAAGGCTTGTTTTAACGAAACGGGAGCTTCTAATGTGATTTATTTGGATTTACGCAACCAAGCATCGGATTTGGCTAAACAGGGGAAATACGGCGACGCTATTTCAAAACTGCAAAGCATTATAGTTGATGGAAAGGCCACTGTTTTAGATTACAATGCGCTAGGATATGCTTATATTATAACAAAACAGTACGGAAAAGCGATTAAATTCCTTAAACAAGGCGAGATGCTCGATAATTCGGAATTGTTGTTACAATTGAATTTAGCGCACGCGTATTTGTTGAATAAAGACTTCAAATCCGCCAAATCCATTTATAAAAAATACCAATCGCAGAATGTGACCGACGGTTTGGGTTGGACTCAAAAAGTGAAGCTAGACTTCGAAACCTTCGAAAAAGCAGGATTGCCATATGCTGATTTCGAAAGGGTTTTGAGATTGTTTGAAGATTAAAAAGTTATCTAGCATCTAAAACTAAAACCTAAATACTCATTTTGAAAGCAACTTATCACAAATACATTTTACAATTCAAGCGACCTTCCGGAACTTCTCGTGGCGTGATGACCGAGAAAGAAACTTGGTTTATTGTTCTCGAAAAGGAGGGTAAAAAAGGAATAGGCGAGTGCGGCATCTTGAGAGGTTTGAGTATTGATGACAGACCCGATTACGAAGCAAAATTGCGATGGACTTGTGCTAATATTCATCTGGGCGAAAACCAACTTTGGGAAGCTTTAATCGAGTTTCCTTCGATACAATTTGGGGTCGAAATGGCGTTCCGATCTTTGGTAAGCGAAAGTCCTTTTTTATTGTTTCCATCTGACTTTACGGATGGCAGAAAAAGCATTCCAATAAACGGACTAGTTTGGATGGGTGAGGACTCGTTTATGAAGCAGCAAATAGAGGAAAAATTAGCCGATGGATTTCGATGCGTCAAACTCAAAATCGGCGCTATTGATTTTGATGCTGAATTGGAATTATTGCGTTTTATTCGGCAACATTTCACTCCGGAGCAAGTCGAGATTCGGGTGGATGCTAACGGCGCATTTGATTCGCATTTAGCTTTAAATAAAATTACACAATTATCTGAATTTGAAATACATAGTATAGAGCAACCTATTCAAAAAAACAATACTGACAGTATGGCAGATTTGTGTAAAACCACTCCGATTCCCATTGCTTTGGACGAAGAGTTAATAGGAGTGTTTTCATTACAGGAAAAAGAAACTTTATTGCAAAAAATTAAGCCGCAATACCTCATTTTAAAGCCGAGTTTTATTGGTGGTTTTCGAGGTACAAAGGAGTGGATTTCGCTGGCTGAAAAACACCAAATTCGGTGGTGGATTACCTCGGCTTTGGAGTCAAATATTGGGTTAAATGCCATCGCGCAATGGACTTTTTTGCAACATAATTTGATGCCTCAAGGATTAGGAACCGGAGCTTTGTATACTAATAATTTTGATTGTCCGCTGCAGGTTTCGCAAGGACAATTGTGGTATAAAAAGGATGCGGATTGGGATTTTAATTTTGACCCGAAAAATTGGAATTAGTTTTTATTCTTTGAGTTGCCATTACTTAGTAGCATTGATAATGTTTTTAAACCCTCAGTTCTATCGGCAACTAGTTTGACAATGCTAATAAACGGAATGAATACTATCATTCCCGCGGCTCCCCATATTATGCCGCCGGCAATTATCATGACAATGATAACAAGTGTATTTATTTTCAAACGCCCCCCCACGGCAAAAGGGAATATGATGTAGGCCTCCATAATTTGGACAATGCTAAAAACTAAAATCACACCCAGTGGATACCAGATGGAATTGAAGGTAATCCACGATACGGTGATTGGCAAAAGTGAGGAGATAATGATTCCTACGTAGGGAATAAATGTGAGAATGGAGGCAATAAAGCCGAAGAGAAAGGGGTGTGGAATACCGATGATGGTGAGTCCAATGCTGTTTAAAATCCCAACAATCAAATACACTAATAACATTCCCTTGATGAAATTATAATAGGCATGAATGGTTTCGACAAGGATTTCGTGGATGGTTTCTTTTTTATGGGAGGAAAAAATAGCATAGAGTACATGAACCAATGCCCCTCGGTGGTAGAGTATGAGCACCGAATAAACAGGGATTATTAAAAGATAGAAAATAGACTCTGAAAGGGAATATAAGGTGATTTTGAGCAATGAAAAAGCCTGTGTTCCTGAATTGCTGATTAAATTTTTAAGGAACGCCATTTGTTTTTCCGTACTGATGTTAAATCGCTCGGTAAGAAAACCACTTAACTGGTTTGCTGTTTCCAATAGTTTTATCTTCAGGGTTTGCCATTCATTGGAAAACTCCATCACTTGATTGATAAGAAGATAAAGCAGTAATCCAAAAAAAACGGTAACACTAAAAATAGCGATGGAGATGGCAACCGACTTGTTCATTCCTTTATGCTCCATCCATTTGCATATTGGATATAGCAAAAAGCTAATAAGCACAGCAAAACTTAATGGAATAAAAAGGGTTTTACCAAGGTAAAGCAAAACAGAAACTAGGAGAACGTATAAAAGAATGTCTAATGAAGAATATTTTTTGTTAGGAAAAGATGTCGGTGTTTTCAGGATATTTGCCATGATGAATCGGAATTTTAACGGTTATATTTTTCGATACTAATTCTTTCCACTCTTTTTTAAAAGCATAATTCATCAAAAAGGAATTGTTTCTCCCCTTTTTCTAAAAATAATTTTCTATCAACTCGGTCAATGCCATAATATTTACAGGTTTAGAAATATAATCGGTGCAACCAGCATTTATAGCATTGTCTCGGTCTGTGGATAGCCCATTTGCGGTTTGTGCGATAACGATTAGATCTTTGTTGAACTTGCGAATTTTTCCTGTGGCCTCATAACCATCCATCTCAGGCATATTAATGTCCATCATTACTAAATCGATATCCGGATTATTTCGGCACGTTTCGATTGCATCAAATCCCGTGCTTACTTTTAAGATTTCTTTTGCGAATTTTTTTACGGCAATGGTCATCAATAATTTTGAAATTTCATCATCTTCGACAATTAATATTTTCAATTTTTTGATTGGAGTATGTATCTTATTGATTGGGATGTCAACTTTGATTGTTTTTTGGACATCCTGTTCTTTTATGTAGGGAATAGTAAAATAGAAGGTGCTTCCTTTTCCCAATTCGCTTTCAACCCAAATTTCACCTCCTAACATTTCAATATAGGCTTTAGAAATGGCTAATCCCAATCCTGAACCAGCCTTATTTCGACTCAGGGACTCATTGGCTTGTCTGAACCTTTCAAATATGAATTTTTGCTCGTATTTTGAAATGCCCATACCGGAATCTTTTACATAAAACTCTAAGAAGTTTCCTTTTTTGATGTAACCAAATTCCACTGACCCTTCATCAGTAAATTTTATGGCGTTTTTCACCAAGTTGGTCAGAATGGCATACATTTTCTCGCAATCCGTTTTTATGGAGGCCTCTTTTGAGTTTAATGCGTTATTGAAGCGTATTTGTATGCCTTTTTGTTTTACTTCAGGGGAGAAGAAGGTGTGTAAATATTCAATTTGTTCGTTTACGTTAGTTTCCGATAATGAAATTTCTACTTCCCCCGCTTCTACTTTTGAGATGCTAATAATGTCGTTTATGATATTGAGCATACGAGCGCCACTTTTTTCGATGATATCAATGTATTCTTGTTGTACTTCCCCAGATAATTTAGGTTCTTTTAAAAGTTCTGTGAATCCCAGAATACCGTTCATAGGAGTGCGAATTTCGTGGCTCATATTCGCGAGAAAAGCAGACTTCAAACGATCACTTTCCTCCGCTTTTTCTTTGGCTTTGAGTGATTCTTTTTGCAAGCGTTTGCTTTCCGTGATGTCTTCCTTAATGGTAATAAAATGGGTTATTTCACTTTTTTCATTAAGAATTGGTGAAATCGCCACAGATTCCCAGAACAAACTTCCATCCTTTTTCTTGTTTTGAAACTCACCCCGCCAATCTTTTCCGTCTAAAATAGTCTTCCACAACTCTTCATATTCTTCGGGCGAAGTATGCTCGGAAAATAATATTCTTTGGTTTTTTCCAACGACCTCCTCCATGTTATATCCGGTTGTTTCCAGAAATTTCTGATTTGCATATTCAATTTGTCCCCTATTATCTATAATCACGACAGAAACGGGACTTTGCTCCACGGCTTTTGAAAGTTGCTGAATTTTTTCGAGATGCTTTTTACGTTCCCCTTCAATCAAAATAGATTCAAGGCAGAATGATACATTTCGAGTTATGTTTTCAAGTAAAGCGACCTCTTCAAGATTCGAAAAAGTGTTGATTTTATCTGAATATAAGGTAAAGGCACCGATGGTTTTGCTTTGTACATTGATTGGAATGGAAATTGCAGAATGATACTTTCTCTGCATTGCTTCTTTACGCCAGAGTAGCATATTGGCATCATTTGCAATATCGTTACAAATAACGGTTTTCCCTTCTCTGATTGCGGTTCCCGATGGACCTTTTCCTTCAGGAATATCCAAGACGGATATTTTTTTAATATTGGTCAAATAGCCATCTTCAAATCCATTTCGAGCTGCGGAATAAATGGTTTTATCGGTATAGTCTACAAGGCCTACCCAGCTCATAAGATATCCGCCATAAGTTACCGCAATGCGACAAATTTCTTCAAAAAGTTTTTCTTGGTTAGGAGTGCGTATAATCAAATTATTGATATGGCTGTTGAGTAAAAGAACACGATTGAGTTTTTTCAGTTCATCGGATGTTTCTTTTTGCTGTGTGATGTCATACATATAGCCATGCCAAAGTACGGAACCATCATGGTCAAGTTCTGGTATTGCGATACCTAGAATGTGGCGATAGGATGCTTCACTGTATTTAATACGAAATTCTTTTGTCCATTGTGACAAATTTTGTGCCGATTCGTTAATGGAGGTCATTACATCACTATGATCATCTGGGTGAATCATTTCGATGATTTTAGTGGCATCTTCTCGTACCTCCTCAGGACTTACACCGTAAATGTCTTTAATTCCTTCGCTAGAATAAGGAAAGCAGGAACTTCCGTCAGGGCGTAGTTTATATTGATATACCATTCCCGGAACTCGACTGGTGATTTTTTGAATTAGAGCTAGGGATTCTTGTTTGATTTTTTCAACCTGTTTTTGCTCGGTAATATCTCGGGTGATTATAATAAAATGGTTGTTTTTTTTACCGCTGTCAGCTATTGGTGATACAGAAAGTTCAAAACTTCTTTTGCCTTTAGGCAATTCTAAATCGTATTGGCGCCCCGATGACCATCCTTTTTCATTTGCTTCGTTTAATGCTAGCAAAATAGTATCAACGGCATCCGCAGGCAGTACTTCCTGAAACAGTTTTCCCGTAAAAATATCCTGGGAGCCATTAATCAAGTTTTTACGATGGGAGTGGTAATAATAAATATGACCTTCTAAATCGGCTTCAAAGAGTGAATCGGGAATGGCATCAATGATAGACGTCATGTTTTCATAGATCTTCCTGGTGCTTTCTTCGAGCTGTTTGCGCTCTGTAATGTCCCGCATAATTTTCATGACGGCAGGCTGTCCCAGGTAGTCTATTTTTACGGATTCAACCTCAACATTTCTGTTTTTTTTATTTTTGGTTTTAATGATAGTTTCAAAATCAAATTTTCCGGTTGCTTTAAGCGCTTCGATTCTATTGCTTCTAACTTTTTCGGAAGCTGTATCAATGTCTTTACTATTTAAGGCGATAAGTTCCTCTTTAGTATACCCTAAAATAGAGGTTGCTGCATGATTTGCCTCAATGAAATTAGATGTTTTGTTACCCTCTTCAATTTTTTCAATTGTTATGCTGTCTCGGTTGCTTTCAAAAAGAGTTCGGTATTTTTCTTCACTAAGCCGCAATGCCTCTTCTGCCTTTTTGCTTTCGGTGATGTCAAACAAGGTGATGAAAGATTGTTCTCCATTTCCCCCTGAAACTCCGCTAAGGCAGACAACATAGTCCTGATAGTTGCCTTTTATTACTATCTCACACATTTCTTTTTCCTGGCCTCTTAGTACTTTATCAAGGAAGGAACTAAAGATTTCTCGGCAATCGCCTGCAAGGAAAAGAGCCAGCCGTTTGTTTATTAAAAAGGACCGTTCTTGACCAAGAATTTGTGCCGCCATGAAATTTAGCTCCATAATCTCGCCTTCTTTGGATAATGTCAAATAACCGGAAGGAGCGAAGTCGTATAATTCTGCAAATTTATTTGCTTCAATTTCAGCTTGTTTTTTTGCCAAAAGGAGTTCCTCATTCTGCATTTCAAGCTCAATCTGGTGTACATCAAGTTCATGGATGAGTTCCAGGGTTTCTATGTAAGACAATTTGGTGTCTGGTGTTACATTCTTCTTCTTGAGGATTAATTCTTCGGCTTTTTTACGAAGAAGTAATTCCTTTTCTAATTTGGTTTTGCCGTTTTTCATGATGTAATAGCATTAACTGTATGTATTGTTGCTTTATTCATTTTATTGCAATTCTTTGATTTTTTAGTCTTTATTTTTACTGTGGCGAAATAGAAATTGGATTGTTTTTTTGTCGTCTGCAATGTAGGTGTCTCCGATGAGCTCTAGAACTATCTTTTTCTTATCGGCTGTGATAATTTCCAAGTCGTCATAATGAATGAATTCTTCCTGAACCATTTTTTTAAAGGCATCGATAGAAGGAATCAGTTTTTTAAATACGCCAATACTCCATATTTCTTTTTCAATAAATTGTTTTTTGGATTGCCCTAAAAGTTCCACTAAGTAAGGATTCACATCGGTCACTTTTCCAGTAGCGGCATCAATTACCAATATTCCTTCTTTTGCTATTTTAAAAAGCTGTCGATAACGGGTTTCATCGCTTTTCTGGAGTTTATCGTTGGCTTCTTTAAGTTCTAATTCCACTTGTTTGAATTTGGTTACATCATTAAAAGTGAGAACCAGTCCTTCGATGTGGTCATCCAGGGTGCGATAAGGCATTATTTTCACATCAAACCACCTTCCGTCCTTGGTTGAAATTGATTTCTCTATAAAGTTGAGGGTTTTAATAACCTGTTTAGAATGAATTATTATTTCTGGATATTGAAGATCGGTCACCAAGTCCGTGATGGGTCTGCCAATGTCGGTATTGCGCACCTTATATATATTGGTAATCGGGTCGGTAAATCGACGAATATTCAAATCCTTGTCCAGAAAAAGTGTGGCAATTTCGGTGCTGTTGAGCAGGTTTTTCATATCGTTGTTTGCCTGTACATAATCGGTCACCTTATTTTGCAGTTCAATGTTTACGGTATGCAGTTCTTCGTTTAAACTCTGCATTTCTTCTTTAGAGGTGGTGAGTTCCTCGTTAGTAGATTGCAATTCTTCATTTGTGGATTGCAATTCCTCGTTAGTCGTTTTTAGTTCTTCGTCTGAGGACTGCATTTCCTCCCGAAGGGTCTTTAGGGTTTCAACACACTGGTGGAGTTCAATTTCTAATTCTTTTTCTCGGTTAGTTGAACTTTGTTTATTTTGTTTGCTATTTACGGTTTTTGTTATAGTAATTTCAGGTAAATCATTAAAGACAATCATTACCTTTCCTTTTAAAGTGGTCGGTTTTTCTATTTGTTGAATGGTAACATCCACGTATTGTTCATTTCCATAGTTTTCGATCTTAATTTTTCTCAATAGCACGGGCTGGTAATTTTTTAAAGCTTTTTGAAAAGCAATGGGTAGTTCAAGGCGCAAATCACCCCGCAACATGGCAAAAAGATTCCAGTTTGCCTTTCCTGCTATTGGTTCAAGATATTTCCCAGTGCGCCCCGTAATATGGATAATGTCCCCTTTTTCGCCTACCAATACACTAGCGGGAGCAAAATGATTTAGTAAAATTTGATCTGTAAGGGATTGTATGTTTTCTTCGTTTATTGGTGTTGCCAAGATTTTAGGTTTTATTTTATTGTTTATTGAAAAAGAACTGGGAAAATCCAGAAGCACAGCGGTTTTTGCTAAAAAGGAGCGTTTGAAAATTTTTAATTTATCGTCAATCACATCAAAACCTTCGGTATCGGCACCCAGTGTTTCAGCCGAACCCAGTACCATAATTCCACCGGGATTTAAACTGTAATTAAAAAGTCTAATTATTTTTTTTTGCAATTCGGCCTCCATGTAAATTAACATGTTGCGGCAAGTAAGCAGGTTCAACTTGGTAAATGGAGGATCTTTGATTACATTATGTGGCGCAAAGACAACCATTTCGCGAATAGTGGGATTCACACGGAAGCCATTATTTTCATTAATGAAAAAACGAGAGAGGCGTTCCGGTGAAACATCAACTGTAATGTTTGGGGGAAAAACCCCTTTTCGAGCCTTTTCTATTGCTTCAAGATCAAGATCGGTGGCAAAAATTTGCAAGTTTAAATTTCGCTGTTTTTGTAATTTTTCCAGAACCTCTTTGAAAATAATTGCCAATGAATAGGCTTCTTCTCCTGTGGAGCATCCGCTGACCCAAGCTCTTAAAACAGTACCGTCAGGCAGTTTTTCGAGCATCTCGGGCAAGACTACTTCTTTTAACTTTTCCCATACTTCAGTGTCGCGGAAAAAGGAGGTAACGCCTATTAGCAATTCCTTAAAAAGTATTTCGGTTTCTTTTGGGTTTTCCTGCATAAAACGAACATAGTTTTCGATTTTATGGATGTTGTGTATGCCTTTACGCCTTTCGACACGGCGAAACAAGGTGTTTTTTTTATACGAGGAAAAATCATGTCCCGTTTGTTCGCGGAGCAGAATTATAATTTTATCTAGGTTGCTTTTATTGGCGCTGTCTATTTCAAGATCCATTTTTTTTGAGGGTATAAACTGAAGGAAATGGATCAGTTTAGCCGGTAATTCCTCTACGGGGGCGACGATGTCAGCCATAACCCCCTTTACTGCGCTTCGTGGCATACTATCAAATTTTGCCGTTTCGGGATCTTGCACAAGTACAATTCCATTTTTTTCCTTGATGGCTTTAATTCCGAGGCTGCCATCAGATCCCATTCCTGAAAGAATCACTCCAATACTTTTTTCCTTCTTGTCTTCGGCCAAGGAACGAAAGAAAATATCAATAGGTAACCGTAAACCCTGTGTTTCTATAGGGGCAAACAGATGAAGGAATCCATTGAGCAAGGATATCGTTTTGTTAGGGGGAATTACATATACACAATTTGGCTTCACTTTTAGATGATCAGTAATCTGAAAAACCTTCATGGTGGTCATTCTTTGCAACAGCTCTGGCATCATGCTTACATGGTTTGCGTCAAGATGCTGCACAATGACAAATGCCATTCCTGTTTTTTCTGGCATTTTAGAAAAAAATTGTTCCAATGTTTCCAATCCGCCAGCAGAGGTACCGATACCAACAATAGGAAAATCTTCGTTTTCCGTGTTGTCCGTTGTTTTGTTCTTGGCTGTTTTTGAAACCGATTTGTTATTCACTTTCGTTTGATTGATTATTTTGGTTGTTTTCATAATGAAATGAAAATTTTTTAATTCCGCTCCAGTAGATTTTCTAATCCAATTGTTTTTATAAGCCGCTTCTATAACTCTCAAATCTATGCAATAATTAACGAAATGCTTTTAGTGTTTCAAGGAAACATTTTTCACATTTTGCAAACTTTATTCCCTGTTACTATTCCAAATACTGGATCAGAAAATTGAACTTTTGGATGATAACATGCACACATTTGAATAGCATCAGCATTAGCAAATACGCTGTAAAACCTAATGATAATGATTTCGTTTGTGCTAATTTCAAATAAAGTCAGTAGTAAAAATAAGGAATTTTTAACAAAATATCATTTTATTCAAAAAAAATTGTAAGAAATGTAGTTTTGTATTATATGAAACCTCAGCAAAACTACTAAATGCTTGATTGTAATCTTTTTAAAAGAATTCGGGAGCTGATTTTCTATTTATTTTTAGTAATAAATCAGGGTTTCTAATGTTGCGACAATTTGTACTTGAGGCAATTTATTCTATCGTCATCGATTTGAGCTTGGTACGATAGGCCTCGAGTGCGATTGACTTGGAGATGAAACCGAAATATTTTCCGTTTTTGATAACGGGTAAAAAAGCGACTTTTGATTTTTCGAATTTGTCCATGACGATTTCCATGCTGTCAGCGGGGTAAATAATGTCGATGGGTGCTGTCATTATTTCTTTTACAATAGTGAATTTCACCCGATATTGGTTGAAAATGATTTCCCTGATATCGTTGAAATGCACCACACCAAGCAAATGGCTTTCTTGATCCACCACGGCAAAAATCACTTGATTGGAGTGTGAAATCAAATCAACTAATTTTTCCAAGTTTTCATCGGGTGAAACAGTCAAATAATCGGTTTGAATGATGGAACTAGTGTCTAATGTAGAAAGGATATTGGTGTCTTTATTGCTTGTGAAGGCGTGTCCTTTTTTGGCTAAACTTTTCACGTCCATTGAGTGTTTCTCAAATCGTTTTGAAATCGCAAAACTGATCGAAGCGACAATCATTAGCGGAATCATTAAGTCATAACCTCCCGTTATTTCGGCAATTAGAAATATCGCAGTCAACGGCGCATGAAACAATCCGCTTAGGATTCCGGCCATTCCCACCATGGTAAAATTACTGATGGGCAATTGGGTCAGTCCGGTTAAATTTAAAAATTTGGAAAAGAAAAAACCAACATAGGAACCCAAAAATAGGGAAGGGGCAAAGTTGCCTCCATTTCCACCGCTTCCTAAAGTGATTCCGGTAGCGAAAACTTTGAGCATCATCGTTAATCCAATAAATATTAAAAGCACCCAGCCATTGTTTCTGAAACCACTAAAGAGTGTGTTTTCGAGTAATTGTCCCGGATCATTTTCAGATAAAGTTTTAATGCTTTCATAGCCTTCGCCAAAAAGCGTTGGAAAAATAAAAATAATAATTGCCAAAATGGAAGCGCCAAAAAGTGCTTTTTTGTAGGGAGCGAATTTAAGTCGGGCAAAAAGATGTTCCACCCTTTGAAAATTCCTGGAATAGTAAACCGAAATAAGTCCGGTGAACAATCCAAGTGCGACATAGTAGGCAATATTATGGTAATCGAAGGTCTGTTGTTGTTTGAAGGACAATAATATGGTTTCGTCCAAAGCAATCTTAGATACCAAAGCTCCAGTTGCCGCGGCAATCATAATCGGCGTAAAGGCAGAAATACTGACGTCTACCAGCAATACTTCAATGGCAAACAAAACGCCGGCGATGGGAGCATTAAATGCAGCCGCAATTCCGGCAGCCACGCCACAACCTATCAGGAGCGTTCGGTCCTTGTAGGGTAATTGATATTTTTGGGCATAATTAGAACCAAAGGCAGCTCCGGTGATTACGATAGGACTCTCTAATCCTGCGGATCCGCCCAGACCTACAGTGAGTGAGCTCGTTACGATTTGGGCATACATTTGTTTTTTGGGGATAATGCTGGCTTTTTTGGCAACAGCATATAAAATCTGTGAAGTTCCTTTTTCTATGGTGCCACCCAAAACTCTTTTGACCACAAAAACGGTTAGTAAAATTCCAATGATAGGCAAAAGACTGTTGATAAAACTCAACTTTAAAATCCCGTTGACGGAAGTCGCAAACAAGAAAACCCAGTGCGCAAAAGTTTTTAAAACAATCACGGCAAATGCAGCTGAAATACCAACTAATACACTGGATAAGAAGATAAACTGTTTGTTAGTGAGTTTGCTTTGCGACCAAACGATTGCATCTTCAAGTTTGTTTATGTATTTTTTGAACATTTTGTTTTTTAAGGAAATGCTAAAGTACCATTTTTTGAAGTTTAATGAATGTTTTTCAATGCTTCTTTTTTGCTTAAGGGTTTTAAATCCGTGTTTGTTACAAACTTTTTTACGGCTTCCGGATTTGTTTTTGCATATTCTCGCAAGGCCCAACCGATGGCTTTCTGAATAAAAAATGCATTGGATTTTTTATGCTTTTCGCATTCGGATTGCAGTATATCAAAATTGGTTTTTGCTTTGTAACCCAATTGAAAAAGAATCGCGCTCCGGTTGAGCCACATATTGTCAGCGTTTGAAAAACGCTCGATTACCTTCGGGGTTTCCAATGGGTATTCCAGTAAATAGTCTCCTAAAATAAATTTGGCAATAGTGTCAACACTGTCCCACCAAGAGTTGGTGGTTATCAGTTTTTCAATAAGGTGAATGTCTTCCTTTTTGTAGTTTCCCTTGAGTTGCTTCGTCAGTATTTCAATGGCGCAATACTGTAATTCCCGTTGTGGTTTGGCGAAAAGTTGTAGTGCAATTGCTCTCGCATTTTGGTCAACCTCATTTGAGTGTTCTTTCCAAATGGTTTTGAAAATCCGTCTTCTTTCCTCTGTCTTTATTCCAAAAAAAGTAAAATGATTGCGCATGTATTTTGCCATTGCAACGGCATTTTCAGGATTGCCATTTTCAACAAAAGTTGTCGCTAAGGATTCAATAAAACGCATAAGCTACTCTGTTGATTTATAAAGTTTGTATTTTATGATTTGAATGGATAATCAGTTCTTCAAAAAAGCAGCTGAATTCCTCTTCAAATTCGGAATAGTACGTTCTTAATTCTGCAACAGCCAACCGCATATTCGAGTTTCGTTTCATTCGAGTATCCATTTTTCCTAAAATTATTTCGATTCCTTCAATAGTTTGGTAACTCACCAGCCAGTTGTGGTCAATCATGTAAGGCATCATCATTTGGGTTTTGGCAGTCAGCGAATTATAATTATCTTTCAAAGATTGGTAAAAACGTTCCGTAAAAACGGCCAGTTTTTCATCGGAATACGTGCTCCAGTTTTTTGCCAAAAAGTGGTCGTAAAATATATCCACGATGATGCCAGAATAATGGTGGTAATTGGCGTGCAGTCGTTTGGTGCTTTGTCTAAATATAGGATGTGCATCGGTGAAAGTGTCGATGGCGCGATGCAAAAAAATCCCTTTTTGAATGTCCATCGGAAACATGTCAAAGCGTTTTCCGTGAATGCCATCGGCCATAAAATTGCCGATTTTTATCAAATCATCGTCTCCGGAAAGGTATAGGTGGGCTAGGAAATTCATTCGCCTAAACTATGGATTTTAAATGACTTTTATAAACTGTGTTTATTATATTTGCAATCTTAAATAATAAATCTGAATTCAAAAATATAAAATCCAATGACTTTAATAAAATCGATATCAGGAATTCGAGGAACCATTGGCGGAAAAGTAGGGGACAATCTGACTCCTGTCGATGCCGTCAAATTTGCTTCGGCCTATGGAACTTGGTTAAAAAACACCAACGGCAAGGATGACAGGAATCTAAAAGTTGTCGTGGGTCGCGATGCCCGGATTTCAGGACCGATGATTCATAATTTAGTGGTAAATACCCTGGTTGGTTTGGGAATTGACGTCGTTGATTTGGGGCTGTCAACAACCCCTACGGTTGAAGTGGCGGTTCCTTTGGAAAGTGCCGATGGTGGAATCATCCTTACGGCTTCCCACAATCCAAAGCAATGGAATGCCTTGAAATTGTTAAACGAAAAAGGAGAATTTTTGAATGGCATCGAAGGGGAGAAAATCCTCCAAATTGCCGAGGTCGAAGCATTTGATTTTTCGGATGTAGACAGTTTAGGCGAAATCATTGAAAATGATGCTTATATGGACATTCATATCGATGAAGTGTTGAATCTCTCTTTGGTCAATGTTGCAGCTGTAAAAGCAGCTAAATTTAAGGTGGTGGTTGACGGTGTGAATTCTTCGGGAGGCATTATTATTCCAAAATTATTGGAATTAATGGGTGTTGAAGTGGTGAAATTATACTGCGAACCCAACGGACATTTTCCTCACAATCCAGAACCGTTAAAAGAGCATTTAACGGACATTTCAGAATTAGTGGTCAAAGAAAAAGCGCATTTAGGAATCGTTGTCGATCCTGATGTCGATCGTTTGGCTTTTATTTGCGAAGACGGTGAAATGTTTGGCGAAGAATATACTTTGGTGGCTTGCGCCGATTATGTATTGGGCAAAACCCCAGGAAATACGGTATCGAATATGTCGTCTTCGCGTGCTTTGCGTGATGTGACAAACAATCACAACGGAATCTACGAAGCTAGCGCCGTTGGCGAGGTGAATGTGGTGGAATTGATGAAAAAGAATAATGCCATCATTGGTGGCGAAGGAAACGGCGGAATTATTTACCCGGAACTCCATTACGGTCGCGATAGTTTGGTGGGCGTGGCGCTTTTTTTGACCCATTTGGCGAACAAGAAAATAACTGTTTCCGCTTTGCGCGCTTCCTATCCGGAATATTACATGAGCAAAAACAAAATCGAATTGACCCCACAAATTGATGTTGATGCGATTCTGGTGGCGATGACCGAGAAATACCAAAATGATAGTTCGACAGGCTCACTATCCACAATTGACGGCGTGAAAATTGACTTTGCCGAAAACTGGGTTCACCTTCGTAAATCGAATACGGAACCTATAATTCGTATTTATACAGAAGCAGCTTCACAACAACAAGCCGATGCTTTGGCACTACGAATTATTGAGGAAATAAAGGTAATAGTGGGATTATAGGTTTCATTAGTGTACACGTAAAGCCCTTTCAAAAACATTTTTTGAAAGGGCTTTTTTTTGGTATTGTTTTTATTAGTTCTTAGATTCAATTGTTAATGCAAGTTTTTAATAAAAAAGGATTATCCTAATACAAGATTAGGAATAATCCTCAAAAAGTTAAAAATTTGGATTATGAAGCACAAACAATTAACCTTTGAACAAAGGTATGCAATAGAACAGATGTTGAAAGATAAACATTCGAAAAAATCTATTATTTCGACACTTGAATTAGTTGAATCAACATTTTATCGTGAACTTAAACGTAATGGTAAGAAGCGAGTTTACACTGCTAAACATGCACAAATGTTGGCAGAAGAGCGCAGAAAAACGGGTCATTACAAGACCGTATTCAGCACCGTAATGGAAACAATCATTAAAGATAAAATGGTAAATCATCAATGGTCTCCCGAACAAATTGTTGGCTGGTGCAGAAGCCAAACTATAAAAATGGTATCTCATGAGCGTATATATCAGTACGTTTTGAAGGACAAACAAGCAGGAGGTTTATTGTTTAAACACTTAAGAGAGGGTCAGAAAGTTTATAAAAAACGTTACGGTTCAAAAGATCGTAGAGGAGCGATTCCGAATAAAATCAGCATCGATGATCGTCCTGAGATTGTACAAAACAAAGAACGAGTCGGAGATTTTGAAATAGACCTAATAATTGGAGCAAATCATAAGGGAGCTTTACTAACAATCGTTGATAGAAAAACAAGTTTTGTACTCATAGAACCCTTAAAATCAAAAGGGGCAGCCGAAGTAACAAAAGCGATCTACAATGCGTTAATTCCTTACAAAAAATGGGCGAAAACAATAACATCAGATAATGGAAAAGAGTTTGCACTCCATGAAAAGATTGCCCAGAAGTTAGAACTTTCGTATTATTTTGCACATCCATATTCCTCTTGGGAAAGAGGCTTGAATGAATACACGAACAAATTAATCAGACAATATTTTCCAAAAAAAATGGAGTTGGACAATGTTAATTTTAGCGATACGTTATTGGTGATGAATAAGTTAAATAGTAGGCCAAGAAAGATTTATGGTTTTAAAACACCAAATTATCTTTTTTCTAAATATATTCGCGATAATAAACTTGCATTAGTTGTTGAATCTACCGTTTTAAATAAAAACAATAAAAATTATAATCTTAATTAAAAAAATGTATATTTATCAAATTTTTATCGCAAAAATTTAATATTTATTCTTTATTCTTTATTGACCCAATTTAATATAGATTTATTATTTACGATAGTTCCGAAATGATTTATGGCAATTGGCTGATTTTAGTAGTAAATCGATATGGAGTAATAGTTCTTTTGCAACATAAAAAATAATTTATAATAAAGGGTAACAATTTTTAAACGAAAAGTATCTATTACTAAACAACTAAAAAATTAACAATTTAAACTTTAGAAATTATGAAAAAATCAATTTTTATTACAGTAGCTTTATTTGCTTTTACAAGTATTACCAGTCAATTATTTGCTCAAAGCGAAAAAGTGGTACAAGGACAACACATAAAACAAGCTATATTAACTTGCCGTGTTAGTACCACAGAAGCAGGTTGTTCCATTGCATTTGACTATGATGTTAAATCGCCAAGAGATGTTTCACCGGGTCAATCCTCGGGAAAAAGACAATACCAACCTTTAATCATTAGAAAAGAATTTAGTGTAAGTTCATCTGACAATGCTGTTTCCGAAGTAAAAAGTCCAAAAGATGCTGCAAGTGGTCAAGCCTCAGGTAAAAGACAACATAAATCAATGGGAGTATCAAGTAGTAGTGCAAGTTCAGATGCTACAGCAGTAAGAGGTTCTGGTGGAGGAACCGGAAAAGTCAATGTGAATGATATAAGTATAAGTAAAGTAAATGTTCAAGATTTTCATTTTACAAAAAGATGTGGTGGAAAAACAACTAAAATTTCTTGTGCAAGTGGAGAATGTGAAATTCCAGTAGGAGATTGTCCGAATGGTGATTGTGTAATAACTGCTGATTGGAGTTGGGGAATGTCGCAAAGTGGTACCTCTAATAGATGTTCTGTTGAATTTTCATTAGAGATAGTAGATGGAGTTTGCCATGCTATAAACACAAAAGGTACCGGTGGAACTCGTAGCGGTAAATAAAATTATTTTAGTTTGAAAACAGGAAGTAGAATAGTTCTTCCTGTTTTTATTTAAAACATAATCAAAATTTTTATTTATGAAAAAGTCAATTTTTATACGATTATTTTTAATACTTGTTTTTTGTGTTTCAAATCAATTAGTTGCCCAAGAAGCTATTTTGAAAACAAGAACAAAAAGTAACCAAACGAACGAAAAATCAATTGCTACAAATCAATTGGATTGTGTTGTGAAAATAAAACCAACTGAGAATGGATGTTTTATTATTTTTGATAATGCAATAGTAAGTCCCAGAGATGCCGCTAGTGGTTTGCCAACAGGTAAAAGAATGCATAAACCAGTTTCATTTTTCGTTAGTTCAAGCGATAAAACCATTGTTGAAGTAAAAAGTTCTAATGATATGGTATCAACTCAGGCAAAGAGTACCACAAAACAGACAACTTCCTCGGAGGCTGTCTCAAAAACAACTGGTACTCCAATAGGAGGTATTATTGTAAAAGGAGGTAAAAATCCAGGAGGAAAAGAGTTTGACAACATTGTTGTTACTGATGGAGAATTTCCATTGCCACCAGACCTAACCGATGGAGAATATGAATTAACTATTTCATTTACGTATCAAAAGATGGAAATGATGAATAATAGTGATAAAACTTCAAAATCGTATGTTTCAGGTCGTTTTATTATAGAAATTGATGGAAGTGCCTTTCGTTCTATTAGGGAGTCTGGTGTTTCTGTAAAAAGTAATCGTTAAAATGATTCAACAAAGAAGTGATAATTAAAAAAAATTTCTAACTTTTGTCAATATGAAAAGAAATTTACCACAAAATTTGAAACTACAAAATCTTTTAAATACTATTATTTTTGATAAATACTTTGGAACAAAACAAATTTTTTTAGTGTTGATTTTGTTGACCAACAGTTCAGTTTTAGCTCAAAAAGATCTAATGCAAAAAAAAGATTCAACAGAAGTACGATGTAAAATAATTTCGGAAACGCCCACAATTTACACCTATGCCTTTGTCAATGATAAGAATAAAGTAAAAAAGACAACTATATTGCTGTCAGAAGTTGAAAATATTATTTACAATAAATACGATAAAAACCTAGTCGAAGACCCGCTTTTTAACGATTTGGCTTCGATAGTTTATACTGAAGAACCAGTGAAATCATACCAATATTCATTTGCATTGGGTTTTGATGTGAGTAATATTTTAGAATTTAATTCACCCTCAGGACCCGATAAAAAGAGTTTTTCTGCAACGAGTACTTTAGATTTGGGATTGGATTATTATAAAGAAGGCAGCAGGTTTGCTATGACCAATGAACTTCACTGGACTCTTGCTGTACAAAAAGACGGTATTTCGGGTAGTGATAGAATTCAAAGAATTACTGACGATTTTATCACACTACACGAATTCTCCTATACTTTGAGCAAAAACAGTAAGTGGAATGCTAATTTAATTGTAAAAAACAGCACGTCAATTTTTACCATTTATGATGGCGACTATTTTAAAGACTATAATAATCTGGGAAAAACACAAGGGTTTTTAAATCCGTACCAAGTTATTTTATCTCCTGGAATAAAATACCAACCCAATGAATATTTTAGACTTTCGCTTTCGCCTTATTCTGTTAGTTTATATGGTTTAACAAATCAGCAAATAGCTAATACAACATATTATACCCAAACTACTGATGCAAATGATAATTATGACCTTTTTGTTTTTAAACAATTGGGTGCCGAATTAAATATTTGGTACGACAGGAAATACAAAAAATGGTTAGAGATGCAATACCGGCTAGGAATTTCTTCAGATTATTTTACTGATATTGCTAAAAATGGCGTGATGGATGGCTTGTTTATCACAAAATTCAAAATCATTAAGAACGTTTCCTTGGCGCATCGTGGAATTTTAAAAGGTGATTTTTTTGAGAAACCTTTCAAACCGTATTACAAACAAACCATTTTATTGAGCTTCTCCAAAAGTTTCTAAAAAAACAAGAAGCGTTAATTAGACTTTTTTTTAGGTTTGTTTTCCTTGGATTATCGAAATTAATATTAAAACGAAAAGTATCACAAAAAGGAGTGTTGAGGAACCAATTGTTCCAAAATTCAACCCTCCTTTTTCAATTGGTTTTGTGAGTAAATCTCCAAAGGTGGCTCCTAAGGGTCTTGTCAATACAAATGCCAACCAAAATAAAAAGATGTGTGAGATTCTCGAAAATTGATAGGCCAGTACAATCAATACCAAAAGACTTCCAATCAGTACGGCGCCGCCTGCAAAGCCAAGTCCTGAATTGTCGGCTAAGAAATCGCCCAAAGCCGTTCCCAGCGTATTTGAAAATAGAATGGCTGTCAAGTACAACAGTTATTTGAGTATTTATACGATTCGCTATTATAAAATAGTTCAATCGTCAGTTTAACAACAAGTGCTATCTCCTGTGTTTCCAACGTTTGTGCGTCCACAAATAATATTCAGGAGCTTCATGAATTTGTTGCTCTACCAGATGCATAAAACGGTCTGAGATTTCGTAGCTAGGCACTTGGGTAACGTTTTCGGATAGTACCTCAAAACTAGCCTCATAATAGCCTCGTTTTATTTTTTTTATTTTGATGAAAATCACGTTCATGTTATATTTTTTCGCCAACATTTCGGCTCCAGTGTGAACGGGGACTTCAATTCCCATAAATTTTTGCCAATGAAAAGTGGATTGCAACCTAGGAGTTTGGTCGCTTGCAAAACCATAGGTACACAATTTTTTTAATTTATTGTTTTCAATTATTTTAGGAATTGTTTCTTTGGTCGTAATCAGTTTCGCTTTGAATTTTAATCGGATATCGCGCACTAATTTGTCAAAATAAGGATTGTTTATTTTTTTGTAAATACCATAAGCTTCAAAATCCACGTATGAATTTATAGAAACGGCCCATTCATAACTGGCGTAATGCGCCATCATTATGGCAATGCTTTTTTGTTTTTTCTCCAAGTTTTTATAGACTTCCAGATTGGTAAAGACAAAACGATTGCTCATTTCTTTTTTTGAAATGCTCAAGGTCTTTATCATTTCGAGAAATATGTCGCATAAATGACGGAAAAATTTCTTTTCGATTGTCAATCTTTCCTGTTCCGACAAATTGGGTAATGCCAAAGCGATGTTTTCTCGAACTATCTTTTTTCGGTAGCCAATGCCATGATAGACGATGAGGTATATGAAATCGGAAAGTAGATAGAGTATGGGAAAAGGCAGCATCGAGACGCACCATAAAAAAGGATAAGTAATAACGTAAATTATAAACCGCATGAAGTAAAATATTTCGGCAAATATAATCCAAAAAAACCTTTCGTTTGATAGTTTATGGTTTCCAACCTATTTCTATGAACATTATATTGAGTAAGTTTACACTTTGAAAAAACCAAATTAGTTATGAGTGCCATTTTAATTCTTATTATTGTTGCTAATGTTCTGTTTAGCTTAAAAGGATTTAACGACCTGTCTTTTTTTAGAAAATTTGAATTTCACATCGGGAGTATCCGTGCCGGTGAGCAAATCCGGATGCTGACATCGGGTTTTTTGCATGCCGATATGGGACATTTGTTTTTCAATATGTTCACGCTTTTTATGTTTGCCCCCGTGGTGACCAACTATTTTGGAGGTGCCTCCTTTTTGTTGGTTTATATGGGAAGTCTTGTTTTTGGTAGTTTGTTGACCTTGTTGATGCATCAAAAAGATTACAGTTATAGGGCTATCGGCGCCTCCGGAGCCGTTACGGGCGTTTTGTATTCTGCTATTTTGATCGAACCCAGCATGAGTTTGTATCTGTTTTTTATTCCAATCCCTATTCCGGCCTATATTTTTGGAATCGGGTATCTGTTGTATTCTATTTACGGAATGAAAGCCAAGAACGACAACATTGGTCATACGGCCCATTTTGGAGGGGCTATTGGAGGGTATTTGATTACCCTTTTAAAAGAGCCTGCAATGCTCGTGGACAATACGGCTATGGTGGTGCTATTGGCAATTCCCATCATCCTGCTTTTTGTATTGGCGAAAGCGGGGAAACTCTAACTGGCATAAGATTTGACCACTAATTTTAAAAACCAACTTAAATTTTAAAAATATGAAAAAAGCACTATTGATTCTCGGTATTTTATTTGCGACATTGTCCTACTCACAGGAACAAAAACAAGTTCCCATGATTAATGTCTCTGGCGAAGGAAAGGTAAAAACAGCCCCCGATCAAGCCGCCATCGCGGTTTCTATTGAAACTAAAGGAAGCAAGGCAGCCGAGGTAAAAGAGGAAAACGATAAAAAAATGGACGCCATATTGAAATTCATCAAAAAGGCAGCTTTAGCAAAAGAGGATTTCCAAACCCAGCGCGTTTCTTTACAGCCTAATTATGATTATGAGAAAAAGAAACACAATTATGTTTCCACCCAATCGTTACAAATTCTATTGAAAGATTTGTCTAAATATGATGAATTGATGGAAGGCTTGGTTAACGAGGGGATTAACCGGATTGACAATGTGGAGTTCAAGTCTTCCAAAATGAAACAGCTGCAATCCGATGCCCGAAAGTTGGCGGTAAAAGACGCCAAAGCCAAAGCGGAAGATTTTGTGTCTGTTTTGGGACAGAAAGTGGGAAAAGCCATTCTTATATCGGACAATTCACAAAGCTATACTCCGCAACCTCGAATGTATGCCATGAAAACGATGGCGATGGATGGGGCAGAGGCTCCAAGAGAAACTTTGGCGGTTGGAGAAATAGAAATTACGACCAATGTAAGCGTGAGTTTTATGTTGGAGTAGGATAGAGTTGAAATAATATATAAAGTAAAAACACATTTTTAACGAAGTCAACTTCTTAAAAATGTGTTTTTTATTTTGTGGGAAGAGCAGGGTTGACTTCGTCTTTCCTGCAAAGCTACGCTTTGAAAATAGATCAAACAAAAAAACACTCAAGCGAACTTGGCGTTTTTCGTAATTGATCTATTTATTCGTGGGGAGAGCAGGATTCGAACCTGCGAAGTTCACACAGCAGATTTACAGTCTGCCCTCGTTGGCCGCTTGAGTATCTCCCCGACACCGCATTTAGCGCTAATTGGCTGCAAATATAGCAACTGTTTTGCTGTATCCAAATGAAAAGAATGCTTAATTTTAGCAATAGTTGCAACGCGTTGGAAGTGAATAAAATAAAAAAATCTCCACTAGGGAGATTTTTTGTTAGTAGTAACCAAGGAGCTTATTTGGCCAAAAGTTCTATGATTTTAGCCCTAAGTTCATTACCTCTTAAATCTTTTGCCACTACTTTACCGGAAGCATCCAGTATGAATGTGGCAGGAATGGATTGTACTTCATATTGGGCGGCGATGGGTTCGTTCCAAAACTTCAAATGGGAAACTTGTGTCCAGGTCAATTTATCTTTTGCAATGGCTTCTTTCCATTTTGCGGCGTCTTTGTCTAAAGAAACGCCTACAATATTGAGTCCTTTGGCGTGCAGTTCTTTATAGATGGCGACCACATTTGGGTTTTCGGCTCTACAAGGCCCACACCAAGAAGCCCAAAAGTCAACTATGGTGACTTTTCCCAAACATTCTTTTAGTGAAACTAATTTTCCTTCCGGATTAGGAGCGGAAAAATCGGATCTTCATTTGGCTTCAGCCGGAGCTGGAGCGGGTGGAGGAGGAGTAACTCCTACAGCAGGTGTTTTTATTTCCTTAAGTTTAGTTTTGATGGCTTTACCTGGCTTTGTGTTTTTTAATGATTCATCTAAGCTATTGTAAAGGCCTTCCGTTTTTTTAACATCAGCAATAGGATCATTTAACATTCCTTGTATAATTAAGGCACTTATAAATGATTTAGGATGGGTTTCGGCATAAGTGTTGTATTTCTTTTTAGACTCAGAACCTACTACTTCCTGAATTTTGGAATATTCTTTCATCAATCTGTTGATTACGGCGGTATCTTTAGTTTGTTGCGCTGTATTCATCAAAGGTGTGTTTTTAGTTTGGAAATCCATTAAACTCTTTTGAATTTTAACCAACTCTTCGTTAAATTTAGTGTATTCGTCATTGTTATACGTTCCTGAAATTTTTGATTTTTGGATGGTATCTTTGTTTATTACAATTGAAATATCGCCATTTTCAAGAATGAAAGGAACTAAACCTTGCGCTCCTTCTACTAATAATGCATGGAATGCAGGTTCTTTTGCTTTTCCTTTTATCTCAAATTTGCCATTTTCAATTTTAACAGTATCTACTGAAATTGTCGTTCCAATTGAATCTTGTGTTTGTAAAATAACGGTTTTTCCATTTTCAAAACCTTTTGCGGTACCAGAAATAGTGTATGAACTTTTGGTACAAGAAATTAAAACCACAGTAGCTGAAAGTAATAAAATTATTTTTTTCATTATTTTTTATTTTATTGAATTAAGATTGCAAAAGTATTTAAATTTATAAAACTTCAATAATTTTAATGCCTAAATTTTTGTTATAGTTTTAGAATGTTTTGATTGGATTTGGTTTTACCAAGCTGGCTTAATAACATAGAACAAAAAAAAAGCATCCCTCGTTTGGAATGCTCTTTATATCTAGATAAATAAATAATTTAGTCTTGGTTGGTCGTTTTTCTCCAAGTAAACGCATTCAAAATGTGTCTTTTTGCAAATCTTCCAGGAGAATCGGCATTTACCATTTTTACATAAGTGGCTTTAGGCACACTGATGTATTCGTAAACGCTACCGTTAGAAAAATTGATAATCAATCGTCCTTCGACAAATTTGTAGTCAGTGATTGTTGATGTAGCAATGGTTTCGGTATATTCCGGCAAGTTTTGTTTGATGGTTTCAGGATTGATACTTACCAAAAAATGATAGGCTTCAATGATCTTTTTGCTGTTTTCTTCGGCAGCTTTTAAACCAGCTTCATCGCCCTGAAATTTGTCAGGATGTGCTTCCTTCATCGCGTTGCGATAAATGGTTTTTAAATCCTTTAATTCTGCAGTTTTGTCTACGTTTAGCAGCTTACGGTATTCAACTATTTTTTTCATAAATAAGGGAACTACTTGTCTTTTATCATGAAATCATAGTAATTAGATTTCAAAATTGACAATTTTTTGCAAAGGTACACTTTTTTTTAAGTTTTAAGTTTAGGACTAAAAAAAAATCAAAGAACCTGCCTTTATTCGGGCTTTTTTGGAAAATAAAGTTGCCTGAAAAAACTATTGTTGGGGCTTGTTATTGGCCTTGTCGAAGTTTTTGGATTTTTTGGGATACTTGTTGTAGCTAATGTCACTCGGATTTTCAATAACTGATTTTATGGTAATCCAATCGCCCAGGGCGTGGTTTGACATCGCCATTTTATAATCTAATAAATACTCACCACAAAAAAAGTTGTTGTTTTCATCCTTTTCCATTATTCCGGTATAAACTCCTTTTTGCAGCATTTTTTCTTGTGAAGACTTGCTCATAATCCATTTGATTTTAATAAAATTCTATGGGGCAAAGCTAATCAATTATTATTTGCCTTGGGTTATTCTTGACTTTGTGATTATCTTTGTCTCATGAAAGCATCATTTCGTCCCAGTCCCAATTCTTTCAAAAATACGTTTTGTGTTTTCCGTGAAATCGAAGCAAAAGCCATTGAAAATTTAGAGGTGCAATTCGAAAGCAAATCAGGAAGTACGTATTATTACACCGAATTGGGAATGTATAGACTCTCCAACCATTGGGGGAGATTGGCTAACAGCAAATGGAGGCTGGAGCCAATGGAACTGGCATCCTCGTCTAAAACGAAACTGGGATTTGCCGCTTGGGACGATTTTTATCCTGATAATGCGGAAGAAGAATTGTATTACCTAGAAGTAAATTATACCAATAACACCGTAAATTACCAGCATAAAAACAACCCGAATTATGACGCTAAGGCGATGCTGAGAACTAGTTTTGAAACCACGAAAAAAATAAAGCAAATCAGAAACTTATTCAATCTAACGTCTTGGGCTAAATATTTTGAATACGATGATTTAGATTTATTGCGACAACATATAATTAACCAATTAATTTTCACCAATAAAACTTTGGAAGAAATAAAAAGAGCACTATAATGGGAAGAAACAACGAGAGGAATATAAAGAAACACAACGATAAGTTGCACAAAGAACAGGATAAAGTGAAAGCCGCTAAAGTTTTACGCAAAGAAAAATTGAAACAAATTGTGAAGAAGTTTAACGAGACCAACCACTCAGAAAATTTATAAAAATACGACATGGACCACACTAAATTCGCGGCATTAAAAAATGACGTACAGGAAATAATAGATTTGATTGCCAAAAAACAAACCAAGGAAGCCAACAATAAATTGGTGGAAGTAAGTGATTTATTAGACGATTTACACGATTTTTCCGAAGAGGATGAAGATTTACTTGAAATCAGTCGGTACCAAGTGCTGTTGAATCATCTGTATCAAAAAATACATTTGGCAAGTGAGGAATAATACCCTTTTGGCAATAAGCCAAAAGGATTAGTTTCCCTATTTTACGAAGTACTCTTTGTACCATGAAATGGCCATTTCGGCAACTTCTATCAATTTTCCGGGCTCTTCGAACAAATGGGTGGCACCAGGTATTATTTTCATTTCCTTTACACAATGCAGTTGGTCAAACGCCTGTTTGTTCATTTGAATCACCGGAACATCGAGTTGTCCCACAATCAACAAAGTTGGTGCCGTTACCATGGGCAAAGCCTTTAAGGCCAAATCGGGACGTCCGCCACGCGACACCACCGCTTTTATTTTTTTTTCAAAATAGGCAGCAGCCCTTAAGGCTGATGCCGCACCGGTGCTTGCCCCAAAATAGGCCAAGGAGAATTCCTGGGTTTCTACATTGTGCATGAGCCATTCTGTTGCCTCAATCAACCGGCTCACCAGCAAATCAATGTTAAATCGGTTTTCGTAAATTCGGTCTTCTTGCTCTGTCAGCAGATCAAACAATAATGTACCCATGCCGTGTTGCTGGATTAATTCTGCTACCATTTTATTTCTGGGACTAAAGCGGCTGCTGCCGCTGCCGTGCGAAAAAACAACAATACCCAGAGCGTTTTCAGGAAGCACCAATTCCCCTTTTAATGTCACAGAAGCCAAAGGGATGCTTATTTCTTCTCTTTTCATGATGGACAAATTTTAAAAGAAACAATACGGATTAACATCGTTTATTCTATCAAATTGGCTACACCCAGCATTCGAATCACTTCATCATCGGCCACTTGTTCAAACGTTTCGTAAAACCGTCCTACGCCCCTGAAATCTTTAGGCGCCATCAAGTATACAAATTCATCTGTGTTTTGTTCAAATACTTTTACGGTGTCAAATGGCACTACGGGTACTGCCACAATAATTTTTTTAGGATGCCTTTTTTTCAACATTTCTATGCTGGCAAGTAGGGTGTTTCCTGTTGCAATGCCGTCATCCACCACAATTACTGTTTTACCCTTGATATTGGCTGGTTTTCGGTAGCCCATGTAGAGATTGTATTTGTCTTTCATTGATTCCCTGAGGTGTTTTATTTCCCTTTCAATGTATTCTTTGGGAATGTCAGGATGCTGATTGATAATCGTTGAATCCAGTGAGACGGCCCCTATGGCATATTCTTTGTTTAAAGGATGTCCGATTTTTTTGGAAAGGATAATATCCAATGGAAGGTGTAAGTTTTTGGAAATCTCGTACCCAATAGGGACTCCCCCCCGGGGAACGGCAAGAATGATGGCGTCACTATTCTGATATTTTTCCAATTTTTGAGAAAGTAATATGCCGGCTTCTTTTCTGTCTTGAAGAATTACTTGGTACATGATAAAAATAGATAAGATTAAACAATTAATTTACACTTAAAGATACTGATTTTTAGTTTATTAGGTGGTAAAATAATGATAAATTAAAAGATTGTTTGGGAATTTTAACTCTTAGGGAATACCACAATTTTTTGGAATCATACAGAATAAATCAGGCAGCTTTTTCAATAGAGGAGTTGTCATTGAAAAACGAAATGGTTTTTAACTAAAAATTAATAAACGTTTGGCTTCGGTTCATTTCAAAATAATGTACTTTTAAAACCTATGAAAAGCACCATCAAAAAAGGATTTTATTTCAAGGCCTATGAACCGCCGTTCCAGTCTCCGTTTGATAAACTCTTTTCGATTTTCAAGGAATTAATCACCCATACTTCGGGCGATTTCGACGAAGCCATCGATTGGTTGCGGGAATTGGACACAGAATACAAACTCACCGACGAACACTATACCATCGATGATTTCATCGAAGATTTAAAGAAAAAAGGATACATCCGAGAGGAACTCAAAGACGACGGAACCTCAGGAATCGGTGTCACCGCTAAAACGGAAAGAGCCATTCGTCAGCAAGCTTTGGACAACATTTTTGGGAATCTAAAGCGAAGCGGAACCGGAAACCACAAAACAAAACACGCCGGAAATGGCGACGAACATACCGGAGAATTTCGCGAGTTTCATTTTGGGGATGGATTAGAACGCATTTCCCTGACCGAGAGTCTGAGAAACGCCCAAATCAATAACGGCGTGGCCGATTTTATGCTGACTGAAAATGATTTGGTGGTCGAAGAAACCCAATACAAATCCCAAATGAGCACGGTTTTGATGATCGACATCAGCCACAGTATGATATTGTACGGCGAGGACCGAATCACCCCGGCCAAAAAAGTGGCGATGGCGCTGGCTGAATTGATTACCACGCGTTATCCCAAAGACACCTTGGATATTCTGGTTTTCGGAAACGATGCCTGGACAATTGCCATCCGGGATTTGCCCTATTTAAAAGTGGGACCCTATCATACCAATACCGTGGCGGGTTTACAATTAGCCATGGATTTATTGCGCAGAAAGCGCAACACTAACAAGCAAATCTTCATGATTACCGACGGCAAACCGAGTTGTGTCCGCGAAAAAGATGGAACGTATTATATGAATAGCAACGGCCTTGACGAATATATTGTCGATAAATGCTACAACGAAGCCCAACAAGCTCGGAAATTGCACATTCCCATCACGACTTTTATGATTGCCAAAGATCCGTATTTGCAGCAATTCGTCAATCGGTTTACCGAAGCCAACCAAGGAAAAGCTTTTTATACCGGATTGAAAGGGCTGGGCGAAATGATTTTCGAGGATTATGAAACCAATCGTAAAAAAAGGATTAAATAAGCATTCAGTATTCAGTTTTTAGTGTTCAGTCGTAGTCGCAGCTTGTCAGTTCAAGCGCGTCATTCTAAGCGAAGACGAAGGACGAGAACTATTTTAATAGCAATTTCAATAGCAATAATAATTTCAATAAAAAAAATGAACAGCATAACCACACTAGGCGAATTAAAAAAATCAGGATACCAAAGCAAAAGTATCAAAGACGAATTGCGTCACAATTTAAGGGAAAAAATCAAGTCCGGACTACCTAGCTTCGAAGGCGTTCACGGGTTTGAGAATACCGTGATTCCGGAATTGGAACGCGCCATTTTATCGCGTCACAACATCAACTTGTTGGGACTTCGCGGTCAAGCCAAAACCCGATTGGCGCGTAAAATGATCGAATTGTTGGACGAATACATTCCGTTTGTGGCGGGTTCTGAAATCAATGACGATCCGTTGCGTCCCATTTCCCGTTTTGCCAAAGACCTCATTACCGATAAAGGCGATACAACTCCCATTTCCTGGTTGCACCGTAGCGAGCGTTTCTTCGAAAAACTCGCCACGCCAGACGTAACCGTTGCCGACTTGATTGGCGATGTCGATCCCATAAAAGCGGCTAATTTGAAACTGTCGTATGCCGATGACCGCGTAATTCATTTTGGGATGATACCACGGGCGAATCGTTGTATTTTTGTCATCAACGAGTTACCCGATTTGCAAGCCAGAATCCAAGTAGCCTTATTCAATATTTTGCAGGAAGGCGACATTCAAATTCGGGGCTTCAAATTGCGAATGCCGCTCGATATGCAGTTTATTTTCACTGCAAATCCGGAGGATTACACCAATCGGGGCAGTATTGTGACGCCATTGAAGGACAGAATCGGTTCCCAAATCCTGACGCATTACCCAGAAACCATTAAAATTGCCCGAACTATCACGGAACAAGAGGCTAAATTAGATGCCTCCCAAAGCGATTTGGTTTACGTGCCTTCCTTGGCTAGGGATTTACTGGAACAAATTAGTTTTGAAGCTAGAGAAAGTGAATACATTGACAATAAAAGTGGTGTTAGTGCCCGATTAAGCATAACGGCTTTTGAAAACTTATTAAGCACCGCCGAGCGTCGCGTCCTGAAATCAGGCGGGGATCACACCACTTTGCGCTTGTCCGACTTTATGGGAATTATTCCCGCCATTACTGGAAAAGTCGAATTGGTGTACGAAGGCGAGCAGGAGGGGGCAGCCGTTGTCGCACAGCATTTAATAGGCGACGCGATTCACACCTTCTTTCCAGCGTATTTTCCGAAAATCGAAAAACTCGAAAAGCAGGGAGAAAAAACACCTTATTCCGATACCTTGGAATGGTTTTTTGCCGAAAGTGGTTTTGCATTATTAGACGATTCCTCGGATGAGGAATACAAAACCATTCTCGACAGTATCGCTCCATTGGGTGTTTTAATCAAAAAATACCAGCCACAACTCGAAAAGGAAGATGCTTATTTCATGAAAGAGTTTATACTTTGGGGATTGGTGGAGTACGATAAATTGAGCAAAGATAGATTTTCGGAAGGCTATCAGTTCAAGGATTTATATGGCAGTTACATCAGTAAATTGTAAAAGCACAAAAGGGTTTAGAAACAGTTCTAAACCCATTTAATTTGCGTTACTTTATTTTTTCCGATTCGAGTTTCAGCTCCTCTAGCTCTTTTTCTAATTGTTCGATTTCGCTTTTATAACCGTCAATTTCATTTTGCAACAAACTCATTTGTTCGTTTCTTTCGCTGGCGCTTCGCAGGATCTTAAAACTACGCGAATCATTTAGTTTGCTCTCCGTAGCTTCTAAATTGTCCCTTGCTACGGCGAGTAAATCCGGAATTTCCAGAAGCCTATCGCTTATGGCTTTTTTTTGCTCTTGGGCTGCTCTTTCGGCAGCAGCTTTTTCTGCTGCAGCCACTATTATTTTTTGTTCCTCAATTTCTTTTTGTTGGAGTTCGTATTGGTAATTCTCCACTTCGGTTTTATGATTTTTAAGCTTGAGTTCTCGGCTTCTCTCGTCTTGTAAGGTGTTGAATACAATTGTTCCAGCTGCCAAAGCCAAGAGTCCTAAAACAACAAAAAAGGTATTTTTAGACAAACCCAAAATTTCTTGTTTCTTCTTTTTTTTCTCTGCTTTTGGTTTAGGGGGAATTGTCGAAAAAGATTGTAAAGGGGGCGGAATTGCCACGAAAACACTTGTCAACTCGGGAATCTCTTCAGCATTTTTCCAGTGTTCCATTCCTTCAAACCATACTGGAGTTGTTTTGGTTATTTTTCGGACTTTCAATTCTTCAAAATCAAATGGTCCGCTGCTTTCCGTGCCGTTGTGTAGAAAGTATTTTTTCATAAATGGGTAATTCAAGCTTCTTTATCGAGGTTTTAAAAATGAAGCCATAAATATATAATTATAATTCAATATTTTTTGAAAAAAAATAGGGTGTCAACATAAATTTTCAAACTACTTTCCGATACAGAAATTGGCAAAGATGTTTCCCAGTAATTCGTCATTCGTCACTTTGCCCGTAATCATCCCAAAATGGTACAAGGCTTCCTTGATGTCAATCGCCATCAAGTCGCTCGATAGGTTGATTTCCAGTCCAAATTTCACTTTTTGGATTTCCTCCAGCGCTTTGAGTAAAGAGTCGTAATGTCTTGTGTTGGTGACAATGGTTTCGTTATTGCGTAACGCTCCAGTATTGACAAAGGAGAGCAATTGGTTTTTGAGTTCGTCAATTCCTGTTTTGTTTTTGGCTGAAATTTCAATTAATAATTGATAATTGATAATTGATAATTGGTTGTCAAATTGCTTTCGCTGTTTCGAATCTAATTTGTCAATTTTATTCGTCACCACAATTAATGGTTTAAGTGGAAATTGATTTCGAATTTTTTCAATTTGAATTTTCACACTATTTTCATTATCCATTATCAATTGTAAACTATCAATTAAAAATAAAACTACTTGTGCCTGTTCTATTTTTTCGAAAGTCTTTCTAATCCCGATGCTTTCCACTACATCTTCGGTTTCGCGAATTCCTGCCGTATCGATGATTCGAAAACCTATGCCGCCAATAACCAATTCATCTTCAATCGTATCTCGAGTGGTTCCGGCAATGTGGGAAACGATGGCGCGTTCTTCGTTCAGCAAGGCATTCAATAAAGTGGATTTCCCCACATTGGGTTCTCCCACAATCGCCACAGGAATACCATTTTTGATGACATTGCCCACGGCAAAGGAATCAATCAGGCGTTTCAGCACAAATTCGATTCTGTTTAATAGTTCGTGAAATTGTGCCCGGTCGGCAAAAGCCACATCTTCCTCGGCAAAGTCGAGTTCGAGTTCGATTAGCGAGGCAAAATTTAATAATTCTTCGCGGAGCTTGGCTATTTCGTTCGAGAAACCGCCGCGCATTTGCTGCATCGCGATTTGGTGTGAAGCTTCGTTGTCTGACGAAATCAAATCGGCAACAGCTTCGGCTTGAGATAGGTCGAGCTTGCCGTTCAGAAAAGCTCTCAGGGTAAATTCTCCTGGGTTTGCCATTCGGCACCCTTTTCGAAGTAATAACTGAATGATTTGCTGTTGGATATAAGTCGAGCCGTGACAGGAAATTTCGATGGTGTTTTCGCCAGTATAAGAGTGAGGCCCTTTGAAAATGGAAACCAACACTTCATCCAGCGTTTTTTGGTTGTCGATAACATGTCCCAAATGCAGGGTATGGGATTTTTGTTGGGTTAAATCCTTTCCTTTAATGGATTTAAAAACAGAATTTCCAATGGCAATTGCATCTTCGCCAGAAATCCGAATGATGGCTATGGCTCCCGCTCCTGAAGGAGTTGCTAGGGCTACTATGGAATCGTTGTATAACATTTTATGGAGTATTGGCTGCAAAGGTACTAAATCTAAAGAAGTATCCATTTTTTTATAAAAGCAGCCTTTTAGTCTTAAAAAAAATGGTAAATAGCTGACAAATATTCTTTTAAGGTCGTAACTTTATAGTAGTATTAGTTATGATAATTCACTTCAAATGGATTCCAAATGAAACGTATCCTATTTCCAACCGATTTTTCCGAAACAGCGAATAACGCTTTTGTGTATGCTTTAGAAATGGCAAAACATTTGGGCGCAGAATTTATTGTGCTCCATGTTTATGACTCTCCAAACCTTACCTATGAAGGTTGCCCGAGTTCTATAGCTTCGATTTACGAAACGATTGAATTAAAAAATTTCGAAAATTTTAAAGATCAGATTCCCTATTTGAGGAAAATAGCCGAGGACCACCACTTTGAGAGTGTGAAGATGAGCCATGTTTTGCGGCGTGGCAACCTAGTTAAAATTATAAAAGAAATTGCAGAAGCAGAAAATATAGATTTGATTGTCATGGGTACTCATGGCGCTTCTGGTTTGAAAGAAGTTTTTTTGGGGTCTAATACGGGTTTTGTCATTACACAGGTGCCCACAACGCTTTTATGCGTGCCTATTGAAGCAAAATACGATAAAATCAAACACATTTGTTTTACCACTCTTTTTAAGGGTGAAGACAAAAAGGCATTGTTGGAAGTCTTAACTATTGCGAAGAAATTACATGCTAAGGTGAAATGCCTCACCGTTAAAACATCTAACTCCAAGCTGACGTATGAACGTATTGAAAAGTGGCAATCTGATTTTAAAAATGAAGCCGTTGAATTTTTTGTTATTCCAAACGATAACATCAAAAAAACAATTAACGATTTTTTGGTGCAACAAGAAATTGATATTTTAGCCATGTTGACTCATAAACGCAATCTTATAGAAGAATTATTTACCCAAAGTTTGACACAAAAGCTCTCTTTTCAAAGCAAAACCCCCATTTTAGTACTGCATGAAAAGTAATCGTTTGCTTGGGTTCGGTACGGATTAAAAACAATATTTTTTTGTTTTTGGGATAGTAATAATGAATTTTAACAGCGCCTATTTCAACATGAATATTGCTTCATTTCATTGAAAAATACGTCTTAAATACCTGATAATTATATATTTGTGTTTTAATTTTTTCACTACCTTTGATAGACAAACAACTTTAAATCGTACTAAAATGAAAAAAATTTTGTTTCCCACAGATTTTTCCGAAACGGCCACTAATGCTTTTGTGCACGCTTTGGAATTTGCTAAAATAGTGCAAGCTGAACTCGTTTTATTGCACACATTTGACCTGCCCATATACGACAACCAGTATTTTCCTGAGAATTATAATGTCATTTTTGACTCGCTTCAATTATCCGAATTTGATATGTTTAAGGAAGAAATTCCAAAACTTCGCGCTATCGCCGAAGAACGAAATCTAGACAAAATAAAAATGAGCCACCGACTGATGGATGGAAATTTAATTTTCAATATCAAAAGAGCTATCAAAGAAGATGCTATAGATTTTGTGGTGATGGGTACTTCGGGCGCTTCAGGATGGGAAGCTTTTTTCTTGGGAACGAATACTGGTTCGGTGATTAATACTGCTGAAGTTCCTGTGCTCTGCGTGCCATTGGAAGCCAAATACAAAAAAATTGAAACCATAGGTTTCACCACTCGTTACAGAGCTAAAGATAAAAAAGCACTTAAAGAAGTGTTAGCAATCGCAAAAAAAATGAATGCCAAAGTAAGATGTCTTTATGTGAAAACTAGTAATTCCGATGTGTCTGACGCCACTATAAAACATTGGGAAACTGAATTTGAAAAAGAACCCGTTATTTTTTCTGTCATTCCAAGTGATGAGGTAAAAGCAACAATTCTTGATTTTATCTTGTTTAAAGAAATTGATGTTTTGGCGATGCTCACTTATAAAAGAAACTTTTTTGTTGAACTGTTCAGACCTCGTTTAGCAGAGAAATTCGCAAATGTTGCCAATATTCCAATCTTGGTTATGCACGAGTAAAAAAACCGCCCCGATTAATCGGGACGGTTTTTTCAAATATAAAAAGGGTTTGGTTAATAGCGTTTTTAATAATCCAAAAGTCTTGAATAATCAGCAACCTTACAATTAGTTGTTCAACATCACCGGCATTACTAGCATCGTTACCGTTTCACCATCTTCTAATCCATCTACTGGAGTCAGGATTCCGGCTCTGTTTGGTAAAGACATTTCAAGCATGATTAAATCGGATTGCAGATTGGTCAACATTTCAGTCAAGAAACGGGAGTTGTACCCTATTTGCATATCGTCACCTTGATAATCGCAAGTCAATCGCTCTTCAGCTTTGTTTGAGTAATCAATATCTTCGGCTGAAATATTCAATTCCGCCCCGGCAATTTTCAATCGAATTTGGTGAGTGGTTTTGTTGGAGAAAATCGCAACACGACGAACAGAATTCAAAAATTGTGTTCTATCAATCATCAATTTGTTTGGATTTTCTTTTGGAATTACCGCTTCGTAATTTGGATATTTTCCATCAATCAAACGACACATTAAAACATAATTATCAAAAGAAAAAGTGGCATTTGAATCGTTGTATTCAATTTTCACTTCCGCATCCGAAACGCCAAGAATATTTTTCAAAATAGTCAATGGTTTCTTCGGCATAATAAAATCGGCTACTTGTGATGCAGTTACATCAGTTCGTGCATATTTCACTAATTTATGGGCATCAGTGGCAACAAATGTCAATCCTTGGGGAGAAAATTGGAAGAATACACCCGACATTACCGGACGTAAATCATCGTTTCCTGCAGCAAAAATGGTTTTGCTGATGGCTGTTGCCAAAACTTCGGCAGGAACCAAGGTTACGGAAGGTTCGTCTAAGTTTACCGACTTTGGAAATTCTTCTCCCGGAGCATAAGCCAAAGCATATTTTCCGGAATTAGAACTAATTTCTATGGTGCTGTTTTCTTCAACAGTGAAAGTCAACGGTTGTTCTGGAAAGGTTTTAAGGATTTCCAGAAGCAATTTTGCAGGAACAGCAACGCTCCCTTTGCTAGTGGAATCAATGTCTAAAGTTGCTGACATCGTAGTTTCTAAATCAGAGGCGGAAACCGTTAAAGCTTTATGATCCAATTCAAAAAGAAAGTTATCCAAAATAGGCAAGGTGTTGCTACTGTTAATAACGTTGCCTAAAACTTGTAATTGTTTTAATAAGTACGAACTCGATACTATGAATTTCATCTGTTATGTTTTATTTTTCGGTAAATATTTTAGTCTACTTTAAAAAAATACTTGGAACAAATATATTGTAAACAATCTTACTTTCTGATTTTTTTTATTAACATTAACGACTGTATTTTCTTTTTCTGAAGAAGGTAAATAGGAAGCCAAAAAGCAATAAAATTAGAATTGGAAGCCCGATAGTTAGGAATTGTATACCGGTATATCTCTCGTAAACTTTTTCTTTATCCAATAAAGGCAAATCAAGATCTTTGCTTCGAATGTTAATAAGTCCGTTGTCATCGAGTAAATAATTGACGCAATTCATCAGGAAATCCTTGTTGTCATACAAATTTCCGGAACGTTGGTCGTAACCCAATTCCACTGGTTGTAAGTTTTTGTCCAATTGGTTCCGAATCAAATCTCCGTCCGAAATCACGATCATTTTATTTTCTTTCCCTCTGGCTTCAAATGATTTTTGTTCAAAAGGCAATATTCTATTTTCGAACATCGAATGAAACGGACCCTCCAATAAAACTGAAAGTGGAATATTTCCTTTGTTGAGGTAATCACTTGGCGAAGTTTCTTCGGAAACGCTGTTCAAATTGACTTCGACTGGAGCTCCTATTTTCTTAGAATAGGGAGAAGATTGCAGCAGAATCGTTTTCTTGATTCCGTTCTTTAATGTGTCGATGGGATTGGCAAAATCAAACTTGATACCGCCTAGGTTTTTCACGACGGGATGCTTACTGATTGGATAAACTTGAGGTGCAAATTTCCAGTTGAATTCCTGATATTGTGAAGCGCTTCCTTGTTCTCCAGTTGCCAATTTTATAGCGCTTCCTTGTTCGTCCATTATCAAATCAGGATTAATTCGAATTCCATATTTGAAGAATAGATCATTCAAATTCAAATCCCTTGGATACGCTAATGTAGCACCGGATTCATTATACAAACTATCCATTTCTGCTGAAACTTGGTCAAGAAGCCATAGGGTTTTTCCGCCATTGATGATGAACTGGTCCAAGACTTGTTTTTCGGCATCAGAGAACGTTTCTGTTGGTTTGGCAATAATCGCCAAGTCGAATTGCTGCAAAGCTTCCAAACTTCCCTTTGGGTTTCGCGCCACCGAATCTAAAGTGAATGGGCCGATATGGTAACTTTCCCGTACTTGCATCAGGAATTTAGCAATTTTAACATCCTGAAGTTCACCGTTTCCTTTGATTACGGCTACTTTTTTCTGTTTGTCTTTAGTAATTTTATTGATGGCATCGGCGATGGAATACTCCAGATGTTGCACAGAACCAATTACTTTTTGAGTAGTCGAAGCGCCCATGATATTTTTCAACAAAGGCACATTGACTTCTTTGTTGTTGTAAACCGCAATTGCCCACGGGAAAACCATTGCCTGTGATTGTTTTCCTTTGTCGTCAACGGTGATGTTTATTGGCGTGAGTCCCTTTAGATACAGATCCTTGATATTGTCCATACTTTCGTCTTTGTTTTCCAAAGGATTAACAAATTCGAAAACAATATTCTTGTTATAGGCTTGGAACTCTTCGAATAAATCTTGGGTTTCACTTTGTAAACGCTTGAATTCAGAAGGTAAATCGCCTTGCAAGTAGATTTTTATATATAGAGGATTTTGAACTTGCTTGATAATATTCAAGGAAGTTTGAGACAGTGTGTATCTTTTGTCCTTGGTTAAATCAAAACGGTGGAAAAAAGAACCGCTTATTCCATTTAAAACCAGTACGATGGCAATGAGAATGAATAGGGATTTTATGTTTTTTTTCTGGGTAGTAGTCATTACGATTTGATGGATTTTAAATTATACGCTGTAAACGACAGAAACAAAACTGTAATGCTCATAAAATAAACAACATCCCGAGTGTCAATCACGCCACGACCCATGCTTTTGAAATGATTTTGCATTCCAAGACCTGAAATTATACTTTGAAAACCAGGAACAATTGTTGCCATACTTTCGAATCCAAAGTAAAAAAAGAAGCATAAAAATACCGCCACAATAAACGCCACAATTTGATTTTCGGAGAGGGAGGAAGTGAAGATTCCAATGGCAGAATAGGCTGCAATCAGGAATAACAATCCAAAATAAGAACCCATTGTGCTGCCCATATCGATATTGTCTTCGGGCATTCCCAGGCTAGAGATGACTTTGACATAGATGAATGTTGGGATAATCGACATAACAATCAACAACATCGAACCCAGGAATTTTCCGTTCACGATTTGCCAAATACTCAAAGGTTTTGTCAATAATAGCTCTAAGGTTCCCTGCTTTTTTTCGTCCGAAAAACTGCGCATCGTTACCGCTGGAATCAAGAAAATCAGAATCCAAGGTACCAATATAAAAAACGGACTCAAGTCGGCAAAACCGCTGTTTAAGATACTGTATTCTCCTTCGAAAACCCAAAGGAACAAGCCATTACCAATCAGGAAAACAGCAATAACCAAATACCCTATGGGTGAGCCAAAAAAGGATTTTATTTCTCGTAAAACTATTGATTTCATTTTTTAAAATTAAAAAGATTAAGAGGTTATAAGTTTGTAAGTATGTGGGTTTAGGTTTTGACTATACCTTAAACGGAAAATAGTTAAACAAATTTTATATTTATGACGTCTCTATAATTCAATCCTAGTAGGCTGTTGGCAGAACCCACTTTGGAGGGATTGCTTCTAAAAATGGCAATTTCCAGAAACCCAGCTTCGTTGAAAATTGCTAATTTTTCACCTTCATAATTCTTGATTTCATATTTCTCGGAACTAGCAATCGCCGAATAATTGGGCAGAATAGTTTTGATGTTTTTGGTTCGCATCACAATCTCATAGGGCCTTCCTTTCGCTACTTCTAGAAACTGTTTTTTTGAAATATTGGTCACTACATTACCAAAATGGTCAATGTAAATTACATATCCTTTTAGCGAATTCCCGTCATTGGCGATAACAGCCTGTAAATCGACAACTTGTTTAATGTTTTTTAATTCTTTGCCAATTATGTTTAACAAACCACCTTTGGCAATATGACAGGCTACTTTTACGAAAACATCTAAATCGGAGGCATCGTTAGGCAAGCGATCGTGTATGTTGATAGTAACTATTTTTTGGGGAACAATTTTTTGTGAAAGCATGCTTAAAATACCATTATCGGCAGCAATAAAATAGTGATCGTTCCACTGCATGACAATATGTTGGTTTTCTTTGTTGAATTCCAAATCAACGCCAATGAGATGTACCGTCCCTTTTGGAAAACTGGCATAAGACGCCCCAATGATATAACTGGCTTCAACTGTGTTGAATGGATCTATATCATGTGAAATATCGATGATAGTGGCCTCGGGATATTCAGACAAAATTTTCCCTTTCAACGCACCTACAAAGTGGTCTTTCAAGCCGTAATCGGTGGTAAGGGTAATTATTGACATAAAATTGTTTATAAATAAAACAGAAAATAAACCTAAAACGTATTAAATTTGAGAAATGCAAAGCTAATAATAGTAAAGCCAAAAAAAGTAAAAAACAAAAACAAATCCCAAAAAATTGGACATTAAATTTTATGGTTTGAAACCAAAATGTTTTTGCCTTATTAATTGATTTAAAAACCACTCAATTTGAACGAAAGAATCATCGAGCTCATAGACATCGCTCCAAAAGATTTTTGGGGCGCTCAAGACACTCATCTTGAGATGATTAAAAAATATTATCCGAAATTAAAAATTGTTGCTCGAGGAACAACTTTGAAAGCTTTTGGAGAAAAGGAGGTTCTAGATGAATTTGAAAATCGTTTCAACCGATTGATGCTTCATTTTACAAGATACAATACCATTGATGACAATGTTATCGAGAGAGTGATTCAAAGTACCGCGCAAGAGGATACTAAAACTTTTGGACATGATAAAATATTAGTACATGGTGTAGGAGGAAAAATTATTAAAGCCATGACGCCCAACCAGCAATTGTTGGTTGATACGATGAACAAAAACGATATGGTTTTTGCCGTTGGTCCGGCTGGTACAGGGAAAACCTATACAGGTGTTGCCATGGCGGTTAAGGCTTTGAAAGAAAAGCAAGTCAAGCGCATCATTCTTACCCGTCCGGCTGTTGAGGCTGGTGAAAATCTCGGATTTCTTCCCGGTGATATGAAGGAAAAACTCGATCCGTACATGCAACCGTTGTATGATGCCTTACGGGACATGTTGCCTAATGAAAAACTTGAGGACTATATTTTAAAGGGGATTATCCAGATAGCTCCTTTGGCTTTTATGCGCGGACGAACATTAGATAATGCCTTCGTTATTCTTGACGAAGCCCAAAACACTACTCATTCCCAAATGAAAATGTTTTTGACCCGCATGGGAAAAAGCGCCAAATTTATGATAACGGGAGATCCCGGACAGGTTGATTTGCCGCGAAGAACTATTTCAGGTTTGAAGGAAGCCTTGTTGGTTTTGAAAGACGTTGACGGAATTGGGATTATTTATTTGGATGACAAAGATATTGTGCGCCATAGACTGGTTAAAAAAGTCATCGATGCTTATAAGCAAATTGAAAATACAGATTAAAGTACAGGACGCAGAGAATTAGGGTTTAAAATTTTACACAGAAATAAAATCAGCTTAAACTTTACGCCTAGTTTTTCTTTGTGTATCTCTTAGAAACAACCTATTTTTGCACCACAAGGTCAGTGGAAATAACTGACGAAGTAAAAAATCAACTAACAACAACAATGAACACAATTACAACGACAAACTTTAATTTTCCCAATCAGAAATCAGTTTACAGAGGAAAAGTAAGGGAGGTTTATAATATCAATGAGGAACTTTTGGTAATGGTAGCCACAGATAGATTATCCGCTTTCGATGTGGTATTGCCAAAGGGAATTCCATATAAGGGGCAAATTTTGAACCAAATTGCCACAAAATTTATGGAACTGACTCAAGATATTGTTCCGAATTGGTTACTTGCGAGCCCAGATCCTAATGTGGCCGTTGGTTATTTGTGCGAGCCTTTCAAAGTGGAAATGGTGATTCGGGGATATGTTTCAGGTCATGCCGCTCGTGAATACGCTTTGGGTAAAAGAGAAATTTGTGGCGTGGCAATGCCAGAAGGGTTAAAAGAAAACGACAAATTTCCAACACCCATAATTACGCCAACAACAAAAGCAGATAATGGGGAACATGATGCCGATATTTCACGTGAGGATATTCTATCAAAAGGAATTGTAACCGAAGAAGATTATTTGGTTTTAGAAAAATATACTCGGGCGTTATTTGAAAGAGGAACAGAAATTGCTGCCAGTCGCGGATTGATTTTGGTGGATACCAAGTATGAATTTGGCAAAACTAAAGAAGGAAAAATTGTCCTTATCGATGAAATTCATACACCTGATTCTTCCCGTTATTTCTATTTAGAAGGCTATCAAGAAAGACAAGATAGAGGAGAAGAGCAAAAACAATTGTCCAAAGAGTTCGTTCGACGCTGGTTAATCGAGAATGGTTTTCAAGGACTAGAAGGTCAAAAAATTCCTGAAATGACTGATCAATATATTGAATCCGTTTCAGAACGTTATATAGAATTATACGAGAAGATTCTTGGTGAAAAATTCGTAAAGGCTGATGTTACTAATATTTATGAGCGAATTGAAAAGAATGTTTTAACCTATTTACAGCGTAGATAAAAATATTTTTGAATCAAGTAAAAAGCCCTAATTCATTAAGAATTACGGCTTTTTTTAGCGAAGAAAAGTATTGGAATACCTGCTGAAAATTATTTAAAATAAGAAAACGTTTCGTTATTTTCCACCTTCAATAACGTCTCGTAAATTAATTTTATCACGTTTTCCACATCCTCACGATGCACCATTTCTACTGTTGTATGCATGTATCTTAAGGGCAGTGAAATTAATGCCGAAGCCACGCCGCCATTACTGTATGCAAAGGCATCGGTGTCAGTTCCGGTAACCCTTGAAGAGGCCAATCGTTGGAATGGAATTTTTTGTTTTTCGGCTGTGGTAAGAATAAGTTCCCTCAAATTATTCTGTACGGCAGGTGCGTAGGTAATTACCGGACCTCTTCCAATTTTTATTTCTCCCTCAATTTTCTTTTCAATCATTGGAGTAGTAGAGTCATGGCAAACATCGGTTATGATGGCAACGTTTGGTTTGATGGTTTTGGTAATCATTTCAGCTCCTCGAAGCCCCACTTCTTCCTGAACGGAATTGGTAATGTATAATCCAAAAGGAAGTTTAATCTTGTTCTCATGCAGTAAACGAGCCACCTCGGCAATGATAAAACCACCCATGCGATTATCTATGGCGCGACAAACAAATTTATTTTCGTTCAATACCATAAATTCATCCGGATAAGTGATTACGCAACCTACATGAACCCCAAGTGCATCAACTTCTTCTTTTTTTGAACAACCAATATCGATGAACAAATTGTCAATTTTGGCAGGCTCTTCCTTGCTGCGATTTCTAGTGTGGATTGCTGGCCAACCAAAAACACCTTTCACAATTCCTTTTTTGGTATGAATGTTTACCCGCTTGGAAGGCGCAATTTGGTGGTCGGAACCACCATTTCTAATGACGTAAATTAATCCATCATCGGTGATGTAATTTACATACCAAGAAATTTCGTCAGCATGACCTTCAATGACTACCTTATATGAAGCATCCGGATTGATAACCCCTACAGCAGATCCATAAGTATCCGTAATAAAAGTATCTACATACGGTTTCATATAGTCCATCCAAAGTTTTTGGCCATTACTTTCGTAGCCTGTTGGTGATGCATTGTTGAGATAGTTCTCTAAAAACGTTAATGATGTCTTTTTTAATATCGATTTTGAACTCATAAAATTATTTTTTTTGCTAAATTATAAATTTGGCATCAGACTTCTGTATATAATGTATAATTTTGTTATAAAATTTTACTACATGAAAATTATTGGATTTTTATTATTTTCAATTCTTATATCCCTATCAGTTAAGGCACAGGTGGTCCAAAAAGATACTATTAAAATGGGTTACGTTCTTACGGAAAATGACACGATATTTAATGATACAATCCAGTTAGAAGAAATTGTAATTTCCAAGGAAAAACTTGACCCTGAGGCAAAAAAACAATTTTTGCTTCTTCGAAACCGAGTTTATAAAACCTATCCTTATGCCAAATTGGCTTCTGAGCGATTGACGATTTTAAATAGGGGTATGGCAAGTCTCAAGACCAATAGGGAGAAAAAGAAATATTTTAAGATAGTCGAGGATTACCTTTCTAACGAATTTGAAGCCACTCTCAAAAAACTTTCCCGCAAGCAAGGACAAATACTTGTAAAGTTGATTCATCGCCAGACGGGAACAACAACTTATGAATTGGTAAGAACTCTCAAAAGTGGTTGGAAGGCATTTTGGTCTAACGTAACAGCCAAAATGTTTGATATCAACCTAAAAACACCCTATGCGCCATACGGAGTAAATGAAGATTATCTTATAGAGACTATATTAGTTCGAGCATTTAATTCTGGGCGACTGATAAATCAACCCCCAGCAAATCCAGTTGATTATAATGTCCTAAATGATTTTTGGGTAGCAAAAGCCACAAAAACAAATTAGTAAATTGATTCGGACGTTACAATTCTGTCCACAAAGCAAAGTGAAATTTGTTATCAATTCATCCACTTTTATAATGTGTTTTATTCAACCAAAAAGCTTGCTATCCTTATATTTTTGTGAACTCACCTCAAGAAAAAGTCAAGAAGGATAAAAACTTTCCATCTTCAACTTTCAGGTTTTCAGTTGATTAAAAAATACTTTAAAAAAAGAATAGAAAAGGGGTTGTAAAACTGAATAAACGCACTACTTTTGCACCCGCATTGCAGCAGAAGTTCTTAGAAGGTATAGATAAAAAATCGGATAATAGTTTGTGGGAAGTGTAAAGCATTTGTATCTTAGCCTTCCTGAAAAATTTAAAAATTCGATAAAAGCATTTTAGAAAAAAAAATAAAATATTTTTTTCTTGCCAGATAAAAAAGAGTTAGTTACTTTTGCACCCGCTTTGAGAGATAAGCGAAAAAAAATAGAAAACGAAAGTTCTTAGACATATTGAATTGACAGCCGTTTTAGGAGAGATCTTAAAACACAA
>CAMBZB010000011.1 GCA_945872245.1 Flavobacterium psychrophilum
TCAGAGTTAAATCTAGTAATGGAAAATCATTTGGAGTACAGGTATATGATATGTTGGGTCGTTCCATCGAACAACGTCAAATGTCATCTGATGCTCAAATAGGGTCTAACTATGCTAAAGGGGTGTACAATGTAATTGTAAACCAAGGATCAAACGTGAAAACACTACGAGTGATTAAGCAATAAAAATTTCATAATAATTGTTTTTTTGTAAGAGAGGCTGTCCGAAAGGACAGCCTTTTTTGTTTTGTTACTCGAGTGCATTTCATATATATTGGGTCGTTTTCAATTCATTCTTTCCTGAAACAGGGATAAAAAAAAGAAATGTTAAATAATCCAAGACTAAAAAAATTATTTCACTGCTTAGAAACGCAGTTACGGGGCATTTTTATATTTCATAACTTCTAAAGTATATATATTTGTACTTTAATGATAAAAACCTACCATAGATGATTATTAAATTCAGGCGCTCTTTTTTATTTTTTCTGTTCATTCAGACCCTATTTTTATATGGTCAAAACTTGGTTTCCAATACCACGGGCTCTTTTGTATATACCCCAGCTGCTCCGCTGAACTCAAAGCCTATTAATGTATATTATAGAATTCCGGCTGGAGATGTCACAAAAATGCCCATTTTAATGTCTTTTCACGGAGACGATAGAGATGCAAGTAATTATAGAGATTATTGGATTTCTATGGCGAACGCCAACGGATTTATGGTCTTCGCCCCTGAATTTAATACGGTAGATTTTATTGGAGGAGATGGCTATCAATTGGGAAATGTATTTGTTAATGGGGATGACCCAACGTCAAAATTAAATCCAACAAACGAATGGACTTTTTCCATCATTGACCCCTTATTTGAAGCTATAAAAGGCAAGGTTTCAGGAACGCAACAAACCTATGATGCTTGGGGTCATTCGGGCGGCGCTCAATTTATACATAGGTTCAGGATGTTTATGCCTAATAGTAAATTAAATCTGGCCATTTGTTCTAATGCGGGATGGTATACCGTACCGGATATCTTGGTCAATTTTCCTTATGGGATTAAAAAAAGCCCATTATCCAATAGTAGTTTAACCATTCCATTTTCTAAAAAGCTAATCGTGCATTTAGGTTTAAATGATACTGATGAAAATTCAGCTGGATTAAGGCACAATACCACTGTGGATAATCAACAAGGATTGTATCGATTGGTAAGAGGACGCTATTTTTTTACCAAAAGTCAAACCATTGCACAAACAGTAAACTTTCCATTTAATTGGCAAAAGTACGAGGCGGCAGGTGTTGGTCATGACGCACAACTTATGGCCAATGATGCTTTGAAGTATTTGATAGAAAGTTATTTGTCCCTAAATGAAGGGTTCGAAGAACAGTTGGGAACCCATTTTTCAGCCCAAGCCTATCCAAATCCCTCTAAGGGTGATTTTACACTGAAAGCATCAAATGCTAATTTTGGTTTTAAAGTGTATGACCTTCAAGGAAGATTAATGGAGCAACACCAAATGATACCAACTCAATCTACAACAATTGGGGCGAATTACCCAGCGGGAATTTACCCTATTATGGTAACTCAAGACAAGCAGATTAAAGTGCTTAAACTGATTAAGAAATAATAAAATTCACCATTTCAGTACTACTATTAAGGCTGTCAATAAAAGTAAAAATTTACTAAACCTAAAATAATCATCATTTACTGCTTTAAAATGCATTTACAAAGCAATTTGTTTTTTTTTAAAGCCTTATTAAATATATTTGTTACCTGTCATTATAACTAATCAATTCTCATGAAAAAAATTTACACTTTTATTCTATTTATGCTTTTATTTATTTATTCTTGTAGTACAGAAGATGTTACAATTGGACTTCCTACTACATTCGGATCTTTTAATGTTCCAGCGAAGCAATTGTCAAGCGGTCCCTTTGAATTAACTCCGCCAACATCAGACAGACCGGGCACTTTTTCATACACGAGTAGCAATCCTGCTGTAGCGGTGATTAACGGTTCAATCCTGACGATTGTAGGAATTGGAACTACAACTATTACAGCAACACAATCACAATATTTAAAATATTCGGCACAATCTACTACGGCTACTTTTAATGTTACAGAATTTGACCCCCCAATATTAGGTTCATTTTCGATTCCGTCAAAGGTAATGGGAGACGCTCCTTTTCAACTAACGCCACCATCCTCTAATAGTGCCGGTGCTTTTACGTACACCAGTAGCAATCCTTTAGTGGCAACCATTAACGGATCAATGGTGACTGTTGTAGGTATAGGCACTACCACTATTACTGCCATTCAAGCAAAAAACAACCTCTATGACACAGCAAGTATAACGACAATCTTTACAGTGGAAAATAAACCAGCTCTTTTACAAGAAAATTTTGAATATCCAGCATCTACTATTCTTTCTGATATTTCTGGTTCAGGATGGGCTATACACAGCGGTGCTAGTACTCCAATACAAACTACTAGTTCCTCTAGTTTGTCTTTTGCTAATTATTATGGTGATGGATTAGGGTTGGCAGCTATTTTAGATGCCAATGGAGCCGATAGCAATAAACAATTTGTAGAACAATCAGAAGGAACTCCGATTTATATTTCATTTGTGGTAAAAATTAAAGCTCCTACTACTACAGCAGTTACTCCTCCTACAAGCTATTTTTTACATACCTCTAGTCTTCCATTTGTTTCGGGATCATCATCAACATTTAGAGGTCAAATATTTTCAAAACCCATTTTAAACGATTTGACTCAATATAATTTAGGTCTTAGTTTTTCTGCTACAAGTCCGCAACAAACAAACACCACTAAGAATTTAAATTATGACCAAAATTATCTTGTTGTATTAAAATACAATAGTATTGTTGGAATTAATAATGATTCTGTATCGCTATATGTTTTCTCAGAAAACGATGATTTTGCGACAGAGCCAACTCAAGCTTTTATTGGACCATTATCTTTGGCAAGCGCTGCAGATATTAAATCTGTTGTGGTTTGTTTGAGACAATTTGATGGTAATCAAGACATGCTTGTGGATGCTATTAGAGTAACAACGCAATGGGATTTATTAAAAAATTAACCAAGTTAAGATAATATGAAGTTAATAAGAATACTAACATTGGTATTTACTCTACTATTTGTAGCAGAATATTCAAATGCACAAGAAATTGAACTCAACAAATACAAGTTTGGGGAGGGTTTAAAATTTTCAGGCAAAGACGATAAGTATAAAATGGAAATTTCAGGATTTGTTCAGCCTTATTTAGAAACTCGAAAATATGTTGATAATGCGGATCCTACTTTCTACAATCGATTTAGAATGAGAAGAGCACGTGTGCAACTTTCAGGAAATTCCGCACAAGAGAATTTGACCTACAGAGTCCAACTTGATTTAACGGGTGGAGGAGAAGGTGATGAGTCCATAGGAGGTTTAGTTTTTGATGCTTGGGTGGCTTATGATGTAACCAAAAGAATTAAAGTAACCTTTGGTCAAAAAGGTACTCCTACAGACAATCGTGAACTTGGAATGCGTTCCAATACACTACAGTTAGTCGAAAGGAGTCCTTTGAGTTCGGCATTTGCCACCATTCGGGAATTTGGTTTTTTTGCAGAATCTACGCATAAAATATCTCGTTATTCGTATATAAAACCCGAAATAGCTATCACCAATGGGGATGGAATTAATGTATTTAATAAAGATTATGGAGGGTTGAAATATGGTGGTCGAATCGATTATTTACCTTTTGGATTATTTAACAATTTTGGACAGTATCGCCAAGCTGATATAGTAAGAGAATTAACTCCGAAATTTGTAATAGGTGTAAATTGTAGTTACAATCAAGGCATCAGTGACAGGCGGGGCAGAGAGAGCGGAACCATTCTTTACCTTGATGCTAATAACAAGGAATTACTCCCTGACTATGTGAAATATGGTATCGATTTTCTTTTTAAATACAAAGGATATTCCGTTTTAGGAGAATATATTAATGCTTCATCAAGAGTGCCTAGTGGAATTACTCAAAGAGTAAGAACCGATGGGACTACCTCGCCAGATTTTTTGGTCAATGGAATTCAAGATATAGAAAAATATATTAGCGGAAGAATGATGGTGGGCGAAGGTTTTAATATTCAAGGGGGCTATGTTTTTAAAAACAATATAGGAATTGACGGTCGATTCTCCCACTTGAAACCTGAAGCCAACTCGTTTCTGAATAATGCTACATTTAACAATCGTTCTAATTATTACACTTTGGGAATAACAAAGTTTTTAGCCCGAAATTATGGTGCAAAAATCCAATTAGATTGTACTTACATTAATGCCAGACCAGGATCTAATGGGGTTACTGGCTTGCCAATAAAGGGGGATGAAATTTTAACTAGATTAATGACAACTATATCATTTTAAAGGATGAAAGATAAACTCAACTATTTGTTTTTTACTGTCATGATTGGATTCTCTGTTTTTGGGCAATTCAGTCCTCAAAATGATGAAATTACCAAACGTTTTTTTCCAGATCCTGTTTTAGAGATTAATACACCTGCTTTTGGCAAAAAAGGGTTTACTAATTATGATGATATGATGAATTATGTCAATAAATTGGTAGCATCACATCCATCTGAATTGGCTCTTTCTTTTATTGGCGAAAGTCAAAAAAAGAAAAAAATTCCGATGCTTGTTTTAAATCGAGATAACGGACAAGAAAAAGTAAAAGTTTGGTTTCAAGGGGGGCTTCATGGTGATGAGCCAGCTGGAACAGAAACGATGCTTTTTCTTTTAAATAAAATGGTAAACGACCCTAGTTACTCTTATTTGTTAGATAAAATAACGCTCACAATTATTCCGATGGCAAATATTGACGGCTATGAAAAACAAGATCGTTATGCCGCTGATGGTCTGGATTTAAATCGGGATCAAGTAAAGTTATTGGCTCCTGAAAGTAATTATTTGAAGAAAGCTTTCAGTAATTTCGGAGCAGAGGTAGCTGTTGATTTTCACGAATACAGACCTTTTAGAAAAGAATATAACGAACTAGGTTCTGACGGAGTTTGCTCGATTTATGATGCTATGTTCATGCTTTGTGGCAATTTAAATCTACCTCAAAACTTAAGAGAGTATACCCAAAATATTTTTGTTGCAAATGCCAAGAAATCATTAGAATCTAACAATTTAAGTTTTCGAGATTATATTGCTGCACATAAGCAAAACAATGAGGTTTTTTTCAATCAGTGTACAACTGAAGCTCGGTCTAGCACCACTTCTTTTGCATTAACCAATTGTATTTCTGCACTTATTGAAATTAGAGGCGTAAATCTTCAAAAGACATCTTTCAAAAGAAGAATAAATACGACTTTTTTGATAGCAACTTCTTTTTTAAAAACGGTGTATGATGATGCTAAAAACATAAAAGAAGTTTTGAAAATTGCTAATGATGCAAATCCTGAAAATTTGGTTGTTGTTTGCAAAAAGCCTCAAGAAAACCAAACTATTAGGGCTATTAACTTGAAAGATAACATGGAAACTAGTTTGGATATTAAAGTGAATAATGCTCTAAAAGCGCGACCGGTTTTAGAAAGAAAGAGACCCTTTGCTTATTTGATACTACCTGAACAAAAAAAGTTAGCCGAAAAATTAACTATTCTTGGTATAGAAGTTCTTGAACTCAATGAGGATAAGACTCTAAAAGTTGAAATGTACACCGTTACTTCTCGTTCAGTTAGTCCAGAAGAGGATGAAGGATATAAAGCACAAAAAATACAAACATCAGTTGCTACAACAGACAAATCTTTCCCCAAAGGCACATTCATTGTCTATTTGAATCAAAAAAATGGCAAGATGGCAACTGAGGTTTTAGAACCTGAAAGCGAAAATGGGTTTGTAAAATTTGAAGTCCTCGATACCGTTTTAAATGAAGAATTACCAATTTATAGATACCTAAATAATGAAAAAATATAACACAAAAATGAAACTAAAAACAATCGTAGCAGCATTCCTGTTTTTATTTGTATATAATGCAATAGCACAGGTTCAAATAAAAACGGAGTCAAAAGAATTTCAGTTAGGAGATGGTTTGCGTTTTAATATAAACGATGGCGATTATAAATTTAAAATTGGTGGATTTATTCAAGGCGTTTATCAGCATGAAAAAACAGTCGGTTCTTTAGCCAATAATTATATGAATGCCAAAAATGCCTATTTTACTCTTTCAGGTAGTATGTTGAAAGAAAAAGTATCTTTTTTATTGCAAAACAACTTCAGTAATGGCAAACCGCTATTGGATGCTTGGTTTGCTTACTCCCCTATTTCTAATTTGAAAATTACTTTTGGACAGAAACAAACTTTTACGAATAACAGAGAAATGACTTTCTTCGAAGACAAATTACAGTTTGTAGATAGAGGAATTTTTAGTACTCAGTTTTCTAATTTAGGTAGAGAATTTGGGGTATTTTTTGAAAGTGAATTTCAGGAAGGGGACTTCTTCATAAAACCAAAAATTGCAGTAACCTCAGGTGATGGATTAAATTCTTTTGGGGTTAATTCTACTGATATCGATGAGGGAGGTTTGAAATATGGAGGCCGCGTTGACATATTACCTTTAGGAAAATTCAAAGAAGGAAATGATGGGTATATTGCTGATTTGAAACATGAAGACAAATTAAAAATACTAGCGGGCACAGCGTTTAGTTATAATGTCGGGGCAAGTAATAAGGTGGGTGAAGGTCATGGTGATTTTGTACTTTACAGCAATACTGGAAGAGTAAAACTACCTGACTACAGAAAATTTTATGAAGATATTTTATTTAAGTATAAGGGGTTTTCATTGCTTGCTGAATATGTTAATAGTTCGGCAACAACTTTAGACAATACTTTCTTGAATGCAGGAGCAACAAGACCTTTGTATCTAACTGAAATTAGTGAATATTTAGTCTTAGGAGATGGTTATAATGTTCAAACTGGCTACGTTACCAAATCAGGCTATTCCTTAGATTTAAAATATGAAAAATTAAACCAAGAATTTGATAATAATGCATCACTACTTTCAAATCAAGAAGCATTTACTATTGGTCTTACAAAATATTTTAAAGGGAATAACTTAAAAATACAATCATCGGTTTCGTCAAATAATGTAGATAAATTTAATACTACATCTAGTGCTATTGAAAAAGTCAACATGATAACTGCACAATTTGCAATTCAAGTCGTTTTTTAAATTTAAATAAAACATAAAATAGTTTCCTTTTGCTTGTTTATTAAAATAAACGAAGGGTTTCATACATTCAATTTATCATGAAAACAGTAAATAAAATAGTTACAAATTTAACTTTTTGGGTTTTAATCGCAATTATAATAGGTGTTTTGTTGGGGCAATATTATCCTTCACAAGCTATTGAAATGAAGATTGTTGGCGATACTTTTATTGATATTGTTAAGATATTCATCGCTCCAATTATATTTTTGACCATCGTATTGGGAATAAGTAGTATGGGCGATTTAAGCAAAGTAGGTCGAATAGGCTTAAAATCATTAATCTATTTTGAAATTGTGTCTACTTTGGCCTTACTCATAGGTATTTTTGTTGCTATTGTAATTGAACCTGGAAAAATAGACAAAACAGGTTTGAATATTCAGGATGCTAGCGAGTATACTTCTAAGGATAAAACGGCTGGTTTTGACTGGGTATCCGTTTTTATGAACAATATTACACTACAGGTGTTATTAGTCGCTATTGTTGTGGGTGTTATTTTAAATTATTCCAAAAAGAGAGAAACCATAGTAGCATTTTTATATAAATGCTCAAAAGTGGTTTTTACAATGCTAAAATGGGTCATGTATCTTGCCCCTCTAGGAGCTTTTGGAGGTATGGCCTATACAGTTGGTAAATTTGGTTTACATACACTAATCCCTTTAGGAAAATTGATGATTACCTTTTACATTACTATGTTTTTGTTCATATTTGTTGTTTTGGGTAGTATTCTAAAGTATTATAAAATAAATATTTGGCACTTTATTAAATATCTAAAATCAGAACTTTTGATTGTTTTAGGAACTTCTTCGTCTGAGGCTGCTTTACCTAATTTAATGGAAAAGTTAGAGAAAATGGGTTGCAGTAAATCGGTAGTTGGTCTTGTAGTCCCTACTGGTTATTCATTCAACCTCGACGGAACTTCCATTTACCTATCAATGGCAATAATTTTTTTGGCGCAGCTCTATAATGTTCATCTTAGCTTAGGCGAAATGATTACTATAGTTGGAATTTTGATGGTCACTTCTAAAGGTGCCGCTGGTGTAACCGGAAGTGGATTTATAATTCTTGCCTCAACACTAACTGCTGTTCATAAAATTCCATTAGAAGGATTGGCATTTTTACTTGGAGTAGATAAATTTATGAGCGAAGCTAGAGCCATCACAAATTTTATCGGAAATGGCGTTGCCGCTGTAGTAATTTCAAAATCAGAAAATGAATTTATGGCAATTGATGAAACTACTAATTCAGAGTTGGAATCCATTGAACCCGAAGTGGAAGTGGTGTCTATTCCAATACCAGTAGAATCCGAAAAACCATTTTAATAAAAACCATCTTTTTTACTAGTTATTTAAATAATTAAAATATTTTATATCTCATTTATAATAATGGATTTGTGAGAATTAGTCTAATCAATGGCTAAAAAAACTATCCACGTACTAGAAATTCTCAAACTTTATGAATTGGCTTATAAACCATCACCTTTTTATTGGTGGTTTTTTTTATCACAAAAAAATCCTAAATAATTTCACGAAATCGTTATAGTTGATTAATTTTGCGCAAAATATTAAGAATAAACACACAACTTGTTTATTTTAAATATACATGAACAAAACCACAATCATTATTAATAGTCAAAACAAAATGAAAAACATTAAAATTATTCAGGAGTTACAAGATTTAGGAATTACAGGGTATCATGATGTTGCCTATAATCCGTCTTATGAAGAGCTATATCAAGCAGAAGTATCCCATTTTAGAAAAGGATTTGAAAAAGGAGCAATAACAGATACTGGTTCTGTGGCTGTAAAAACAGGAGTTTTTACTGGACGTTCCCCCAAGGATAGATATATTGTTCAAGACGAAATCACCAAAGACACCATTTATTGGGATAAAAAAGTAAACTTCCCTACCACAGTTGAAATATGGAATAATTTAAAAGAGCTGGTTCTAAATCAGCTTTCTACCTCTAAAAAATTATATGTGGTAGATGCCTTTTGTGGAACAAATGTTAATACAAGATTAAAAGTTCGTTTTGTGATGGAAGTGGCTTGGCAAGCTCATTTTGTGACCAATATGTTTATCAGGCCGTCTATTTATGAATTAGAAAACTTCGGAGAACCTGATTTTATTGTAATGAATGGTTCTAAAGCAACTAATCCTAACTGGAAATCACAAGGGTTAAATTCCGAAAATTTTGTTTTGTTTAATCTGACTGAAAAAATCCAAATCATCGGAGGAACTTGGTACGGCGGAGAAATGAAAAAGGGAATGTTTGCCATGATGAATTATTATTTGCCACTTCGTGGAATTGCTTCTATGCATTGTTCGGCCAATGTTGGCGAAAATGGAGATGTGGCTGTGTTTTTTGGTCTTTCTGGAACAGGAAAAACAACCTTATCAGCAGATCCAAAACGATTTTTAATTGGTGATGATGAACACGGCTGGGACAATAACGGAGTGTTTAATTTCGAGGGAGGTTGCTATGCAAAAGTGATTGATCTAAATGAAGATAATGAACCTGAAATTTGGAAAGCCATAAAAAGAGATGCTTTATTAGAAAATGTTATTGTAAATGAATATGGTGAAATTGATTATTCAGATCATTCAATTACAGAGAATTCTAGGGTTTCGTATCCAATATACCATATCAATAAAATTGTTTTACCTTCAAAATCTGGTCATGCTAATAAAATAATTTATCTTTCTGCAGATGCTTTTGGAGTATTGCCTCCGGTATCCATTTTAGATGATAATCAAGCGCAGTATCATTTTCTGTGTGGTTATACTTCTAAATTAGCGGGAACCGAAAGGGGAATTACAGAACCGGAGCCTTCATTTTCTCCAGCTTTTGGAGAGGCATTTTTAACTTTGCACCCAACCATGTATTCTAAAACTTTGATCGGAAAAATGAAAGAACATGGAGCGAAAGCGTATTTGGTAAATACAGGTTGGAACGGAACCGGAAAAAGGATTTCTTTGAAAAACACCAGAGCCATTATCGATGCTATCATCAGCGGTGAAATTGAAGAAAAACAAACTAAAGTAATTCCTTATTTAAATTTATCAATTCCTACTGAATTGCCAAATGTTACTACCGAAATTCTTGACCCACGAGATACTTACAAAGACGAAAAAGATTGGGTTATAAAAGCTAAGGATTTGGCTTCTCGCTATATCAAAAACTTTGAACAGTATACTGATACTGAAGAGGGAAAACGTTTAGTTAGTTCAGGGCCTTCATTAGAATTTGAATTTGTTGAATCCTAAATTTACATGTAAATTATGAAACTAAGAAAATTTTTAATTGTTCTTTTTATAGGAATCTATACGCAAAGTAGCTTCGCTCAAGTAAAGAAAGATACTATACGGGTGCTTTTTGTAGGAAATAGCTTTTCATACTATTACAACCTCCCAGAAGTAGTGAATGCCATGTCAGCTTATAGTGATAAGGTTTACATTGACACCAGACACTCCTTGGTAGGAGGTTCAGATTTATCTCAGCACTTAAAAGGGGAGAATGGTACAGAAACACTTGACATACTCGCTAAGGAAAAATTTGATTATGTAGTATTAAATCACCATAGTTTAGCAACAATCAAAGATGCCGATACATTCTTCGAAACTAGTAAAAAAATGGTTGATTTGATAAGAAGTAAAGACTCAAAACCTATTTTTATGATGACTTGGGCGTATAAATCAAACCCTTTGATGTTAAAAACGATTGCTGCCGATTATGAAAATATGTCCTCAAAACTTGGAGTTGATCTTGTACCCTGCGGAAAACTGTTTGATGAGGTGCGTAATAAGCGTCCTGATTTGAATATGTATGAAGATGATGACAAACATCCCTCCAAGCATGCCACCTATCTCAATGGTTTGACCTTTTTTAAATATTTTACAAATGAAAAAACCTCAAAAATCCCAAATCGCATAACAACAACTGACAAGAATGGTCAGAAATTATATTTGTTACTTTTGAGTCAAGAAAATGCAGATTTTTTGCAACAATTGGTTGACGATTATGATTTTAAAACATTAACATACGTTAATAATAATATCAAAAAATAATTTTATTTTTTTTATGCGAATAATTATTCTGACATAACCTATCTTTGTCTATACTAACGAAAACGTTTTCTTAAACGTTAATAATCTTATAATCATGTCACAAAGTATTTCTACTTTTATTGAAGCGGTTGCAAAAAAAAATCCGAACGAGCCGGAGTTTATGCAAGCAGTTATGGAAGTTGCTGAAACGGTAATTCCATTTATAGAAGAAAATAAAAAATACCAAAACAAGATGCTTTTGGAAAGAATGGTAGAGTCAGATCGAATCATTATTTTTCGGGTAGTTTGGGTTGATGACAAAGGAGAAACCCAGGTAAATAGAGGATATCGTATTCAGATGAATTCAGCTATTGGTCCCTATAAAGGAGGGATTCGTTTTCATCCTTCGGTAAATTTAAGCATTTTGAAGTTTTTGGCCTTTGAGCAAACCTTTAAAAACAGCTTAACCACTTTGCCTATGGGTGGTGGAAAAGGAGGCGCTGATTTTGACCCAAAAGGAAAATCAGACAATGAAGTCATGCATTTTTGTCAAGCATTTATGACCGAATTATCTAAGCACATAGGAGCAAATACAGATGTTCCTGCCGGCGATATTGGGGTTGGAGGAAGAGAAGTTGGGTATATGTTTGGTCAATATAAAAGACTGAGGAACGAATTTACAGGAGTTTTGACTGGCAAAGGAATTTCTTTTGGGGGGTCATTAATTAGACCCGAGGCAACAGGGTATGGAGCGGTATATTTTGCTCAAAGCATGTTGGCTACAAAAGGGGATGTTTTTTCAGGCAAAACAGTTGTTGTTTCCGGGTCAGGAAATGTGGCGCAATATGCAGTTGAAAAAGCAATTCAAATAGGGGGAAAAGTAGTTACAATGTCAGACTCCGCTGGATATATCTACGATGCAGAAGGAATTGACACTGCTAAATTGGCCTACATAATGAAGATAAAAAATGAGTTAAGAGGAAGAATTAGCGATTATATTATTAAATATCCTAACGCAAAATACATTGCCGGTAAACGTCCTTGGGAAGTACGCTGTGATGTTGCCTTACCATGCGCAACCCAAAATGAATTGAATGAAGACGAAGCCAAATCACTTGTTGCTAACGGTTGTATTTGTGTTGCCGAAGGAGCAAATATGCCTTCTACACCAGAAGCTATTATTGTTTTCCAAAAAGCAAAACTATTATTTTCCCCAGGAAAAGCATCAAATGCAGGTGGAGTGGCAACATCAGGTTTAGAAATGTCTCAAAATTCATTGCGATTGAGCTGGACTTCCGAAGAGGTCGATCAAAAATTAAAGGAAATCATGTTACGCATACATGCTTCCTGCGTGAAATACGGCTCTGATGCCTCAGGTTATGTTGATTACGTAAAAGGGGCAAACATTGCAGGATTTGTGAAAGTAGCCGATGCTATGCTTGCTCAAGGTGTAGTCTAGTTTTTCAGTAATAATAAAAATGCCTTCTTCCGTTGTTTCGGATGGAAGGCATTTTTATTTTTAAAGAAACAAAATTCAAAAACTTTCGTTTGTATTATATTTGTGGACTGATATTTATTCAAATGATGAAAAAAGGATTTCAAATTCATAGCTAATTTTTAGAAACTTTCATTTTAAAAGTATCGGACACAGAATGCAATTCTGCGTTATCGATTAGTAATTTATTTATTTAATATTTCCAATCAATATAAAAAAACAAATTTAATAAAGAATTCAAATAATATGAGTAACGAAAAATTAAGAAGTGAGGCTTTGAATTACCATTCTAACCCACAACCTGGTAAGATAAAAATTGTCCCAACTAAGCCTTATGCCACCCAAAGAGATTTGGGATTAGCATATTCGCCAGGTGTTGCAGAACCTTGTTTGGAAATAGCCAAAAACAAAGATGATGTTTATAAATATACTTCTAAGGGGAATTTAGTGGCTGTTATCACAAATGGCACTGCCGTTTTAGGATTGGGAGATATAGGTCCTGAGGCTTCAAAACCCGTAATGGAAGGGAAATCATTATTGTTTAAAATTTTTGCGGATATTGACAGCATTGATATAGAATTGGACACTAAAGACGTTGACAAGTTTATCGAAACGGTAAAGATCATGGCACCTACTTTTGGAGGGATTAATCTAGAAGACATCAAAGCCCCAGAAGCCTTTGAAATTGAAAGGAGATTAAAGGAAGAGTTGGATATTCCAGTAATGCATGATGACCAGCATGGAACCGCTATTATATCGGCTGCCGCTTTATTGAATGCACTGGAAATAACCGAGAAAAAAATAGAAGAGGTGCGTATTGTAATCAGTGGAGCGGGCGCGGCAGCAGTTTCTTGTACCAAGTTGTATAAGGCTTTTGGCGCTTCTGCCAAAAATATTGTAATGATTGACAGTAAAGGAGTCATCCGAAGTGATAGAGAAAATTTATCTACCGAAAAATTAGAATTTGCTACGGATAGAAAGATAGATACGCTAGAGGAAGCAATGGTTGAAGCGGATGTTTTTATAGGACTTTCGATTGCCGATGTGGTCAATCCTGCCATGTTACTTTCTATGGCGAAGGACCCAATAGTTTTTGCGATGGCCAATCCAGACCCTGAAATCGCTTATGATTTAGCAATTAGTACCAGAAAAGATATTATAATGGCTACAGGCCGTTCCGATCATCCTAATCAGGTGAATAATGTTTTGGGATTTCCTTTTATTTTTAGAGGGGCATTGGACGTAAGAGCTACCAAAATTAATGAGGAAATGAAAATGGCCGCCGTCAAAGCATTGGCCGATTTAACTAGAGAATCTGTTCCGGAACAAGTTAATATTGCCTATGGCGAAACCCGCCTTACTTTTGGTAGAGATTATATAATTCCAAAACCATTTGATCCAAGGCTCATTTCGTCCATACCTCCGGCGGTTGCCAAAGCAGCTATGGAAAGTGGCGTGGCGAAAATGCCAATTCAAGATTGGGATAAGTATAGGGAAGAGTTGTTACAGCGTTCAGGAAATGACAATAAGGTGGTGCGCATGTTGCACAATAGAGCGAAATTGAATCCTAAAAAAATTGTTTTTGCCGAAGCGGACCATTTAGATGTTTTGAAAGCAGCTCAAATTGTTTATGATGAAGGTATTGCAATTCCAATTTTATTGGGCCACAAAGAGACAATATTAGAATTAAAAAAAGAAATTGAATTCGATGCGAACGTTCTAATTATTGACCCAAAATCCAAAGAAACCAAAGACAAAAGAAATCAATATGCATTAAAATATTGGGAAAATAGAAAAAGAAGCGGGGTTACCTTATACAGCGCTCAGTCTAAAATGAGGGAACGCAATTACTATGGTGCCATGATGGTGATGGCAGGAGATGTAGAAGGTATGATATCCGGTTATACAAGAGCGTACCCTACAGTTGCCAAGCCAATTTTCGAATTAATTGGGAAAGCTTCAAAAGTAAAAAAAGTAGCAACTGTGAACATCATGACTACGGAACGAGGGCCACTTTTTTTAGCAGATACGGCCATAAATATTAATCCTTCCGCAGAAGAATTGGCGGATATTGCAAAAATGACAGCTAATGTTGCCACCACTTTAGGCTTTGAGCCTATTATGGCAATGCTTTCTTATTCCAATTTTGGTTCTTCCACACATCCCAACGCGGTTAAGGTAAGAAACGCTGTTGAAATATTGCACACCGAAAATCCAAATTTGTTGGTAGATGGAGACATTCAATCTGATTTTGCTTTAAATATGGAATTATTAAAAAGTAAATTTCCTTTTTCTAAACTGGCAGGTAAAAAAGTGAACACCTTGATTTTTCCTAACCTAGAATCTGCAAATATTACCTACAAACTTTTAAAAGAACTCCACAAATCAGAATCAATTGGGCCAATAATAATGGGGCTTAGGAAATCAGTACATATCGTTCAACTAGGAGCTAGTGTAAACGAAATAGTCAATATGACCGCAGTTGCTGTAATTGATGTTCAGGAAAGAGACAAAAGGAAAAAAACTAAATTAAATGTCTAAATAGTTTTTTTTTGAGTATGTACTTTCTTCAAATTGGGGTGCACAAAAAAATATTGCGAATAGTAATGAGTTCATTTAAAATATAAAAGGCTACCGTTTGGACATAAAACACACTAAACAGGGGCTTTTTTTTATTACCTGACAATTGCTATTTTTGGTAAAATTTGAAACCTAAAGACCATAAATGAAAATTAATTTTAACACCTCCTTGTTAATTGGAATACTCCTGTTTTTTATAGGTGTTAAAGCACAAGTTATAAACGACTCTTTATGGATTGACGGGCATTACCGCAGTTTCCATTTCAATAAGCCATCGTTAAGTAACACTAAAGCTAGCTTGATTTTTGTTTTGCACGGTTCTGGTGGCAACGGTCTTAAATCTATGAAAAGCGCCACTAAACTAATGGCACTGGCCGAAACTGAGCATATTCTGATGGTGTTTCCTGATGGATATAAAAAAAATTGGAATGAATGCAGAAAAAATGCCCCCGCTGCAGCTAATGTTGAAAATATAGACGAGAATGCTTTTTTTAGCCAAATGATAGATTATGGTGTGGCGAATTACAAAATAAATCCCGCCAGAGTATTTGCTATAGGAACATCGGGAGGGGGACACATGGTCTATACATTAGCCATGACCATGCCTGAAAAATTCAAAGGAATCACGGCTATTGTTGCCAATATCCCTGTTCCAGACAATATGGATTGCGTTGAAAAGAAAATGCCTATGCCGGTCATGATTGTCAATGGAACCAACGATCAAACAAATCCCTACAATGGTGGAATTTCGGCTAAAAACAAAGGATTGGTTCGTTCAACAGACGAAAGTTTTCGGTATTGGGCAACGTTAGGCGGATACAAAGGTGAGCCCACAATGGAAGCATTGCCTGATACTGACCCAACGGATGGTAAAACTATTGAAAAATATACTTACAGCCAAAAAGGCAAACCGGAAGTGGTACTCTTAAAAGTAATCAATGGGGAACACAACAACCCCAAAGACATTGATGTTTATCTAGAAAGTTGGAGCTTTTTTAAGAGACAGATTGGAATAAAATAGGTTTTTCACACCGCTTTTATTACGTAAGTTACAATTCCCCAAATGATTAATTCGTTTTCTTCGGTAACTTTTATCGGAGAAAACTTTGTGTTTTCGGGCATAAGGTACAAGCAGTCTTTTTCGACTTGAATGCGTTTTACGGTAAATTCCCCGTCGATAAAACAAATGGCGATTTTGTTGTTTTGGGGTTCCATACTTCGATCCACCACGAGTACATCTTTGTCGTTAATGCCGGCATCTATCATTGAATTCCCTTTGACTTTGATGTAAAAAGTGGCCAATGGATTTTTACTCAACTCCTTATTCAAGTCGATATTGGTTTCCATAAAATCGGCTGCCGGCGAGGGGAATCCTGCCGAAACACCTTCTTTTAGGAAAGGAATTCTCAGTTTGCTTTCGAAATCAGGATGAAAAAAAATTAATTTTTGTTCTTTGTTTACTGACATTGTATTTCGAGAATATCGTTGAAATTAGTGGTGTATCTGGGCGATAGGTGATTCTGGTTCATATTCCAAGTGAGTTTTAAGTTTTGCGTGGCTAATTTCACTTTGGTTACGCCAATTTTGGTATTCAGTTTATCCATCACTTGCATCAAAACCAAATGTTTGGGGTTTTCCTCATCGAATAATTGCAATTGTTTCTTGTTTTCGTCAATCAATTCGGTGACGATAACTCCTGCTTTTTTAAACTTTAGGGTTTCATTCCCTTGGTGTAATTTTTTCAACATACCGATGGCCGCGTTCGAAATGGTTAACGTCGAATTCGTGGCGAAAGGCAATGTAACCGCCATAGTATAATAATATTTCGATGTCTTGACGGTGTGTCTGTCAATGACCAACATCAAGATAATCGTGTGGCAACAGGATTTTTGTTTCCGCAATTTCTCGGCACAAACCGAGGCAAAAGTTGCCACGCGTTCGCGCAACAGGTCAAAATCGGCAATTTGTTTGGGAAAACTTCTAGTGGTGGCAATGCTTTTCTTTTGGTCCGGAATGGGTTCCAAGTCCAAAACAGATTTCCCTTCCAGTTCATATTTCAATCGAAGTCCAATCACGCCCATTTCCTTCTTGATCCAAGCCTCGTGTTGTGGCTGGACAAAGTCGAAAGCAGTTTTGATGTTTCGCAATTTGGCTTTTTTGGTCGTGCGAGACCCAATACCCCAAACGTCTTCAATTTGGGTCCATTTCAGTGCTTTGATGCGTTTTTCTTCGGTGTCGATAACATAAATCCCTTGGGTTCTGTCCTGAAATTTCTTGGCGATTTTGTTGGCCACTTTTGACAAGGCTTTCGTTTCGGCAAAGCCAATGCAAACCGGAATTCCAACCCATTTTTGGACACGGGTTTTCATTTGGACGCCATAATTATGGTAATCCGAAATGGTCAAACCGTCAAAATTCAGGAATGCTTCATCAATACTATAAATCTCTAGATTAGGTGTAAATTGCGCTAAAATTTTCATCACTCGATTACTTAAATCACCATAAAGTGCATAGTTAGAAGAGAAAACATGAACGTTTTTTTCTCGAATCAAATCTTTGATTTGAAATGCCGGAGCGCCCATCGGGATGCCAACAGTCTTGGCTTCATTACTTCTGGAAATCACACAGCCGTCGTTGTTGGATAATATCGCAACCGGTTTTCCGTTGAGTTTCGGTTGAAAAACACGTTCACAGGAAGCATAAAAATTATTGCAATCGACTAAAGCATACATGCCGTAAAATTACAGAATAGCCGATAATTTTGGCGTGGATAAAAAGTTAATTTTGGGGATTGTTGATAAAAAAATAATAGTCCAATGTTTTGTATTCACATGATTTACTAACTGAAGTTGACAATTATTTCTTCTCAAAAAATCGTTCTATTACAACCGCCGTAAATATTCGTGCGCCAGTATCATTCATGTGTCCGCAGGAGGAAAAATATTGGTCGTCTTGCACGACGTTTTCCAGATTATGAATTTCTGGATAGATTTTGTTTGCTTTTTCAAAATAATCTAGTCCCTTTACATTGGCACACATTGGCGTCATCACGGTAATTAGGTTGTAATTTTGCTCCTTGCAAATTTGCTTGATTTCCTCGTAGTATTTATTGCGAATGGGTTTCAAGGCCCTAATATCATTCTTCATATTTCCGGGTTTGTGACCCAAAGGATGATACCCCAAATTGTCTAAAATATTCGTGGGTTTGCCTGTAGCAGTATTGTACATTTCCCGGAAACCAATGAGTGCATCAAAATCGATATAACGGTAAAAAGGAATGTAATACAAGGCATTAAAATTTTCCAACTTCGAAAAATGCTTCTTAATGGTTTCAGATTGATGGATGTACGGCAGGAATTTTGCAGCGATAGCATCGGATTCTTTTTCGTTGCAAAGCCCCAAATCAGCTTCCAGAATTACGGTTTTAATTTTATAGTTTCGCTCTGCCATCAATTTAAGCATTAGCGAAGCTTCGAATAAATGGGCGCCACTCATCCCGTAATTGAAGGTTTTCAATCCTTTCTTTTCGAATAATTCGGGTACAAAATGATTGTTGGCTCTCGATGAACCCAAAATCACGACATCATAATTTCCGACGTTGGAATTGAAGACCTTTTCCACTTTTCCACGATTGGAAGAACGCAAATATACGGTCGTATAAGCCCAGTCCAGCACTACTAAAAGCACCAGAAGTGTGAGTAGAATTTTGACAACTAATGTTATAAACTTGGTCATTAGAATTGAAAATAAATGAATTCCTTATAGTCTGCATATGTTCCCAAAGCGATAATCGCCAAAAGGCCTAAAGCCATTTTTAACCCACTGTATTTTCCTGAAATGGGTTCAATTTTGTATCGGTTGTTCCATTCTACCAAGACGAAAACTAGAACCAACAGTAGCATTTCGTAACTGTACCGTTCGTTTTGCAAGAATTGTGATGTGAAAGTTCCATTAGAAAAAATTTGCTCGATGTAATCAAATGCAATATTGATGGATTTTGCCCTGAAAAATATCCAAGCCACACACGATAAGGTAAAAGTGGCCAGAATGCTAAAATACACTTTTATAGAATTGAAATCCCAATGCAATTCTGCCGTTTCCATATTATTACGGTTGGTTCCCAATAATAATGAAGGTAAGAAATACAGGGCATTGATGAATCCCCAAGCTAAGAAAGTCCAATTGGCACCGTGCCAAAAACCGCTCACCACAAATATGATGAAGACATTTCGCACTTGTTTCAGTTTGCTTCCACGGCTTCCGCCAAGAGGAATGTACAAATAATCTCGAAACCAAGACGACAAGGATATGTGCCAACGGCGCCAAAACTCGGCGATATCTCTAGAGAAGTAAGGATAGTTAAAATTGCGCAACAAGTCTAATCCAAACAATTTAGACATTCCTAAAGCTATATCGGAATAACCGGAAAAGTCGCCATAAATTTGGAACGCAAAATAGATTGCGCCCAAAATTAAGGATAAGGAATTCATTGAAGTGTAATTATCAAAAATAGCATTGGCATAAGTGGCGCAAGTATCGGCAATAACCACTTTTTTGACCAATCCCCAAATGATTTGGTAAACACCTTCTTTGGCTTTTTCGAAATCAAAGCTTCTTATTCGTTTTACTTGTGGCAATAAATGGGTTGCTCTTTCTATTGGACCAGCTACCAAAAGCGGAAAATAACTAACGAACAAGGCGTAATCCACCATGTTTTTCTCGGAATGTATTCTTTTGTAATAAATATCAATCACATATGACAAGCCGTGAAAAGTATAGAAAGAAATTCCAACCGGAAGAATCACTTTAAGCAAAAGCGGACTTGATTGTATGCCAATATTATTTAAAGCTTCCGAAAAGGAAAAAGCAAAAAAGTTGTAGTATTTGAAAATTGTCAAAAATCCCAGATTGAAAATAATGCTCAGCCAAAACCAAAATTTTCGGGTTCTTTCTTTCTTGCTTTTTTCTATTTGGATTCCCGTGAAATAACACAAAAGGGTTGAAAAGAGCAATAAAAACAAGAAGCGCCAATCCCAACAAGAATAGAAATAATAACTCACCACAACGAGAAATGCGTTTTGTGAAGTTTTAGTTTTACTAAAAAGAAACCAATAGAGTAAAAAAACTATGGGCAGAAAAATAGCAAATATTAGTGAGTTAAAAAACATATTTTACTTGTATAATGAAGACAAAAACCATCAAAATTGCTCTTGATGGTTCTGTGAATTTATTTTTATACTTAGAATTATCCCAATAAATCCAATACCGCAGAAGGGAACAATCCTAAAACGATATTTAAAAGAATGGCAATAACGCCTACTGCATATAATACAAATGGTGTTTTCGCTGCTTCTTCATTTGGCTCTTTATTGTACATCGCCAAAATGAGTTTGAAATAGTAACCCACACTGATGATTGAGTTGATTACAGCTGCTATTACAACCACTAAATAACCCGCTTTAATAGTTTCGGTAAACAAAACTAGTTTTGCAAAAAACCCGGCAAAGATTGGAATTCCAGCCATCGAAAGCAATGCGGCCGTAAGAACTACCGCCATTAATGGATTGTTTTTACCCAATCCGTTGAAGTTGGCAATATCTTCGTTATCCCGATTTTTACAAACGTATAAAATTACGGTGAAAGCAGCAATTCCAGCTAATGAATAGGCTGTAGCATAATACAATAAATTTCCTGCCGAATTGTTGATGCTCAACAAAGCCATCAACATAAAACCTGCGTGTGAAATCCCGGAGAAAGCCAACATACGTTTCGCGTTGGTTTGTTTCAATGCCATACTATTCCCAACAGTCATCGAAGCAATCGAGATTAGGATAATGATGTTGATAAACGCATTAGAAATATCGGCATTCATTGCAGTCAATAATTTATAAAGCGTTGCAACTGCAACCACTTTTACCAAAGTGCTCATTGTAGCAGTTGTCAAAGCAGGAGAGCCTTCGTAAACATCCGGTGCCCAAAAGTGAAAAGGAACAGCAGCAACTTTAAATAGCATTCCTATTGTAACCAATGAAATTCCTATTGGAAACCAAATTGGCAATTCGGCGGAGCGAGACCAATCTGTAATTTCGGCAACATCAAAAGTTCCCATTGCTCCATAAATCAGGCAAATCCCGAACAATATAATCCCTGAAGCAAAAGAACCCATCAAAAAATATTTCATTCCAGCTTCGTTGCTTTTTACATTCAATCTATTGCTTGCGGCAAGAATGTATAAGGAAATAGACAAAACTTCGATGCCAAGAAAGAACATCGCTAAGTTCCCGAAAGAGACCATTGCAACCGCTCCGGCCAACAAAAAGATTTTTATTGCAATGAAATCGGAGATTTTAGTTTGATGATTTTCGTAGAAATCGTGAGCCAAAGCAACCAAGAAAATGGTTAGAACAATAAACAAAGCAGAAAATGCAGCTGAAAATTTGCTCACCACAATCATATTGTTGTAGTAACTCGCCGGAGTGTTAAATTCCGAAAAGGTGATTCCAAGAATGGCCAATAATCCAATAATCGTTATAGGAACGATGGCTTTTCTAATATTTAAAATTTCAAATAAAAGGCATAAAACACCTAATCCTGTTATAGCTATTAATGTATTCATTTTTTATTTGACTTAGTTGAATCTGTTTACTTGAGTTAAAATATTTTCGAGACTTGGCGTAATCAAGTCAATAATTGGTTTTGGATACATTCCAAAGAAGAATAAAACGGCAATGATAAGAATTAAAGATAAACCTTCGTTGAAAGTAACGTCTGCAAATAATTTTACATTGGTTTCACCCAACATCACGTGTTGAAACATTTTCAACATATAATATGCGCCTAAGATGATGGTTGTTCCACCAAGAATTGCAAACCAAATGTTTATTTGAGAAAGACTATACAACACTGTAAATTCTCCCACAAAGTTGAACGTCGATGGCAAAGCGACCGATGCCAAAACCAAGATTAAAAACATCGAGGTAAATTTTGGCGATTGCGCACGAATACCGCCCATTTCTGCAATGGCTCTGGTGTCGTATCTTCTGAAAATGATTTCGGCCACAAAGAATAAACCAACCACGACAAATCCGTGTGCTATCATTTGCAAAACTGCTCCACGCAATCCGTCAAGGGTTAAAGTGTAAGAACCGGCAGCTATTAATCCGACGTGTGCCAAAGAGGAATAAGCCAATAATTTTTTCAAATCTTTTTGGCGCAAAGCCACGATAGAACCATAAATCACACCTGCAATTCCGAGTATAATAAACACGTCCATATATTCTTTTGCAGCCAATGGCGCAATTGGCAATTGCCAACGAATAACGCTATACAATCCCATTTTTAGCATAATTCCCGAAAGTAACATCGTTCCAACGGTTGGTGCTTTTTGGTATACTTCTGCCTGCCAAGTATGGAAAGGAATCAAAGGAATTTTGATGGCATACGCCAAGAAGAATGCCAGGAATATCCAGAATTGCTCTGTTGAAGATAATTTAAGTGGAGTCAAATCACTGATTAAAAAGCTTCCTGCTTTTTGGTATAAATAAATGAATGCAACCAGCATAAACAAAGAACCGGCCAATGTATAAATGAAAAATTTCACTACTGCTTTTTTGCGTTCTTCGGCATCACCATTCCCCCAAATTAAGGCAATAAAATATATTGGAATCAAAGACAATTCCCAAAAAATGTAATATAAAAGTCCGTCAGAGGCAAGAAAAGTTCCTGCCATCGCAAAGATCATAAACAAGATTAATGCGTAAAAAGATTTCGGATTTTTATAGGTATTTCCAAAAGAAGAATAGATTATAATTGGTGTCAATGCCGTTGTCAGCAAAAGCATAGCTAACGAAAGCCCATCAGCTTGTAAAGCAAATGAAATATTTGGTTTTGCAATCCAAAGTTTTGCGTAGTTTATTTCTTGTCCTAAATTGTATTGACTCATCAAACAAATTGCACCTGCAAAAGCGGTCAAGCCAAAAAGCATCGCCACTTTTGGAGCCCATTTATCACCCGAAAAATAAGTTGCCAATGCGCCAACAAGAAGAATAATTAATAGTGTAGTTACATCCATTAGTTAAAAAATTATTATAAAAATAAATAAGTTATTATGGCAATAACGCCTAAAATAAAAGCGAAAAGATACAACCCAACACTTCCGTTGTGTACTTTTTTTCCTTGTAAAGCGATTTCGTTCGTTACTTTTCCTAATCCAAAAACTAGTGCAGATAAAGAGGTTTCAACAGAATCTCTAAATAAACTAGAAAGTACATTTGTTGGTTTTACGAAAAGAGCATCGTAGGCTTCGTCAACATAATATTTGTTGTATAAAACTTTTGAAACGCCAGTTATTTCAGCATCTTCACTTGGAATAGTATTGTCTTTTAAGTATTTTTTGTAAGCAATTGCGATTCCAATAATAGCACCAATTGTGGCAATTGCCATTAACACATACTCGGTTGTACCAAAAGAATGTTCTTCTTGAGCCACTTTCGAAAATAATGGGGATAAATACTCATTCAACCAACTGTGTCCTGGCAAACTGATAATTCCACCAAAGAAAGATAAGATGGCCAAAATGATTAATGGCAAAGTAATCAAACTTGGACTTTCGTGTAAATGATTTTTTTGTTCCTCAGTTCCTCTAAACGAGTTGAAAAAAGTTAGATAAATTAATCTAAACATATAAAAAGCAGTTAGTATCGAAGCAATCGAACCAATTACCCATAGCGCAATGTTTGCGTGAAAAGCAGTCATTAAAATTTCGTCTTTCGACCAAAATCCTGCCAACGGAAATATACCGGAAATGGCCAATGCCGCAATCAACATGGTGATAAAAGTAATTGGCATCGCTTTTTTCAATCCACCCATTTTACGCATATCTTGTTCACCGTGCAAACCGTGAATCACCGAACCAGAGCCCAAGAACAAACAAGCTTTGAAGAAAGCGTGTGTAATTACATGGAAAACGGCCACTTCATAAGCGCCCAATCCTAAAGCCAAGAACATTAATCCCAATTGTGAAACGGTAGAATAGGCCAAAACTTTTTTGATGTCATTTTGAACCAAGGCAATCGTGGCAGCAACTAAAGCGGTAACCGCGCCGACAATTGCTATAATGTTTTGAACACTCGGAGCCATATCAAACAAGAAGTTCAATCTTGTAATCATAAAAATCCCTGCGGTAACCATCGTCGCTGCGTGTATCAATGCCGAAACCGGAGTTGGTCCAGCCATAGCGTCCGGCAACCAAGTGTACAAAGGTATTTGTGCCGATTTTCCAGAAGCTCCAATAAATAGAGCAAGAGCAGCAATTGCAATCCAAAAATCATTGATGTCACTTGCAGTTGTAATTATGTTTTTAAGAGAAGTAAAATCCAAAGTATTGAATAAAGAACCTACAATAAAAATTCCAATCAAGAATCCTAAATCTCCAATTCTATTCATAATGAAAGCCTTTTTGGCGGCATCATTGAAATCTTGGTTTTTATACCAAAACCCAATTAACAAGTAGGAGCAAAGTCCCACGCCTTCCCAACCAATGAACATGACCAGTAAGTTGCTTCCAATGACTAAAGTAATCATAAAGAATATGAATAAATTTAGATAGGCAAAGAACGAATGCATTTTCTCATCATCATGCATATAACTTATGGAATATAGATGAATTAGAGATCCAATTCCGGTCACAAACAACAACCAAATCAACGACAATTGGTCTAAAAGAAAACCGAAACTCACGTCGAATCTTTGAAGCGAAATCCAGTCGAATAAGTTGATGACAAGAGGCTCTGCTTTGGCGTTTGCAAATAAATATAAAGTTACCCCAAAAGAAATCGCAACAGAAAGTGTTCCCACAATTCCCACGATGCTTATGCCTGCTTTTTTACCCAGGAAAACATTAAATAAAAATCCTAAAAAAGGAGCTAATAGTAAAACTAAAACTAAACTTGTATCCATTGAAGATTATCCTTTTAAGTTTTTTAAATTTCCAACATCAATTGTTCCCATGTTTCGGAATACGGAGACCAAAATCGCCAATCCAACAGCAACTTCCGCAGCAGCAACAGCCATAGAGAAAAACACAAAAATTTGTCCTTGTGCGTCTTGATGATAGGTCGAAAATGCCACAAAGAGTAGGTTCACGGCATTCAGCATTATTTCGATTGACATAAATACGATGATAGCATTTCGTCTGTACAAGACTCCAAAAACGCCAATACAAAAAAGTATTACGCTAAGAAATATGTAATTTTCGATACCCACTTGATTCAAAATATTATTCATATTATTTCCCTAATTTTTCTTTTTTAGACAATAAAACTGCGCCAATCATTGCTACCAAAAGCAATACAGAAGCAAATTCGAAAGGAACCATATATTCGTTAAGCAAGACTTTACCCAATACTTTTATGGATTGGTAATCTTCACCAGTGGTAATGTATTCGCCAACAATTGGTTTCGAATTGATGAAAATTGCTATTAAAACCAAACACATCAAACAGAACAAAACAATTGCCCCTAATCGAGTAACTCTTGGCTTATAAACTTCATTTTCTTTGTTCAAATTCATCAGCATCACGGTAAACAAAAACAAAATCATGATAGCTCCAGAATACACAATCACATGAACTATCGCCAAAAATTGGGCATTTAACAACAAATAATGACCTGCAATCGAGAAGAAACAAATCACCAAATAGATGGCGCTGTGAATAGGATTTCTGCTGTAGATAGTTAAAAAAGCCGTAGCCAAGGTGATAAAGGACAGGATGCAAAATATAATTTGGATTGGTGTTGCATTGGCTAAATCAGGGATTTGTATCATTAGTTAGCGTTTTTAAGTTGAGCATTTTTCATTGCGATATCCAAAGGCATTACCAATTTGTCCTTTCCAAAAATGAAATCTTCCCTGTTATAATTAGCTGGAACTAATTCTTTGGAAATCGTCAAGTAAATAGCATCTTTCGGACAAGCTTCTTCGCACAATCCGCAAAAGATGCAACGCAACATATTGATTTCGTAAATCGAAGCATATTTCTCTTCACGGTACAAATGTTTTTCGTCGGGTTTGCGTTCTTCCGCCTTCATGGTGATAGCTTCAGCAGGACAGGACAAAGCGCATAATCCGCAGGCAGTACAGTTTTCACGACCTTCCTCATCCCGTTTCAACATGTGTTGCCCACGATAAACAGGGCTAAATTCACGTACTTGCTCGGGATATTGAATAGTGGCTTTTTTTCTGAATAAATGCTTTATTGTTATTATCAAACCTTTGATAATCGCAATAAGGTACATTCTTTCGAAAAAAGTCATCTCCTTGTTGGAGACTAGCTTTTTTCTTCCGGAAAGTGATATTTCTTGTATTGACATTTTTTAATTTTTATAACCAATTTTATTTCTTTCTACTTTTTTGTCTTTTTTCTCCATCATTTCATCTAAATAAGAAAAGACCAATTCGATATTTTTATCGTGATTAATTAGTTTTTTCTTTATTTCCTCGATGTCTAATTTAACACTTAAATTATTTGTTAGAAATTCTCTCATTTTAATAAAAGCTTCAACAATTTTAATACTGAATTCAATTGCTCTGTCTGAACTTAATACATTTCCTAACATCATTGTTCCGTGTTCTGTAAAAACATAAGGCAATGTAGAAGAAAATTTTAATTTTTTGAGGTGGTCGCAATTTGCGACCACCTGTTCTTTTTCAAATTCTGTCAACTGAAACATAAAATTACTTGGAAAACGTTTTATATTTCTTTTCACTTGTTCGTTCAAACGTTTAGTGGGAACTCCGTAAAGCACTGCCAAATCAGAATCAATCATCACTTTTTGATCTCTAATAAGCAAGATTTTGCTCATTATAAATTCTTCTGTAATAATTAATTCTTCTCCCATACATTATAATTCTGTTTTTATTTTTTGAGGCAGTCACAGATTGTGACCACCTGTATTTTATTTTAAAATCTTAAGGTGTCAATTCGACTCCTTAAAATCCTAAATAGGCCATTATTTCTCCTCTCAAAATAACAATTCCAGTGATTATGATATTAACGATGGATAACGGAATCAATATTCTCCAACCTAAATGCATCAATTGATCGTATCTAAATCTGGGAATAGTCCAGCGAACCCACATATAAAAGAAGATAAATCCACATAGTTTTATAAATAGTGCCATAATCCCCATGACATTGGCAATGTTCACTCCCCAATTTTCAACTACCCAATTCATTCCAGGATAATTATAACCCCCGAAGAATAAAACGGCTAGCAATGTGGATGAGATAAACATATTGGCATATTCGGCAAATAAATAAAAACCCATTTTCATCGAAGAATATTCGGTATGATAGCCACCAATAAGTTCGGTTTCACATTCCGGTAAATCAAAAGGTGTTCTGTTAGTTTCTGCAAAAGCACAAATCAAGAATATAATAAAGGATAAAGGCTGATAAAAAACATTCCAGTGCAATCCAGATTGTTGCATCGAGATTTCTTTTAAACTTAAAGTGCCAGTCATCATTAACAAGGCAATTATGGATAATCCCATCGCAACTTCATAAGAAACCATTTGCGAAGCAGCTCGAACGGCACCAATCAAGGAAAATTTATTATTCGAAGCCCATCCACCTATCATAATTCCGTAAACGCCTAACGAAACAACTCCAATAAAATAGAGGACTCCAACATTTAAATCAGTAGCTTGTAATAAAATATCCCTCCCAAACAGATGAAATCTATCACCCCAAGGAATGACAGCACTCGTCATCAAAGCGGTAGACATCGCAATTCCAGGTCCTACAACAAATAAAAACCTATTTGGTGTATTGGGCGTAAATTCTTCTTTCGCAAACAATTTCATACCATCAGCAAGCGGTTGAAGTAAGCCTCCCCAACCTGCACGATTAGGACCTACTCTGTCTTGAAGAAAAGCAGCTACTTTTCTTTCAGCCCAAGTAGAATACATTGCCATAAGCATCGTTACAGCAAAAACAACAAAGATTACAACACTTTTTTCTATAATAAAGGCACTATCCATTGTTATTAGAATTTACAGGTTCACCGTCTATCTTTTCGTTGTAGTCAATTTCGGCCATACTTATTTTTTTTCTGTCTTGTTCTCTACCTAAAAGAATCGTTTCTTCAGTATTGATTTGTACTGTTTCTAATTTTCCAAAGTATTTATTTTGGTTAATCACAGAATCTTTTTCAAATTTTCTAGGGCCTTCAATAACCCAATCAGAAACTTCTTTATGATCAAAACGACAGCTGTTGCAAATAAATTCATCTACTTCGTGGTACTCGTCTTTTCTTCCGGTAACTCTTTGAATCTCGTCGCCAAACATCCAAACGGTGGTTTTTCCGGAACAAGTAGGGCAATCTCTGTGCGCATCATAAGGTTTGTTGAACCAAACTCTCGACTTGAATCTAAAAGTCTTGTCGGTCAAGGCTCCAACGGGACATACGTCAATCATGTTTCCTGAAAACTCGTTGTCTATGGCATGTGAGATACAAGTAGAAATATTCGAATGATCGCCCCTGTCCATTACTCCATGTACTCGGTTATCCGTCAATTGGTCGGCTACCATCACACAACGATAGCAAAGAATGCAACGGTTCATGTGCAATTGAATATTAGGACCAATGTCTTCCGGTTCAAAAGTTCTTTTTTCTTCTATAAAACGACTTTCTGATTTCCCATGTTCAAAACTTAAATTCTGCAAATCACATTCTCCCGCTTGGTCACAAACTGGACAATCTAAAGGGTGATTAATCAACAAGAATTCCGTCACCGATTTTCTTGCTTCCTGCACTCTTGCGGATGATTTGCTGTTCACTTCCATTCCGTCCATACAGCCTGTTACGCAAGATGCCATTAATTTTGGCATGGGTCTTGGGTCGGCTTCACTTCCTTTGGCCACTTCAACCAAACAACAGCGGCATTTTCCACCACTTCCTTTTAGTTTGGAATAATAGCACATGGCTGGGGGAACTACTTTTCCACCAATCATTCTGGCTGCTTGCAGGATGGTTGTTCCTGGTTCTACCTCAATCGCTTGACCGTCTATGGTTACTTTCATTTTTTTAGTCTTAACGTCTTAATGTCAGATGTCTTAATGCCGTGTGACTTTAATCTCTCTGACTATTTTCTAAATATTTTATAAATCCACTCAATAATTTTGATATATCCGAAACGTTTAAATACAATTCATCAAATTCTATTTTTGAAATATAGTTTAAATCTAATGCCAAATATAATTGTGATCGAACTTCGGCTGCTGATGCTTTTGAAACATATAAAAAATAAACAAATTCTTTATCTGTATTTCTTTCAAATCCTTCAGCTATATTTGAAGAAATTGAAATTGATGCCCTTCTAATTTGTCTAACTAAATCAAAATCTTTTTTAAAAATTGTATTTTCTGTTATTTCATAAATCCTTTTATTAAATAATCTTGATTTTTGCCAAGAATTAATTTCTTCAAAAGAATTAAATTTTCCCATTGTTACTTACGTTAAGACATTCGACTTTGAAACATTAAGACTACTAAAAGGTTCCGCAACAAAATGGTCTCTATTTTTTATTTTTTCCGGGAAACGGATGTGATATTCAAATTCTTCTCTGAAATGACGAATTGCCGATGCTACTGGCCAGGCCGCTGCATCACCTAATGGACAAATTGTGTTTCCTTCGATTTTACTTTGTATGCTTAATAGCAAATCAATATCTTCTTCACGACCCAATCCGTTTTCAATTCGGTTTAATACTTTTTCCATCCATCCTGTTCCTTCTCGGCAAGGGGAACATTGTCCACAACTTTCGTGGTGGTAAAAACGGGAGAAATTCCAAGTATTTCTTACAATACAAGCAGTGTCATTGTAAACAATAAATCCTCCTGAACCCAACATTGAACCGGTTGCAAAACCACCGTCGCTCAAACTTTCGTAAGTCATCAAACGGTCGTCGCCATTGGCTGTTTTGTAAATTAAATGAGCCGGTAAAATAGGAACTGACGACCCTCCGGGAACGAAGGCTTTCAATGGTCTGTCGGAACTCATCCCACCCAAATAGTCGTCTGAATTCATGAATTCATATACGCTCAATCCCATTTCGATTTCATAAACCCCAGGATTTTTAATATGTCCCGAAGCCGAAATCAATTTTGTTCCTGTAGATCTGCCTAATCCAATTTTAGCATAATCAGCACCTGAATTATTTACAATCCAAGGTACTGCTGCAATGGTTTCGACATTATTCACTACTGTTGGATTTGCCCAAAGTCCAGAAACTGCTGGGAATGGCGGTTTGATTCGAGGATTTCCTCTTTTTCCTTCTAAGGATTCGATTAATGCGGTTTCTTCTCCGCAGATGTAGGCACCGGCACCACAATGAACGTATAATTCTAAGTCATATCCAGTTCCTAATATATTTTTTCCTAACCAACCTGCCGCTTTTGCTTCGGCGATGGCTCTTTCTAATATTTTATAAATCCACATGTATTCTCCACGAATATAAATGTAGGATAGGTTGGCACCCAAAGCATAACTGGAAGTAATCATTCCTTCAATCAATAAATGAGGAATGAATTCCATCAAATAGCGGTCTTTGAATGTTCCCGGTTCTGATTCGTCGGCGTTGCAAACTAAATGTCTTGGTTTCCCTGATTTTTTGTCAATAAAACTCCATTTCATTCCTGCTGGGAAACCAGCACCACCACGACCACGCAATCCTGAAGTTTTTACTTCTTCGACAATTTCGTCAGGGGTGAGGGTTTTCAACGCTTTTTCCACAGAAGCATAACCACCGTTTTGGCGATAGACTTCATAGGTTTTAATCCCCGGAATATTTACTTTGTCTAATAATATTTTTTGTGACATTTTATATATCGTGTAACGTAATTTTATTATCTCTGCAATCAGCAATAATTTGATCTACTTTTTCTTTGGTAAGGTGCTCTTTGTAAAAATCACCCAATTGCATCATTGGTGCATAACCGCAAGCACCCAAACATTCCACACCTCTTACTTCAAAAAGGCCGTCTATTGTGGTTTCACCTATTTTCACGCCTAGTTTTTCGCAGGTATAATCCATTAAATCCTCAACTCCATTCAAACAACAAGGGGAAGTTCGGCAAAATTCGAACATATATTTCCCGATAGGCTTTTGGTTGAACATCGAATAAAAAGAAACGACTTCATACACTTCAATCGGTTTGATTTTCAGTATTTCGGCTACTTTGTCCATTAATTCAAAGCTCAGCCAATTGTCATGTGCGTCTTGAACTTCATGTAAAATGGGTAACAACGCTGATTTTATTTTGTCTTCTGGGTAATGACTGATTAATTCATTGATGCGGTTCATCAATCTTTCGGTCATATTTATTTCTTGTTTGTAATGTGTTCTTTCCATTCTATATTTTAGATTTTAGATTTTAGATTTTAGATTTTTCAATCTGCATTCTGAAATCTGTATTCTGCAATCTTTTCTATGCGTCTAATTCCCCTGCAATAACATTTAAACTTGACAAAATAACAATCGCATCCGAAAGCATTGCTCCTTTTATCATTTCGGGATACGCTTGGTAATAAATAAAACAAGGTCTGCGGAAGTGCAATCTATAAGGAGTTCTGCTTCCGTCGGTTACCAAATAAAATCCTAATTCTCCGTTTCCACCTTCCACTGCGTGATAAATTTCGGCAACCGGAACAGGAATTTCTCCCATTACAATTTTGAAATGGTAAATTAAACTTTCCATATCGTGATACACATCTTCTTTTGGAGGCAAATAATATTCAGGAACATCGGCGTGAAATTCATTTCCTTCCGGCATTTTTGCCAATGCTTGACGAATGATGCTCAAACTTTCCGATACTTCGGCATTACGAACACAAAAACGGTCGTAAGTGTCACCTGATTTTCCAACAGGAACGATGAAATCGAAATCTTCGTAAGAAGAATAAGGATGCGCCACGCGAACGTCGTAATCCACTCCGGCAGCACGCAAATTTGGACCCGTGAATCCGTAAGCCATCGCCATTTCGGCAGTAATTGGGCCAACGTTCACGGTTCTGTCAATAAAAATTCGGTTTCTTTCGAATAGGTTTTCAAATTCTTTCCAAGCAATTGGAAAATCTTTCAAAAACACGTCAAGTAATTCAAAGGCTTTTGGTGACCAATCTCTTTCGAAACCGCCCATTCTGCCCATATTTGTTGTCAAACGAGCGCCGCAAATTTCTTCATAGATTTCGTAAACTTTCTCCCTGAATTGAAAAACGTACAAGAAACCGGTGTATGCTCCGGTGTCAACGCCAAGAATGGAATTGCAGATAATATGATCCGTGATTCTGGCTAATTCCATCACAATAACTCTTAAATATTGAGCTCTTTTAGGAACTTCAATATCCAATAATTTTTCCAAAGTCATCCACCATCCCATATTATTGATAGGGGACGAACAATAATTCATTCGGTCGGTAAGTGGCGTGATTTGGTAAAAAGGACGGTTTTCGGCAATTTTTTCGAAAGCCCTGTGGATGTAACCGATTGTTGGTTCGGCCTCGATGATTTTTTCCCCATCCATCAATAAGATATTTTGAAAAATACCATGAGTAGCTGGATGTGTGGGTCCTAAATTCAGCATCGAAAGTTCACTTCCGTCTTCGTTTAGGCTCTCATTTATTCTTTTAGCATAGCGATGCTCTGGTGATAATAATAGTTCTGACATCTATAATTAAAAATTGATAATTAAAAATTGATAATTCATGAATTTCAATTAAATATTAATTTTTTTGTTTTTTAAAATTTTCAATTATTCATTGTTAATTAGGCATTATTTGTTGTTCTTCCAAAGAATCGATCATCTTTATCTGTTCTACCTCCGTCTTCCAATGGGAATTCTTTTCGCATCGGATGCGACACCATTTCGTCCATGTTCAAAATACGTTTCAATTGTGGATGACCAATGAAATTGATGCCATAAAAATCATACGTTTCTCTTTCCATCCAATTGGAACTCGGAAAAATATTGGACAATGTTTTTATTTCGGGGGTTTCACCGTTGATGAATACCTTGATTTTTATGCGTTTATTTTCATACCAATTGTGCATGTGATACACCACTGCAAATTGTCTTTCGATTACGTTATCTGGATAATGAACCCCACATAAATCGGTTAGAAAATGAAAACGTAAGCTTGGATCATTTTTCAAAAAAAGAATAATAGCGGTAATTTTGTCGGCTGCTACTTCAAATGAAAATATAGCTGCATCTTGATTGAAATGGAAAGTGCTTTCGCCAAATGCGTCCACTAATTTATCTTGAATTTCTGTCGTTTCTAAACTCATTTCCTTATTTTATGTTATAAGAAGCCAATAATTCTTGATATTCCGGAGAACTTCTTCTTCTAACGGACTCGCTTCTTACCAATTCTTGCAATCTCATTACTCCGTCTACAATTTGCTCTGGTCTTGGTGGACAGCCTGGAACATAAACGTCAACCGGAATTACTTTGTCAATTCCTTGTAAAACAGAATAGGTATCGAAAACTCCACCTGAAGAAGCACAAGCTCCAACGGCGATTACCCAGCGAGGTTCTGCCATTTGTTCGTATACTTGACGCAGGATTGGACCCATTTTTTTTGAAATGGTCCCCATCACCAGCAACATATCGGCTTGACGAGGAGAAAAACTTACTCGTTCAGAACCAAAACGTGCTAAATCGTAATGCGAAGCCATAGTGGCCATAAATTCGATTCCACAACAAGAAGTTGCAAAAGGCAAAGGCCAAAGCGAATTTGCGCGAGCCATTCCTACTACATCATTCAGCGTCGTGGCAAAAAAACCTTCGCCAGAAACACCTTCCGGAGGGGCAACCATTTTTATACTTGAATCGCTCATTTAATTTAGATTTTAGATCTGGGATTTTAGATTTAAAAAAGCTAAAAAATCAAATCAATTTAAAAAATCATTATTTGTCCATTCGAGAAATCATAAATCGTAAATCTCAAATTAATTTATTCCCATTCCAATGCCTTCTTTTTGATGATGTAGAAAAATCCCACCAACAATAAAAGCATGAAAATTACCATTTTTAACATTCCTTCCATTCCCAATTCTTTAAAATTGATTGCCCAAGGATAAAGAAATATCACCTCGACGTCAAATAATACAAAGAGAATGGCAACCAGAAAGTATTTTACTGAGAAAGGGATGCGGGCATTTCCTAAAGATTCGATACCGCACTCGAAATTTGAATCTTTAATCTCGGAGGATCTTTTAGGGCCTAATTTCCCTGAAATCACTATCATTCCAACAACAAATCCAATTGCTAAAAGCGCTTGCATTAGTATAGGGAAATAATCTAATTGATTGGATTGCATAGCAGTTATTGTTTTACTTTAAAAATATGGTGCAAATATAGGTTTCAAGGAATTAAAACACAAGCTAAAATAGTATTTAATTAAAAATAGAATCTGATTTTTTTTGTACTAAATAGACACCTTTTCTGGATTATATTTTTTCAAACAGTTTGGAATGTTTAAAACAAAAAAAGCGTCCCGATTTATCGGGACGCTCTAAACATTCGTAAGTAAAATATTTTTTACTTAGATAACTGCTACTTTCGCAGCAACTTTTCCTTTTCTTCCTTCTTCTTCTTCATAGCTAACTCTGTCACCTTCACGAAGTTCTTCCGCGTTGATTCCTGAAGCATGAACAAAAATGTCTTTTCCTGTTTCTTCGTCTGTAATGAATCCGTAACCTTTTGATTCATTGAAAAATTTAACTGTACCTGTACGCATTGTAATAGTAATAATAATTTATAATGAAGCAAATGTAATATTTAATATAATACGAAAGTTAGAATTGTGTAAGTTTTATTAAAAATTTTGATTTTCAACGATTTAAGACATGTTTTTATCGATGAACTACCCTAAATTCAATTTTATATGCAACTCATTTAATTGTAACTCATCAATTAGCGATGGGGCATCAATCATGACATCTCTTCCGGAGTTGTTTTTTGGGAAAGCAATAAAGTCCCGAATGGTTTCTTGTCCACCAAGAATAGCCACCAATCGATCCAACCCAAAAGCCAAACCTCCGTGTGGCGGTGCGCCATATTGAAAGGCATTCATTAGGAAGCCAAACTGATCTTCCGCTTGTTCAGAGGTAAAACCTAAATATTTAAACATCAACTGTTGGGTGGCTTTGTCGTGAATACGGATGGATCCACCGCCAATTTCGTTACCGTTTAATACCATATCATAAGCATTGGCACGAACTGCTTTTGGATTGGTTTCCAACAAGTGCATATCTTCTGGTTTTGGAGAAGTAAACGGGTGGTGCATGGCATGGTAGCGTCCTGTTTCCTCCTCAAATTCCAATAACGGAAAATCAACTACCCATAATGGAGCGAATTCTGTTGGATTTCTCAATCCCAAACGATTGGCTAGTTCCATTCGTAAGGCCGAAAGTTGTGTTCTGGTTTTGTCGGCTGGACCGGAAAGCACAAAAATCATGTCACCGGCTTTTGCGCCAGTTATTTTTGCCCAATTGCCTAAATCGTCCTGGTCATAAAACTTGTCAACCGATGATTTGTATGTTCCGTCTTCGTTGCATTTTACATAAACCATTCCGCTGGCGCCAATTTGCGGACGTTTGATCCATTCAATCAAGCCGTCGATTTCTTTTCGGGTATATTCGCTTGCTCCAGGAGCGGCAATTCCCACGACTAATTCTGCCGCGTTGAAAACCGGAAAATCTTTGTGCTTGGCAAACTCATTCAACTCGCCAAATTCCATTCCGAAACGAATGTCCGGTTTGTCATTTCCATACGTTTTCATGGCGTAATCATAGGTGATTCGTGGAAATTTTTCTACTTCAATTCCTTTTATTGCTGAAAGTAAATGACGGGTCAATCCTTCGAAAACATTCAGGATGTCTTCTTGTTCTACAAAAGCCATTTCGCAATCGATTTGCGTGAATTCCGGTTGACGGTCCGCACGCAAATCTTCATCACGGAAACATTTCACGATTTGGAAATACTTATCCATTCCACCTACCATCAACAATTGTTTGAAGGTTTGTGGTGATTGCGGCAAAGCATAAAATTGTCCTTCGTTCATGCGACTTGGAACCACAAAATCCCTTGCGCCTTCAGGAGTCGATTTGATTAAATAAGGCGTTTCCACTTCGCAAAAATCCAAGTCCGAAAGGTATTTACGCACCTCCATCGCTACTTTATGACGAAAAAGCAAGTTGTTTTTTACCGGATTCCGGCGAATGTCAAGATACCGGTATTTCATTCGAATGTCTTCGCCGCCATCGGTTTCGTCTTCAATCGTGAAGGGCGGAGTTATCGAAGCATTCAATATTTTCATTTCGGTGACCAAAATCTCAATATCTCCGGTTACCATGTTAGTATTCTTGGCTTCCCGCTCAATAACGGTTCCTTTTACTTGAATTACGAATTCACGACCCAGGGTTTTGGCTTGTTCGAAAACTTCTTTTTGGCTGCGACTTTCGTCGAAAATCAATTGGGTAACACCATAACGGTCGCGTAAATCGACCCAGTTCATAAAACCTTTATCACGTGATTTTTGAACCCAGCCTGCAAGCGTAACTTCGGTATTGATATGTGAGGCGTTGAGTTCGCCACAATTATGACTTCTATACATTAACTTAATTTTTAGATTGCAAAAATACTGTTTTGTTTGAAGTTTAAGGTTTAAGGTTCGAAGTTTTATTTAAAAAACTTATATTTGAAGGACTAAATTTATAAGTCGGATCTCATGAAAAAAATAGTATTTATTGCTCTAACGCACGTCTTTCTATTCATTGGTAATGCCCAGAATCTAACTTTTCAAGCGGAAATTGCCAACAGAAAAGGCGATACCATCAAAATTCTAAACAGTAGTAATGGTAAGGAAGTAAAAAAGATGGGTATTGACAAAAAAGGCTTGTTTAAAGATGCCTTTGATGTCGAAGAAGGAATTTATTTTTTGTTTGATGGCAAGGATTACGCCCCGATGTTTCTCAAAAACGGATACGACTTGAAACTTAAAATGGACGCCCTAAAATTTTATGAATCGATTGTGTATTCTGGAATTGGGGCAGAAGAAAACAATCTTTTGGCACAAAGCACGTTATCGGATTCAAAATACGATTACAATTCGCTTTTGGCTTCAAGTGAGGAAGTCTTCACCAATTTGGTCAAAGAGAAAACTGCAACCGACTTTTTAAAATTGGACGACATAAAATTGAATCCTAATTTTGTTGCGTTACAAAAGAAGAATATTGGAACAAATATGGCTAATTTGACCGCCTATTATAAGAAAACTCAAGAAAACAATAAGTTGAGTGGTTCGGTTGCGCCATCATTTGACTATTTAAACCACAAAGGGGGAAACACCAAACTCGAAGATTTAAGAGGGAAATATGTATATATTGACGTTTGGGCAACTTGGTGCGGACCTTGTAGAGGTGAAATTCCTTTTTTGAAAAAAATGGAGGAAGAATTCCATGACAAGAATATCGCTTTTGTAAGCATATCGGTTGATTTGGACAAGGATTTCGAGAAATGGAAAAATTTTGTGACCGAAAAGCAATTAGGAGGCATTCAACTGTTTGCCGATAAAAATTGGAATTCCGATTTTATAAAAAGTTTTAGTATTAATAGCATACCGAGATTTATATTAATAGATCCAAGCGGAAAAGTGGTTCATTCCGATGCTTCAAGACCATCCAACCCTGAATTGAAAGAAGAGTTGGGTAAATTAGTACAGTAACATTAGGTAAGGATTAGGAGCTAAATTGTCACCCAAATATTTTTTTAATCAAAATTTATTTTTTAAATTTAGGGTATACAAAGATGCTCACGATGTCAGAAAACAGAAATTCAAATTTGATAATCTATTCTGCAAATTAAATCAATACCATAGCGTCTATAAAAAAATCGGCTGTCGCATATTTTTGTGACAGCCGATTTTGATTTATGTAATAGTCAAGGTTTGTAAAATCTCAAAATAATTATGGTTTTTTGGATTCGATTCCAAAATGATTATGGTATTTATAGTTGCCAGCTCTCGATTGTGGCATGAAAAAAATATATTCCCAATAAAAACAAAAAACCCCCTAAAATCAAATTTAAGGGGGTTTCAATAGTATAGTAAAAAATTATATTTCTTAAGCTCTGACCAGTCTTCTGTCTCGCAACCAATACTTGGTTCTTTTCACCAAATAGAACATTACTGGAACCATCACCAAGGTCAATACCGTGGCATAGGTCAATCCGAAGATAATCGTCCAAGCCAATGGTCCCCAGAAGATTACGTTATCACCACCCAGAAAAAAGTGGGGGTTAAAATCGGTAACCAAGGTGAAAAAGTCAAAATTCAACCCGATAGCCAAGGGAATCAATCCCAAAACTGCCGTTAAAGCGGTCAACAATACGGGGCGCAAACGTGATTTACCGGATTCGATTATAACTTCCTTAATTTCGTCTAAGGTTAAATCGTTGTGCGATTGTACGCCTTTTTCATATACTTTTTTGTCCATCAGCAAGACGAAGAAATCCATTAACACGATTCCGTTTTTCACCACGATACCGGCTAGGGATATGATTCCCATCATGGTCATCAGGATAACAAAATCCATGTTGGCAATGACATAGCCATAAAAAACACCACTAAAACTCAGGATAACCGTAAACAAAATCACCATGGTTTTCGATACCGAATTAAATTGCAGTACGATGATGATGGTAATTCCCGCCAAGGCCAAGAAGAGCGCATACATCAGGAAACTTTGGTTTTTGCCTTGTTCTTCCTGCACTCCTGAAAAGGAATAGGTCACGTCTTTTGGCAAATTGTAGTTTTTTAATTCCGCTTTAATTTGTTTGGTAATTTCATCCCCGTTGAAACCCGTCAAGACATTCGAATAAATCGTCATGATGCGCTTGTGATTCTTTCTTTTGATCTGGTTGTAGGTCTGTGTTTTTTCGGTTTGCGAAATGGCCGAAACAGGAACTTGAACGATTTGACCGTTGTTCTGGTTTCTGAAAGTCAATGATTGATTGAAAAGAATATTTTCGTTCTTGCGTTGGTCGTCCTGCATGCGCATCACGATATTGTAATCGTCATCACCTTCTTTATAGGTCGAAATTTCTTGGCCGTAAACCGAACGACGCAAAGTAAAGCCCAATTGTCCTGTGGAAACTCCCATACTTCCGGCGTTTACCCTGTCGACTTTCACTTCTAATTCTGGACTGTCCTTGTTGATGTCAATACTCAATTTTTCTATTCCGGGAATGTTCTTGGAATTGACAAAATCAATCATTTTATCCCCTTCTTTCAGCATCAGGTCGTAATCCGTTCCCTTTAATTCAATACTGATAGGATATCCTGCAGGTGGACCATTGGCATCTTTTTCGACAGTAATCGTGGCTCCGGCAATGGCTTTTACTTTGGAACGAATTTCTTCCAAAATATCCGAAGTGTTGATGCCTTTACGGAACTTGAATTCCGAGAAACTCACCGTTACTTTTCCTTTATAAGGTGTTTCAGAGGCAGAACCGGCATCAACATTTGGGTTTCCAGCACCTTTCCCCACTTGGGAAACGATAGATTCAGCAAGGAAGTTTTTGTCTGTTTTTGGATCTACGTATTTTTGCAAAATTTCAATTACTTGATTTTCCACAAAAAGGGTGGCTTTATTGGTTTTTTCAATCGAAGTTCCTTGCGGATATTCGATATAAGCAATCACTTGGTTCGGGATGTTGTCCGGGAAAAACAATACTTTTCTCGGGAAAACACCCAGTAATACAAAGGAGAAAAACAACAATCCGATAATTCCTCCCAAGGCATACCACGATTTCTTTTTGGTAAGGATTTTTGCTAAAAAAACTTTGTATTTTTCTTCCATTCCTGGAAAAAAACTGTGTTGGAAATCCTGTGTCCATTGGTAAATTTTTAAGAAATACAACCACATCAAGCCAGTTGAAATCAGTAATAAATGTCCAATTCCCCTCAAGAATTTGCTATCATACGCATATTTCGATCCAATGAAAGCCAAGAATATTCCGAATGCCAAAAATAGAATGGTATAGAATTTCAAATTCTTTTTAGAAATATTTTTATCTTCAATATCCATGGAACCTCCCGTCATTGCGGCATTGATAACCATGGCCACAAATAAAGAGGCCGTAAGGGTTACGGTCAAGGTCATCGGGAAATATTTCATGAATTTACCCATGGTTCCTGGCCATAAGGCGAATGGAAGAAAGGCCATCAATGTGGTAGCTGTTGATGAAATTACGGGCCAAGCGATTTCCCCAATACCCACTTTTGAAGCTTCTATTCTGGGTAATCCTTTTTTCATGTTGGCAAAAACGTTGTCGACAACCACAATTCCGTCATCAACTAGCATTCCTAATCCCATTACCAATCCAAAAAGAACCATCGTGTTCAACGTCAACCCTAGAGCCGATAGTAGGGCAAACGCAATCATCATAGACAGCGGAATTGCCGTTCCTACGAACAAGGAATTTCGGAGTCCCATAGTGAACATCAACACAATCATTACCAGAATAATCCCAAAAATAATGTGGTTCGATAACTCATCAACCTGATGTTCCACACGAGAAGATTGGTCGTTTGTCATTTCGATTTTCAGGTTTTTTGGCAAATAGAATGCTTGAGCTTTTTCTATTCTTTCTTTTACTTGGTCAATGGCAGAAATCATGTTTTGACCCGAACGTTTTTTCACGCTGAGCATCACCACTTCGTTTCCTTTCTCGCGAGCGTAGGTGGTTTTTTCTTTCTCTTTGAAACTTACCACTGCAATGTCTTTTAGATAGACCGTTCCGCCAAATGATTTAACAACGATGTTCTCCAACTCTTTTGGGTCTTTGATTTCACCTACAATCCTGATGTTGTTTCTGGAACCCTGTGATACCAAATTTCCTCCAGAAAGCGTCATATTTTCGTATTTAACCGCATTCTGAATTTCGTCGAAAGTCACTTGTGCCGCCGTCATTTTGAAAATATCCACGGCAATTTCTACCTCTTTGTCGTCTACACCCAGAATGTCAACTTTCTTCACTTCCGAAATTTCTTCAATATCATCCTGAAGCAATTCACCATATTTTTTAAGTTGTTGCGTGGTATAATTTCCTTGTAAATTGATGTTTAGAATAGGCACTTCTTCAGAAATGTTCAATTCAAAAACATTGGGTTCTACTTTGCTTCCATTGTCCAAATTGGGCCAATCCGTGTTGGCTTTGGCATTATCAACCTTGTCTTTTATTTTTACTTTGGCGGCATCAATGGTAACGTTGTCGTCAAACTCGGCAATAATCATCCCGTAATCTTGGAATGAGCTCGAAGTGACTTTGGTAGCCCCACTGATGTTTTTGATTTCTTTTTCTAATGGCTTGATCACCAATTTCTCTACATCCTCGGCTGAATTTCCGGGAAAAACAGAAGAGATGTACACTTTATTTTCGATAATTTCCGGGAAATCCTCGCGAGGCATTGTAATGTAGGCATAAACTCCCGTGATTACAATGATTGCGGTCAAGATATACACCGTGACACGATTGTCTACAGCCCAATTTGAAATGGCGAATTGTTTGTTTTTATGTGACATATTTTGTTTTTTGTTATAGGTTATAAGTTTAGAAGGTTACAGGTTTAGAAAATGATGTTTTAGAACTTCCGTCTAAACTTCTAAACAAATAACCTTATAACCCTTTTTAAAAGTTTAATTTCATTCCGTCAGAGATAGCATTTGCCCCTTCGCTAACAATAATGGCCTCGGCAGATAATCCGCTTAAAATTTCAGTGACATTATTAGAGGACTGCCCCAATTTCACGATCACTTTCTTAGCAATTCCCGTTTTTCCACTTACGTTTATGGCGGTGTAGACAAATTTATTTTTCTCACCATCCTCTTGAATCACATTAGTTGGAACAACAATAGCATTTTTACTGAAGTAATCCGTGATTTTAAGATTGGCCACTTGGTTGGGTCGCAACAAGTTTTCCGGATTTGGAACGCTTACTTCAATACCAAAACTTCGGTTGTTAGGATTCACGAAATTTCCAATCTGGCGCACCTTTCCTTTGTAGGTTTTTCCCAAAGAAGTTAAGAAAACACCCACTTCGGTACCTACTTTTAGTTTGCCGATGTATGTTTCGGGAACCGATGTCGAAACATACATATTCGATAAATTCACGATACGCATTAATCCTTGTTGACTTGGTGCAACAACTTGCCCTTTTTCAACAAAAACCTCGTCAATGGTTCCTGTAAAAGGTGCTTTTAGTATCGTTTTTTCCAATTGGGCTTTGATTTGGGCAACCCCTCTTTGGACAGAAATCATTTGTGTTTGAGCTTGTAAATACTGCATTTCAGAACCGATTTTTTGACTCCAAAGATTTTTTTGACGTTCAAAAGTGGTTTTTGCCAAAGCATACTGGTTTTCTAGACTTGCCACTTGTTGGCTCAGTCCAGCATCGTCAATTTTTCCTAGAACTTGCCCTTTAGAAACTCTTTGTCCCGCTTTCACGTTCAATGAAACCAAGGTTCCTTGAAATTCTGGTTGAACCAAAATGTTTTCTTTGGTATTTACGCTTCCTTGAATCTCAAGATAATGACTAAAAACGGTGTCTTTCACCGTAAGTACGGAAACTAATGCTTCCTCTTTTTTGACATCCAAAGTGGCTAAGGCTTCGTCAATTTTTGCCAAATCTGCTTGGATTAGTGCTTTTTTAGCTTGAAGTGCCGTTGCATTTTTGGAGGCGATTAAGTTGTCAATAGTAGCGGTTTCTTCTTTCTTTCCGCAGGAGAAAATGAGTACTGAAAGCGTTGTGATAAGGAATATTTTTTTCATGTTTTTAAGGTTGTAAATTAGATTGTTATTTTAAGTTTATACGTTTATTTTCTTTTTCTCTTATATTAAGGCTAAACTCATAACCTTATAACCTCATCATCTTAGTTAATTATTTTCTCTAAAGCCGCTTTTTTGTTGATGATATTCACCATCGACTGCAAATAGTTTTGTTGAGCGGCATATAATTGTCGTTGTGCTTCACTGAAATCAAAACTCGAAGACAAACCTTCCGTAAATTTTATTTGTTGCTTTTTTTCGATTCTCTCCGCGAGGTTCAGATTGGTTTTTGCCGTGGCATATTCTTCCATGCTGAATTCATATTCGCTTTTGGCGTTGGCGTATTGCAATTTCAATTTTTGTTCTGTTTCTGTAAGTTGCGTTTTGGCTTGTTCAAATGCAATTTTGGCTTGTTGCGTTTTGGCGCTTCTGCCCAAACTGCTAAAAACGGGAACATTTAAACCAATTCCGAGATTTGAGAAATTATTCCATTTTTGCGATGGAGTAAAAAAGGCAAACTGGTTAGCAAAAGCATTGTATCCAAAATTCACATTGGCCCCCAATGACGGTAGTGCTTTGCTTTTTTGTAATTTGTATTCCAATTGTCTTTGCTCTTGAAAATTCAAACCCATTTGGTAATCGATATTGTTCGATACATTGAAATCTTTTTGCGAAATAGCCAAATCTAAATTGGCAACTGTCAAATTGTCCAATTGATCCGTTAGTTTCAGTTCATCATTAATGTCAATGCCCAATAAGATTTTAAGCATATTATTGGCAATGACCAACAATCTTTGGGTGTTGTTTAAAGTACTGTTTATGGTTGACAAGGTAATTTGAAGCTGCTCTACGTTTTCTTCTTCAATCAGTCCGTTTTTGAATGTTTCCTTGGTGTCCGAGAATGTTTTTTCTAAAATGGCTTTGTTTTTTTCTAGAATGGAGATGCTTTCAGCGGCTAACAAAACATTTCCATAGGAATTGATGACCATTTCCTTGATTTCAGCATCGGTTTTTTGTTTGGCATTTTCATAGAATTTCAAATAGGTTTTCGATGCCTGTAAGGCTACAATGTAGGAACCGTCAAACAGCAACTGACTCAAAGTCACTCTACCATTCATGTAGTGCTTGGTTCCAAAAGCTATTGTTGTTACTTCCCCCGGATTGCCGCCAAAAGCACCTCCCCCGGTTACCCCTTGTTGCGTGTAGGCAAAATTATTTCCGTATTCCATACCGGCGTTGATTTGAGGCAAACCCGCAGCAGTGGTTTCCCATTTTTTCTGTCTGGCAGAAGCAATATCTTGCCCAGCGTTTATTGCCGAATAATTATGGGCGAGGGCATGCGAAATCGCTTGTTCCAAGCTAAACGAATAGTTTTGTGTGTGTTCTTGTGATTTTGCAATCAGAGCAAAAAAGAATAAAGGGATTAAAAATAGTTTTTTCATTATATAGTATGGTTTTCTAATTGTTTTTCGAGTTCGATAATTCCTTCTGGTGTTGCCATGGCTCTAGTGTGGTATTCTAGTGCTTGTATTTCTAGTTTCAGCACTTCATTTTCTAATTTTGTGGTCTCATTTATGCTAAAAATAAGGGTATAGTAAAATTTTATGCAATTTTCAATATTTATATTTTTTCGATACAAGCCTTGTTCAATCCCTTTCTCTATATTGAGTTTAAAAACGGTGTTGCATTCTGCGATTTCCCTCGATAGTACGCTTTCGTGTATTTCAGGATAATGCTTTTTTAATTGATAGATAGGAGAAGTGTCTGACGATTGAAACATCTCTTTGAACATTTTACGGATTTCGAAATTTTCGGCAATGGCATTGTGGTTTTCGGCAATAATGGCGCTAATACCCTGATGAATTTTTTCATGGAAAATTATGGTCCCTTCTTTAATAAGAAGCTCTTTGTTGCAAAAGTATTTGTATATCGTTTTTTTAGAAATACACATTTCGCAGGCAATATCATCCATAGTCACGCTCTTAAATCCCAGTTTCAGGAATAATTCAGTGGCTTTGGATATGATTTTCTCTTTCATAGTTGGCATTGCGAGGTACTACTTGTCCGCTGTGGTGGAAGCAATCTCTTTTGAAATTTCGTTTGCAAATATAGAACGGAAACTTTAGATACCAAAATAGTTTCCAAAGTATTTTTAATTATTTAACATTTGGGAGAAGTTAGAAGATGAAAAATGGAAACTGCAAAATCAAGCCGTCGGCTAAAAGCTATAACATGCATTGTTAATTTGTGAATTATTAAAGCATCAAACTTAGGTTTGTAATGAAATATATTTCAATTATATTTGTCTAGTTAAAAGCGGTGTACCTAAAAGAAGAAATTTATGTAAAAATAAAACTTCCAGCTTCTAACTTCTAACTTCTAACTTTTTATAATGCACTCCATTCAACAATATCAGGAATTTATTTCAGACTATTTGCAATCGCAATCCAAAAATAAGGAGCCGAAAAATTTGTACGAACCCATACATTATATTTTGCAGCTTGGTGGAAAGAGAATGCGGCCCATTTTGACTTTGATGAGCGCCGAAGTTTTCGATGCGGATTACGAAAAAGCTTTACCGGCAGCTTTGGCGGTTGAGGTATTTCATAATTTTTCACTCGTACACGATGATATTATGGATGCTGCGCCTTTGCGAAGAGGAAATATAACCGTTCATGAAAAATGGGACATCAACACCGGCATCCTTTCTGGCGATGCGATGCTGATTTTGGCCTATCAATATTTTGAGGAATACGAACCCATTATTTTCCGGGCTTTGGCCAAGTTATTCAGTAAAACTGCTCTCGAAGTTTGCGAAGGGCAGCAATGGGATGTTGATTTTGAATCTCGAAGTGATGTCACCATTCCCGAATACCTCAAAATGATTGAATGCAAAACTGCCGTTCTAGTTGCAGCGGCCATGAAAATGGGTGCTATCATTGCCAAAACTTCAGATGAAAATGCCGGTTTGATTTACGATTTCGGATTGAATTTGGGCTTGGCTTTCCAGTTGCAAGACGATTATCTCGATGCTTTTGGCAACCCGGAAACCTTCGGAAAGCAGGTGGGAGGCGATATTATCGAAAACAAAAAAACCTATTTATACCTAAAAGCAATGGAATTTGCTTCGCCAAACGAAAAAGAAGAGTTAGTGCATTTGTTTTCCATTCATCCAGAAAACAATTCAGATAAAATCAATTCCGTAAAACAAATTTTCCATTCTTCCGGAGCGGCACAAGCCACCCAAAAAGCCATACAGGACTTTACATTAAAAGCTTTTGAAACTCTCGAAAAAATGAATGTTTCCTCAGACAAAAAAGCAATGCTCACCAATTTTGGAGAAAATTTAATGAAAAGAAACGTTTAGTTTTCAGTTGTCACCCTGAGCGCAGTCGAAGGGCAAAATCAAAAATCGTTAATCTTAAATCAAAAATCAACGTGTACATTGCTCCCATAAATACCGACTTATTGCTCGAAGAAGCCGAAAAGGAAGCCTTGTACTTGAAATTAATCGAGCAAATGAACAAGGATTTCAATTTGGCCAACGAAGGAATAGATTTTCCAATGAGCATTTCACCCGAGGAATTGAAAATCCAATTGCATGAAAAAATCTATCGATTAATACAATACAAATTCGCCGAATACCTCAATTTGCTTTATATCATTGACGTTTCCGAAGATCAAATCAAAAAATTGGACGGCTCGGATTTAGTGGTACTGGCAGAACAAGTGGCGTTCTTGATTTTGAAAAGAGAATGGCAAAAAGTGTGGTTTAGGAATAAGTATTAGAAATACACCCGAACAAGCGGCACAAAAGGTTCGCTGTAAGCCTAACCCAACTCCTCCTCAGAAAGAACTTTCTCCAGAATTCTTTTTTTGTCTTAAATGGGTTTGTTTGTTGTTTTCTAACAAAAAATTCCCCGAGAATAGCGCCGTAAAATCAAAATAGAGCTTAAAGAAACTAAAAGTTGATTATTTATCATGGTTTGTTGTTTTTTTAACAAAATTGTACGCAAATGTGCCTGAAATAGGATTTATATGTGTTGGTTTATTGTATTTTTGCCAAACTATTTTAACAAAAAGTATATTTAACGATAATTATGGATAGGTTTTCATTTTTAAACGCAGCACACACCCAATTTTTTGCCCAACTATACGACCAATATGTAGAGAATCCAGATAGCGTTGAGCCCAGTTGGAGAAGTTTTTTTCAAGGTTTTGACTTTGGAATGGAAACCTACAATGGTGAAAATCCAGTACAATATGCTACTGAAACAGTTTCGACTCCAGTTGATAATTCTAAAATATCAGAGCAACTTCAAAAAGAATTTAAGGTAATTAAACTTATCGAAGGGTATCGTACTAGAGGACATTTGTTTACTAAAACTAATCCTGTGAGAGAGCGTAGGGCTTTTGCACCAACTCTTGATTTAGAAAATTTTGGACTTTCGAACGCCGATTTAAATACCGTTTTTGACGCCGCAAAAATCCTTTATTTAGCGCCTTGTACTCTTAGTGCGATTATAAAACATTTAGAATTGGTTTATTGTCAGCATATCGGAATCGAGTATATGTACATGCGCAAACCTGAAGTAATTCAATGGATTCAGGACAGAATCGGAATCAATGACAACCAACCTAATTTTAATATTGAACAGAAGAATAAAATTCTAAATAAATTAAACGAAGCGGTTTCCTTTGAAAATTTTTTACATACCAAATATGTAGGTCAAAAACGATTTTCGTTAGAAGGTGGTGAATCCGTTATTCCGGCCTTGGACGCTTTAATCGAAAGAGCAGCCGAAAAAGGCGTAGAGCAGTTTGTAATGGGAATGGCGCACCGTGGTCGTTTGAATGTTTTAGCCAATATTTTCGGAAAATCTACCCAAGATATTTTTGGAGAATTTGATGGTAAAGATTACGATCAAGAATATTTTGACGGAGATGTAAAATACCATTTGGGACTTACCGCAGACAAAATTACGAGTTCTGGCAAAAAAATAAATATTAATTTAGCACCAAATCCATCACATCTTGAAACAGTGGGTGCTGTAATCGAAGGAATTACAAGAGCCAAACAAGACAAATATTTTCCTAATGATTTTTCAAAAGTGTTGCCTATCGCCGTTCATGGTGATGCAGCCATTGCAGGTCAAGGGTTGCTTTACGAAATTATTCAAATGGCACAATTGGATGGGTATAAAACTGGTGGAACGATACACATTGTAATTAACAACCAAGTTGGATTTACCACAAATTATCTAGATGCTCGTTCTTCTGTGTACTGTACAGATGTTGCCAAAGTGACTTTGTCGCCTGTCTTACACGTAAATTCTGATGATGTAGAGTCAGTTGTACACGCTGTACAATTTGCTTTAGATTTCAGAATGGAATTTGGACGAGATGTATTCATTGATTTATTAGGCTATAGAAAATATGGTCATAACGAAGGCGATGAACCTCGTTTTACCCAGCCTTTATTATATAAAATCATTGCAAAACATAAAAATCCTAGAGATATTTATGCCGAGAAATTAATTGCGGAAGGGATTATTGATTCGGATTTGGTAAAAACTTTAGAAAAAGAATACAAAGACGATTTGGATCAAAATCTGGAAGCTTCCCGCAAAAAGAACTTGACTGTTATCACTCCTTTTATGCTAAATGAATGGAAAGGATTTAAACAGGTTTCCAATACTGAGATGCTTCAAAAAGTAGATACAAAAGTTGCCAAAGAAACCTTAGATTCCATCATAGCTACCGTTTCGACTTTGCCATCTGAAAAGAAATTTATTAATAAAATTTCAAAAATAGTTACGGATCGTAAAACAATGTACGACAACAACACGGTCGATTGGGGAACAGCGGAAACATTGGCTTATGGGTCACTGTTGACCGAAGGGTACGACATTCGTATATCGGGACAAGACGTGGAGCGTGGGACTTTTTCTCACCGTCACGCCGTAGTAAAAGTGGAAGATTCAGAGGAAGAGGTAATTTTATTAAATGCAATAGCCAACAAAAAAGGAAAATTCAACGTTTTCAATTCCTTTTTGTCAGAATACGGTGTTTTAGGGTTTGATTATGGCTACGCCTTAGCCAATCCTAATAGTCTGACGATATGGGAAGCACAGTTTGGAGATTTCTCCAATGGTGCCCAAATCATGATTGATCAATACATCTCCTGTGGGGAAGACAAATGGAACAACCAAAATGGAATTGTGATGTTATTGCCTCACGGTTACGAAGGGCAAGGTGCAGAACATTCCTCGGCGAGAATGGAGCGTTATTTGCAATTGTGCGCACGCCACAACATGTATGTCGCTGATTGTACCACACCGGCCAATTTCTTTCACTTGTTAAGAAGACAAATGAAAACCACTTTCCGAAAACCCCTTATTGTGTTTACACCAAAAAGTTTGTTGCGTGATCCAAGATGCGTTTCTACCCAAGACGAATTGGTAAACGGAAGCTTTCAAGAAACTATTGATGATAGTACTGTGAATAAAACCGATGTGAAAAGTTTGGTTTTTTGCACCGGAAAATTCTATTACGACATTACGGCCGAAAGGGAAAACAACGGTCGCAAAGATGTTGCGGTGGTAAGAATCGAGCAATTATTTCCTTTACCCGTTGAACAATTAAAAGCAATAATAGCCCAATATCCGAATGTAGATGATTATGTTTGGGCACAAGAAGAACCGAAAAACATGGGAGCTTACAGCTATATGTTGATGAATTTCGACTTGGTAAAATGGAGATTGGCGTCACTGAAAGCCTATTCTGCACCAGCCGCAGGAAGTTACACCAGAGCAAAACGACGTCATGCGGATGCTATTAAAATGGTGTTTGACAAGAATTTATTTAGATAATAAAAACAATATAAAATTCATAATTTAAAATAAGACCAGATGATTTTAGAAATGAAAGTCCCATCACCGGGAGAATCCATAAAAGAAGTTGAAATTGCCACTTGGTTAGTTAAAGATGGTGATTATGTAGAAAAAGACCAAGCGATTGCTGAGGTTGATTCGGATAAAGCAACCCTAGAATTACCGGCGGAAGCCAGCGGAATTATAACGCTAAAAGCGGAAGAAGGAGACGCGGTTGCCGTGGGTGCCGTAGTTTGTTTGATTGATACTGGGGCAGCAAAACCATCAGGTGCAGCGGCAGTTGAAGCAAAACCAGTTGTTGTTGAAGCACCAAAAAAAGAGGAAGTTAAAGCTGCGCCGGTTGCTGCAGCTACCTATGCTTCTGGAGCGCCTTCTCCGGCAGCAAGAAAAATATTGGACGAAAAAAACATCCAACCTTCTGACATTGTTGGGACCGGTAAAGACGGAAGAATCACTAAAGAAGACGCTGTAAATGCAACGCCAGCCATGGGAACGCCAACAGGTGGAAGTCGTGGTGCTGAACGTACCAAATTATCAATGTTACGTCGTAAAGTAGCAGAAAGATTGGTGGCCGCCAAAAACGAAACAGCCATGTTGACTACATTCAACGAAGTGAACATGACGCCTATTAATACGTTACGTAATGAGTACAAAGACGCCTTCAAGGCAAAACATGGCGGAATCGGTTTGGGATACATGTCCTTTTTTACCAAGGCGGTAACGAGGGCTTTAGCATTGTATCCGGATGTAAACTCCATGATGGATGGCGATTATAAAATTGCATACGATTTCTGTGATATTTCCATTGCGGTTTCTGGACCAAAAGGATTAATGGTCCCCGTAGTTCGTAACGCCGAAAACTTAACGTTCCGTGGAATTGAAGCCGACATTAAAAGATTGGCCATCAAAGCACGTGACGGACAAATCACCGTTGACGACATGACAGGTGGAACCTTTACCATTACCAATGGGGGTGTTTTTGGAAGTATGTTGAGTACGCCTATTATCAACCCGCCACAATCCGGAATTTTAGGAATGCACAACATTATCGAACGTCCAATTGCCGTAAATGGAAATGTGGAAATTCATCCCATGATGTATGTGGCACTTTCGTATGACCACAGGATTATTGATGGTCGGGAGTCTGTTGGTTTCTTAGTTGCCGTAAAAGAGGCATTAGAAAATCCAGTGGCTTTATTATGTGACAACAATCCAAAAAAAGCATTTGAGTTGTAAGAATCAACTTTTTTAAATATAAATCCCAACTCGTTTCTGAAATGAGTTGGGATTTTTTTTAGGATTGGGTTTTAGTACTATCTCCTGAAGTAAAAATAACTACATTTAATTGCGATTAAGTTTAAAAAACACAAAACACTTCCATTACAATTAATCCACACTTCTTATTTCAAAAGTGTAAGTAAAATTAAATATCTTCTCTGTATAATATAACGTTTTTTATGGGTATAAGCCATTTTTGTATAGTTTTTGTATAGTTTTTTGGCTTTCTAAAATGAGGGCAAAATGTCAATCAGTATGTACTTTTGTGGTCTAATAACAAATAAAATATATATTATGAAAAAAATTACTCTTTTAATTACACTAATGCTATCTAGCTTTGCAAACGCACAGCAAGAAGTTATTGAAAATTTTGAAACACCTTCCACTTACACGGTTAACAAATTTGAAGGTCTGTCTGATGCTAGTATAGCTGTTGATCCAGCTCTAGGTGGGACTAGAGGGAATGTGCTTAAAATGGTTAGTGTATCGACTGGAAATCCTTGGCAAGGTGCTGAAGTTATATTTTCAGCTAGTAAAATCAGATTAACAACTGATAAAACAATGAAAGTAGATGTTTACTCTACTCAAGCTTTTTCAATATTAGGAAAAGCAGAAGTTGGTGCAACTGCTTCCGCAACTTCGGCAAATTATACTACCCCGAATCAATGGCAAACACTAACGTTTAACTTTGCTGTACCTAAAGATGGTACTGCAGCTGCCAATGGTGAATATGGAAAAATTGCATTTTTCCCTAACTGGAAATCAACTGATGGTTGGAATATTCCTCCAGCAAATTTCACTCTTCATTTAGATAACATTACAGGAGTAAAAGTATCGACTGCACCTGCTTTTGTACCTCCTGTTGCTCCAACACCAACAACTCCAAATGCTCAAGTTTTTAGTCTTTTCGGTGATACAGGTGGATTTACTAACAAATGGGTGCCAGACTATCCTTTTGGAGGGTTTTTAGGTAAACCAGATTTAGATCCAACTGCAGGGGTTAATACCGCTATTAAAATGGATTTTTCTGCTCAAGGGTATGGAGAAGGTTTGAATCCTGATGGAGCTCGTAAAGATGTTTCTGGTTATGGGTTTTTAAATTTTGATTATTATGTTAAAAGTGGTGCAGATAATGTGGGGTCTCTAGGCCATCAATTCTACATTGACTTGATTTCTAGAATTGGAGCGACAAACACTGAAGGTTTTTATGCAATTGGATCAACTGTACTAACAACTGGGCCAGCTTCTGAACAGGTTGCAAAGGCTATCGTTTTTGATTCTTGGCAAACAGTTAGTGTTCCTTTGTCAGCTTTTGTAGGAGGATTTAGTCCTGCTAACTTTTTTCAGTTTAAAATTGGATCTTCATCTGATTTAAGAACAAAAGTTGCCTTTTTCGACAACATTTATTTTTCTGTAAACAATCCTTCTTTAGGAACAGAAAAATTTGAAACTTCAAATGTAAAAATGTATCCAAATCCTGTAAAAAACACTTTAAACATTGAGGCTAAAGGCTCCATTGAAAGAGTAGCTGTTTACAGTATTTTGGGACAAGAAGTGATGTCAAAATCTCCAAAAAGCAATTCTACCACTTTGCAAACCAGTGGCCTTCAAAAAGGGACTTATATTGTTAAGTCAACGATTGACGGAAAAACTTCCACTTCAAAATTCATAAAAGAATAAATTATTTTATTCTTTAGCAATGCAGAAAGCATCCGCCGTGGCGGATGCTTTTTTGTTTATGGGATTGTTTACCAATTCATTTTAGTAGATACAAACAATGATTGTAATAATCAATAATTGCTTTGCCTTTCAGTAGTATATCGGCACCAATAATGCCATGAACTGGTTTTGATTTATGTTCCATTAAGGCACTATTCACGTGCGACAAATCAAAAATGACGATTTCAAAGTCGATACAATTCCAGTTGCCTAATTCCAGTTGGTTGCCAACGGCAATTTGTGTATGCATTCCAGTTGCGCCTGCACCGGAAGCTTTTGTCTTCGATTTTGCGGCTTTCAGTTGAAACATTTCAATACTTTCAAAACCCACACAACTATTGCTCGCACCCGTATCTAGTATAAAATTACCCTTCACGCCATTAATGCTTGCTTTCATGAGCAAATGTTGAGTTTTGGTCACCTTGAATTTTATTTTTTTGTAGCTTTCTTTTTTGAGAATATAAGGAAGATAATTCATTTTCGAAAGTGATTAAAGACCAAAAATAACCCAATTAAAATCAATAATCCAAGAATATAAAAATAATAATTTGTTGGTTTTTCAGCAGTTTCAGTTCCGCCATAATACACAAAAGCGCTCCAATAATATGGCGATTTTTTGGCATTTGAAATTGATTTATCTTTCAAGAAATTTAGTTTTGCATTGGCATTAGCCTCAAAATACGATTCGTCGTTTTTGATGTTTTTATAAAAACGGGCCATAAAAATCGAAGTCGTATAATCATTTACTTTCCATAACGAAAACAACAAATTTTGTGCTCCGGCAAACTGGAATCCTCTGGCAACGCTCATCGCACCTTCGGATTTGTAGAGTTTGCCAATTCCCGTTTCACAGGCGCTCAAAACTACCAAATCGGTATTGATGTTGAGGTTGTATAATTCGGAATACAAGATTTCTCGATCATAAAACTTGATGCTTGCAGGCGTTTGGGTATCACCTGAAGAGGCGTGTGTGCTCAAATGCAAAACCGAATATTTGGCCGCATTTTTTTTGAAACTGTCAAAATTGGCTTTTGAATTTTCGAAATATAAGCCATCGAAATTGTTTTTAATGGATTGCATTTCGGCTTTGGAAAAAGCCAATTCATAATTGGTTTTTTCGAAAACGGGGAAAATGCCTAGAACTGTTTGCTTGTTGCTTGAAATGGGTTTTGCATTTAAATAAAAGCCAGCCGAATTATTATAGGCAATCCTGAAATCATTCAGCAAATAATGCATTTTGGCAAAATTGGTCGTGGTGGATTCTTTTGTAATCAAAGCTTCGAAAGGCAGAAAGTTTAATAACCCATCAGGAATGATGATGAGGTTTTTGTAAGCGGTGTTTTCTGGGAGTTTTAAGTATTTATAAAGAGTAGTGCCAAATTCATTATATCCTTTTATATCATTTGTAATTGCATTTGCATTGGAAAAATAAAGCAAAAATTGATAAATCTTAGTGGTCGAATATGCCGAACCGTCATAAGTCTGCATTTTGATTTGTTGGTTGCTTAATGTAAATGAATACATTTTCTCAAAGCCCGAAAAATATTCTACCATAATGGCTTTGTCTTTTTCCAGCTTTAAAAGCAAAGATTTCACATCAATATTTCCGGTCGAATTGACTTGATTTTTCTCCCTGATTTTCTTTAGCGAAAGCATCAATTCGTTTTGTTTTTTTATGGATTCATTTATTTTTGAAACATTTGCTAAATCACCTTTTTGCTGTTCTTTTACGATTTCATTATTACAGTTTTGAAGTTGTTCCAAATATAATTTTTCTTCTCTCGAAGCTCTTTTTTTGTTGGAAAGATAACTTTTCAAGACACCAGATTTTGTTCGTTCCGAAAGTTGGAAAGCACTTTCTAGATAACTGGTTTTTCCCTCTTTTTTGAAAAGAAAATCATAGATGGAAATGCATTTTTCGGTTCGATTTCTAATTCGGATTTGGTTGATGATTTTAGAGTTTTCATAAACCAATAAATTGGCAAATAAATCCTCGATTTGAAACGAAAGCGCGTAAGTTTCCAATGCTTTTTTGAACTGGTTTTGTTCCACAAAAATTTCGGCTTGCAGGTCCATTGCATCCAATAAAATGGTTTCGGCATAAAGTGAATTTGGATTGGGCAGAATGCTATTTTTATTGGAATAGTTTGGAATTAACGTCTTGCAAACAGATGATACTATTGCGCTTGCTTCAGCATATTTTTGTTGTTGAAACAACAAATTAGCTTCTTCATAATTGAATTTAGCTAGTTTTCGAGGCGAAAGATTTGGAGTTGCAAGGAAATATTTTTTGGCTTTTTCAAAATAAGAATTAGCCAATTCAGTGTTTTGCCATTGAATGTTTAATGCGGATAAATTACGGTAACAATTGGCCATTGTTTCGTTTTGGGTTTTATCTGATTGCAATAACTGAATGGCTGCAAAATAGGAACTTTCCAATTTTTTAAAAATATCGGGAATCGGTTTGGAAAAGGCTGGATTTTTATAACTTAACACATAATTATTCCCCAAGTTGTTGAATAAATTTCCCTTTTGAACGGCAGTTAATTTCTCGGTTTTAATAGTTTGTTCGAGCAAATCTATCGCTTCATTAATTCTTCCCGTGTTTTGGTACACATTCGATAAATTGAGAATTGCCGCTATTTTTTGGGATTGGTTTTTCTCAGCACCGGCAATGAAATAATACTGTTTGATGGTATTTTCGGCATTGTCGTAATCGCCAATAATCGTGTAAAGATTGCCTAATGGTTTCAGGCAATATTCTGAAATGTCATAATCAGAAAGCTTGTATTTCTGATAGACTTGCCACGCTTTTTCATAACTCGAAATGGCTTGATTCGTTTTGCCGAATTGATTCTCGTAGTAGGCTTTATTGCAGTTTAAGACCGTGATGGCCAACAGTTCTTTCTTGGATTTAGGTTTTTGATTTTTCCAGAAATCTTTGTCGGCTTTATATAAATTTTGTAATCCTTCAACGGTTGGATTTGAGGAATACGCGTCAACGGCATTGTAAATTTTAACTTCTGGTGTAAGCGAATTTTGTCCAAAAACTGTTAGAGTTGTGAATAACAAAAGATAAAAAATATTTTTAACCATATAAGGAATTTAAGGTCATTTAAGTTTGACTATTTCAAATTTATCACGGATAAATCAGTGACAATCTGATTTGTCCGTTTTATCTGTGCGCCCATTACTAAAACTTCCAAATGCCATACAACTGAAAATAATTGAAATTATCTTCGAAATTCAATACATATCTTGCGCCAAAACTTGGGCCAATTCTGGCTGCGCCAATGGTCAAATCAAACAACAATCCTGTTTTGAAACTGGCAAAAGATTGTTTTTCAGTCTTGGATTCATTATTTGTCGAGATTAAAAATTTATCGGTTATTCCTTCAAAAGTTTCTATTTTCAGGCTTTGTTCTTGTTTTTCTGAAACATTAAATTTGGCCTGTAATCCTGCGCCAATTCCGATAAAATTATTAATATTATAGCGCATCAGCACTGGAATTTCCCAATTGACATTGCTGTTTTCTGATAAAGTTGTGGTGCGTTGCAATTGACGAACTTCTTTTACATTTTGTATGAGTGTCTCTTTCATTGTCGTTGTTCCATCATAAGAATGCCAGCTATTGACAAACTCCGCTTGCCAATACCAACGATAGGATTTAAAAGGAGAAATCGTTGCTCCCACAAAATAGCTTTTTGAATTTTCTAAATCCGGATACAAATTATAACCGGTTTTTGCGCCAATGGAAATCCCTGGACTGAATCGGGTAGTGGCATAATTAGTAATTATGGGTTCGTTTTTGTCGAAAATAATGGCAGTTCTACTTTTGGTATTTACTTTATGGAAGTCTTTGTTGAATTTCATTGAATATTTCACAAACCCTTTTGTGCTGTCTTTTTCCTTTACGTTTTTTTGTGTGCTTCCCGGCAAATAAATGTTTTTGAAAGTAAAAAATATTTGGTTTTGCTTGATAATGGTGTCCAAGCAACTTGTGGTTGGTTCTTCGCCTTTTGGACAAATCGGGCATTTGGGATACATGTCTTCAATTTGGAACGTCTTTTTGTCGAACATATCCGGAACATCTGTTTCTAACCGAATCATTCTGGCTGGCCCTTCGCCATTGTTTTGAAAACGAGTTTTAAAGTTGACTCTTTTGAATCGTACCAATCTATAATTCATAAAACTTCCGTTGGAACCCATTTTGTTTGGGTCGTGAGAAGTCACGATCTCCATTTCGAGGTTTTTTACTTTGTGGTTTTTGAAACTTCTATTTGGGACAAAAACACTTCGCATTGTCACGGTTGCACTCGTGTCTTTAATCATTTCGGGAGTGGTTTTGAGTGTGACAAATACGTTCCGGGTTTCGCCAGGATTAGCGCCATCAAACTCTAAAATGATTCTGTTTTTATAGGTTTTGTTGGCTTCTAATAAAGTGGCATCTAAGTCTTCTTCTATAGTGGTAGTTTTGTATTTTTTGGCTGTTGCCAAAGCATTTGCGGAAGCCAAATACGAGTCGGAGTTATCCAAATCATTTGTAGACACAACTAGATTTTCTTTGACTTCTCTTTCGCCAGCATAAGTTCTGAAATCGACCAATTCGAAGTTGTTGTTTTTGAATTGTTTTTCATTGTAGAAAAGATATAATTTTCCGTCTGCTACGTAATTTCCCATATTTTGATAACTCACAATCACTTCCATTTGTTGGTCAGGAATGGGATCACAATTTTTCTGAATTGCTAATCCGTTTAGGTCTTCTATGGAAGCAATGTCTTGATAAACTTCATCCGAAATTTCATTTACAGCAACTACTTTTGGTCTCGTTGCCGGTGGTTTTCCGTTGTCGTAATTATTGGTTACGGCAAGTCGGGCGGTATAATTTCCTTTGTTTTTATAAACGTGTTTAGGTTCGACTTCTTTGCTGTAATGGCCATCGCCCATTTCCCACAAATAGGAATAAGATGGTTTTGGCGCGCCGGCAATGGGAATTAATGGAGGAGTTTCAGGTTTGAAAGTTACCGCATTTCTGTTTTGATTATAAGTGATTTTGGCTTTTCGAGTTACGGTATCTTTTACTTTGGTTTGTGAAAAAGAGAAGATAGATAATAGAATACAGAAAAGAGATAATAGTTTTTTCATAATCGATACTTTTTTAGCCCTGATAGCAGTGAAAATACCACGCTTTTTAGCGTGGATTGCAACGAATAGCAGGATTAGCTCCATAATAATTTTTAAAAATAGAAAAAAGTGGTGAGCAAATCACCACTTAGTTAAAAAAAATCTATTTTGTTTTATTGTATTGCATTGATTGCGGCTATCATTTGGGCTTCAGTTACTACATTAGTTTCGCCCAAAGTGAATGTGTAAACATCGCCTGGCGCAACCGTTACCGCTTTGATGGCGTATCTCCAGTTGCCATTATCTTCGGTGGCAAAAATCACGTGACAAGCTAAACCAACTGGGATTTGACCGTAATGCTCGCTGAACTGTAATGTTATAGGATTGTAAGTGTCTAGTTTGGCAAGTGCATTTTGACCTTCGCCATCGTAAGATAAATATATGGCGCAATTAGTATTGTCATATCCAAGTGGAACGGCAGCCAGAATTGTAGTTCTTGGTCTTGGATCGCTGTAAAATTTGTCGACATTAGTCCATCCAAAATTACCAAAACTCACATTGTAACTCGTTTGACCAAACCCAACATTCCCGTCTTTTTGTCCTCCAGCTCCATCTGCGTTACGAGGATTTACCCAAGCAAGGTTTTCAGGATCTTTTGTATCTCCTGCCCAAAAAAGCATTTCCTTATCGATGGTTCCTGTTAAATTTGCTGGAACCTGAAGTTGAATTACTCCAGTTGATACTAAATCTACTCCACCTTGAGCGGCTTTGATGAAAAATTCTCCGCCAGATTTCAGCATGCTTTTTTTACCGTCAGGCATCACTCCCATAGTAGGTTTGTTTGTGATTAGCATATTTCCTTTGTCGAAAAGTTCAATAAATTTAATGTCGATTGCACCGGTTACGGGATTTCCGTTTTTAGTAAGTGCATTTCCGTTTAAGGTTATTACTACTCCTTTTGCAGAAGTTAGTGTGATAACTCCAGCTCCGGCAGTTGCGGTAAAATTTTGGGTATTCTTTTTGATTCCGGATTGAGTAATTCCTTTGAAAGCTGCTGCTGTTGGAGGAATTGCAGTTGTGTTTTCATTGTCAGTACAACTTGTAAAAATGATTGTAGCTAAAGCTAAAATTACGATTTTTTTAATGTTTGATTTACTTACAAGTTTTAAAATGTTTTTTTGGGGTGCGTGAAACGTTGTTTTCATAATGTTTAAAGTGTTTAAATTGTTTGTTTTTGATTTTTTTGTTGTGTTCATGTTTTCTAATTTTTAAATGTTTGTTATTTGTTTTAATATCCGTTTGGATTAAAATTTGTTACCCTATTTCAAAAAATAATTTTCAAAAGTTGAATTACAACCATATATCAACTCTCTTTTAAATTTGTTACCTCTTTTTTTACTATTTTCGAAAAAAGTTTTTTTATGGCAATAACAAACACGCATCCGGACCAAATTTATATTGACGCATTGGCTAATAATGATTCGGCAATTATTCAATCTATTTACAAGAAGTTTGTTCCCAAAGTGGTTTCCTATATAAGAAACAATTCTGGCGACAATGATCAAGCTCAAGATGTAGTTCAGGAAGTTATGATTGTACTTTTCAATCAAGCCAAAGCCAAAAAACTACAACTGACTTGCCCATTTGATGCTTACTTTTTTTTATTGTGTAAAAGAAAATGGCTAAACGAAATAAAAAAGTCTTCGAATAAAGGGGTAACAATGGATGATGATTTACCATCTAATAATGAACTCACAGACGAAATGGTTACTGAAACAGAAATGTTCGACGAAAAACAACAACTTTTTGACACGATATTTCAAAAATTAGGCGATAAGTGCCAGGAGTTATTGAAACTAAGTTTCGCTATCAAATCGATGGAAGAAGTTGCCGAAAAACTCAATGTAAGTTATGGTTATGTTAGAAAGAAAAAATCATTGTGCGTGGGGCAATTAACCCAGTGGATTCAGGAAACTAATCGCTTTAAATCATTAAAAACCACCTAGTCATGAACGAAGAACGCTACATATTATTTGGTCAATATCTCGAAAACGAATTGTCTGTCGAGGAAAAAAAAAACTTCGAAAAACAATTGTCCGAAGACCAAGAATTCGCTTCGGCATTTGAAATTTTCAAGGATTTAAATCTTCATTTGGAGAATAAATTTGGGAATGCAACCGAATTAAACACTTTTAAAAAGAATTTAAAATCAATTTCCAAGGAACATTTCAAAACCAAAAAGTCGAAAGTGGTTGCTTTTAAACCTTGGCAATATGCAATCGCGGCATCCGTGGCGATTTTTGTGGGATTGTTTGTTTTCCAAAACATAAATCCATCTTTCGAAGATTACAACAATCCAGAAATGGCAACTTTTATTGAAAGAAGCGATGTAAACGAAAATTTGAAATTGGCGCAAGAGGCATTCAATTCCAAGAAATATAAAACTGCGATTCCCTATTTTGAAGCGATTTTAACAGCAAACAAATCACCGGAAATTCAGTATTTCTATGCGATTTCACTTTTGGAAGAGAATCAAATTCAAAAGGCAGAAGCCAATTTAGTGGGATTAAAATCAGGAATTTCTGTTTACAAAAACAAAGCCACTTGGTATTTGGCACTATCCAAATTGAAACAGAAAGAGTATAAATCCTGCAAAGAAATCTTGTTGACTATTCCAGATGATTATGAAGATTACGACCAAGTACAGCAATTACTGAATCAATTGGATTAAATTTATTCAGTATTTTATCATTTCTTCCTCGTCTGTTCGAGTGTTTTATTAAAAAATGCGATAGCTTTTTTTGATAAAATGTATCGAGAATTTTACTTAATTCGAGGCTTCTCGATACAATCCCGCCCAAAAGCGGGACCACTCGAAGAGACGACTAAAAAGCTTTAATTTTAAAAATGAGCTAGCTCTTATCTGACCTTATATGTCTTATATGGTTCATTTTTTTGAGCAAGATTGTATATTTGCTGCTTAAATAAAGCTTGAAATGACAATTACCGATACGCATACCCATTTATATTCCTCCGAATTTGACGAAGACCGCGACGAAATGATTCAACGCGCCATTGATGCCGGTGTTTCGCGTTTTTTTATTCCCGCCATTGATGCTGCTTACGCGCAATCCATGTACGATTTGGAAAAGAGGTATCCCGAGAATGTGTTTTTAATGATGGGTTTACATCCCACGCACGTAAAAGATAATTATCTCGAAGAATTGCAGCATGTGGAGGAACAATTGGCCAAAAGAAAATTCTATGCCGTTGGTGAAATTGGTATCGATTTGTACTGGGATAAAACGCATTTGGAAGAACAGAAAATTGCTTTTAGAAAGCAAATACAGTTGGCAAAACACTATAAATTGCCTATTGTTATTCATTGCCGTGAAGCTTTCGACGAAATATTTGAAATTTTGGAAGAAGAAAAATCCACAGATTTATTCGGAATTTTTCACTGTTTCTCGGGAACTCACGAGCAGGCCTTGAAAGCCGTATCTTATAATATGAAACTGGGGATAGGAGGAGTGGTGACTTTCAAAAACGGAAAAATTGACCAGTTTTTGGATCAAATTGATTTGAAACACCTTGTTCTTGAAACAGACTCTCCTTATTTGGCTCCAATGCCCTATCGTGGGAAGCGTAATGAAAGTAGCTATTTGACCCATGTTGTCGATAAATTGGGGTTGATTTACAATCTTCCCATGGAAGAAATAGCACGGATTACCACCGAAAATTCTCGGACTGTTTTTGGGATTTAACGCAGAATTTGCCTGTTTTTTATAATTTTTTTGTTTATTTGTTATTAAAAATATACGCTATATGTCAAAATTTGACGCGATTCGTCCGTTTTATGACGCCGAAGTTAATGAGGCCATTGTTTCTTCTTTAAATCATCCGATGATGAAAGCCTTGATGAATTTCTCTTTTCCGGAAGTGGAGGATTCGGTTTGGGAAGAACAACTTAAAAAAACGCATTCCATTCGTGATTTTCAGTGTAATTTTATCTATAATTCCGTCCAAAGGGTGCTGGAGAAAACATCCGATGGATTAACCACATCGGGTTTTGAAAAGTTAGAAAAAAACACATCTTATTTGTTTATTTCCAATCACCGAGATATTCTTTTGGATACCTCATTGCTAAACGCGGCTTTGTTTGAACACGGATTGGTTATGACCGCATCGGCAATTGGGGATAATCTGGTAACAAAATCATTTATAAAAATATTGGCCAAATTAAATCGGAATTTTTTAGTACAGCGCGGATTAACCCCTCGTGAAATGCTGGAAAGTTCCAAATTACTGTCCGAATACATTGGGCAGTTGTTGCTACGAGAAAATCGCTCGGTTTGGATTGCCCAGCGAGAAGGCAGAACCAAAGACGGAAATGATGCCACCAATCCGGGTGTTTTAAAAATGCTTGGAATGGGTTCTGACGAACAAGATTTGATGGACTATTTTAAGAAAATTAAAATAGTTCCCGTTTCTATTTCTTATGAATATGATCCAACAGACTCCTTGAAAATGCCCCAGATTTTGGCAGAAGCCAATCAAGAAATCTATATTAAAGACAAAAATGAGGATTTCATTACCCTTATGAGAGGTGTTTTGGGTCCAAAAAGGAGAATTCACATCCATGTTGGGGATATTGTCAATAAGGAAATTGATGCCATTAAAGTTGAATTTGACAATTCCAATAAGCAAATACAAGCCTTAGCACAGGTTATAGACGACTCCATTTTGAGCACCTATAGGCTTTGGCCTACTAATTATATTGCCTACGATATCGTGAATCAAACCAATACCTATTCCCACTTGTATTCTGAAAATGAGAGATCACTTTTTGAACGCAGATTGGAAATGAGAATTGACCACAATAACCCATTAGTATTGCAAAGTTTTTTGGCGATGTATGCCAACCCCGTTGTCAATAAACTGAGATACGAAAATGCCGTCTAAAGTCAAAATACTTCTGATTTATACCGGCGGAACTATTGGTATGAAGAAGGATTTTGAAACGGGATCTCTCCAAGTTTTTAATTTTAACAAGTTGTTGCAAAAAATCCCAGAACTAAAACAACTCGATTGCGCTATTGAAACGATTTCTTTCGAAAAACCAATCGATTCCTCCAATATGAATCCCAGGAGATGGTCAGAAATCGCTACAATCATTGAAGACAACTATTCCCAGTTTGATGGATTTGTGGTGCTTCACGGCACTGATACGATGTCCTATTCCGCATCGGCATTGAGCTTTATGCTCGAAAATTTGTCAAAACCCGTCATTTTTACAGGATCTCAGTTGCCAATAGGTGATTTAAGAACCGATGCTAAAGAAAACCTGATTACGGCTATCCAAATTGCTTCCTTACAAGAAAAGGGCCATTTCGTAATTAATGAAGTTTGTCTTTATTTTGAATACAAATTATATCGGGGAAATAGAACCACAAAAACAAAAGCAGAAAATTTCAATGCCTTTATTTCTCCCAATTACCCTACTTTGGTCGAATCTGGGGTGCAATTGAAAACAAATTCTGAATTGTTTCTGCCAAAGGAAAAAGGGAAAAAATTGAAAATCCACAAGAATTTGGATCACCATGTCGTCATTGTTAAAATGTTTCCGGGGATAAGTGAAGCCGTTTTGGAAGCTATTTTTGGAATTCCACATCTCAAAGGGGTTGTATTAGAAACGTATGGTTCAGGAAATGCACCGACTGAAGATTGGTTTTTGGGATTGTTAAAAAAAGCCATTGCAAACGGATTGCACATTGTCAATGTTACACAATGTTCGGGTGGAAGTGTCAGGATGGGGCAGTACGAAACGAGCATCTCGATGAAAGAAATAGGGGTAATCTCAGGAAAAGACATCACCACCGAGGCGGCGATAACTAAATTGATGTACTTGTTAGGGCAAAATGTGGCGCCGGCTATTTTCAAAACCATTTTCGAAACCTCAATCCGAGGGGAATTATCATAAAAATCGGATTTTAATTTTCTTTAGTCAATTTTTTTCGTGTTCTTTGCATCCTCAAAATACCTAGAGAGGTGGCCGAGTGGCTGAAGGCGCACGCTTGGAAAGCGTGTATATGGCAACATATCGAGGGTTCGAATCCCTTCCTCTCTGCTGATTATTTCAAAAAACCTACCAAAACCCTTTAAATCGTATGATTTAGAGGGTTTTTTAATTTACTCCCTATTCAAATTATTCATAGTTTCTCATTCTAAAGGGGCACAATTCGGGGCACTTTAAAATTTCAAAATCATTGTGCCCCTACCTTTAGTATCCCTTTTAAAACAAGGGGTTCATTCAGTGAACATCTTGTTTTGTGTTGATAGTTTTTCTAAATTTCTATTAACTTAAAGGTTACCAATTATGGACAATCCAATTTCAATTCTTTTTTATCTAAAAAGAGTAAAAGTCAATGCTCAAGGTTTAGCTCCAATTTTTCAACGAATCACCATCAATGGTAGACGATTAGACAACAGCACTGGTAAGTTTGTTGACCCTGACAAATGGCACTCCGAAATGTCTAAAATGAGAGGCACCTCAGAAGAAGCTCGTTCAATCAATGGACATCTTGAAAATTTAAAATCAAAGATTTTAAATGTAGAGAAAAATTTAATCAAAAAAGATATCCCGGTTAACTTTGAATCCTTTAAAAATGAGTTCATTGGTAGAAAAGAACACGAAAGGCTCTTAATTCCTATATTCAAAGAACACAACCGAAAAATCAAAGAATTAGTTGGTTTGGAGTATGCAGCTGGAACATTAGAACGCTACGAAACTTCACTCAAACATACCAAAGATTTTCTTTCTTGGAAGTACAACCTTACCGACATCAATATTGAAAAAATAGATCACGCATTCATCACGGAATACGAATTCTATTTACGCAGCGAACGTAAATGTGCCAACAATACCGCAGTAAAATACATCAAAAACTTCCATAAAATAATCAATCAGTGTATGGCGAATGGTTGGCTCAACAAAGACCCGTTTTCAAACTACAAAGCTAAAGTTAAAGACGTTGTACGAGTGTGTTTGACAGAAGAAGAAATCCAAACTATTATCAATAAAGATTTCAAAATAGAAAGAGTAGCAATGGTTCGCGATATATTTGTTTTCAGCTGCTTTACAGGATTGGCATATATTGACGTGAAGCAACTTACTAAAAATAATATTAGTTTGGGAATTGATGGTGACAAATGGATTTTCAAAAATCGCCAAAAAACAGACACTACATCCAAAATCCCATTATTGCCAATGGCTCAAGAAATCATCAACAAGTACGAAAATCATCCTATTTGCATCAATGAAGATCGTCTTCTTCCTATTTTGAGTAATCAAAAAATGAATGCCTATTTAAAAGAGATTGCCGATTTGTGTGAGATAAACAAAGACCTTACTTTTCATATTGCCCGGCATACTTTTGCCACAACCATAACACTTTCTAACGGCGTTCCTCTGGAAACGGTCAGCAAAATGTTGGGGCACACTAGCCTTAAAACTACGCAGCACTACGCTAAAATATTGGACAAGAAAATAAGTGAGGATATGATGATTCTAAAATCAAAATTTAAAAAGAGTAGTATGATTTCAGTACAAAATGATAACCGAGAAATAGGCTAACAATACAGATTATAAATAAAATGGGTAGTATTGCACTACCCGTTTTTAACTATCTAAATCTTTTATAAAATCTATTAAATCTAGTTTTATAAATTCCCAATATTTGCCTCTTAGACAATCAGGTTCAAAATCAGTGTCAGCACTTTCAAAATCCCTAAACTTGCCTATTAACGTCGCTCTGTTATGAGTATAAGGATACCGCTTTTCGTGAAGGGTAAACATATCAGAAATTGAATAATTATCTTTTAATTCATGTATATCCCAAAAATCCTTCTTCCTCCCTGTTCTTAGTATCACATCAAGTTTCATCGCTATTATTTCTTCAATGCTAGCCAAACGCAATCCATCAATTAATAAGGCTTCGTCAATAAATGAATCAGTATAAAACAGGTCCAATTTTATGCAGTTTAATTGATTATCGCCAATAAAATAGCACTTTCCCATGCCTATCACTTTATAATCATTGGTGTCAACATAAGTATAGTTGTTACGTAAAAAAGCATCAATGGCATCAAAATCTATAGTGCCGTATTCGGCATCCGTAAAAAGATCTATATCTACAGACATTCTGTGTCCTCTATACAAACTCAAGGCAGTTCCTCCAACAAGTCTGAAATCAACAAAGACATCAGCCAGCATCAAATCGGCTAAAATTTTACGTAGCAAAGGCGTTACAGTATTATAATGAAGCATGTTGCAGGCGTTTATTTAGTATGTCATCAACAGTTTTAGTTCCATAAAATCGAATAATTTCGCTTTTCTCTGTAGCATTACCGCGTTCAAAAACTCTTTTAATAATGGCTTTTTTCTGTTTTTCCCAATCAATAGATTCCATTTTAGTGTCCCAAAACAATACAGGTCGCAATTGTGGTAAATTAGCCCAACTTTTATTTTGCTTTCTTTTTTCTTCTTCAATTTCGTAATACACTTGTAATATCATGAAATAACCCTCTTCTAAACCGAGAGCTCTTTCAATTTTTAGTGACAACGCCGTATTCATTCCTCTTTTACCTTTCGTGATAGCAGTCAAGGTTTGGGGGTATTCTTGCAATGAAAGCGCAAAAACGCCCT
>CAMBZB010000012.1 GCA_945872245.1 Flavobacterium psychrophilum
CATAATAGCCGTATCTACCTTCCTTTTTATAGTATTTTTCCATACGTTTTATCGTAAATTTTCAATTTTGACAAATATAGGATTTAAAAAATATAAATGAATTTTTGAAAAACAATTTTTAGCATTTAATTCCTTTTGAAGCAAAAAAAAATTCAATTCAATTTATAAACTGTCCTGTTTTTTTGTTTTGAGGGTTCTACTAGAATTGTTGTGAAAATTCATTTTTTTGAACCATTAAGTGAGTTGAGAATTGAGCTATCAATGTTTTGAATCCTGTGTATTTTTTTCTGTTGCTGGACACTTCTAAACATTGAGTATAAACACCCCCTAATATTCTGATTGTCCTAAAACTAAGGCTTTTTTACCTAAAGTGGTAAAACTTATTAACAAAGTGGGATATAGTGGTAAATTGTGGTAATATTTTTTATATTTTTGCTCGACATCATTTAAATTTTTTCTCTTGAATACAATTGTCGGAACATACGAATGTAAAGTCGATGCCAAAGGAAGGCTGCTTTTGCCAGCGCCTTTGAAAAAGCAATTGGCTTCTTCACTTCAAAATGGTTTTGTTTTGAAGCGTTCTGTTTTTCAGCCTTGTCTGGAATTGTATCCAATGGAAGAATGGAATTCGATGATGGAAAAAATCAACAAACTCAATCGATTTGTTAAGAAAAACAATGACTTCATTCGCCGCTTTACTGCTGGTGTCAAGGTCGTTGAAATTGATGCTTTAGGAAGATTGTTGGTACCAAAAGACTTGGTTTTTTTTGCTAGTATATCAAAAGATGTGGTGTTTTCGTCTGCTGTCAATATTGTTGAAGTTTGGGATAAAAACTTGTATGAAAAATCCATCTGCGGCGAAGATGTCGATTTTGCAGACTTGGCCGAAGATGTGATGGGAAACATAAATGACAGTGACAATGGAATATCATAATCCGGTTTTGCTTCAGGCATCGGTAGATGGTTTGAATATAAAACCTGATGGCATTTATGTTGACGTGACCTTTGGAGGTGGCGGACATTCGGCAGCAATTTTGAAACGATTGGGGCCTAACGGAAAACTGTTTGCTTTTGATCAGGACGAAGATGCATTGGCAAATGCCATACCGGACGAAAGATTTACTTTGATTAATGAAAATTTCAGGTTTATAAAAAGATTTTTGCGGTTCTATGGCGTGAAAAGCGTGGATGGAATTTTGGCTGATTTAGGTGTTTCATCCCATCAATTTGACGTTGCCGAAAGAGGGTTTTCTACTCGTTTTGATGCTGAATTGGACATGAGAATGAGTCAGAAAAATGATTTGAATGCCTATCGAGTAGTCAATGAATATGATGATGCCAATTTAAGGCGAGTGTTCTTAGATTATGGCGAATTAAAAAATGCGCCAGTTTTGGCAAGAACGATCATAGAAGCCAGAGCCGAACGACCAATCAAAACTACAGATGAACTAAAAGAGGTGCTAGCCAAATATTTGCCAGAAAGGGTTAGGAATAAAATATTAGCTCAAATTTATCAGGCCATTCGAATTGAGGTCAACCAAGAAATGGATGTTTTGAAAGAGTTTTTGGAACAGTCATTAGAGATTTTAAATTCAGGCGGAAGATTAAGCATGATTTCCTACCATTCATTGGAAGACCGATTGGTAAAAAGATTCATGAAAAACGGAATGTTCGAAGGGGAGCCCGAACGAGATTTCTTTGGTAATTTTTCGGTTCCCTTTAAAATCATAGGAAAATTGATTGTTCCGGATAGTGCCGAAATTAAAAGCAATAATAGGGCGCGAAGTGCCAAATTAAGGATTGCCGAAAAGTTTTAATTAGTTAAAAAATAAAATGAAAAACGGAGTTTACGGTATACTGAAAGCGCGATTTCTTATTGAAAATGACTCAATAAAAAATTGGCGTTTCATCGTTTTTCTAATTGTTTTGGCTATCGTGATGATTGCCAACACCCAACGGTTTGAGCAAAAAGTGTTCAAAATTAACGAATTGAACAATCAAGTAAAAGAACTGCGTTCTGAATTTGTGGACAGACGTTCGGAGTTAATGAAACTAAAAATGGAATCGACGGTTTCTGAAAAAATGGTAGAAAAACAAATTTTCCCATCCACAGTGCCACCAATAAAAATAAAAGTCAAAAAAGCAGCTGAAAAAAGTTTTTTCCAAAAATTATGGCAGTAGAAGATAAACACATATCCTACAGAATCTACCTAGTTGCTTTCGCAATCTTATTGATGGCGGTTGCTATTGCCGTTAAGTTGACGAACATCCAATGGGTTGAAGGTAATTATTATCGAAAATTAGCCAAAGAAAGAACCGTAAAAAACTTTGTTATTCCTGCCAATAAGGGTAATATCTACTCAGCCGATGGAAGCTTGCTTGCCACTTCTATTCCCAATTATGAAATTCGATTCGATGCCATTGCCCCAAAATCCGTTGCATTCGAAAAGAACGTGAAATCTTTATCGGATTCACTGTCGATTCTTCTGGGAAAACCATCTGGTTTTTTTCTCAACGAATTTCGAAAAGCCAGAGCCAACAAAAACAGGTATTTTTTAATAGCCCGTAATTTGAGCTATACTGAATATATGAAAATTAAAAGTTTTCCATTATTTAATTTAGGGGCTTACAAAGGAGGAATTATTGTTCAACAAGAAACGGTAAGGAAACATCCAATAGGAAAAATTGCGGGACGTACCATTGGGTACGAAAGGAAAACCCCGAACGGAACGCCTGATGGTAAAGGGATTGAATGGGCCTATCGAAAATACCTCAATGGGAAAGACGGTAAGGTTTTAAAGCAAAAAATTGCAAAAGGGCAGTGGAAACCCATCCGAGATGTTAATGAAGTGGATCCACAGGATGGGTATGATGTGGTTTCTACAATAGATGTTTTTATCCAAGACATTGCGCATCACGCCTTGCTAAAACAACTAACGGACTATCAAGCCGATCATGGCTGTGTGGTAGTTATGGAAACTAAAACAGGACACATAAAAGCGATATCGAACCTGGGAAAAGCGGGAGATGGAACCTATTATGAAACAGAAAATTATGCGATTAAAGAATCACACGAGCCAGGCTCAACATACAAATTAGTTGATTTGATGACCTTACTCGAAGATAAAAAAATTGATACAAGCGCTGTTTTTGATACTCATGGCGGAAGAATTACCTATTCTGGAAAGCCAGTAATAGATTCTCATAAAGAGAATGGTAAAATTTCATTGGCGCGTGGGTTTGAGTTGTCATTAAACACAGTGATGGTTCAGGCGGTGTATAACAATTATAAAAACAACCCTTCTGCATTTGTAAATCACATCAATAAATACGGATTAAATAAACCTTTAGGGCTATCAATTCAGGGAGAAGGAAAACCAATTGTTCCCCAACCAAGTGATAAAACTTGGTCTAATATTTCGCTTCCTTGGATGGCTTTTGGTTATGGGGTTTCGATAACGCCTATGCAAACCTTGACATTTTATAATTCGGTGGCCAATAATGGAGTGATGGTAAAACCACAATTTGTTTCAGAAATTAAGGAGTGGAATAAAACTATCAAAAAATTCGACACCGAGGTAATCAACCCAAAGGTATGTTCGCAAGAAACAATTTTGAAACTAAAAGCGGTGATGGAAAATGTGGTTAAAAGAGGAACGGCATCAAAATTATATTCAAAGGATTTCTCGATGGCTGGAAAAACAGGTACTGCACAGGTAAATTATGCCAAAAACGGAGGTTCAGAGAAATATTACGCATCTTCATTTGTGGGTTACTTTCCAGCTGAAAAACCTAAATATTCCTGCATAGTCGTGGTTCATAAACCAAGTACGGTAAATAATAATTACTATGGTGCCGATGTGGCTGGGCCAGTTTTCAAGCGAATTGCACAAAAGATTTTCACTGATGCACCTTCAACAAATGAGATAAAAAATATAAACAGGAAAATACAAAAACAAGAGAGTGATTATGATGCTTATTTTGTGAAATCACAAAAACAGCAGTCTTCAATTCCAAATGTTAAAGGAATGTCAGGAATGGATGCCGTATCCCTATTGGGAAATCTTGGAGTGAAAGTAAAAACAATAGGTGTTGGAAAAGTAAAACGACAATCCCTTCAGCCAGGAGAAAATTTAGTTAAAAACACAACTATAACATTAGAATTATCGTGATTATTCTAAAAGAAATAATTTATAAAGTAGCTATTGAAGCCGTGAAGGGTTCAACGGATATTCCTGTCCATAAAATAGATTTTGATTCTAGAAATATTGTTGCAAATGATGTGTTTGTGGCCATTCGCGGCACAATTTCAGACGGGCATGAATATATTGGGAAAGCCATTTCTTTAGGGGCAGTAGCTATTATTTGCGATACTTTTCCTGAAGTTCTTCTAAATGGCATCACCTATATCCAAGTAAAAGACAGCAACAAGGCTTTGGCCTACATGGCAGCCAATTATTTTGGGAATCCATCACAAAATTTAAAATTAGTAGGCATTACAGGAACCAATGGTAAAACGACTATTGCGTCTTTATTGTTCCAATTATTCAAAAAGGCAGGTTTTAAGGTAGGACTGTTGTCCACTGTAAAAATCATGGTTGATGATGTCGAATACAAAGCTACTCATACCACGCCTGATTCAATAACTATTAATCACTACTTGAAGGAAATGATTGATACGGGAGTTGAATACTGTTTTATGGAAGTGAGTTCGCACGGAATCCATCAAAAACGCACCGAGGCCCTACATTTTGCAGGTGGCGTTTTTACTAATTTATCGCATGATCATTTAGATTACCATGCCACTTTCGCGGAATATCGTGATGTGAAAAAGTCGTTTTTCGACAATTTGCCTAAAACTGCTTTTGTTTTATCGAATATTGATGATAAAAATGGGCTGGTGATGTTGCAAAATACAGCTGCCAAAAAACGGACGTATGCTTTGAAATCGTATGCCGATTACAAAGCGCAAATATTAGAAAACCAATTGTCAGGACTGCTATTGAAAATAAACGGAAATGAAGTTTGGGTTAAACTTATCGGGACTTTCAATGCTTATAATCTATTGGCTATTTATGGAACTGCAATTGAATTAGGATTAGAAAGCTTAGAAGTACTTCGGTTATTATCTGATTTAGAGAGTGTTTCAGGGCGCTTCCAATTTATTGTTTCTAACGCCAATATTACCGCTATTGTAGATTATGCACACACACCGGATGCCTTGGAAAACGTGCTAAAAACCATAAATGATATCCGTACCAAAAACGAACACTTGATTACAGTTGTGGGTTGTGGTGGGAACAGAGATAAAGCCAAACGTCCGATTATGGCGGGTATTGCCACGGAATTGAGTGACAAAGTGATCTTGACATCTGACAATCCAAGAAATGAAGACCCGGAAGTTATTCTTTCTGAAATGGAACAAGGCGTAGCGCCTCAAAACTATAAGAAATCATTATCAATTTCGGATAGAAAACAAGCTATAAAAACAGCTTGTCAATTGGCTCAGCCCAACGACATTATTTTGATTGCTGGAAAAGGACACGAAACCTATCAGGAAATTCAGGGTGTGCGCCATGATTTTGACGATATGAAAACAGTTATAGAATTATTAAACCAACTCAATAAATAGAAATATATATGCTGTATTATTTATTTGAATATTTAGACAAAACATTAAATATTTCTGGAACAGGAGTATTTCAATATATTACTTTCAGATCGGCGTTGGCATTTATGCTTTCCTTGCTTTTATCCACCATTTATGGTAAAAGGGTGGTTAGTTTTTTACGAAAACAGCAAATTGGCGAAACGGTTCGTGAACTAGGTTTGGCGGGTCAAAACGAAAAAGCAGGAACCCCAACAATGGGTGGATTGATTATCATATTCGCCACCTTAATTCCGGTTATCCTTTTTGCTAAACTGCAAAATATTTACATTGTACTATTAATTGTAACCACCTTGTGGATGGGAACCATTGGTTTTATTGATGATTATATTAAAATTTTTAAAAAGGACAAAGAAGGGTTAAAGGGGATATTTAAGGTTTTCGGACAAGTGGGTTTAGGATTGATTGTGGGTACAGTTTTATATTTTAATCCGAATGTAACGGTTAGAAAAGATATTGCTAGAAACGAGGTTTACAGAGTGACCTCTGAAAATGTAATTCAGCAAACACCAATTTACGAAAAATCAACGGCGACCACCATTCCTTTCTTCAAAAATAACGAATTCGATTATTCTGAAGTATTGGCCTGGACAGGCGAGGGCTATGAAAAATGGGCTTGGTTAATATTTATTCCGGTGGTAATTTTTATCATTACGGCAGTTTCAAACGGTGCCAATCTTACCGATGGTATTGATGGACTGGCTGCGGGTACTTCGGCGGTTTCGGTCCTGGCATTGGGGATTTTCACTTTCGTTTCTGGAAATATAATTTTTTCCAATTATTTGAATATTATGTACATCCCAAATTCGGGTGAGATGACTGTTTTTATTGCTGCTTTCGTAGGGGCATTAATCGGATTTCTTTGGTATAATTCTTATCCGGCATCCGTATTTATGGGAGACACGGGGAGTTTAACCATTGGAGGGGTCATCGCTGTTTTGGCCATTGCTGTTCGAAAAGAACTTCTTATCCCATTATTATGCGGAATATTCTTGGTCGAAAATTTATCGGTGGTTTTGCAAGTGGCTTATTTTAAATATACCAAAAAACGTTTTGGCGAAGGTCAAAGAATATTTCTAATGGCGCCTTTGCATCACCATTACCAAAAGAAGGGCTACCACGAAAGTAAAATTGTAACCCGATTTTGGATTGTTGCCGTCATGCTGGCCATATTGTCTATTGTGACTTTAAAACTAAGATAATGCGATTAGTAGTTCTTGGTGGTGGCGAAAGTGGTATTGGAACTGCAATTTTGGGCAAGAAAAAAGGGTATGACGTTTTCGTATCCGACTTTGGAAAAATAAAACCAAATTACAAAGAAGTTCTTATCATTAATGGAATAGCTTGGGAGGAAGAAGCTCATACCGAAAGTCTAATTTTAAATGCCGATGTGGTGATGAAAAGTCCGGGAATACCTGAAAAATCTCCAATAGTAAAAAAATTGGTTACAAAAGGAATTCCAGTGATTTCAGAAATCGAGTTTGCAGCTCCATTTACAAAGGCTATCACAATTGGAATAACAGGAAGTAACGGGAAGACCACAACAACAATGTTAACCTATCATTTGCTAAAATCAGCGGGATTGAATGTGGGTCTTGGAGGCAACATCGGAAAAAGTTTTGCATGGCAAGTTGAGGATGATAAATACGATAGTTATGTACTTGAGTTGAGTAGTTTTCAGCTAGACGGCATCATAAATTATAAGCCGCATATTGCCATTATTACCAATATTAGCCCAGATCATTTGGATCGATATGAGTACAAATATGAAAATTATATTGCTTCGAAATTTCGAATAACAATGAACCAAACAGAAGAAGATTTTCTCATTTATGACGCAGATGATGAAGCAATCGCTGACTGGTTGAAAAACAATAAAACAAAAGCCCAATTAATTCCTTTTTCGTTAACCAAAACATTCGAAAGGGGAGCATTTATAAAAAACAAAAAAATGGAGATAAACATCATCAACGAAGAAGAATTCATCATGGAGACAGAATACATTGCGCTGGAAGGGAAGCACAATTTGAAAAATGCTATGGCTGCAACGTCTGTGGCCAAATTGATGAAAATCCGAAATGCTACAATTAGGGAGAGTTTGTCCAATTTTCAAGGCGTGGAACACCGTTTGGAGAAAGTGCTGAAAATTCAAAATGTGCAGTACATCAATGACTCAAAAGCTACTAATGTAAATGCTGCCTTTTTTGCTTTGGATAGCATGATTACGCCAACGGTTTGGATTGTTGGTGGTGTTGACAAAGGAAATGATTACAATGAATTGATGTCAATGGTTCGCGAGAAAGTAAAAGCTATCATTTGCTTGGGTGTCGATAACAAAAAAATAATTGATGTTTTTGGAAACGTGGTCGATATTATGATTGAAGTTTCTAGTATGGAAGATGCTGTAAAAATGGCTCAGCGATTAACCGAAAAAGGAGACACGGTTTTGTTGTCGCCAGCTTGCGCCAGTTTCGACTTATTCGAAAACTATGAAGACCGAGGAAATCAATTTAAAAAAGCGGTAAGAAACCTTTAATTTTAGATTGAAGATTTTAGAATTCAGATTAAAAAAACAATAATAGATTTTTTATGACGACTAATGAGCTTAAATTAAGAACAAAGAATTTTTCTTTGACAATAATAGATTTGGTAGAAAAATTACCAAATTCCATTTCTGTAAGAGTTGTCGCTAATCAAATCGTTAAAAGTGGAACATCGGTTGGTGCAAATTACAGGGCGGTTTGCAGGGCAAGAAGTGATAGAGAATTTGTATCTAAAATGAATATAGTTTTAGAAGAAGCTGACGAAACTTTGTTTTGGATAGAAATAATTATGGATAAGCAGTGGATTAATAAACCAGAATTGGAGGTTATATGGAAATAAGGAAATGAATTAACTGCCATTTTTGTTAGTTCTTTAAAAACAGTAAATGATAGAATTAGTACACAAAACAAATCATTATAATCTAAAATCTAAACTCTTAAGTCTAAAATAATTTATGAAAGAATTAATATACAATCTAAAAGGAGACAAGGTAATATGGTCATTCGTGGCTTTATTGGCGCTGTTTTCGTTTATGCCTGTTTTTAGTGCGAGTAGTAATTTGGCGTATATGAACCATGGAACGGGAAATACAATCAGTTATTTGTTGAAACATTTGGCTCATATTTTTATTGGATTCATCATTATTTTTTGGGTTCACAAGGTACCGTACCACTACTACAGGGGGATTTCTTTGTTTGGCTTGCCTATTGTTTGGATCTTGTTGGCGTATACTTTGATAAAGGGTACGGTTATCGCAGGAGCTAACGCCAGCCGGTGGATTCAAGTTCCGTTTATTGGCATAACATTCCAAACTTCCACTTTGGCTTCTATCGTTTTACTGGTTTATGTGGCTAAATATTTGTCTAAGAAAAGAGAAGAAGAAGTTAGCTTTCAGGCTTCATTTTTGGAACTTTGGTTGCCTGTTTTTGGAACTTTGGCATTTATTTTACCAGCCAATTTTTCCACGGCTGCGTTGATTTTTTCCATGGTCTTAATGTTGGCTTTCGTGGGGAAATACCCTTTGAAATACATTGGTTTTATTCTTGGAACCGGTATTGTTATGTTTACTTTTTTTATTTTTTTGTCGAAAGCTTTTCCGGACTCTCATTTTTTTAGTAGAGTAGATACTTGGGCGAGTAGATTTGAAAATTTCACCTCAAACAAACCCGGGGAAGACGATTACCAAATCGAAAAAGCAAAAATTGCAATAGCCTCCGGTGGGGTTTATGGCTTGGGACCTGGAAAAAGTGTGCAAAAAAACTTTTTGCCCCAATCCTCTTCCGATTTTATTTATGCCATTATTGTCGAAGAGTGGGGATTAATAGGCGGCTTAGGTGTTTTGTCAATGTATCTGTTATTGTTCTTTCGATTTATAGTAGCTGCCCATAAAGCCAATACTTTATTTGGGAAATTATTAGTTGTGGCGCTGGGATTTCCAATGATTTTTCAAGCCATGATCAACATGGCAGTGGCGGTCGAATTACTGCCGGTAACAGGACAAACGCTTCCGCTCATAAGTAGTGGAGGAAGTTCAATCTGGATGACCTGCATTGCTTTAGGGATTATAATCAATGTGACCAAAAAAGAAGAAGAAATTGCCGAAGAAATAAAAGACAAGGCAAGAAGAGAATCTGCCCTTCAAAAACTAATCGATAAGCAATTAGAAGAGGAAGATGGAGAAGAAAAAGGTACTGAAAAAAACTATTCTATCGAAGATAATACCAAGAATCCGATGGATGCAGTTTTGAATAAATAATTCAGAATAAAAAGAAAAAATGCCAAAATACAAATTCATATTAAGCGGAGGCGGAACGGGAGGACATATCTATCCTGCGGTTGCGATTGCCAATGAATTAAAATCGCGTTTTCCGAATGCAGAATTTCTTTTTGTGGGTGCCAAAGATAAAATGGAAATGCAAAAAGTGCCTCAAGCGGGCTATCCTATCATAGGCTTGTGGATTGCCGGATTACAGAGAAAATTGACTTTGCAAAATGTGCTATTTCCGATAAAATTAATAGATAGTCTGTGGAAATCTCGACAGATAATCAAGCAATTCAAACCTGATGTGGTGATAGGAACTGGCGGCTTTGCTTCAGGACCTTTATTGCAAATAGCCAATATGCTGAACATTCCAACGGTGATTCAGGAGCAAAACTCCTTTCCAGGAATAACCAATAAGTTATTGAGTAAAAAGGCGAATACGATTTGTGTTGCCTATGAAAATTTGGAACGTTTTTTTCCAAAAGAAAAGATGATTTTGACGGGAAATCCCGTTCGTCAGGACATAATAGATATCGAAAGTAAAAGAGAAGAAGCGATTGAGTATTTCGATTTAGTTGCCAATAAAAAAACAGTATTGGTTCTTGGCGGAAGCCTTGGCGCCAGAAGAGTGAATCAGTTAATTGAAAAAGAATTGAATCGTATTCTTTCCCAGAATGTTCAGATTATATGGCAATGCGGAAAGTTGTATTTTGAAGAATATAAAAAATACATTTCGGTTGATGTTCAGGTTTTACCCTTTATAGAACGAATGGATTTGGTTTATGCGGCTGCCGATACTATCATTTCTCGAGCTGGGGCATCCTCAGTTTCAGAATTGTGCATCGTGGGGAAACCGGTCATTTTTATCCCTTCTCCAAATGTTGCCGAAGATCACCAAACCAAAAATGCAAAATCTATAGTGGACAAAAAAGGGGCGATAATGCTCAAGGAGTCGGAATTGGATTCACAATTCAGTCTTGTTTTGGAGTCCTTGTTGAAGGATAAAGGAAAACAGGATCAGTTGAGTGAAAACATAAAGCAATTGGCTTTGCCCAATGCGACTAAACAAATAGTTGACGAAATCGTGAAACTAATTAATAAATGAATTTAAACCAAATACATAACGTTTATTTTATAGGAATCGGAGGGATTGGAATGAGTGCTTTGGCGCGTTATTTCAAAGCCATCGGAAAGAATGTATCTGGTTATGACAAAACCGAAACGGAACTTACCAAAGAATTGCAACAGCTAGGAATTGTGATACATTTTGAGGATCGTATCGATTTGATTCCTACCGATTATTATGTTGAAAATACCTTGGTGATTATTACTCCGGCGGTTCCCATTCATCATTCGGAATGGAATTATTTTTTGGAGCGAGATTTCGAAGTAAAGAAACGAGCCGAAGTTCTTGGAATAATTACAAAAGACACCTTCTGTTTTGCCGTGGCGGGTACGCACGGAAAAACAACAACATCAAGTATACTTGGACACATTTTATATGAAAGTGGGGTAGATGTTACGGCTTTTGTTGGTGGAATTGTGGAGAATTACAATTCGAATTTAATAGGAAATGGCAAGACGGTTACCGTTGTCGAGGCCGACGAATTTGATCGTTCCTTCTTGCATTTGTATCCCAATATTGCTTGTGTGACATCCATGGACGCGGATCACTTGGATATTTATGGGGACACTGCTTCGATAGAAGCCTCATTTGTAGAATTTGCAGATAAAGTCACTGACAAAAGCAAGCTGTTTATTACCAAAGATTTGCCCATCCAGGGCGTAACTTGTGCGGTTAATGAAGACGCTAATTTCACCGCTTTCAATATCAGGATAGTCAATAGTCAGTATGTTTTTGATGTACGAACACCATCTGAAACAATAGTAAATATAGAATTTGGTTTACCAGGAAAACATAACTTGATGAATGCTTTAATGGCATTGGCAATGGCCAAAACTTTCGGTCTCCCAAACGAAGACATTGCCAGTGCCTTGCATTCATTCAAAGGAATAAAACGCCGATTTTCGTACCAAATCAAAACGGAAAACTTGGTTTATATCGATGATTATGCCCACCATCCAACGGAAATAAACGCAGTGCATCAAGCGGTTCGGGAATTGTATCCAGGCCAAAAAGTCTTGGCCATTTTTCAGCCTCATTTATTTAGTCGAACGAAAGATTTTGCCGATGATTTTGCCCAAAGTCTTGCCGCTTTCGATGAAGTGATTTTATTAGATATTTATCCAGCACGTGAATTGCCTATGGATGGCATTACTTCACAATGGTTGTTGAATAAAATCGATAATAGGAATAAAAAATTAGTTTCAAAACAGGAATTAATACCGTCGATTTTGCAAAGCGAGGCAAAGGTTATCGTCACCATCGGAGCAGGGGATATTGGCGAATTGGTATCATTAATTAAAAAAGCATTAAATGAAACTATTTAATTGGACAAATATTCGATTAGTGCTCATGTTTGCCTTGGTTGTTTTCTTGTTTTCGTTTACTTCAAGTCAAAACAAAAACAGGAAATTGAGAAAATCAGTTGTGGTTTTTGTAGGAGATAACGCTCCTTTTGTAGATTCAGAAACGGTTAATAAATTGTTAATAGAAAATAAAAAGGACGCGCAAAGTATCGGCAAAGATAAATTAGATTTGAATAAATTAGAAAAAGCGCTAAATGCACAAGAGATGATTGAAAAATCAGATGTGTTTGTGAGTATAGATGGGGTTCTAAAAGCTGTGGTGAAACAAAAAACTCCTGTAGCTAGAGTTTTCGAGGGAGATGATTCTTTCTATATTGATTACGAAGGAAATACAATGCCATTGTCAACTAATTTTACAGCTAGAGTTCCGCTTGTTTCTGGGAAAATAAATAAAAAAAACAGCAAAGATTTAGCCGAATTATTTCGCATAATTCACGATGATGCTTTTTTGAAAAAAAACATCATTGGTGTTCAAATTATGCCAAACGGGAGCTTGTTAATGTCCAATAGGAATTTTAATTACCAAATTGATTTTGGTAGGGCAATAAAAATAAGAGCAAAATTTAACAATTATAAAGCTTTTTTTCAAAAAGCGGTTTTAGATAGTTCGTTGAATACATATAAAATAGTGGATCTCCGATTTAAGCAACAAGTAGTGTGCACTAAATAATAGATAATGGAAAAAGAAAATATTGCAGTAGGTCTAGACATTGGCACAACCAAAATTGTTGCTATGATAGGCAGGAAAAATGAATATGGAAAACTGGAGATTTTGGGTGTTGGAAAATCCAAAAGCTTAGGTGTGGCAAGAGGTGTTGTCAATAATATCACCCAAACCATTCAGTCTATTCAACAAGCAGTATTGGAAGCCGAGAGTAAATCGGGTTATAAAATAAAGGATGTGGTCGTGGGAATTGCGGGCCAACATATTCGCAGCATTCAGCACAGCGATTACATCATCAGAAACAGTGCCGAAGAAGTAATTGGAGGGAATGACATCCAAATTTTGATTGACCAGGTTAATAAACTGGCGATGTTGCCTGGAGAAGAAATCATTCACGTTTTGCCACAAGAATTCAAAATCGATGGGCAATCTGATATAAAGGAACCAATAGGCATGTATGGCGGAAGACTGGAATCTAGTTTTCATGTTGTGGTGGGACAGGCAGCGTCTATCCGAAATTTAGGCAGATGCATCCAAAGTACAGGCATAGAATTATCAGGATTAACATTGGAACCTTTGGCATCAGCCGACGCGGTGTTGAGTCAGGAAGAAAAAGAAGCCGGTGTTGCCTTGATTGATATTGGTGGTGGAACAACTGATTTAGCCATTTTTAAAGATGGGATTATTCGTCACACCGCCGTGATTCCTTTTGGAGGAAACGTGATTACGGATGACATAAAAGAAGGTTGCTCTATTATCGAGAAGCAAGCGGAATTGTTGAAAGTGAAGTTTGGATCGGCTTGGCCGGGAGAAAATAAAGAGAATGAAATTGTTTCCATTCCAGGACTTAGAGGAAGAGAACCAAAAGAAATATCATTAAAGAATTTGTCAAAAATAATTAATGCCCGTGTGGTAGAAATTATTGAGCAGGTTTTCAATGAAATAAAAGAATACGGGCATGAAGATCCTCGTAAAAAATTGATTGCAGGAATTGTTCTTACTGGAGGTGGGGCACAATTGAAACACATCAAACAATTGGTGGAATATATCACTGGAATGGACACCAGAATTGGGTATCCAAACGAGCATTTGGCAGGAAATTCTGATGAAGAAATATCAAGCCCGTTATATGCCACAGCCGTGGGATTGGTAATGAACAGCATTGAGAATAAAACACAGAGCGCCGTAAAATTGGATGCCTTTGAAGAACAGAAGGCAACGGCTAAACCGCCCGTTTTTCAAACCCCAGAAATGGAAGAGCCTAGAAATGAGATGGAGGAGGAAATGGAAGAGGTCGCAAATAAAGAGAGTTCCACGGAAACTAAAATTAGAAGTTCGTTTTTTGGGGGGTACTTAGACAAGATTAAAGATTTCCTAGATAACGCAGAATAAGAAAAATAAGAAAACAAGAATAATAAATATATAAAAACCCATAAGATGATGAGCAACTCAGAATTTGGAAGTATTTCGTTTGATTTACCAAAAAACCAATCAAATGTAATAAAAGTTATAGGAGTGGGCGGTGGCGGAAGTAACGCCATAAACCACATGTTCAAACAAGGGATCAAAGGCGTGGACTTTATCGTTTGTAATACTGATTCACAAGCCTTGGAAAACAGTGCTGTGCCCAACAAAATTCAGTTGGGCGTGAACTTGACCGAAGGACTTGGCGCGGGAGCCAATCCGGATGTCGGACAGCAGTCTGCCATTGAGAGTATTGCCGACATCGAAAAGATGCTTGACAGCAATACCAAGATGGTTTTCATCACTGCCGGTATGGGTGGAGGAACCGGAACAGGTGCTGCTCCAGTAATTGCACAATTGGCCAAAGAAAGAGACATTCTAACAGTGGGAATTGTGACCTTACCTTTCTTGTTTGAAGGAAAAGTGCGTCATGAACAAGCTCTTTTAGGGATTAATAAACTCCGCAAACAAGTGGATTCATTAATCATTATCAATAACAATAAATTAAGAGAAGTATACGGAAATCTTGGTTTCAAAGCCGGATTTTCGAAAGCGGATGAGGTTTTGGCCACAGCCTCAAGAGGTATTGCCGAAGTAATCACACACCACTACACTCAAAACATCGATTTAAAAGACGCCAAAACGGTATTGTCTAATAGTGGAACAGCCATTATGGGATCTGCTGTAGCTTCTGGCGAGAACAGAGCCAAAGAGGGAATTATGGCGGCTTTGGATTCTCCATTATTGAACGATAACAAAATCACTGGTGCCAAAAACGTATTGTTGCTCATCGTTTCTGGTTCAGACGAAATTACAATAGATGAAATAGGGGAAATCAACGATTTCATCCAAACCGAAGCAGGTCACAATGCCAATATCATCATGGGTGTTGGTGAAGATGAATCGCTTGGCGAGGCTATTTCGGTTACAATAATTGCCACAGGATTTGACGTGGAACAACAAAATGAAATTGTAAATACCGAACCAAAGAAGATTATTCACACGCTAGAAGACGAACAAAAAAGTGTGCATGATTTAACAAAAACAATGGTTCCTGCCTTTAATTGGGAAAAAGAAACTCCGGCAGCCAATACCACTGAAAGAATTGTTTTCGAATTATTGGAAGATGAGGTTGCTGAGCCAACGCCCGCACCAGCTGTGGTGTCAATAAACAAGGAAGAGTTAGTGGTGATGTCTGAATTTATTAAAAATTTAGATGTGACTTTTGAAATCATTTCTCCTATCAGCGATTTAGATTTTGTGGTCACCTCACCCGTGGTGGAGCAAATAAAAGTAGTGGAACCAAAAGTTTTTGAAAGACAGGAACAAGCCACTTTTTCATTTGATTTGCCTCTTTTTAATACGACTGCTACTCCAGAACCGGTTGCAGAAGTTACCGAAAACAAAATCTTGTTTGAACTGACTAATGAAACTCGGGATATCAATGTAAACGAAGCGGTACAATTTGTTCCAATGACTGAATTGACGGATAAAGGAAGAATTATATATACGCTGGAGGAATATACAGAGTCAGAAAGTGCAGTGATGGATTCAAAACCATCAATGACTGCCATTGACGAAATAGTTCCCGAAGAGATGAACATCACAATGAAGCAAATTGATTTAGCTTCAAACAGCTCTTCTACCTTTGATGCTATTTCACCGATGGAAATGACCATCGAGGAAACTTTAAAATTCAGGGCGGATGAAAGAAGAAAAAAATTAAAGGAATTCAATTATAAATTCCACAGCAACGTTTCTAGAATTGATGAAATGGAAAAAGAACCTGCGTATAAAAGATTAGGAATTGATCTTTCAACTGCGCAAACCAACCATGCCAATTCGAGAATTTCATTAGGGACCGACAGTAACGATGACTTACAGTTGCGTTCTAATAATTCTTATTTGCATGACAATGTGGACTAATCCTCCAAACCAAAGTTATTAAACACCCAACCCGAAAATTGATTCAATTTTCGGGTTATTTTTTTTATCTTTGCGCTCTTTGCCAGTAGCACTTTTTTCGGGCCAATGGCAAATTTAAAATCACAAATCTAAAATCATAAATACAATATGAGTTTATCCACACAAATCATGGAGGAAATCAAAACCGCCATGAGAGCCAAAGACACCGTTGCATTGGAGGCCTTAAGAGCGATCAAATCCGAAATCCTTTTGACGCAAACGGCCTCAGGGTCCAAAGAGGAAATATCGGCGGCAGACGAGATTAAATTGCTTCAAAAATTGGTAAAAACCCGCAAGGATAGCGCCAAAATTTTCACGGAACAAAACCGAATGGATTTGGCAGAGCCTGAACTGGCACAAATCGCTGTCATCGAAAAATTCTTGCCGGCACAATTGAGCGAAGCCGAAGTGGAAGCCATTATTGCAAAAATCATTGCCGAAACCGGCGCCACCGGCATTGCCTCCATGGGAAAAGTGATGGGACTAGCCGCTGCCCAATTGGGTGGTACCGCCGAAGGCAAAACCATTTCGACAATCGTTAAGAAGCTTTTGACATAATATAATTTTAGATTGTAGAGTTTAGATTGCAGATTTAATCTGAACTCTAAAATCATAAATCTACAATAAAAAGGCTGCGTAGTTCAACTGGATAGAATATCAGATTTCGGCTCTGAGGGTTGGGGGTTCGAACCCCTCCGCGGTCACTTACTAAAAAACTTCAAGAGGTTCTCTTGAAGTTTTTTTTTCACAAGGGAAAGACTTTGCGGTGCCCCCTTTTTGTGTTAATTAATTAAATGTTAAAGAATTTTGGTATTCAAAAAAATAGTTATTTTTGCTATCCTATTCATCCAATGATTTATAGTCTGTTTTAAATGATTTTTTTATGAAAAGAGTTGTTGTCCTTGTTTTATGTTTGTTTTCCATTTGTGCCTCAGCCCAGGTCACTAAAAAACCGTTGCCCCATAAATCGGGCTATGACATTACCATTAATATTAAAAACTGTAATGATACCTTGGCTTATCTTACCTTTTACCAGTTTGACAAAACCCTCATCAGGGATACTTGTACCCATATAAAAAACGGGAAAATCGTTTTTAAGGGAGAACAAAAACTTGACAAAGGCATTTATTCCTTGGTAAGCCAACAAAAATCAATCTACTTTGATTTCTTCATTGACGAAAACACCCAAAACTTGGAGCTCAATAGTGATGCGAGTACTAGTATTGCTAAAGGCCTAACGGCCGTCAATTCGGATCGGGAGAATAATTTTTTAAACTATATCAAGTTTATAGGGATGCAAAATGATGATTTTGAAGCGGTAAAGCAAGAATCAAAAGGATTGCCTAAAAATGATTCCATTGCTAAAATCAGCGCCAAACAGAAAGTGTTAGACAAGGCCATTCAAGACTATGAAGAGCAATTTTTGGAGCAAAACAAGGGGTCTTATATAGGAGATGTATTAAACCTAAAAATGGAAAAGGTGCTCAAGGAAATCCCCAAAGCATCGAACGGCAGACCCGATAGTTTGATGGTGTATCAATACTATAAAAAGCATTATTGGGACAATGTCGACTTCAAGGACGATGGCACGGTGCGGAATCCTTTTTTTTACAACAAGTTAAAGAAGTATTTTGACCAGGTGGTTGTTACGCATCCGGACTCCGTTTCGGTTGAGATTGATAGGATGATGGATAAGACTTTGCCAGGAAGTTTAGTCCATACCCTGTTGTTGGCTCATTTCACCTACACTTATGAAACCTCTAAAATAATGGGATTTGATAAAGTTTTTGTGTACATAGCCGATAAATATTTCAAAACAGGAAAGGCCAATACCGTTTATGACGATGGCGTTGTGAAGCAAATTATAAAGCAAAGCGATAAAGTAAGGCCACTTTTAGTGGGCGCTGTCGCCCCGGATTTGTCGATGATTAACGCCTCGGATCGGGATATTATAGCTAAAATGGGATTTGAAACCGCTAAAACTAGTGAAGAGGTCACCAAATTATTCTATAACAACAACTCTAAAATAAACAGCTTATTTAACCACTTGCGTGATGTGAAGGCAGATTATCTCATCTTGGCTTTTTGGGATGTAGATTGCAGCCATTGTAAGGTCGAAATTCCAAAACTTTTAGAGGAATATCATAAGTTGCAGAAGGAAAATAAAGATATAAAAGTATATTGTGTTTATACTCAAAATGAGGGGGAGAAATACATCAAATACCTCAACGATAATAAACTGGATTGGATTAATGTATATGATGGAGTTCACTACAATAATGTTGTCGAAAAATACGATGTGTATTCCACGCCCGTAATTTATGTACTAGACCGAAATAAAGTAATCAAAGCCAAAAGAATAGGGGTAGAGCAACTGGATGATATCGTGAAATTTATGGAATTGGAATACAAAAAAGTAAAATAAAAGGCTCTACTGGGTTTTGTGTGAAAAGCTAAAACATTTAAAATAAATTTTTAAATCTTTTAAACCATTAAGAGAGTTAAGAAAATTAAGATTTAAAATTTCTTAACGAACCTTAATTAACTGAATGGTTTTGAGAAAAAATTGAATGTTCACAATATTTCCAGAAGAACCTAATAAAAAAGGCTCCTTTAAAAGCCTTTTTTATTAAAAGGAAGCCAATTTTTTCAAATCGGCAATGGTTTGGGTTGGGTTTTCTGCTTTGAAAACATAGTTCCCAGCCACTAATACATCGGCACCCGCCTCTACCAATTGTTTTGCGTTTTTATTGGTTACCCCGCCGTCAATTTCTATAATGGTGGAAGCGCCTTTGCTTTGTATTAACGCTTTTAATTTAGAAACCTTAGAATACGTATTGTCGATAAAGGATTGTCCGCCAAAACCTGGATTTACACTCATAATACACACCAAATCAATATCGTTGATAACGTCTTCGAGCAAGTCTATATTGGTATGGGGATTAATCGCCACTCCAGCTTTCATGCCCTCGGCTTTGATGGCCTGAAGCGTTCTGTGCAGGTGCGTGCAGGCTTCATAATGAACGGATAGTATATTGGCGCCCAAATTAGCAAAAGTTTTAATGTATCGGTCTGGATCCACAATCATCAAATGCACATCGATTGTTTTTTTGGCATGTCGTGTAATGGCATCCAAAACGGGCATTCCAAAGGAAATATTAGGTACAAAAACTCCGTCCATGATGTCAATGTGAAACCAATCGGCTTGGCTGTTGTTTATCATTTCGATGTCACGTTGCAAATTAGCGAAGTCAGCGGCAAGGACAGAGGGCGCAATTAGTGTATTTTTACTCATTGTTTGTGCTTTTTTTATTTGGGAATCGCAAAAAGCGATTTCATTTAGTGGTTGTGTTGGGCTGAAACTTCAAAATCCACAGTTCGTTTTTCAGCATGCAACATTTTGGCAAAGATAGTGGAAATTATAGAAACAATAATTGAAGTTTCTAAAGTTTGAAGAACGAAATTTGAACAACAAATTTCCAAATTTTCATAAAAAAAACTCCGAAAGTGATTCGGAGTTTAGGTATTTATTCTGGCACTTAGACTTTGTCTTATCCCAAATAGGTTTTTAATATTTTGCTTCTTGAGGTATGTTTCAATCTGCGGATCGCTTTTTCCTTGATCTGGCGAACACGTTCGCGAGTGAGGTCAAAAGTTTCTCCTATTTCTTCCAATGTCATTGGGTGTTGATCGCCCAAACCAAAATACAAACGAACCACATCAGCCTCTCTTGGAGTCAATGTTTCCAATGAACGCTCAATCTCAGTACGCAATGATTCTTGGATCAAAACTCTGTCTGGATTTGGCGACTCGCCAGAACGCAATACGTCGTAAAGATTGGAATCTTCTCCTTCAACAAGTGGCGCATCCATAGAAAGGTGACGCCCGGAGTTTTTCATAGACTCTCTTACGTCATTTACGGTCATATCCAATTCCTTGGCAATTTCCTCAGCCGTTGGCGGTCTTTCGTTAGATTGCTCTAACAAGGCATACATTTTGTTGATTTTGTTGATAGAACCAATTTTATTCAATGGCAAACGAACGATACGCGATTGTTCGGCCAAGGCTTGTAAAATCGATTGACGAATCCACCATACGGCATACGAAATGAATTTGAAACCACGAGTTTCATCAAAACGTTGTGCGGCTTTTATTAGACCTAAATTCCCTTCATTAATCAAATCGGGAAGAGTTAAACCTTGATTTTGGTATTGTTTGGCCACCGAAACTACGAAACGTAAATTGGCTTTCGTCAATTTTTCTAGGGCAGCTTGGTCACCGGCTTTTATCTTTTGAGCCAATTCTACCTCTTCGTCGGCAGTAATTAAATCCACCTTTCCAATTTCCTGTAAATACTTGTCTAATGATGCAGTTTCACGATTGGTAACCTGCTTGGTAATTTTAAGTTGTCTCATAGTGGTGTCTCCTCAATTTTTTAAGTGTACGAATGGTTATACGTGTGGAGTTATAGAAAAGTTACAAAAAATAGAAAATAGTTGTAATTTTTTTTCAAATAACAGTATTTAGATAATAAAAAAGTTGGCCAAAACAGCGATGGTTTAAAAACCAATGCTTTCAATACTCATAAGAGGAGACAAAATAAGATTAGAGTTCTAGAAAATTGGCAACATTTTTACCATTCCACTGTCCTAAAAATTTATAGGGAATAAATCTTGCAAATAGTTCTTCTTTATACCATTTGAGTTTTCTGGTAAGACGAACCACCTCTTTATGCTTTTCATTTTTATAGGCATAATCAATCATTTCTGCTTGTGTTTTCCAAATGCTTAAAGTAGCTTGTTGGATTAAAGGCCATTCGCCAACACCAATTGATAGCGCTAATCCATCATAATCTTCTAGACTTTTACTCACATGACCGACCTTCCTCCAAAAAGAAATCAATTTTGAAAGTCGAATACTAGCTCGTGTTAAAACCATAACTGGCATATCTAAAGCCAATGTGGCATCAGAAACAAAAGGTTGCTTTCCGTCCCATTTTCCGTGGGCTTCTGCTGCATGTGCAAAAACGGTAAATGATTCGGCGCTTTTGGATTTATAATTGTTATAAAATGAATTTTTTTCAAAAAAATTAGTAGCATGCATTTCTGAATCCCAGATACATAGTAATGCATACGTACCAAAGTTTGGTTTCGAACTAAAACCATTTTCAGCACCTGAACCTAATAGCTTGTAGAACACAAGTCCTTCAATGTTTTTTAAATGAGAATGCCCTAATTGCATCTGGGACAATGCCCAAAGTTTGTTGGAAAAAGTTTCCAATTTAAAAAATGTACAAGTAGTTATTTGGCTCATAAAATGAATTATATTTCGAATGGGTTTGTGATTGTAAATCAGATTATTTCTTTTCAACAGCCCCTACACGTATCAACGGAAATAGCTTTAAAATGGAAATAGGTGTTGTCAACACTTTTGGTAAAAGAAAACTTTAAAAGGATATTAATCTAAATAAATGCTTAATTTGCGTATAGGATTTTAGATTTTTTTTGCGGCATCTTGAATGTATTTTTTCTTAATAATTAACATTCCAAAACTTTCGCCACCTTCTTTTCCAGTGTTTTTATGATGCATTTTGTGGGCACGACGCAACGCTAAAATATAGACGTTTTTTGTTTTGGTAAATACTTTAAAACGTTGGTGAATTATCAGGTCATGTACAAAAAAATAAGCTACGCCATAGGATAAAATACCAAAACCCACCCATGTGTACCAAGCATATTGGTTCATCATTCCATACATAATGAGTAACCAACTTGGTACGGCATAAATGATAAAAAATAAATCATTTCGTTCAAACCAACTTTTATGGTCTTTCTTATGATGATCTGCATGAAAATACCACATAACACCATGCATAATGTATTTGTGATTAGCCCAAGCAGAAAATTCTGTTAGTATAAAAGTGACTAAAACTATACTAGTATTAATTATTATTTCCATATTAGATAAATATAAATAAAAAAGTGAAAAATATTATTTGTAAAATCAATATTATGAAGGATACATTGCCATTACCTTTTATAATTGTAGGGTAAAAAAAGTACGATGTAAAAAAAGCAACTCCAATCCAACTCAGATAATTATTAAAACTAGGTAATCCACCTTCAAATTGCCAAAAATCAAGTTTTGGTGCCACTTGTTCAATAACTAAGTCGATAAGGGTTACGAGTAAAGCAGCCACAATCAAAACAGTTATTTTGTTTGCAAAGATACGACTTACTACTATGATTCCGGCACAAATGAGCATTGCCCAATTGATCGAAATGACCAGAGGTACATTAAGTAATTTATAGCCTAATCCATTTCCGTACGAATATTTTCCAAAAATGAGTCCAGTTTTTACGCCAATTACTTCAATAATAAAACCCAAAAACGCAATAGAAAAAAAGGCGACAAGAAATTTTTTATCGGCTAGTGGACTATGAATTAAAAAAACAAAACAAGTTAGTAATAAAGTATAAGGCGTAAAAGGACTAAAAAAAGAGGGATTGACTACAAAACCAATTGAGCCAGATACATATACTACAATTAGGAAATATAATAAATATGATTTGTACGTTTCTTTCATAGCATTTCTTGTTCTACTATAAGTTGACTGGCTATTTTTGCACTAAAAAGGCAAAGTGGAATACCTCCTCCAGGATGCACACTTCCTCCAACAAGAAACAAATTCTTAATACTTGACGAAAAATTAGCATGTCTTAAAAATGCCGCAAATTTATTGTTGCTAGAGTTGCCGTAAAGTGATCCTCCGAAAGAAGATGTTTGGGTTTCAATATCAATGGGACTTAAAGTGCTTTCTGTAATGATGTATTTTTCGATATCTGTTTTTAACATACTATTGATTTTTTCGATAACATTTTTTCGAATTGCTACTGCATAATCTATATTATCGCTTTTATTGTGCGGTACATTCACCATTACAAACCAGTTTTCACAACCTTCTGGCGCATCATCTTTGCAATATTTTGAAGTAATATTGATGTAAATTGTAGGGTCGTCAATTGGAAATTGTTTTGAAAACAAATGATCAAATTCTTTTTCATAATCATCACTAAATAAAATATTATGCAATCCCAACGCTGCAAATTCTTTGTTTATTCCCCAATAAAAAACATAGGCACTACTAGATTTTTCTTGTTGAATAAGCTTTTTAGGGGTAAAAGATTTTGGTAATAAATTTTTGTAAAGTACATGGATATCTACATCGCTAGCCACAATAGCAAAGGGATAATTGACGCCATTACTTTTAATAGAAGAAATACGTTTATTAGACCCAACCTCTAGGGCTTCAACAGTTGCATTGTAATTAATAGTTACATTCGCTTCTTCAGCGAGTTTGACCAAATGTGTGGTTATTTGATGCATGCCTTTTTTTGGCAAATAAGCCCCAAGATTGAACTCTAAATGCGAAATCATATTGATTAAGGCAGGTGCTTTGTATGGATTTGAACCGTTGTAAGTTGCAAATCGATTGAACAGTTGTACTGTTTTTTGATTGGAAAATGTTTGCGAATTTTTTTCGTTCATTGTACTGAATAAACCTAAGAAAGGGGAAAAAAATATACCTTTTAAAGTCTTAAAATTAATAAAATTTTTCAGTTGATGAAGCGATTGTTTCAAAAATAAATCTTCAGTGGTTTTAAAATAAAAAGCGTTGCGCTTGATGTGTTTTAAAACAGTTTCTTTTTTTTCATTTAATTTTAAATGTACTTCCTCTGCAAAATCATCCAAATTAGCGGATGCTTTTAATTGCGTTCCGTCTGAATAAAAATAGTTAGTTATGACGTCTAATTTCTGATATTCAAACTTATGTGAGCTTCCCTGTAATGCAGTCAACTCATCTATTAAAGCTGGCATAGTAAATAATGATGGCCCTTTATCAAATCGGAACCCATTCATATTGAGCTCACTCAATTTTCCTCCTGGATAACTATTTTTCTCAAAAATTGTTACCTTAAACCCTTGATTGGCCAGTCGAATGGATAGTGCAAGACCTCCAATTCCAGATCCAATTATACCAACGGTTTTTGTCATTTTACAATATTAAATTAAAATGCTAAAATAGTTTATTTACTGGGCAAAATAGTTTAACAATAGTTAAAAAATCCTATAAATAAGAACAAAAGTAAATAAACCTACAAGTTTATATAAAGATTAAAACCATAACTAAAAAACCCGTTCCAAATGAATGAAACGGGCTTTTCTATAAATAAACTTTAGTAAACTAAGATTTGATTACTCTATTTATTATTCACGTGGAGGTCTTGGTATCAAAGCTTTTCTGGACACTTTCTCTTTACGAGTTTTTGGATCCAAACCTAAATACTTAATCATGAAAACATCACCCATATTCACTACATCGGTAACATTTTCTGTTCTTTCCCAAGCTAATTCCGAAACGTGAAGCAACACTTCATTTCCTGGAGCATCAAGGTATTCAACCACTGCACCAAAATCTAGCATTTTGATTACTTTTACTTCATAAGCTTCGCCCATTTGTGGTTTGAAAGTAATAGACTGTATTTTAGCCAATACTGCTTCAATTCCTGCAGGATCTGTACCAAGAATCTCGATAACTCCTTCTTCGTTCACTTCATTGATTACGATAGTAGTTCCAGTAGCTTTTTGTAATTCTTGAATTACTTTTCCACCAGGACCAATCAACGCACCAATAAATTGACCAGGAATAGTTCTAGTGATAATTTTTGGAGCATAGGTTTTAACATCCGCTTTTGGAGCTGGTAAAGTATCCACTAGAATTTTAAGAATATGCAAACGACCCTCTCTGGCTTGCGCCAAAGCTTGTTCCATGATTTCATATTTCAATCCGTCAATTTTAATGTCCATTTGGCAAGCTGTAATTCCTTCGGTAGTTCCAGTCACTTTAAAGTCCATGTCTCCCAAGTGATCTTCATCACCCAAGATATCAGACAATACTGCGAAACGATCTCCGTCAGTAATTAATCCCATGGCAATTCCTGAAACAGGACGAATCATTTGAATTCCGGCATCCATTAAGGACAATGTTCCAGCACATACCGTAGCCATTGAAGACGAACCGTTGGATTCCAATACTTCAGAAACCACACGAATGGTGTAAGGACAATCAGCAGGAATCATATTTTTTAACGCTCTTTGAGCCAAGTTTCCGTGACCCACTTCTCTTCTTGAAGTTCCTCTTAGCGGACGAGCTTCTCCTGTAGAAAATGGTGGAAAATTATAGTGCAAGTAGAATTTTTCTTCTCCTTGTTCAGATGGAGAATCAATTTGGTTGGCTTCTCTGGAAGTTCCCAAAGTGGCTGTTGCTAAAGCTTGTGTTTCTCCACGGGTAAACAATGCCGAACCGTGCACGGAGGGTAAGTAATCCACTTCACACCAAATTGGTCTGATTTCGGTAGTTTTTCTTCCGTCCAAACGAGTTCCTAAATCTAGGGTTACATTACGAACCGCTTCCTTATTGGTTTTATAGAAATATTTTCCAATTAAATCGCCGTTTTCAGCTAATTCTTCTTCTGTAAATAAGGCTTTTACTTCTTCTTTAACAGCGTCAAAAGCCGCAGAACGTTCGTGTTTTGCCGAACCTTTACTGGCGATAGCATAAATTTTGTCGTAAGCCGCTGCTTTTACTTTTGCGTAAATTACATCGTCTTTTTTTTCAGTTTCATAAGTACGAACTTCTTTTTTTCCAAATGCGTTTGCTAATCTTTCTTGCGCTGCGATTTGTACTTTAATATGTTCGTGTGCAAATTTAATGGCTTCAACCATTTCAGCTTCTGAAATTTCTTTCATTTCTCCTTCTACCATTGCGATAGAATCGGTTGAAGCTCCAATCATCATGTCGATATCTGACAATTCTAATTGAGCACGGGATGGATTGATGATAAATTTACCGTCAATTCTTCCCACTCTAGCTTCAGAAATCAATGTTTCAAAAGGAATGTCAGACAAGGCTAAAGCTGCTGAAGCGGCTAATCCTGCTAATGCATCTGGCATTATTTCGTCGTCATGCGACATTAACTGAATCATAACTTGCACTTCGGCGTGGTAATCACTCGGGAATAGAGGACGCAAAACACGGTCAACCAATCTCATTGTCAATACTTCGCTGTCACTTGGACGTGCTTCTCTTTTGAAAAAACCCCCAGGAAAACGGCCTGCGGCAGCGAATTTTTCACGATAATCTACCGTAAGCGGAAGAAAATCAATACCTGGACTCGCTTTTCTGGAAGATACAACTGTTCCTAAGATGACAGTTTTACCAATTCTTACTACTACGGAACCGTCAGCTTGTTTGGCTAAACGTCCTGTCTCGATTGTGATGCTTCTTCCATCACCTAAATCGATTTTTTCTACAAATAATTGTGGAATCATAATTTTAATTCTTTAAGTTGAACATGGGTGTTAGTTGTGTTGTTGTTGCGTAGTTAATGCCTAAAACCCAATGAAAAACCAAACTTTTTTTAATGCGTATAAAAACAAAAAGAGGCACTTTCGCACCTCTTTACTATTGATTATTTTCTGATATTCAATACTTTTATAATCTCACGGTACCTGTTGATTTCTGTTTTCTTCAAGTAATCCAACAAAGATCTTCTTTTACCTACTAGCAATACTAAGGAACGCTCTGTGTTATAATCGTGACGATTTTTTTTCAAGTGCTCTGTTAGGTGGCTAATTCTGAAAGTGAACAAAGCGATTTGCGCTTCTGCCTTTCCTGTGTTTGTTTTTTCTCCGTGTTTAGCGAAGATTTCTTCTTTAACTTCTTTCGTTAAATACATTCCAATATTATTTAAATGATTATTATGTATGTCGTGCATCTATTGCAAGACGGGCGCAAAGGTAGTTTTTATTTTTGAAAATGCAATATTTTTTTATTTATTCTAACCATAAATCTCTGAAGGCTTTATTTTTATCATAATCATTGGCTTGTTTTTCGATGTTAAAATAGCGATGCCCACGAGGATCGTTGCCAACACCAGCCAAATAAGCCCAATTGCCCCAATTGCTGCACACATCATAATCAATTAATTGTTCCTCAAAATAGGCGGCACCAAATCGCCAATCCATATTCAATTCATTGCAAAAATAACTGGCTACATTTTGTCTGCCTCTATTGCTCATGAAACCGCTAAGTTTCAATTCGATCATATTGGCATTAATAAAATCAGACTGTGTTGTGCCATTTATCCATTGTGAAAGTAATTTTTCATTCAATGATTTTGAGTTGACTTTGTCGGTTTTGATTCCAGAATATAGGAAAAATTTGGTTTGGTGTTTTTTGAACATAAATCGAAAAAAATCGCGCCATAATAATTCGAAAACCAACCAATAAGTGGAGTCGTTTGCGCCAAATTCTTTTTCATATTTTTTAATCTCTTGGTAAATAAATCGTGGCGAAATACAACCCACGGTCAACCAAGCTGAAAATTTGGATGAATAATTAGCGCCAATCATTCCATTTCGGGTTTCTTTATAAATAGACAAGTTCTTTGTTTCAAAAAAATAATGTTCCAACCTTTTTATTGCTTCGGTTTCACCACCTTTAAATTGGATTACAGCACGTGAATCTATTTTTGAAAACGTTACATTTAATTCTTCTAAGGTTGGTAAAATCATTTTTGGAATTTCTGGAGAATCTATCGCTGTCGGACTTGGCAAAGCATCTTTTATATTGGCTTCTTGTTCTGTCTTTTTTCTGAATACGGTAAAAACATCCGGAATGTCTTTTATTGAAAATGGTAAATCCTCTGCGCAATACAAGGTGCTGGTGCTGAAAGTTTCCATTTCGCAATATTGTTTAAAAAGCGCTTTTTGTACTGATTTCTCCGTTTGCTTTTCTTCGTAAGCGACTTCGCGTTTTGCAAAAACTTTTTGCGCTTTGTATTGTTTGGCTATTTTCGGAATTTCAATTTCGGGGTTCCCTTTTACAATTAATAATCCCGAACCTAATTCACGTAAATTTTTATCCAAATCGATTAAAGATTCCAATAAAAATTGGGCTCTAAAAGCACCTGTTTTTTTGAATCCGTAAGGAGTGGTTTCGAAATGTGAATCGTCAAAACAATACACCGGAATTACTTGTTCGCTTTGTGCAATTGCTTTGCAAAGTGTCTCATTGTCGGACAATCGTAAATCAGTTTTAAACCAAACTAATGCGGTCTTAATCATAATTCGTTGATGTTTTTTAAGTAATAATCAGCTTGCTGCAATAAAGCTACTTTGTCATCGGGTTTCATTTTTCGCCACACATTATACATCATCCCGATTCGAGGATTCTTGCCTAATTTATCTTCATTTTTATCATAAAAATTCCAATACAAACTATTAAACGGACACGCTTTTTCGCCTGTTTTTATGGCTTTTTTATAGAAACAGGAACTACAATAATGACTCATTTTGTCAATATAGGCAGCGGAACTCACATAGGGTTTTGTTCCCACAATTCCGCCATCGGCAAACTGACTCATTCCGCGTGTATTGGTAATTTCGACCCATTCGATGGCATCAATATATATTCCCAAATACCAAGCGTCGACTTCGTCAGGATGAACTCCTGCCAATAGTGCAAAATTCCCCGTTATCATTAGCCGTTGAATATGATGCGCATAAGAAAAATTTAGGGATTGATTTATGGCATCTTTCAAGCAATTCATTTTGGTTTTTCCGGTCCAAAACCAATCGGGTAAATTATTTTCATTGTTGAAATAATTCAAAGTAGCATAATCGGGCATTTTGTTCCAATAAATACCTCGCATGTATTCGCGCCAGCCAATGATTTGACGAACAAAACCTTCTAGCTGATTGTATTCGATTTCGTCAGGGCGATTTTCCCATTCTAAAATAGCCCGATTGATAACTTCGGATGGCGAAATCATTTTTGTATTCATCGAAAAAGAAATCCGCGCATGATACAAGGACCATTCGTTGGGTGTCATGGCATCTTGATAACTCCCGAAAAGAGACAAACATTCGGTAGCGAAAAAATCTAATAGTTCTAATGATTGGGTTCTAGTTGTTGGCCAAACAAAATTTTCGGCGTCGATGTTTCCGATAGTTTTAATGTTGGTTTTATTGATTTCCGAAACAATTTCCGAAACATCATTATTAAAAACTAGGGGAGGAGTGGGCTTGTGGTCTTTGGGTAATTTTTTGCGGTTTTCTCCGTCATAATTCCATTTTCCTGTCAAGGGCTTGTCGCCTTGCATCAACACATTGTGCTTTTTTCGCATCATGTGATAAAAACTTTCCATCAAAAATGTTTTTTTGCCTTCAAAGAAATCGCCCAATTCATTTCGGGAACTCATAAAATGTTCCGAATCAACCACGGAAGTTGTAATACCAAGCGTTTTGCAAAAGTGCTGAAGTAACTCGTCTAATCGATATTCGTCGGGTAATTGGTATTCAAAATGGGTAAATTGTTGTTTTTCGATTAAATACTGAATATTCGTATCAAAGGATTGCAAATTGGTTGCATCATTTAAATGAAAATAAATGATGTTATGATTTTTAGATTTTAATTCCTCTGCGAAATTTCGCATTGCCGAAAAAAATCCTGCAATTTTTTGGATATGATGTGTGGTATAATCAGTTTCGGAACGAATTTCCATCATAACATAAGTAATGGAATCGTCGTTCGTTTGAAACCAGGAATGATTTCTGTTCAATTGATCGCCGAGAATTAGTCTTAGAGTTTTTGACATTTTGTTATTTTTATATAAAGATTACACTGATTTTTCAATCTTTCAATCTTTCAATCTTTCAATCTTTCAATTTGTTATTTCTACATTTATCACTGCAATATTTCACCTCGTGCCAAACTTTTTCCCATTTTTTGCGCCAAGCGAAAGGTTTTTGGCAAACTAGACAAACTTTATTGGGTAGGTTTTGTTTTTTAACACCTTTCATAATCGATTTATTTTTGTTCTTTTCCATTCAATTCCCACTGCTGATCCTTCGGCAATGAAAACGGCTCCGGGTTTTGTTTGATTCAAAATCGAAAATGATTTCCCGTACATCGCCTCAAAATCACATTCTATATTGTAATCCATAACTTGATTTACTTTCCAGCATGGATGTTGCAATTTGTATTCCTCGGTTTTATTAGGGGCAATTTTGGTATAACCATAATAATGCTCGTAGATAAAACTTTCAAGTGAATTTGCTTTCATCTTTTCAGATGTATTAGATGTTGTTACGGCAATAAAATTCCATTTTTTATTAACCAACCATTCGAATATCACTTTTCTCGAAGTTTTTTCAATAATGATCTCGTGCTTTGTTGGCACAACGGTGTAATGTTCGTTGTATAATTTATTGGCAACCCAAGCCACAATGGGATAGGGAATGGTTTCGTTGATAAAAACTACACCACGTTTTATAAAATCCCCCTCTTTCCTTTTCACGTAAAAACGTAAATTAATTTCTTCAAAATTTCCAAAAAACGGAATAGGAATGTTAAATAATTTCGTATCCTTAAACATAAATCCCACCAAACTGATATAACATTTTCCGTTGTATAAATCGAATTCTACTCCTTTTGGCAAATAAGGTTTTAAAATAGTTGGGTCAATTTCATAGTTTGCCATTATGATGTTTTCCCAATTTGCTTTTAAGAATATTGCCATTATTGTGTTTTCTTTTTTGTTTTTCGATTTGGATTGCTCACGTGTTTTTTTAATATCCGAGCCCCTTCGGTTTTAACTTCGTCTTTTTTGCGAAAACTCCACACAATATCACTGGCGAATTTTCGGGTTTCTTCAATGTTTACCATTGGTGCAGGATAATCTTCTCCAATTTTGCAATTGTAAAATTGTTGTTCCATTTCGTTCATTTTCCATGGTTCATGAAGTAAATGAATTGGAACTTCAGCCAATTCGGGGACCCATTGCTTGATGAAAATACCTTCAGAATCGTGTTCTTCTGAATTTTTGATTGGGTTGTATATTCGAATCGTATTAATACCCGTTGTGCCCGATTGCATTTGGATTTGTGGATAATGAATGCCAGGTTCGTAATCTAAAAATTGTCGTGCAAGGAAATGAAGTTCACGCCAATCTTGCCATAAATTGAAAGTGAAAAAAGAAACCACCATCGCTCGCATTCTAAAATTGATATACCCAGTTGCGACTAGGCATCGCATACAGGCATCAACAATAGGAACGCCCGTTTTGCCTTCTTGCCAAGCTCTAATGTAGGTTTCGTTTTTGGGTTTGACCAATGAATCGTATGCCCGATTTACATTTTCAAACTCCATCCGACATTCGTCTTCAAATTTTTGCATAAAATGACAATGCCAATGCAAACGTGATACAAAATTGAGAATCGCCCTTTTGTTTTTTGAGGTTTCATAAAACTGATTGGTATATTGATACACCATTCGCATGCTAATGTTTCCGTAGGCTAAATAAGGCGACAATCGGCTACAGCCTTTTCGACTCAAGGAAGGTTTTGAAATGTGTTTGCTGTAATTGACATAGCGCTCCTTTACAAAATTGTCTAAATACCGCCAGGCTAAATTTTCTCCACCTTGCTGAAAATTTTTATTGGGTGTTATAATTTCATTTGGCAAAGGTTTGCCTTTTAAAGCTTCGTAAAAATCATTATCTAAAGAAATCAAATTTAAATCTGATTCTTTTACAATTTTTGGAGTGGCTCGCATTACATCTTCCCAGCGTTTGTCCCAATTTTGACGCGATTTTAGTTTTCGGATGACGCCGTGCAGTTGAAATTGGTTCCAAACAATATTGTTTTCCTGAAAAAAATCCTGCATGGCAATATCTCTATCAAAAGTGAGTTTGTTGCCAATTTCCTGATGCGAAAAAACGGTTTGAATATCGAAATGTTCCATTATTTCTAAAAAAACGGTTTTCACTTCACTATGAAAAAAGTATAATTTAGCATTTAAAACAGTTAATTTTTTTTGTAAATCTTGAAGAGACTCGTAAATAAATCTCCAATGTCTTACATCGGCATCATCATAATTCATAACCGATGGTTCAAAAAAATAGACCAGCAGTAAAGGTATTCCAGCTTGATTTGCGTTAAATAAAGCTTCGTTGTCAATGAAACGTAGATCTCGTTTGAACCAAACAATATTTACAGTTTTTTTAGTCAATTGGGCTGCCTTTCCTGAATTTTTTTTAGTTTACGATAACCCATTTTTTATCGCTATTGAGTCTGAATGTGGCAATGTGTTCTTTGTTCCATTCTTGAGGTGAAATTAGCGACAAAAAATAGGTGTGATCTTCTGCAATGTAGAGGTGATAAATTTCGCCAATAACAGGTTCAAACGAGAATTTCGCATTGTATACCAATTCGTTCCACTCGTATTCTTCCATCAACATTTGATATTGAATTTTAAGTTCATTGAACTTGTTTTCAAACTCTTTGTTTACATTGCTAATCCCTCTGTTTTTCCAAGATACAACGTCATTAATTTTTATAACCGGCGCGCCAACACTGGTTCCATAAGGCAAAATATTGGCATTGTATCCGCTTTCTTTGGAATATACAATATTATCTGGTTTTTCTTTTTCCATTTTTGATTACCGTTTGGCTATTTTGTTATTCGATATGGCTCTCTGCATGGTGCATTTAAATCGGTCAATACCTTCAACACGTTTGGCAAGATGCTTGGTTTTGCAATTTTCAACACGCTTTCGCCAAAGTTTGTAACTTGAAAATTTAAGTTCTTTTTTCATTAACGCTTTTACGTCAGCTTCTGCTAATCCGAATTGAAACTTTATGGCGTCAAATGGGGTTCGGTCTTCCCAGGCCATTTCAATAATTCGGTCAATTGCAATTTCGTCTAAGTCTGTTTTTTGTGAAACTGGCATTATTTTGTTTAAATTAAATGTAATAAAGTTAAACAAAATTAAGCAATTTGATTTGAAATTCCATTAAGTATTGGAAATAAAAAAATCCGTCACTTAGTTTTGAGTAACGGATTTTGAAAATAATGGTTGGTTTTTATTAAAAAAGCGCAGCCACTTGTTGGTTTACAAACTCCAAAAACCGTTCGTCAGCCTCTGTAAATGGATCTAAAACATGACTATCAATGTCGATTTGCCCAATATTTTTGCCATTTACAAATAATGGGACTACGATTTCTGACTTTACCGTAAAGCTACAAGCAATATAATTGTCTTGTGCTGTAACATCAGGAACCACAAAGTTCTCGTTTGAAACTGCCACTTGGCCACAAATCCCTTTCCCGAAAGGGATAACAGTATGGTCTGTTGGAGCTCCTACATAAGGCCCAAGATGAAGTGTTTTGGCTTCGGGATTGGCAAAATAAAAACCAACCCAGTTGTAGTAATTAATAGAGTCTTGTAGCATCTGGCAAATTTTCAAAAGTTTTTCCTCTCTTGAAATCACGGAATCTGAAGTAATTTTTGTTATTTTTGGTTTTAATTTTTCAAAAGTCATGTTCTTGATTTTTATGTAAAAGTATTTAAATGGGACTGTCTAATTTTATAAATGTATTAAAAATTAAATTTTGAAAAAGTATTTAATTCTCTACAAACCATTTTTGCTATTTTTAGGGAAGTTTTTGTTGAGCTATTTACTTTTGACTTTTGTTTATGAAAGTTATCTCAGTCAATTTGATGTCAAGAAATTGGAGATTGACGGGATTACTCAATTGGTTGCAAAACAGACGAAAGATTTAATGTTTTTTTTTCATCAGGATGCTACTATCGAGGCAAATAAAATAGAACTAGGAATCAAATTTTTTTACAATCAAAGATTTATAGCTCGAATAATTGAAGGCTGTAACGGCGTGAATGTTATTATTTTGTTTGTTTCTTTTGTGATTGCCTTTTCAGGAAAAATAAAAGCAACCCTTTTATATATAATTGGCGGTAGTTTGCTTATTTATATTTTGAATTTGATTAGAATTGCACTTTTATGTGTTTTGATGTATCATTTTCCCAAACAGCAACATTTTTTGCACGGAGTGTTTTTTCCGTTATTTATATATGGAGTTGTTTTTATGTTATGGTTAATTTGGATACGTAAATTTTCATTGTATGCGAAAACAGCTATTAAATCATAAACTTAGAATTGCCTTGGCAATGATGCTAGTTCTCTTGTTGGTTCTCATAAGAACCTACGAGGACAGACTGTTTTATGATCCTTTTTTGAGTTATTTCAAAACCGATTATTATAATTTGCCCTTACCGGAACTGAATAATATCCAATTGTTTTTCGGATTGGTTTTAAGGTATTTTCTAAATTCAAGCCTATCTTTAGCCATAATTTATGTTTTGTTTAAAGATATTGAAGCGGTCAAATTTGCTTCAATATTGTATCTTATCTTTTTCACGCTACTCATCCTCGCTCTATTTTTGGTGCTTTCTTTTTTCGGTGAAACCAATAAAATGACCTTGTTTTATATCCGTCGATTTTTGATTCAACCCATTTTCTTATTATTGTTTCTGCCAGCATTTTACTATCAAAAGCAAAACGACTAATCTTTTTTTCGTACCTTTAGTAGACACTTTGATTTAATAACGATTAAATCACGTACTAATGAAAATAGTAAAACATTCCGGAAACATTGTTGACTATAATCCATCAAAACTCGAGCAATCACTTATGAAATCTGGTGCAAGCCAAAGGGTTGTGAAAACTATTTTAGAGGCTATTGAAAAGGAAATTTACGAAGGTATTTCTACCAAGCAAATCTACAAAATGGCATTCGGATTGTTGAAGAAAGTCTCTAATTCTAATGCTGCTAGATATAATTTAAAAGAAGCCATCAGATTATTGGGTCCGGCAGGTTTTTTCTTCGAAAAATATATAGCCTTACTTTTTTCTTCTGAAAATTATCAAGCGGTAACTAATTTCATTTTACAAGGCAAATGCGTGTCGCATGAGATAGACATATTGGTAAAAAAAGACAGTGCCATTGCCATGATTGAATGCAAATTTCACATGGGAAAAGACGCCAATTCGGATGTTAAGGTTCCCATGTATATTTTATCTCGATTTAATGACTTGAAAGATAATCGACATACTATTTTTACTCGAAACGATACTGTTTCGAAGTGTTGGATTGTTACCAATAACCGGTTTACCACCGATGCCATCGCTTTTGCAAAATGTTCAAAACTAAGTTTGTTGAGTTGGAATTATCCGGAAAACGATAATTTAAAAACCAAAAACGATACAAATTACCTCTACCCAATAACTTGTTTGACTACTTTGTCCCTCGCCGAAAAAGACAAATTATTGTTTTTGGATTTAATCTTGGTAAAAGAACTCATAAACAATTCGGAATCTTTAGAAAAAATCGGATTGAGTTCCAATAGAATCAAAAACGTTTTAAAAGAAGCCTCGGAATTGTGCAGATACCTATAGAATTATTGTTTTTTGAATTTTAAATATAGAAATCATGAAAGTTAAATTCATTGGCGGAGCGGGAACAGTAACGGGTTCTAAAACATTAGTCGAAAGTAACGGTCTTAGAATTCTAGTTGATTGCGGACAATTTCAAGGTATAAAACACCTAAGGGAAATCAATTGGGAATCACTGCCCATTTTGCCCTCGAGCATTGATTTTGTATTGCTTACCCACGGACATTTAGACCACTGTGGCTGGTTGCCGAGATTAGTCAACCAAGGTTTTGAAGGGAAAATCTATTGTACCAGTCCAACCAAGGATGTTGCTAAACTGATCCTTTTAGACAGTGCCAAAATCCAAGAAGAAGAAGCCAATAGGGCTAATAGGGATAAATATTCTAAGCACAAAATCGCCGAGCCATTATATACTGTTAAACAAGCTGAACAAGTTCTCCCGCTCTTTAGAGTAGTTAAACCCAATGAGCAAATTTTCTTAGAAGCTGAAATTTCGGCTGTTTTTACCAATGCCGGGCACATCATAGGCGCCTGTAGCATTGAATTAAATCTTGAAAATAAAACCCTGTTTTTTTCGGGAGACATTGGTCGGGATAATGATGTGTTGATGTATCCGCCAACCAAACCTAAAAAAGCCGATTATGTTTTTCTGGAAAGTACCTATGGAAATCGGCTTCATCCTAATGCAGATTCCAAAGCGGAACTCGAAATGTATATTAACAATACGGTTCAAAAAGGAGGGACTATCATTATTCCTAGTTTTGCCGTAGAGCGCGCCCAAACCGTGATGTATTTGTTATGGCAACTCAAAGAAGAAGGGAAAATTCCCAACATTCCTTATATAATTGATACGCCAATGGGGATTAGTGCCTTGGGAATTTTTGCCAATAATAGAAAATGGCATAAATTGCCAGAGCAAGATTATATAAAGATGTGTAAAATGTTTTCGATGGTTTCCGATTATCAAGAAACGATTCAAGCCATTTATGACAAGCAACCCAAGGTGGTTATTGCCGCCAGCGGAATGCTTACAGGCGGTAGGGTTTTGAGTTATCTCGAACATTATATTGAGTTGCCTGAAACCACCGTAATTATTATTGGATACCAAGCCGAAGGAACCCTAGGGAGGAAATTGCTAGAGGGCGATAAAGAAGTAAAAATTTATGGAAAAAACTATTCAGTCAAAGCAAATATACTTGAAATAGAAGGGTTGTCTGCCCATGGTGACCAAAACGATTTGGTTAATTGGCTTTGCGCGTTGGAAAATACGCCTACAAAAGTTTTTTTAGTCCATGGGGAAAAACAGCCAGCCGAAGATCTTCGAATAAAAATTATCGAAAGATATGGGTTTGATTGCGCCATTCCTTTGATGGGACAAGAGTTTGATTTGTAGTAATTTGATTTAATTTTTAACATAAATTTGGTGTAAGTAGGTAGCTAAATCCCTAATTTTGTATAATGAAATTTCAAAAACACATCAGTTTTATTCTTGCCTTTTTCCTATTGGTTTCCAATATAGGGTTTGCTGTTGATGTGCATTACTGTAGGGGAGAAGTGGCCTCGGTCAAGGCGATTTATTGGAAAAATACGGAATTCCCTAATTCGGTTAAAGATAATTGCTGCGGCCCGAAAGTGACATCCAATGTTCAAAAAAAGGATAGTTGTTGTAAGGATAAAGTAGTTCATTTTCAAAAAAAATCAGAAAATACAATCTTAGATTCAATTTCCTTTATTCCTGATTTTGTTTTTTTGGTTGATGAATGGAACCCAATTATTTTTTCTAAAGTTTCAAAATTTGAAGGTGACCGTATTGCTTGTTATTATTGTGATGCGAATGCACCACCACTTTTCAAATTATACCATCAATTTCTTTTCTACGCCTGATTTTAATGTTTTATTAAATTCGAACCTCGTTGGTTTGATAATTTTTATAACATTAAAATTAAACTCATGAAAAAACAATTTTCAATACTATTATTGTTCTTGTTGTGTGCCTTTAATTCCTATTCACAGGACACATTGCGGGAAGTTAAAGTTATTTCTAGAAATAAAGGGTTGCAAAAATCCTCAAGGATTACTACCAATACAACCCTATTGACGAGCAAGGAATTACTCAAAGCCGCTTGTTGTAATCTCGCCGAAAGCTTTGAGACTAATCCTTCTATCGACGTCAATTTTTCGGATGCATTAACCGGAACGAAGCAAATCAAAATGCTAGGTTTGACCAGTCCCTACTTGATGATTGCCGAAGAAAATATCCCGTCAGTTCGTGGTGCTTCTCAAGCCTATGGATTGTCATTCACGCCGGGGACTTGGGTCGAAAGCATCCAAATCACGAAGGGTGCCGGAAGTGTTGTCAATGGATACGAAAGCATTTCAGGACAAATCAACACTGAATTAATAAAGCCGGTTAACAATATTCCTTTTTTCTTGAATGTGTATGGTTCAAGTGATAGTCGCTTTGAAATGAATACCCATTTCAACAAGTGGGTCTCAGATAAATGGCTAACCAGTTTGTTTGTTCACGGGAATGCAAGAGTTGCTAAAAACGATATGAATGACGATGGTTTTCTCGATAGTCCATTGGCAAAACAAATCAATGTCTTGAATCGTTGGCTATACACAGATGCCCAAAAAGGCTGGGTTAGTTTTATCAATTTTCGCTATATGAAAGACGAAAAGCAAACGGGTGAAATGGATTTTGAACCAGAAAAAGATAAAGGGAAAACAACTCTTTGGGGTTCTGAAATCAATACAGAGCGTTTCAATTTTTCAACTAAAATGGGCTATGTTTTTCCAGATATGCCGTATCAAAGTTTTGGTTTTCAAAATGCATTTGACAACCATAATCAGGAATCTTATTTTGGAAATAACCTTTATAATATTAAGCAAAGCAGTTATTATTCGAATTTAATTTTCAACTCGATTATTAATAATACGATGAATAAATTTGCTACAGGTTTGAACTTTACGTATGACCAATATCAGGAATTTGTCAATGTGAATGATTATAGCAGAATTGACAATTCCATGGGCGCATTTTTTGAATATACCCATGATAATTTGTCTAATTTCAGCTTTATAGCGGGCGGCCGAATTGACAATCACAACCGTTTAGGAATGTTTATTACGCCCAGATTACACCTCCGCTACAACCCTTGGGACAATGGGGTAATTCGTGCTTCGGTAGGAAGAGGGAAACGAAGTGCGAATATTTTTGCAGAAAATCAACCTCTTTTTGCGAGTTCAAGAACATTTGAAATTGCCGATTCTAAAGGTAAAATTCATGGTCTAGATCCGGAAATTGCCTGGAATTACGGACTTAGTTTTTCACAAGTTTTCCCCTTATTAGGCAAAAAAGCTGATATTGGTTTTGATTTTTATAGAACCGATTTTAAAAGTCAGGTAGTCGTTGATTTGTACCAAGACCCTCAGAAAATTTCATTTTACAATCTGAACAGGAACTCCTATGCCAATAGTTTACAATTCGACTTTAATATTGAATTAGCAAGGTATCTGGATTTGCGCACCGCCTACAAGTATTACGACATTCAAACGGATTATTCAAGCGGAAAAAGTGAAAGACCTCTGCAAGCCAAACATCGATTTTTTTGTAACTTAGCTTACGAAACTTACAAAGAGATAGATGGCAAGCAATGGAAATTCGATTTCACTTATAATTGGATGGGAGAACAAAAATTGCCCAATACGGCATCAAGACTTCCAGAATATTCGCCATCCTATTCTTTGATGAATACACAAATAACCAGGATTTTTTCTTCTACATTTGAAGTCTATGTTGGTGGTGAAAATATTGGAAATTATACCCAAGAAAAAGCAATTCTTGGCAGCGAAGATCCTTTTGGCCCAACATTTGACGCTTCCATTGTATATGCACCTATTTTTGGGCAAATGTATTATGCAGGGCTTCGGTTTAAAATTAAATAAGCAATGTCAATTGCAAAAAACAATAATCAATAATAATAAAAAAATAAAATAAAATGAAAAATCTATTTTTAGGAATGATGTTAGTATTAGTAGCACTTTCCACACAGGCACAAGAGAAAAAGAACAAAAACGCAAAATATACGATTACAGTTAATGGTAATTGTGAACAATGTCAGCGGCGAATTCAAAAGGCGGCTTTTTCGGTTGATGGAGTAAAATCGGCAAATTGGAGTATGGAAACCCATAATTTGGATTTAACCATTAATGAAGAAAAAGCCTCGATTTCTGACGTAAAAAAGGCAATAGCCAAGGTAGGTCATGACGCCGATGGAGTAAAAGCAACGAAGGAAAGTTACGATAAATTGCCCAATTGTTGCCAATACGAAAGAGACGAGTTGGCTAAATAAAACCTTGACACTAGTACTTGGAAGCATTTGAACTATTTCAAAAAATAGCTTTGTATTAAATATTTATTAAAAAAGCAGAAATGCATCATCAAGATGGTGCTGTTTTGCTAAATTATAATTACTTTCACCACCAAAATTTTAAAATAGTTTTATGAATAGTTTTGATTGGAAGCAACTAGTAAATCCTGAATTTTATATTTTAATGGAATTTTCGGGGGTAAAGATAGGGCTGTTGATGGTGCTTTTTATAATCTTTGCAGAGACAGGTTTATTTGCGGGTTTTTTTCTCCCAGGTGATAGTTTATTATTTTTAATGGGGATTTACAGTGAGTTATTGACACAGCAAATAGCAATTGGTGACGATTTAGCTAACGTAACATTAATGGCGACATTGGTTTCTTTGGCGGGAGTATTTGGTAATTCGGTTGGGTATTGGTTTGGGGTAAAGAGTGGTACTTATCTTTATAATAAAGAAGATACTTTTTGGTTCAAGGAAAAATATCTTTTGCAATCTCGTGATTTCTTTGAAAAATACGGTGGGAAAGCAATTATTTTTGCTCGATTTCTACCCATTTTTAGAACCTTTGCGCCGATAGTTGCCGGAATAGCAGCGATGAACAAAAAGAAGTTTATGTTCAATAATATAGTGGGGTCTGTTCTTTGGTCCTTCAGTATGATTTTTTCGGGACATTATTTGTCAGCTCTGTTCATGGAAAAATTCGACATTGACTTAAAGAAACATATTGAATATATTGTAATAGGAATTGTCCTTATTACTACACTTCCTGTTTTATTTAAACTTTTGAAAAAAAGGGTTCATCTTTAAATTAGTAAGAAAAAATGTAAAGACCATCGTTTTCTGGACTTGGAATTTAGAAGCAGATTTGTTTATAAAAAAGGGAATTCAATTTGAATTCCCTTTTTTATTTGGTCAAATTGTTTTGAGTACACGAACTTTTTTAATCTCGGATATTAGTTGTCCGTCGGCCGCAAATCCTTCGATAAGTACTTGAATTTCTGTTTGATTTCCCTTTGGGAACTTAACTTCATAATTGGGGCTATCTTTAATTATTATTTTTGGAGTCCAATTTAAAGTCCCAAAGTAATAAAACTCTTTTTGTGTATCAAATTGTGAATTTTTGTATTCAATATTTTTCGCAAATCCCTTCGTCACGACGAGTGAGGTTAATTTTGTTCTGTAAAAATCATTTTTAACTCCTTTTTTAAGATAAATTTTGATGGTACCTCTACCTGCACCTACTTCATTTGAGAAGCCCGATTTGTCAATGTAAATTTCATCAACTTCAGTTAAGCTAAGTGTAAAGAGGAGATTTAAATCAGAATCTACAATATTGTCTATATATACCGTTGGAGGCGGTTCGTTTGAAAATGCACTTCTCGAGCTTTTTATATATACTGTTTGATCTTCTTCGTTGATACCTGTTCTGTATCCATGTTGACTTATAAAATTAAGAACGGTGCCAAATTCGTTGTCATCTATTTTATAGGCAGTTGCCATAGCATTATTTCCCTCCTCTTTATATAGGAGTTTTTTATAGTTGCCTTTTATAATCACTTCCTCAAGATTAGTTGTATTTTTTATGGAATTTGGATTAGTAAAGGTAAAGTTGTCGATGTTATTTTTTAAAGGCGGACAATTATTGTTTTCTATATTTAAACCTAACCTAAAGGGTGTTTCAGTTTGTGTCACTCTGGGAGCCATTTTCGTATAAATCGTAATGTTTTTTTCATTCATCATTTGTAAAAGGAAAACAGTAGAGTCTTGGGCAAAAAAGTTTTCGAACTTAAAGTCATTGTCTTTATCAATTGTAGTTTCTTCAAACACAGAATTTTTAGATGAAATAAGTAAAATTTTATTTTTCGAATTTGGAGTTATTTTTTTTTCTACTTTTCCACTGATGGTGACTCCTTTAGCGAATGGGAAATTTATTTTTGGTGGATTTGCCATAATGTCGTTCCAAAAATATTTGCTTCGATTTTGATTGAGCATCAAAAGTTCCATGTCTTGTTTTCTGGTCTTGTTTTCTAGATCATAGTAGAAAAACGTTTCGCTCTCAGGTTTTTCCAGATAAGCATTTAAATAAAATGTGCCTAAAATTGATTTTTTATGTCCTACGCAGGCATTGTTTCCGGGAAGTACGCTAATGCTTATATCCGCTTTATTAGCTTCCGTTTTACCCGTCAATACAATGCTGTCGTTAGCAATTATTTTGGCCTCTAATGTAGTGGTCGCTTTAGGTCTTCCATAAATATAGAGCAATCGTTCTGTTACTTCATTTAGGTCCTCATCTATTAACCGAATGCTGTTGACTCCATTTGATAAATATTTTTTATCAAAACCCAGAATTTGTTCAGGGTCTTTATTATTAAAAGTAAATTCTTTTTGTATTGAATTTCCATCTTGATGAATAAGAAGAATGAATTTTTTATTCTGGTACAAATCAACTCCTACATCATTTGTCTTTATGGCCACTGCTAAAATATTGTTGGGTAAATTATTATTATAACTTATGGCTATACCCGTCTCATGGTTTTTGGGCAATTGCTCTGAGATTTCCACTTTTTCCGAATGTATTTTTAGGGAGTAGGTTTCACCAGCAATTGGAATGAAATAAAAATCACCATTCCCCATTGTATTCGTTTTAAATGAAGTCACTTCATTTGATTTTGAATCAATTATTACCCCGTCAATTGCTATGCCTTTGTGATTGCAATCTATTATTTTTAGGCCCACTCTATTGACAATGCCATTAATTATGATGTTGCTTTCTGGAAAAAAAGTAGCTTTGGCAGTTTTCCAATCAGGCTCATTTGATTCTAAATTATAGGTTTCAGATTTGTTAATTATTTCAATTGTTTCAACAAATGAATCATCCTCTTTGAAATTATTCATCCAATTGGTGTAAAATTGAAAATAATATTTACCGCTTGTAAATTTTTCGTTCAAATGTAATCCTCCTTCAAAAGTGCCTAAAGTGGTGTATAGTAGTTGTTTTTGAACTATTTGGCGTGACTGATTATAGATTATTAATTGTATGTTAGTAGTGTTTAGATGAGGGGCGCTATCGTCTTTGCTATACACATATCCTTTGAAAGCAAGATCTTCATTGTTGACATAAATTTTTTTATTGAACTGTACATGAATGTTTTCACGGTCGAAATGAAAATAATTTTGTATACTAGATTTTATTTTTTGTTGGTTGTCTATATTCTGAGAAAAGCCTGAAAAAAAGACTACTAAACTGCAAATGATTATGGTTAATCTCATTGTAGACAATGGTTTAAGAGACAATTAGAATGAAAATTCTACTATTTGGCGGGTAAATTTAACTAAAATACTCCTAGATTTTGTTAATTTAATCGTAAACCAAACTTTCTTTAAAATTGTTCCTTTGTCTTTGAATTAATAACTAAAAAAGTCCGTTCACTTTTGATGAACGGACTTTCATTATAACTGGCACTATTTTTACATCATACCAGGCATTCCACCACCATGAGAATGTCCTGCCTGACCTTCTTCTTTGATGTCAATCAAGGCACATTCAGTGGTTAGTATCATTCCTGCTACCGAAGCGGCATTTTCTAGAGCGATACGAGTTACTTTTTTAGGATCAATAATGCCTGCTTTTAGCATGTCTACATATTCATCTGTTTTTGCATTGTAACCAAAATCACCTTTTCCTTCTGCAACTTTTGCCACAACAACAGAGCCTTCCAATCCAGCGTTTTCAACAATAGTTCGTAGTGGAGATTCAATAGCACGAGCAATAATTTGAATTCCCGTTGCCTCATCTGCATTGTCCGCTTTTAATGCAGATAGTGCATTTTTGGCTCTCAGTAAGGCAACACCTCCACCAGCAACAATTCCTTCTTCAACGGCAGCACGAGTAGCGTGCAATGCATCGTCAACCCTGTCTTTTTTCTCTTTCATTTCCACTTCAGAAGCAGCTCCAACATAAAGAACAGCAACTCCTCCGGCTAATTTAGCCAGACGCTCCTGCAATTTTTCTTTGTCATAATCAGAAGTAGTAGTTTCCATTTGACCTTTTATTTGGTTCACACGATTTTTAATCATATCGGCATCACCGGCACCACTCACGATGGTTGTATTGTCTTTGTCAATGGTTACTCTTTTTGCAGATCCCAACATTTCTATGGTTGTATTTTCTAGAGTATATCCTCTTTCTTCGGAGATAACCGTTCCACCAGTTAAAATAGCGATGTCTTCTAACATTGCTTTTCTTCTGTCACCAAAACCAGGGGCTTTTACCGCGGCGATTTTTAATGCACCACGCAATTTGTTTACCACCAATGTCGACAATGCTTCACCGTCTACATCTTCTGCAATGATTAATAATGGTTTTCCCGATTGTGCCACTGGTTCTAAAACGGGCAATAACTCTTTCAAAGAAGAAACTTTTTTGTCGTACAAAAGGATATAAGGATTCTCTAATTCTGCTTCCATTTTCTCTGGATTGGTCACAAAATAAGGAGAAAGGTATCCTCTATCAAATTGCATTCCTTCCACAACATCCACATAAGTGTCTGTTCCTTTGGCTTCTTCAACAGTAATAACACCTTCTTTTCCAACTTTTCCGAAAGCGTTAGCAATCAATTCGCCAATCACTTCGTCATTGTTGGCTGAAATAGATGCGATTTGTTTTATTTTTTCAGAATCGCTTCCTACCACTTTTGCTTGTTTGGCCAAGTCTGTAACAATAGCTTCAACGGCTTTGTCAATTCCACGTTTCAAATCCATTGGGTTTGCACCTGCAGCCACGTTTTTCAAACCTTCTTTCACAATGGCTTGTGCTAGAACTGTTGCAGTTGTAGTTCCGTCTCCAGCTAAATCATTGGTTTTAGAAGCTACTTCTTTTACCATTTGAGCACCCATATTCTCTAAGGGGTCTTTCAATTCTATTTCTTTTGCAACAGTAACTCCATCTTTAGTAACGGTTGGTCCACCAAAAGATTTTCCAATTATTACGTTACGACCTTTTGGTCCAAGAGTCACTTTTACTGCATTTGCCAATGCATCAACACCACGTTTCAATCCGTCACGTGCTTCAATATCAAATTTTATATCTTTTGCCATTTTTATCATTGCGAGGAACGAAGCAATCTCATCCTCTTATTAAGTTAATATTTTAGTTTATTTGTTGAATTGAATATTATATAATTGCAAGAATATCGTCTTCACGCATGATTAAATAATCTTTCCCCTCTAATTTTAATTCAGTTCCTGCATACTTTCCGTAAAGTACGGTATCGCCAATTTTTACGGTCATTTCATGCTCTTTTGTTCCTTTTCCAACAGCAACTACAGTTCCTTTTTGTGGTTTTTCTTTTGCAGTGTCCGGAATGAAAATTCCTGATGCGGTTTTAGTTTCGGCAGCAACGGGTTCTATGAGAACTCTGTCTGAAAGTGGTTTAATATTTAAAGCCATAATAATATGATATTTTGTTAGTATTAATTTGATAAGAATTAGGTTTCAGAAATTATGCCAACTGCTAAAAACTGACAATTTTTCTTAAAAAAAATGCCAGCTTTGACAGGCTGGCATTTAATATGTTTTTGAAATAAATTATTTTTTTACTGGTTCAGCAGCAGGTGTGTTTTGAACCGGAGCGGCTTTTATTGGGTCAGCTTCAGTAGGCGCAGCGGCTTCTGTTTTGTCGATAATTTTTGAATCGGCATCGCTTAACGAACCTCCAAAACTTAAACTAGAAAGCAGTATAAGTGCGATTAATATCGTGGCCAATGTCCAAGTGCTTTTATCTAAAAAGTCTGTCGTTTTTTGTACGCCACCTAGCATTTGAGATCCACCTATTGAGGATGATAACCCACCACCTTTAGGGTTTTGAACCATTATTACTACAATCAATAGAAAGCAAACTATTGTTATTAAAACTAAAAAAATTGAAAATGTGCTCATTGTTTATTTATTATTTTGTTGTAAAATCTCTATATCCGAAATACGGTCTGCAAAGAAACTACTTTTTTCTGGATATTTCAAAATTAATATTTCATATGCTTGAATCGCTTTTTGATATTTTTTTTGTTCCAAATAAACCCTAGCCAAAGTTTCGGTCATTAAGTAGGAGTTGTTTGTCTCGCTTTGTTCAACATACGTCTTAGAAACGCCCTCTTGTCTTACAGGGGAAATCTTCGGGCTGGATTCAATAAATTTATCAATCAATTCGGTTTTTTTCTTTTTTTCTTCCTCTAAAGCCAAAGTTTCTATACTGACCAAGTTTTCTTTTTTCCTGACGATAGGCTCTATTCTAGAAAGTTGAAGCCATTCTTGAAAGGAATGTTTTTCGTTTATAGAAAAACCCAAAGGTTTTCCGATTTCCAGTTTTTCCACTGCTATTTTTGTGTCTTCTTTTCCTTCTGACACTCCTTCAATAGAAGTAAGGATGGATTGTTCTATAGGGTTTGTTTTTGACTCAAGCCTTATTTTGGATTTAATTTCTTCACAATCTACAACGCTAATATCAAGAAGTTCTAGTACTTTTTTATCGTATAGCCCTTTTTGGATGGCAACAAAAGTATCCGATGTGATGAAATCGAAAAGAACTGTTCTGTCTGTGGTGTGTGCTGCGGTAACTTTTAACGCATAATTATACTTGAAACTATTTTGATTAAAGAGTCCTTTCAATCGCAAAGCTCTTGCACTTTGAAAAAACGGAAATTCATCCAGCACTTTTTCTAATGCGTCAGTTTGCTTCCCATTGATAGCATGTGGTTTATTAATCAAATAAGTATAATCGGTTACGTTCATTTTAGTATCAGTGTTCAGTGTTCAGTGTTCAGTGTTCGTCTGTAATCTGACCACTGAATACTGCCAACTGTTTATTACCATTTTGCCAATGATTCATTAAAAATATCTTGCGTTATTCTTTCGAAAATTACTTTTATCGCACTGCTTAAAGTGGCTCCCGTTAGTTGTTGCGCAGCGGGATAATCATAAAAGAAATCAAATGTTTTCTCGAAATTATCGGTTTCTTTGTTTTTATTGGTAAACCGGACATTTACGCTTACGGTCAATCTGTTTTGTGAAGCTTGCTGATCGGCTGTTGCGGTCATCGGGCTTATCCTGTAATTCGTAATTTCGCCTTCGTAGACTATATCCCCTACTGTTTTAACCAAATTTAAATTAGTTTGATTTTGGATAAGATCTTGCAAGGTTAATGTAAACGTTCTATCAAGTCCGGGTTCAATCAATTCGGAATTGTTTTGAAAGTAATTTACCTGAAATGTTTTCGCATCAATTTTCCCAGTGCCAGTAAAGTTATAAACAGAACAACTGCTGAATGCCAATAGGATTGTAAGTGCAATAATATGGTAAAGGTTTTTCATTTTGAATTTAAAAAAGCCAAAGATATTCAATTTTTAAAGATCAAACTGTTTTATTTTTCGGTAGAGTGTCCTCTCTGAAATCCCAAGTTCATCGGCTGCAATTTTTCGTTTTCCCTTGTTTTTTTCCAAAGATTTTTTGATCATTTCAACCTCTTTTTGTTCTAATCTCAATACTTCTTCCTCTTCGATGCTTTCAGAAAATTGGTAATTATCATCTTGCTCCTGATAATTAGTATCGTTGTTTGGAGTCGTAATGATGGCTGTTCTTGGTTCTTCTTCAAAATCTATTTCGCTGTCATCTTTCTTAGAACCATAGATTTTTTTGATTAGATGTGAATTCGTCTCTTGTACTTTTGCGCCTCCATTTTGCATCAATTCCAAAGTTAGTTTCTTCAAATCATGCAAGTCGCTTTTCATGTCAAAAAGCACTTTGTATAAGATTTCTCTTTCGGTATTGAAATCACTTTCGTTTTTCCTCTCTTTTATTACCGAAGGCAAATTGCTTCCTTCCATGGGTAAGTAGGATTGTAATGTTGTTGCGGTGATGTCGCGATTGGTTTCCAAAACCGAAATCTGCTCGGCCACGTTTCGCAACTGTCGGATATTCCCGCTCCATCGAAATTTTTGCAACAATTGAACGGCACTATCGTCTAATTTGATAGGAGGCATTTTATATTTTTGGGCGAAATCAGCCGCAAATTTTCTAAATAACAAATGAATGTCTTCTTTTCGATCGCGCAAAGGAGGTAAACTTATGTCTACCGTACTCAATCGATAATATAAATCTTCCCTGAATTTCCCTTTTTCGATGGCATCAAATAAATTGACATTAGTAGCTGCCACAATTCGAACATCTGTTTTTTGTACTTGTGAAGATCCTACTTTTATAAATTCCCCATTTTCTAGGACACGAAGTAACCGAACCTGTGTTGTCAAAGGCAATTCGCCCACTTCATCCAGAAATATTGTTCCACCACTCGCCACTTCAAAATAGCCTTCGCGAGTTCCTGTGGCGCCTGTAAAAGATCCTTTTTCGTGACCAAAAAGTTCGCTGTCAATTGTTCCTTCCGGGATCGCTCCACAGTTTACGGCAATATATTTTCCATGTTTTCTGTGCGAAAGCGTGTGAATAATTTTTGGAATGCTTTCTTTTCCCACGCCACTTTCACCCACAACCAATACCGAAATATCAGTCGGTGCAACTTGAATGGCTTTTTCTATCGCGCGATTGAGTTTCGGATCAGTCCCGATAATCTCGAATCGTTGTTTTATTGATTGTACTGTTTCCATTTCATTCAATTGATAATTGATAATTAACAATGAACAATTAATTTTTCTTATATCGAATCTATCAATTATTCATTATCAATTATACATTGTTTTTCTAATTCATTTCGCTCAAGCCAACGGCTTCACCTTTTAAAGTTCCGCTAGTGCAACTTGTAATTTTCACATTCACAAAATCACCGATTTTATAATTCTCTTTTGGGAAAACCACAACAATACTTTGTGAATTTCTTCCGGACCAATCCTTTTCTGATTTTTTGGAAACCTTTTCTATTAAGACTTCTGTCGTTTGTCCAATGAATTCTTCAGAGCGAAACCAGGAGCTTTTTTGCTGTAAATCGACAATTTCCTGTAATCTTCGCAATTTAGTTGCTTCCGGAACGTCGTCTTCCATTTTGCGTTCGGCCAATGTTCCCGGGCGTTCCGAATAGGAATACATATAACCAAAATTATATTTCACATAATCCATCAAACTCAAAGTGTCTTGATGATCTTCTTCGGTTTCGGTTGGAAAACCTGAAATCATGTCTTGTGTAATCGAACAATTCGGGATAATAGTTCTGATTTTATCAATCAAGGAAATGTATTCTTCCCGAGTGTGCAAACGATTCATGGCGCTCAGAATTCGATTGCTTCCGGATTGAACAGGCAGGTGAATGTGTTTGCAAATATTTTCATGTCTAGCAATTACATGTAAAACGCTTTCGTTCATGTCTTGCGGATTAGACGTCGAAAACCGAATGCGCATTTTAGGGAAACCAACGGCCACCATTTCTAATAACTGGTCAAAATCTACTGCCGTTGCTTTTTGCATTTCGGTGGCGTGGACAAAATCTTTTTTCAATCCGCCGCCATACCAAAGAAAACTATCCACATTCTGTCCCAAAAGCGTGATTTCTTTAAAACCTTTATCCCACAAATCCTGAATTTCTTTTATAATGCTTTGCGGTTCTCTACTTCTTTCACGTCCACGAGTGAAAGGAACCACACAAAACGTGCACATATTATCACAACCTCGAGTGATGGAAACCAAAGCTGTAATGCCATTACTCATCAAACGAACAGGGGAAATATCACCGTAAGTTTCGTCTTTCGACAAAATCACATTAATCGCATCACGACCTTCCTCAACTTCTGCTAATAAATGGGGTAAATCTTTGTAGGCATCTGGCCCAACTACAAGGTCTACAATTTTTTCTTCTTCCAAGAACTGACTTTTCAAACGTTCTGCCATGCAGCCTAAAACGCCCACTTTCATTTTTGGATTAACACGTTTCACCGCGTTGTATTTTTCCAAGCGTTTTCGAACCGTTTGCTCTGCTTTGTCGCGAATGGAACAGGTATTTACCAAAACTAAATCGGCTTCTTCCAAAGTTTGTGTGGTGTTGTATCCATTGGCTGACAGAATGGAAGCCACGATTTCGCTATCTGAAAAATTCATCGCACAACCGTAACTTTCTATAAAGAGTTTTTTTGTATTCTCGGGTTTGTATTCCAGGACAAGGGTTTCGCCTTGTTTGCTTTCTTCAATAATCTTTTCCATCAGGTGTTTTCAAAGTACAAAGATAAAGCAATTTAGATAAATATGACAAGATGGCAGAATAAGAATTAACAGTATTTTATATTCAGAGATACAAAAAAGGATGATTGTTGGTTTTTACTTAGTTCTGAAAAATTCCAAAATTAATATAGATTAAAATGTACAATTCATCGATTAAATTCACTTTTAAAATTTTCAGAAGCCAATATTTAAAAAATTCTGCTACTTTTGTCGCAGAAAAACACACCTATGGCAAAGAATTTAGTTATTGTGGAGTCACCTGCAAAGGCGAAAACAATCGAGAAATTTCTAGGAAGCGATTATCAAGTGGAGTCCAGTTATGGACATATTGCCGACTTGCCATCCAAGGAAATCGGGGTAGATGTCGAAAATGGTTTCAAACCAAAATACGAAGTTTCGGCTGATAAAAAAGCCTTGGTTTCGAAACTAAAAGGACTTGCAAAAAAAGCCGAAATGGTTTGGTTGGCTTCGGATGAGGATCGCGAGGGAGAAGCTATTTCCTGGCATTTATCCGAAGAATTAAAATTGGATAAAAGCAAAACCAAGCGAATTGTTTTTCACGAAATCACAAAATCTGCGATTCTAAAAGCCATTGATAATCCGCGTGAAATAGATTATAATTTGGTCAATGCTCAACAAGCTCGTAGAGTTTTGGACCGATTGGTGGGTTATGAATTATCACCTGTACTTTGGAGAAAAATCAAAGGCGGACTTTCTGCTGGACGCGTGCAATCGGTATCCGTTCGTTTGATCGTGGAACGGGAACGAGAAATACAGAACTTTAAAGCAGTAGCAACCTATTCTGTCGTTGCCGAATTCACGAATGAGGCGGGGAAATCTTTTAAAGCCAAACTTCCAAAGAATTTCAATACAAAAAAAGAGGCCGAAGATTTCTTAAACAAGAACAGTGGCTCAACCTATAAAGTTTCGGATTTAGAAACAAAACCAACTAAAAAATCACCTACTGGCCCTTTTACCACTTCGACTTTGCAACAAGAGGCTGCGCGAAAATTGTATTTGCCTGTTGGAATCACGATGCAATTAGCCCAACGTTTGTACGAAGCTGGACTCATTACTTATATGAGAACAGACAGCGTAAACTTGTCAAAAGACGCGATGGAAGCCGCTCAAGCCGAAATAATCAAATCGTATGGAAAAGAATTTTCCAAGCCACGAACTTTTGTCAATAAAAGCAAAGGAGCACAGGAAGCCCACGAAGCAATTCGTCCTACTGATATGTCGCGACATACCGTGAACATTGATAGAGATCAAGCGCGTTTGTATGATTTGATTTGGAAAAGAACTTTGGCTTCTCAAATGAGTGATGCTGAATTGGAACGAACTAATGTGAAAATTGCTGCCAATAATCATGGCGAAATTTTCACTGCTTCTGGTGAAGTGTTGCTTTTTGAAGGTTTTCTTAAAGTGTACTTAGAAGGCCATGATGAAGACGAAGAAGAACAAGAGGGAATGTTGCCAGCGTTAAAAGTCAATGAAAAATTACAAAACAATTACATCACTGCCACTGAAAGATATTCGAGAGCAGCTGCAAGATACACAGAAGCTTCGTTGGTAAAAAAATTGGAAGAATTAGGAATTGGTCGTCCATCCACTTATGCTCCAACTATTTCTACCATAATTAATAGAAATTATGTTGAAAAAGGAAATCTTGACGGTCAAGAGCGCAATTATACCCAACTTACTTTACAATCTGGAAAAGTTGGAGAGAAGTTACTTAAAGAAAATACGGGTTCTGATAAGGGAAAATTAGTTCCAACTGATATTGGAACCATTGTGACCGATTTCTTGGTCAAAAATTTCGGGAATATTTTGGATTATAACTTTACTGCCAAGGTGGAACATGATTTTGACGAAATCGCCGAAGGAAATGTGAATTGGTCAACTATGATGCAAGAATTCTATGATAAATTTCACCCAACCGTGAAAGATGTAGAAGCCAATGCCGACAGGGAAAGTGGCGAAAGAATTCTTGGAACAGATCCGAAAACTGGAAAACAAGTGAGTGTTCGTTTGGGTAAATTTGGTCCAATGGCGCAGATTGGAGCTGCTGATGACGAAGATAAAAAATTTGCCAGTTTGATGAATGATCAAAACATTGGAAACATTACTTTGGAAGAAGTGTTGGATTTGTTTTTGTTGCCCAAAAATTTAGGTACTTATAAAGGAGAAGAAGTTGAGGTAAGTAACGGTCGTTTTGGTCCGTACGTGCGTCACGGAAGTGCTTTTGTTTCCTTGCCAAAAGGGGAGAATCCATTGGATGTCACCATAGAAAGGGCAAAAGAATTAATTGATGAGAAAGCACAAGCAGATGCTCCAATTTCGACATATAAAGGAGAGCCGGTACAAAAGGGTACGGGGCGTTTCGGTCCTTTTATCAAGTGGGACGGAATTTTTATTAATGTAAGCAAGAAATACAATTTTGATAATTTGTCTCAATCCGATATTGAGGAACTGATTGCGGATAAATTGCAAAAAAACATTGACAAGGTTTTGCATAATTGGAAAGAAGAAGGGATTTTGGTCGAAAAAGCCCGTTGGGGAAGGTCAGTGATTACCAAAGGAAAAATCAAAATTGAATTGAGCAAAGACATTGATGCCACAAAATTGACATTGGAACAAGTTCAAGAAATGATTGCCAAGAAAACCCCAGCTAAAAAAACAGCAGCAAAGAAAATTACAACGGCTAAAAAGCCTACTGCAAAGAAAACACTCACGAAAAAGAAATAATATATGGAATTTGATTTTCTAAAGCCTTTAGATAATGAAATCCTCCAATTTGCTAAAGGATTTTCTTCCCAACAATTGGGAAGTAAGGTAGTATTTTATTCTTCGGAGGACTTTCCGGATTTGAATAAAATTAAAATTGCCATTGTAGGCGTTTTGGAAAATCGAGGAGATGTAAACCAAACCGAGGAAGTTGATTTGTCATACATTCGAAAAGAATTGTATGGCTTATTTCCTGGAAACTGGAATGTTTCCATTGCTGATTTAGGTGATATTTATGCTGGAAATTCGATTGAGGACACATATTTTGCTTTGAAGAAAATAGTTTCTAGTTTAATCAAGAAAAAAATTATTCCCATCGTTATCGGTGGTTCGCAAGATTTGACTTATGCACTTTATAGGGCTTATGACGAATTGGAGCAAATGGTGAACTTGGTTTCCATCGACCATTCCTTTGATTTTGGAAAAGAAAGGGATGCTGTTTCCGCCACCTCTTATTTGACCAAAATAATATTAGAAGAGCCTAATAATCTTTTTAATTTTAGTAATATAGGGTTTCAGACTTACTATAATTCACAGGAAGAAATTGATTTGATTGACAAATTATTTTTTGATGCCTATCGATTAGGGGATGTTTCTAATAATATTGCTATTGCTGAGCCCGTTTTTAGAGATGCAGATGTTGTGAGCATTGACTTAACATCCGTCAAATCATCTGATTCGGGGAATAATAAACCATTTATACCGAATGGTTTTAATGGAAAAGAGATTTGTGCGTTGTCACGATATGCTGGAATTAGTGATAAAGTTTCTCTTTTAGGAATTTTTAATCACAATAATACTAGAAAAGAGTCCGTTTTAATAGCCCAAACCATTTGGTATTTTATAGAAGGCTTTCACTACCGTTCTAATGAATATCCATTTGGAAGTAAAGATAATTACATAAAGTACATTGTCCCATTTGAGGATGAAGAAGGGTTGATATTCTATAAAAGCAACAAAACCGATAGATGGTGGATTGAAATTCCATTTATTTCTAACGGCAATAATAAGTTAAAGAAAAACACGTTATTACCTTGCTCACATGAAGAGTATTTAGGAGCTTGCAATCAAGAAATTCCTGAAAGATGGTGGAAAGCGCAACGAAAGAATATTTTATAAATTAAGATGGATCGATTAGTTGATTTTGTTATAATAAATTTATAAGATCGATTTACACGTATTTTTATAATTAAAATCTTACAATAAAAACTAAATTTTAGGTATTTTATCGGTTTTATTTGTATTTTATCGACAATATATTTTTTTTTAACAATTTTTAATTTTAGTTTTGGTTCCTAAAATAAATAGTATAAATAAATAATTGGTTTTTTAAATTATAATAAATAGGTTTACGCAATTAATAATTAATGTAATACATAACCCAAATTTATATGAAGAAGTTTATTGCATTTATAGCAATTTTAAACATACTAATTAGCTGTGGTGGCTCATCTGATAAAGGGGAATTAGTTGGTGTTAAAGGGGCAAAATGGCATCCTGAAAAACCTTTTGGAATGACTTTGATTCCGGCAGGTTCATTTATTATGGGAAAATCGGATGATGATGTTGCTCATGTTGAAGACGCACCCACAAAAACAGTAACGGTTCGCTCTTTTTATATGGATGAAACAGAAATAACCAATAGTGAATACAGGCAGTTTGTAAATTGGGTAAAGGATTCGACTATGAGGGTTCGACTGGCAATTTTGGCCGACGAAACGGGTCAAAAAGCAGCAGATGTAAAAGATAAAGGTAAAGGTAAAAATGCCGGCAGTATTGGAGATTTTGCTTTTAATGATGCTGATCCAGAAAAAATGACCGCTTATGACAAGTACATGTATGACAACTATTATAGTATTGGTGCGGATGATGATCCATATGCTGGGAGAAAACTAAATAAAAAAGTAAAGTTAATCAAAGATACCAAATTGTACCCAGACGAGTACTATACTGAGGTTATGGATTCAATGTATTTGCCATTAGAAGAGTCCTTTAACGGTTTGAGAACAATGGACGTAAATAAATTAAAATTCCGTTATTCCTGGATGGATATTCAAGCTGCTGCCAAAGCCAAAACGGGTAAGCGAAAAGATTTCATAAGAACCGAACAAGTAAAGGTTTATCCTGATACTACTACGTGGATTAAGGATTTCAATTATTCCTATAATGAGCCCATGCACAATGACTATTTTTGGCACCAAGCTTACGGAGAATATCCTGTTGTAGGTGTGAACTGGAAACAAGCAAAAGCTTTTTGCGCCTGGAGAACATTGAACAAAAATACTTATATCAAATCCAAGAAGAAAGGACATGATTTAACCAACAATTTTAGACTGCCAACAGAAGCAGAATGGGAGTATTCCGCTAGAGGAGGTCTTGAATCGGCTACATATCCATGGGGAGGTCCTTACACTAAAAATGACAGAGGATGCTTTTTGGCTAATTTCAAACCAAATAGGGGAGATTACGCAGCTGATCAAGCTTTGTATACTGTAGAAGCGAAATCGTATGAGCCAAATGGTTTTAATCTGTATAACATGGCTGGAAATGTTTCGGAATGGACAGATACATCATATGATCCAAACACCTACGAATACGTTTCTTCGATAAACCCTAATGTTCAAGATTCTAAAAACATGCGAAAGGTGGTTCGAGGGGGTTCTTGGAAGGATGTTGCTTATTTCCTTCAAGTAAGTACTCGTGATCATGAATATGCTGACTCTGCAAGGAGTTATATCGGTTTTAGAACCGTTCAGGATTATATGGGAGTGCAATCAACAGATAAAATTAAAAAGAAAAAATAAACTATATAAAAATTTCATTAATCAAAAAAAACAAATATTATGGCATTAGTAAGTAAAAAAAACATGAATAAGGCATATGGTCTAGGAGCTGCGGTTGTAATTATTGGAGCTTTATTTAAAATTACCCACCTTGAATTCGGTTTTGTCACCGGAAATTTAATGCTTACCATAGGTCTTATAGTGGAAGCTGGTATTTTTGCCCTCTCCGCATTTGAGCCCGTAGACGAAGATTTGGATTGGACCTTGGTTTATCCGGAACTCGCTAATGGTGAGGCAAGAAAAAAAACAACAAAAACAGAAACTCCTACTGAGGCACAAGGATTATTATCTCAAAAATTGGATGCCATGCTTAAAGAAGCAAAAATTGACGGAGAATTGATGGCTAGTTTAGGCAATAGCATCAAAAACTTTGAAGGTGCTGCAAAAAGTATCATGCCTACAGCAGATTCTATGGCTTCTACTAAAAAATATAGTGAAGAGTTGAGTTTGGCTGCAGCCCAAATGGAGTCTCTAAATAGTTTGTATAAAATACAATTGCAGAGCGCTTCGAAAAATGCTCAAATAAATGAGGAGGTAGTTGAAAACAATATAAAATTAAAGGAGCAAATGCAGTCATTGACATCTAACTTGTCTTCATTGAACAATGTGTATGGAGGAATGCTTTCTGCAATGAGTAATAAAGGATAATTAGTTCATACTTTTTATTAAAAATCAATAAACTAATTACTAGAAAATATGGCAGGAGGAAAATTAAGCCCTAGACAGAAGATGATAAACCTAATGTACTTGGTTTTTATCGCGATGTTAGCATTAAATATGTCCAAAGAAGTTTTATCTGCTTTTGGAATTTTAAACAAAAAAATTATTGAGTCCAACTCAATTACCGATGAGAGAAATAAGGCCTCTTTTCAACAACTTTCTCAAAAAGCAGAAGAACAACCTGGACAATATGGCAATAAAAAAGTTATTGTAGAAAAAATTAGGGCAATCTCAAAAGAGTATTGTGATTATTTGGAAAATATTAAAACAACCATTACCAGAAAAACCGAAAAAGATGCTCAAGGTAATTATATGTACGAGCAAATGGATAAAGGGGATTTAGTGGATAGATTGTTTTTCAAAGGAGAAAAACCTTCTAAAGATGGGCAAGAGTTCTTAAACAGAATTGTAGATTATCCCTCTCAAATTAAGAAAATAGCTGGAAGTAAGCTTCCTGAAATTGAGATTAGAAAAATTGAAAAAAGATTTACGACTGAACCAGTAAAATCTAAAGAAGCAGGTGCAACCTTGCCTTGGATTGATTATAATTACAAAGGATTTCCTTTAATTGCAACGGTTACTAAATTAACCCAATTGCAAGCCGATGTAAAAGCAACAGAAAGTGATGTGATGGCATCTATGTTTCAATCTGATTTAATAGCTGCAGCATCTCTTACAAAATACGAACCAATAGTAGTTCTTTCAAAATCAGTTTTCTTTCAAGGGGAAGCCGTTACAGGTAAAGTGATACTTGGAAAATTTGACCCGGATTTAATTGCTAAATCAGTTGTTGTTAATGGGATAGGCGTTAAAGCTCTTGCAGGTCAAGCCAACTTCTCTTTTGGGGCGGGTAGTATTGGAGAGCATCCAATTACGGGTTCTTTTAATTTTGAAGAAAATGGAAAATTAGTTCCTTTGAAAATTGCAGGAAACTACATTGTAGTTGCAAGACCAAAATCCGCTACTATATCAGCCGATAAAATGAATGTGGTGTATCGTGGTGTTGTAAATCCGATGACGATTTCGTTTGCAGGGATATCTGCTGATAAGGTTTCCGCTTCAGCACCTGGATTGAGCGCTTCAGGAACTCCAGGGGCTTTTAGTATGCGACCAGGAACGGGTACCGAAGTAGTTATCAATGTGACAGGAACATTACCTGACGGTTCTAAAGTTTCTGATAGAAAGACATTCAGAATAAAAGGAATTCCAGGCCCAACAGGGACAATTAGAGGGGAAATGGGCGTAGTAAAAGGGCCTAAATCAAGTTTAGAAATTTCAACAATTGGAGCTAAACTAGTTGATTTTGATTTCGAAGTTGGTTTGGATGTCGTGGGATTCAATTTTAAAGTGGCTGGCCAGCCCACGGTGGTTGTTCCAGGAAATAAATTAAATGCCCAATGTAAAGCCGTTCTCTCAAAAGCTGGAAGAGGCGATCAAGTTACTATTTCTGAGATTAAAACTAAATTAGTGGGAGCTGGAAGTTATTTATTGCCAAGAACCGCCCCAGTAATTTATGAAATACAATAAGTAAGGTTTTTTTATATAAAGACACTTCATAACCGATAATGATAATATGATGAATGTAAGAAATTTTTTAATAGTTATTATTTCTATTACTGCGAGTATGGTTTCTTTTGCGCAATCTAATTTGCTTAATGCAAAGTTTCCAGAGGAAATAGGAATGAAGTCTGCTGACCAACTTATTGCCGATAATGACAAACCTTTAGAATATGGTTTTGTTAGTGATAGGGATATTTTGATGGGCAAAATGACTTGGGAAATTATTGATTTGAGCGAAAGAATTAATTTTCCGCTCTACTTTCCGGTTGATACTGCAAACATAGGGCCAGACAGACGTTCTTTATATGATGTTTTAACCAAATCCATTCGCAACGGCGATATTACTGATGTCTATTCTGATAGTTATTTCAATACCAAAAAAACATACAAGGATATTAAAGCTTCTTTGACTCGAATTGATACCACTGATGCCGGAAGAGAACAAATTAATGCAGGGCAAAAAATTTCACCTGAATATATTATAAAACAAGATCTTACCGCTCAGGATGTCAGCCAGTACAAAATTAAGGGTTATTGGTATTTTGACAAACGACAAAGTGAATTAAAATATCGTTTGCTTGGAATTTGTCCGGTAACACCAGATGTTTTCACGATGAACAGTGATGAAAAAGATTATATTGAATTGTTTTGGGTATTTTTTCCAGCTGCCAGAGATGTTTTGAACGAGGCCAAAACGTTTAATGATAGAAACTCGGCTATGCCCATTTCTTTTGACCAAATATTGAATTCAAGGCGATTTAATGGCACCATTTATCAAGAAGAGAATGTATATGGTGACAGGTCAATTGCAAGTTATATGAAAGACAACGCACAGAATCAATTATTAGAATCCGAAAGGGTAAAAGAAAAAATACGAAATTTTGAACAGGATATGTGGAATTATTAAATTTCATTTTATATTATATTATAGAGAACTCTTGCCTTTGGTAGGAGTTTTTTGTTTTTTGGGTTTACCTTTGTACATGTTATATAAAAATCATTTCTAAATGTTGGATTATTTAATTATAGGTTCTGGATTAGCCGGTATTTCATTCTCAGAAATGGCCTTGCAAAACGGCAAGTCTATTTTAGTAATGGATAATAGTTCACAGAACTCTTCCAAAATAGCGGCGGGTTTATACAATCCCGTTATTCTGAAACGTTTTAGCGAAGTAGGGCAGGCCAAAGAGCATTTGCTAGTTATGAAGGAGTTCTTTTCTGTCTTAGAGAAAAAACTGAACAGCCAAGTAGATTTTAAAACGCCTATTTTAAGAAAGTTTTTTTCCGTTGAAGAACAGAACAATTGGTTCGCCGCTTCTGACAAAGTGAATATTGGACCTTATTTATCCACTCGATTAATTACTAAAAAATATGAATCCATAGATTCTCCTTTTGGATATGGAGAGGTTTTACAAACGGGTTATGTCGACACCGCATTGCTTTTGGAGAAGTATAAAAACTACCTCATAACAAACCAACTCTTCTTGGAGGAATCTTTTGATTATGGGCTTTTACAGGAAGAAACGGATGGAATTCGATATAAGGATATTCAGGCAAGGCACATCATTTTTGCGGAGGGATTTGGCATGCACGCCAATCCTTATTTTCAACATTTGCCTTTAGACGGAACAAAAGGGGAGTTGCTTATCATAAAAGCACCCCTCCTTGATTTAGACGTTATCCTAAACACCAGTCTGTATATTTTGCCTCTTGGAAATGATTTATTCAAAATTGGAGCCACATACAATTGGGACGACAAAACAGCTTTGCTTACTGAAGCGGGAAAAAATGAATTAGTGCAAAGAATTAAGGAGATCATCACTTGTGATTTTGAAATTATGGAACATCATGCTGGCGTTCGACCGACAGTAAAGGACAGAAAACCCTTGATTGGAACCTATGAACACCACAATTCGATACACATTCTTAATGGCTTGGGAACTCGTGGCGTTGTGCTAGGACCAGCAATGGCAAAAGCATTATTCGAAAATATCGAATATCAAAAACCACTAGATAGATTTGTTGATATTAAAAGGTTTGCCAAAAAAAGTTAGCTTATTTTCTGAATTTCTTGTCAAAAGATACAAACATATTGATGTAAATATTCCTAGACCATCTCAACACAAAAGGAAATAAAAGAATATTGGCAACAACGATAGCGATAAAAGAGGTTTTTATACTGGAATCAAGAATAAGATAAGAAACGATGAAGGTTGCAATACTAAGCGCTACATTTAATCCGTAGCTGACATACATAGCCCCATAAAAAAAGGAAGGCTCAATTTCATATCTCAAACCGCAATGACTGCATTTTTCGTGCATTTTAATCAATTTCGAAAAATGTAAGGGATTTTTATCCAAATACATACTCTCATTCTGACATCTAGGACAAGTTCCTGTTAAAATGCTATTTAATTTGGATCCTTTTTTTAACATTTGCAAAAAAATTACTTTTTCCTTTTTTGGAGCTACAAATTTACAAATACAAAACACAATAAATGCTTAATATACATAATTTATCCGTTTCTTTTGGAGGAACTTATTTATTTGAAGAAGTTACTTTTCGATTGGGTGCCGGAGACCGAGTGGGACTTGTTGGGAAAAACGGAGCGGGAAAATCTACGATGCTCAAAATCTTGGCGAAAGATTTCGCACCTGATTCGGGTGTTATTTCTCAGGAAAAAGAAGTTCGGATGGGTTTCCTGCGTCAGGATATTGATTTCGAACAAGGAAGAACGGTACTTGAAGAAGCCTATGAAGCATTTACGGATATTAAAATTGTAGAGAAAAAATTGGAGGAAATCAACCATCAGTTGGTTACTCGAACGGATTATGAAAGTGACGGGTATAGCCAAATTATAGAAGATTTATCCGATTATACCCATCGTTTTGAATTGTTAGGAGGCTATAACTATGTGGGTGACACGGAGAAAATACTTTTGGGATTGGGTTTCAAAAGAGAAGTTTTTGACAATCAAACCGAAACTTTTTCGGGTGGATGGCGAATGCGAATTGAATTAGCCAAGTTATTATTGCAGGCAAACGACGTTTTGCTTTTAGATGAGCCTACGAATCACCTAGATATTGAAAGTATTATTTGGTTAGAAAGTTTCTTGCGCAATTATCCTGGGGTTGTCGTGATTGTTTCCCACGATAAAATGTTTTTGGACAATGTAACCAATAGAACTATTGAAATATCCCTCGGTAAAGCCTATGATTTCAATAAACCTTATTCTGAATACTTGGAATTGCGACATGAAATCCGCGAAAAGCAATTGGCTACCCAAAAAAACCAAGCCAAAAAAATTGAGGAAACTGAAAAGTTAATTGAGAAATTCCGTGCGAAAGCCTCTAAAGCTTCGATGGCGCAATCTTTAATCAAGAAATTAGATAAAGTCGAACGGATCGAAGTCGATGAAGATGATAACTCCGTGATGAATATTACTTTTCCAGTTTCAAAAGAGCCGGGAAGAGTAGTTATTGAAGCAGAGGATGTAACTAAAAAATATGGTGACAAAACGATTCTAAAAGACATTAATCTGTTAGTTGAACGTGGCAGTAAGATTGCTTTTGTTGGGCAAAATGGGCAGGGAAAGTCCACTTTTATCAAAGCAATTGTTGACGAATTTGAATTTCAAGGATCCATTAAATTAGGGCATAATGTACAATTGGGCTATTTTGCCCAAAATCAGGCAGAATACCTTGACGGCGAAATCACATTATTGCAAACCATGGAAGATGCAGCAATGGATACCAACCGTATGAAAGTGCGCGATATGTTGGGGTCTTTTCTGTTTCGCGGGGATGATGTTGAAAAAAAGGTAAAAGTCCTTTCAGGGGGGGAAAGAAATCGTTTGGCGTTGTGTAAACTACTATTACAGCCTATCAATGTGCTGTTGATGGATGAACCAACGAACCATTTGGACATTAAATCCAAAAATGTCTTGAAAGCCGCTTTGCAAAAATTTGGAGGAACATTACTTTTAGTTTCTCACGACAGGGATTTTTTGCAAGGGATGTCAAATTTAGTTTACGAATTCAAGGACCAAAAAATTAAAGAATATTTAGGCGACATCAATTATTTCTTGGAGCAACGCAATTTAGAAAACATGCGTGAAGTCGAGAAAAAAGACACTTTGAAAGCGGCAGCGCCAAAAGAGAGCAACAAAGTTTCTTATGAAGAGCAGAAAAAAGGGAAAGCGCTTCAAAATAAATTGAGTAAGGTAGAAAGTCAAATCAAGCAATTGGAAAGAGACATTCAGCAGGATGACAAAATGCTTGCATCCAATTACGACAAACACATTGAGGATGCTAAATTTTTCATGGCTTACAACAAGAAAAAAGCTGAATTGGACCAATTACTTTTAGATTGGGAAATCGTTCAGGAAGAAATCGATAATGCTTAATTTATGAAATCAGTCCGATTGCTTTAGAATGTTCAATCGCTTCACTACTATGGGTAAAATAACAAACCGAAATTCCCAAACTTTCTATATTTTTCAATGCAACTGAAACCTTTTTTTTCTCTTTTTTGCCCGTTTTTCGAATGTAAACCGCTTTTACTGTGACTGGAAAAATTTTGCAAATGGCTTCGTAAAGAAAAGGATCGTGTTGAGAATCATCACCCATTAGAATGTATTTTAAATTTGGATAAAATTCAAGAATGTGTTTTATTTTTTCAAATTTATGGTTATGACCGCCTCTTCCGGTCCGGAAAAAATCACCAAGATGGGATTTAATATCCTTGAGTAATAAAACGGCTTTTGGCAGTTGGTGAATTTCTGTAAATTGCACTATAAAACGATACAAATTCCATTCGCTGCTAGAAACATAAAAAAAGGCGTTTTGTTCCTCGCCGCCTGTTCTTCCGGCATTACTCAAGGCTTGATAATGAGGGACAACATCTTCATAAACTTTTCGGTTGTTCACATTTCTAAACAATAAATGATATAATTTTTTCAAGGGATTTTCGGTGTAAGAGACCAAAAAAGTATCGTCAATATCTGAAATAACACCGAGATTTTCCCTTTTTGGACGAATATAACTTTCCGTTCTCACTATGGTTTCGTTGCCATGAATAATATTAACCTGATAATCAATCCAACCGTATCCTACCTCTTTATGGAGAGGCACGCAAAATTTAAAATACCCATCTTCTAGTGTTTTGGTATGGATGGTTGTATTGTCGTGTTCTAAATATACATCTGCATTAGACTCTGTTTTCAATCTGAATAAACGGATAATTGAAGAGGCGTTTTCGAATTTTTTTTTCTGAAAGTCATATTCCTTTCTATTCGTTGGTTTGAAAACATGCCCCATCACTATTAATTCCTGTTCATTGGCATAACCTCGGTATAATTTTAAAATAGGCTTCATGAATTTGAAATTTTGAAGTGTACTTAAAATTACTTAAATTTAGTAGATAAAAGAAGTAAAACCTTGAAAAATAATGTATTGCTGGTTGTTAATCCAATTTCTGGAGGTGTCGATAAATCAGAATTTATTGAGGCG
>CAMBZB010000013.1 GCA_945872245.1 Flavobacterium psychrophilum
ATGATAGGAAAAGCTTCTCTCGCGCTGCGTTCAGTTTTTTCAGAATAATACGCTAAAGCTGCTTTATATACTTTTCCGGTCAATTCGATTTCCGTCAATTTATTGAAATCACTTTCAGAAACTGGAGAAGTGATAGAGAAATAGCGAATCAATTCAAATTCGAAGTTTTTGAAATCATTTGCCGCTTTATTGTCGCCCACGATTAAATCACAAGTATCATACAACATATTAGCGATATCCAATTTCAAGCGTTCTCCAAACAAAGCGTGACGACGACGTTTGTAAACCACCTCACGTTGTGCATTCATAACATCATCATATTCCAATAAACGCTTACGTACACCAAAGTTGTTTTCTTCTACTTTTTTCTGCGCTCTTTCGATAGATTTGGTCATCATCGAATGTTGGATAACTTCACCTTCCTGCAGTCCCATTCTGTCCATCACCTTCGCGACTCTTTCAGAACCAAACAAACGCATCAAATTGTCTTCAAGGGAAACATAAAATTGAGAACTTCCTGGGTCTCCTTGACGACCGGCACGACCACGTAACTGACGATCCACACGACGCGAGTCGTGACGTTCTGTACCAATGATTGCCAAACCACCTGCTGCTTTTACCTCAGCAGAAAGTTTGATGTCCGTTCCACGACCCGCCATATTGGTAGCAATGGTTACAACGCCCGGTTTTCCGGCTTCTTCCACGATTTGTGCCTCTTGTTTGTGCATTTTTGCATTCAAAACGTTGTGGGCAACACCGCGCATTTTCAACATTCGGCTCAATAATTCAGAAATCTCTACTGAAGTGGTTCCAATCAAAACAGGTCTTCCTGCTTTTGATAATTCAGTTACATCCTCTATTACGGCATTGAATTTCTCACGAGTAGTTTTATAGATAAAATCTTCTTTGTCTTTTCTAGCCATGGGTCTGTTAGTAGGGATTTCTACCACATCCAATTTGTATATTTCCCATAACTCACCCGCTTCAGTAACTGCAGTTCCCGTCATACCGGCCAATTTGCTGTACATTCTGAAGTAATTCTGAAGTGTTACTGTTGCAAATGTTTGGGTGGCGTCTTCGATTTTAACGCTTTCTTTGGCTTCAATGGCTTGGTGTAAACCATCAGAATAACGACGGCCATCCATAATACGACCCGTTTGCTCATCGACAATCATAATTTTGTTGTCCATGATTACATATTCTACATCTTTTTCGAAAAGCGTGTAGGCTTTTAAAAGTTGTGTCAAAGTATGAATACGTTCGCTTTTGATGCCGAAATCTTGGAATAATTTTTCTTTTTCTTCTGCTTCTGCGTCTTTGGATAATTTTTTCTTTTCAATGGCGGCAATTTCGGTTCCAATGTCCGGCAAAACGAAGAAATCACTGTCTGTATCTCCCGAAAGGAATTTGATTCCGTTATCTGTTAATTCTACTTGGTTGTTTTTTTCTTCGATAACAAAATACAAGGCTTCATCCACTTTTGGCATTTCGCGGTTGTTGTCCTGCATATAAGAATTTTCAGTTTTTTGAAGCAATTGTTTAATTCCTTCTTCACTCAAAAACTTGATCAATGCCTTGTTTTTTGGTAAGCTTCTGTAAGCTCTCAATAATAAAAAACCGCCGTCTTTAGTATTGCCTTCCTTAATTAATTTTTTAGCTTCTGACAGAAAACCATTAGCCAATTGTCTTTGTAGTGCCACTAAGTTTTCAATTTTTGGCTTCAATTCGTTAAATTCATGACGATCTCCTTGTGGTACTGGACCTGAGATAATCAATGGCGTACGGGCATCGTCAATCAAAACAGAATCGACCTCATCAACAATCGCATAATTGTGTTTTCGTTGTACCAAATCATCTGGCGAATGCGCCATATTATCCCTCAAATAATCGAAACCAAATTCGTTATTCGTTCCGTAAGTAATATCAGAGTCATACGCTTTTTTTCTGCCTTCCGAATTGGGTTGGTGGTTATCTATACAATCCACGGTTAAACCATGAAATTCGAATAAAGGTGCTTTCCAGGTACTATCACGTTTCGCTAAGTAATCATTCACGGTTACTAAATGCACGCCGTTTCCGGTTAAAGCATTCAAATAAAGTGGCAAAGTAGCCACTAATGTTTTTCCTTCACCCGTTTGCATTTCGGCAATTTTTCCTTCATGCAAAACCATTCCGCCAATCAATTGGACATCATAGTGAATCATATCCCATGTGATTTGCTTACCGGCAGCATTCCAGGAATTAGACCAAATTGCATTATCTCCGTCAAGTGTAATATAGCTTTTCGAAGCCGATAGCTCTCGGTCTTTAGTAGTTGCAGTTACTTGTATTTGCGTGTTTTCTTTGAATCGTCTTGCCGTTTCTTTGACTACGGCAAAGGCTTCAGGCAGGATTTCCATCAATGTTTTTTCCGAGATATCGTATGCTTCTTTCTCCAACGCATCAATAGCTACGTATATGTCTTCGCGTTTATCGATATCTTCCACGTTTTCTGCTTCTAACTGAAGAGAAGCAATTTTCGCATCTTTCTCGGCACGGGCTTGTTTTATTTTTTCTTTAAAAAAGACGGTTCTTGCTCGTAGTTCGTCATTTGACAATGCAATAAGACTGCTTTCAAACGTTTTAATTTTGGTTAAATAAGGTTGTAAAGCCTTGACGTCTTTTTGCGATTTATCACCCACAAAGGCTTTGATGATGCTATTTATGAAACTCATATTGTGTTTGTATTTCTATTTGTAAATGTGCGTAAATTTAAACAAAAAAAAAGCCTCTTTTGAGACTTTTTTCTTGATATTTTTTTTAATATTCATCCTCATTCCAAAGATAATCTTCGTCAGTAGGATAATCCGGCCAAATTTCCTCCATCGATTCATATATCTCCCCTTCATCCTCTATAGATTGTAGGTTTTCCACTACTTCTAGCGGGGCCCCAGCTCTAATAGCGTAGTCGATAAGTTCATCTTTGTTAGCAGGCCACGGCGCATCACTTAGGTAGGATGCTAGTTCTAATGTCCAATACATCTTTATGTCTGTTTAGTTTTGTGCAAAAATAAATTTTTTACTGAAAAAGACAAGTAAAAAATCATTTATTTTTAATTAAAGTTAAGAACGTTTTTTTAGACAGCAGATTTCGGGTTACAGATTTCAGATTGGTAGCAGGAAAATTTATTTGAATTACTGCAAATCTGTTGTCTAAAATATTTGAATTCTGCCTTCTGTAACCTGAAATCTGCGACCTGGTTACTTTCTTGGAATCCATTTTATTTCCTCAGCATTCAAATCATTTGACAACTTTCGTGCCAACACAAATAGGTAGTCAGAAAGTCGGTTCAAGTATATAATTGCGATTTCGGCAACAGGTTCGTTATGGTCTAAATGTACCACCAAGCGTTCTGCACGTCGGCAAACGCATCGAGCAATATGACAATATGACACCGTGGTATGTCCGCCCGGTAAAACAAAATGGGTCATTGGCGGAAGGGCTTCTTCCATACTGTCAATTTCTTTTTCGAGCAATTCGATGTCACCTTCCACTATTCCTAGTTTTTGCAAACGCAATTCCCCGTTTTTCTTTACTTCTTTTTCAGGCGGAGTAGCTAGAATGGCACCAACGGTGAATAATCGATCTTGAACTTCTATCAATATTGTTTTGTAATGCGGATTCATTTCTTGGTCACGAATCAACCCAATATAGGAATTCAATTCGTCAACCGTTCCGTAACTTTCTATGCGAATGTGGTCTTTAGGAACTCGTGTTCCACCGAAAAGGGATGTGGTTCCTTTATCCCCGGTCTTAGTGTATATTTTCATTTAATTGATAATTGATAATTGATAATTGATAATTATCAATTGTTAATTGTAATGGTATCACTTTCTATTATTCCATCACGCAAACGAATGATTCTTTTGGCATGGGCAGCGATTTCCTCCTCGTGTGTGACCACAATTATGGTGTTCCCTTTATCGTGAATTTCTTTTAAAAGTTTCATGATTTCTTCGGAAGTTTTGCTGTCCAAATTCCCCGTAGGTTCATCAGCAAGAATAATAGAAGGCTTGTTGACCAAGGCTCTGGCTATTGCGACTCTTTGCCTTTGTCCTCCCGAAAGCTGATTGGGTTGAAAATTCATTCGGTCTCCTAAATTTACTTCCTGTAAAACTTTAGTCGCTCTTGCTCTCCTTTCAGATTTGGAATAACCAGCGTAAATCATGGGTAAAGCTACATTATCGAGCGCAGAGGTTCTAGGTAAAAGGTTGAAGGTTTGAAAGATAAAGCCAATTTCTTTGTTTCTAATTTCGGCCAATTCATTGTCGCTCATTTGGCTGACGTCTTTTCCATTTAAAATATAATTTCCTGAAGTGGGTGTATCCAAACAACCTAAAAGGTTCATTAAAGTTGATTTCCCGGAACCGGAAGGACCCATAAGTGCTACATATTCGCCTTTTTTTATTTCTAAATCAATCCCTTTTAGCACGCAAACAATTTCATTTCCAAGAACAAAATCTCGCTTGATATTTTTTATGTTAATGAGCGGTTTTGTCATTTTTTATTATAGATTAAGTTTTTTATAATTATCAAGTTGTTGGACAACACCTATCCAATATTGTTAAAACAAATGTAAACAATTTTAAATCTTAATAAAATAGTTTAAACCACTTCAAAAACTTGCATTAACAATGGAATCTAAGTTTAAAAAAAACGCCTTTTCATTTCTGAAAAGGCGTTTTAGAATTATTTAAAACCGGATTATCTTTTAATCACTCGTAGCGTTTTCACGTTTGCTCCTTGGTTTACAATCACATTGTAAACCCCTTTAGCATAGTTAGACCCTATTTGAGCATCAGATGAGATCTGACGTTGTTCGATTGAACGACCTAACATGTCATACACCTGTACTCCAAATGATTTTCCATTACTAGATTTAACTCTGAATCCTTCTGTAGATGGATTTGGATACGCCACCGCGCTGAATTTTTCAGTAGTCGCTGCTTCTGGTGCAAGTCTTGTACTTGTACAAGCTATTCTTTTCACATTAAGTGATTTTATACCACTAGTGCCTGTTCCGTTAGTTGCAGAACAAGTTACTGTTGAAGTTCCTAATAAAGGTACTGACGTAGCTGAATAATTAACCACAATAACATTTCCTGTTTGAGTAATTGTTCCTCCTGGAGCTGTCCAATTGTAAGTAGCCCCTGGGATTAAAGTAGCAGTATAGGTTTTAGTACTACAAGAACCAAATTGAGTAGCTGTTCCATTTCCACCACTTCCAACTATGGCAGGTGTAGCTGGTACAGCCGCTGTTAGTGCTAATGGTCTGGCTATTGAATTTCCAGCTCCATTTACTGCAAATACTTTTATTGGTAATGAAGTTACTCCTGGTAGAACATCATCAAAATTAATTGTGATAGTGCTTGATGCAGTAGCAATAGCAGCAACATCTTCGATCAAATAAATAGGCTCTAATTCCGTTCCAGTGTTTACCGTTGATTTAACTTTAACCGTTGTAGGGTTATTGCTAGTCTCACAATTTACACCTGCTGGAAGTATCCAAGCATACGAAGTAGCAGTACCTCCTTGAGTGGTAAACGGAGTAGCGGTCAATGTCAATGGTGTTGATTTTCCTGTGTATGGCCCTACTTTAGTCACTACTTTAGTAGTTACTGTAGAAGTTAAAGCAATAGCTTCATCAGTTAATACTAACTTCGTTGGAGCGCTTGGTACGGCTCTGGCCAATGTCAATGTTCTAGCTGTAGATGATCCACAACCACCTACTGCTTGAACCACAATTGGTAAAGCTCCAATTGTTTTAAGTTCAGCACCATCGAATGTAACATCAATTACATTTCCTGTAACATCACCTATCGGATTCACACCCTCAGGCAATGTCCAAGCATAGCTAGCTGCTGTAGGAGACTCTGCAGCTGTCAAAGTGAATACCGTTTCAGTTCCCATATAAGGACCTACTTTAGTGATTTTAACAAGAGAGTTAAGTCCTACAAGACCATAGACTGCAGGGGTTGCAGGTTCTTCAACTGCAGGAGTTATTATTCCTTTAAAATGAGGTGTACTATTAGCACTTGTCATAACTAATGAAGTTGGCGCTGTAGGTACTGCGGTAGTCAAAGCAAGAGCTCTTGGTAAAGAAATACAACCGTTAGCATCTTGTATTTGTACTTTCACTGAACCAATAGCTCCTGGTGTTTTGCTTACATTTTTAAAACTTATAAAAGCAGAATCACCATCATTTGTTATATCCGATTCTTCAATGTCGCTGATTGTAGTAGTCCAGATGTAAGAATAAGCACCTGTTGGAGTAGCAGAAAATAATACTGGAGTATCTGAATCAATGTATTTACAGATTTTTTTAGCATCTAATGATGTTAAAGTCAATGGTGTAACTGGTAAAGCATTTACTGTAATAGTTACAGGAGTTTTTTGACTTACTGTTGTACCTACTGTTTGAGTAGCATAATATGTACCTGAAGTCAAAGCAGTTGTTGATGATAAAACTGGTGCTGTTGCTGCCGATGTTTTATAAAATTTCAAGCTTGAATCTAATACAGCGTCAGCAACTGTAGCTCCTTTACAGAAACTCAATGCAGTAGGAATTGACTCTGATACTGTTACAGTAGCTGTTGCAGCTACAGTACAAGGAGCTATTGCAGCAACAGTATAGGTATAAACCAAACCTGAATTAGTCCAAGTTCCACCAGCATCTGCTCCTGTTAAGGCTGCAAATAATTGAGCGTTTGTAGGTACTGTACCAGTTGTTACGTTAAGTGTACCACTAGTTCCTGCTTTAGGAGAAGGAACAATAGTCAAGTTTAATTTCTCAGTTACACAATTTGTAGTTGTACCAGTGTACAATCCTGAAGTTGTATAAGTAATACCATTCCAAGTATAACTATCACAAGCAGAAATTTCAGTTGTATTAATTGAGCTTGGTGTAATAGTCAAGTTCAATTTCTCAGTTACACAATTTGTAGTTATACCAGTGTACAATCCTGAAGTTGTATATGTAGTTCCATTCCAAGTGTACGTATCACAAACTGTAATATTAGTTACATTTTCTGATACTGCTGTTCCGTTAATTGTAACCGAAGTTGTAGCTGTACAACCTTTAGCATCGGTAATAGTATAATTATAAGTACCAGCACCTACTGTTAAAGAACTTCCTGTTACGGTATATGGAGTAGTACCTCCTGTTGCAGTTACAGATGCAGTAGTTGTAGCTCCTACACATACTGACGAAGATGCTGGAGTAGCTGTTGCAGTAATGGTTGGACATGAAGCAGTAACAATTGTACCTGGCGAACCAATTTCTGTAATACTGTTGGCTGCAATGAAAGCACCTTTAGCTCCTACTGCACTAAATTGAGAAATTGGAGTAACCAAACTGTTTTGTCCAATTGAATTATCAAAAGTAGTAAATGGAGCAACCGTCGGAGAGGCTCCAAATAAAACGGAAGTAACAGGTGTGCTAGTCACACCATTGTATAAATTTACTTGATCACCACCCGTTCCAAAACCAATACCTGTTCCTGTATAATTTCCTATTCTCAAATCTGACGAAGGGTTTGATCCAAACCAATTATTTAAGAAAGCAGTTGTTTTACCTGCCAAATCTGAAGTTTCCATAAATATCACAGATTCCCCCGGATTAATGCTAGTAATTCCGTTTAAGGCTACAGCTGCTGCAGGTGATTGTGAATTATCATCTACTTTCCAACCTGTAATATCAACCGCTACGGCTTTAGTATTGGTTACTTCGAACCAATCAGCACCCACTGGGCTGTTTCCGCTAGACCAAGGAGCCACTTCAGAAATAAACAAACGTCCAACAGTACCTGGCGAACCAATTTGAACTGTATCATTCGCTGCAGCAAATGCATCATTTACTCCTACTTGACTCAATGTTGTTACAACACTATTATTTAGACTTGCAGCATTGTTAAATGTATAATTTGTAGCTGCAGCTCCAAATGATATATTAGCTTTAACTACTCCACTTGAATCAAATAAATTAACGGCATCACCTCCTGTGCCTAATCCTATTCCGGTTCCAGTATAAGATCCTACTTGTAAACCTGCTGGTACATTAGAACCAAACCAAGTCGTTTTAAAATTAGCAATAATAGTGGCTGCATTTGTAGCACTTGTTTCCAAGAAAATTACAGATTCGCCAGCAGCAATGCTTGTAATACCTGTTAAGGCTAAAGCTGCTGTAAAAGAATTAGAACTATCATCTACTTTCCAACCCGAGATATCTAGAGCGGCATTACCATTATTAGTTACTTCAAACCAATCTGCAGCAACAGTTGTTGTGCTGCTCGACCAAGAAGCTGCTTCGGTAATACTTACAGAAACAATTGGAGTTGTTTCAACTAAAACATCCGTTACATCTAAGACATAATTAACTGAAGCATCAGGCGTATTTCCAATTGTTGCATCGTCAACATTAATGGTAACATTATAACTTGTTTTAGTTTCAAAATCAATTACAGTTCCTGGTTTGATGTATAAACTTGACCCTGTTATTTGGAAAGAATTTGCGTCTGCCCCAGATAATGTTAGGGTATTTATTCCTAATCCGTCATCAGTCACAGTAATATCTGCTACTTTAATAGCTGCGGTAGTGTTAGAATTTTCTAAAATAGCAGTAGTTGTATTTGTTAAAGCAATTGCAGTTGGCGCTTGATTTGGAACTGTAGAAGGGGCATAAACCCAAAGTTGTGGGTAATCAATTGTACCGCCACCGTTTTCGCTTACAATATATAAGTTACCCTCTCTATCCATAGTCAATCCTTCGTGCTGTTGAGAAGCAACATCTAAAGGATTTCCAGCATCAGAAACTATGGTTAGGCTATTAACAATAACCCCGCTTCTGTCAATATTGACTACTTTGGCATTTTCTTGTCCCAATACCAATAAGTTATTATATAAAGATTGTCCGTTTAGTGCTGGTATATTAGATAAAGCAAAAACATCTGCTACATCTGAAAAACCTAGCAAAGCTGGATCAAAAAGATTGGTAGAGTTCTCTGTTGTAGCCGACCCATTTGTAGCTGTTCCAGCATTAAAATCAACATCTGTTTGAAAAATTCCGATAGGTGTTATTTCTTTTAAAACGATATAACCACCAGTCAATGGATCATAAGATAATCCTTCTGTTCCAGTATTAGGAACGAAAGTCCCGATTTTTACCGTTTGTGAATTGGCTCTAGAAAGAGTAGTTCCCGCAGCATAAGTAAACTTAACCAACTGTCGGTCGCGCTCTTCGCTCATTACGAACTGACCATTACCTATATAAGTAAGTCCTTCGGTATCATAAAAATCAGTTCCTTGTGGACTGCTACCTTGAGCCATTGTCATAGTATCAATTAATTGTCCTGTTTTTGATACTTGAGTAATAGAAGTACTACCATCGGCAGTAATAAACAACGTATCTGTGTCCCAATTATAAGTTACTGCCGATGCCTCTTGGCACAGTAGGTTATTCGTTGGTGCCGCAGTTCGTGTAGGTTCTGGCAAATCATAACGTCCTACTCTAACATAAGTAGAAAGATCTATATTTAATGCAGTGTCGTTATCGCTTATGGTAATAGTCTGCGTATTTGTAGAGCCAACCGCAATACCTGCTGATGGATTGCTTATAGATAAACTAGCAATTTCCGAACCTTCAACCAAAACGTCGTTAACAACAGTGAAAGTAACACTTCCTGATGTTTGACCGCTTAATAGTGTAATAACAGTATTGCTTAAAGAATAATCTCCAGCAGTAATATTAGTTCCAGTTACGCCTAAATTTAAAGTTTGATCTCCATTGACAGCAACATCAGCCGTAGCCGTAATAGTTATTAAAGTTGTTCCAACTTCAGTACCTGAGTTAGAACTCACCGAAAGTGTAACAGTAGGCTTTGCAGTAGTAAAAGTGGTAGTTTGTAAAGTTGTAATGGCATTATCACCTAAATCCTCTATAGTGTTTGCTAACAAAGCAATATAATAGGTTTGACTTGCAGATAAAGCTGTAGTCGGTACAATTGTTATTTTGTTTGACGCAAAAGTAGCATCAAATGGCACCAAAGTTCCTGAAGCATCATTTAATCTTACTTCAACAACGGAATCTATATTTGTATTTGTAATAGCATCATTATTAAGTAATCGAACACTTTCATTGAATGATATTGTTGGATTTATTGAAGCAATTACATTCGATGCGCCATTTAAAGGAAGAAAAGTAACTGTTGGCGTAGTAATGTCCGAACCTGAAAGAAGAGTACCTTCGGCAGTAAAGTTATCAAAACGATTGTTACCAGCAGTTCCACCACCTCCTTGTTGAAATTCAACTTTAAGTTTAAAGTTAGGATTATTATCAGCAGCACTTATTGAAGAAAAATCTAAAGTTGCTAATACTGGATCTGCATCATTTGGAGTTACATTTGCAAAAAAAGTATAAGTCGTTCCATCTGTAGAATACGACCAAACTTGTGTTCCAGCTCCAGAACCAGAGCGACGAGTTGCAAATTTCATTATTGCATTTTCATAACCTGTAGTTGGCAATGCAAATACTAATGAACTACCAATAGGATTGTCAAATCTCAAATGTGTTCCAGATGCGTCCGAGTTTTGAGTATTCAAATTCAAAACACTAAAATTTTGTCCAGTTCCCCCTGTAAAATTAATGGCACTAGTTCCTGAAATAGCAGCTGATAAAGATGCTCCTGAAATACTTGTTTGCGAAGGCGTCGTTATAGCACTAACGGATGTATTGGTATTGAAATTCCAATAATGTAATAAGGTCTGTCCTTCTGAAAAGGAGCAAAACAACAACATTATAAATAACATTGTTTGTTTAATGTTTAGTTTTTTCATATTTAGTTTTTATTGTGAGTCGCAAAACTAAACTCTCCTTTAGATTATGGTCGTAACAAAAAGTTATTAAAATATTAAATATAAATACATTAAACCTTCATTTTTTTGAGGTTCAATAACATCACTATAACATTAAGGATATATTAAATTATATTTCAATAACATTTTCTTCATATTGTTTTGAATGTAAAAAAAAATTACCCAATTAAAAGGATAATAAATATTTGAACAGAGTAGTATATCCAGAGGCTTGTAAGGAATTTTTCGCTAATTTTAATTCTTCCGAAAAAGTATTTTTTTTGGTTTAATTAAATCCGAATCACAAAATGCTCTTTTTCTTGTTCTTTTCTAAAAAAAACCAATCCCCATTGAAAAGTATCAATGGTAACGGAAACTTTCGGATGGATTTTGATTATTTCCCAGGATTCTTCCATGTCTTTTGACCAATGGATATCATCAAAAATCCAAATTGTTTCATTGGTAATTGTTGGTAATAAAATTTCGAAATAATCCAAGGTCGCTTTTTTGGAATGGTTGCCGTCGAAATATATTAGATTGCAGATTTCAGATTTCAGATTGCAGACTTGCAGATAATTATTGAATTCTGCCACAACAGATTCTACATTATTGATATTAAATTTTTGCAATTGATTCTGAGCTATTTTTGCGGTTTCCGTACAACCTTCCAATGTTGTTATTTTTGCCTTTGGATCTCCGGATGCTAGGGCAGAAGTGGCCAATCCCAATGAAGTTCCAATTTCCAAAACACTTTCTGGCTGAAAATAATTTGTAATTCGGAACAGTAATTCAGCGCGTTTTTGGGTGATTCCAGCGGTTTTAGCAATCTTTGAGATTTGTCTTGAATTGGATTTGAAAACTTTTGAACCAGCTCCAAAATCAGTTACTTCAATTGTGTTTTTGTTTTCTAAAAGTGAATTTCGATAATTTTTTAGAACTTGATATTCGGGTTTCAATTTTCGGTCATAAAAACATTTGGTTACCAAATGAAACACAAAAGGCGAATGCACGGCGTGTTCGTTTTTGGAGTTCCAGAGAAATTTGAGATAGGCTTTTATTTGGAATAACATAAAAAGTTTCAAATTAGGAGTGCGAAGATAATAAGATAATAGTGCAATGTCCAATGTCTTAAAGTCAAAAGTTACAAGATTCGCAAATTTTAGAGTGTTTTGCTAGGACTAGACAATTTAAGAAATAAAAAAACCACAACTAGTTGTGGTTTTTATGGGGTAACACCTTCTTACAAAATCCGAATTTTTTTGGTTTTGTCAGAACATGATGTCTATTGGGTGCGTTAATTGGATTGTTCTTGGTATTCCATGGTGTAATCTTGAGAGTGAACTCTAAATATTCCATTGTCAAACAATTGCATAATTACTTTATTTCCGTCTTCTGAATTGGTTGTGATGTATCTGTATTTAAGACCGTCTTTTGAAACGCCTTCTTTGATAGTTCCTGTTTTATAATATCTTTCTGCAGTTTCGGAAGAGTCAAAATAAAATACGATATCTCCTTTGTCATTGCCGCTAAAGATCACTTTTAGGTTTATTTCTTCTAATTTTCCGATTTCATTATTTATTCGATCTTTTTTTAAGACATGATCGTAATGTTTTACAAATGTCTGAGCATTCATTGATGTTCCAATAGAGAAAATAAGTAAGGCAAATGATTTAAGTAAGAAAATTTTAGTAGATTTTTTCATGGTTTATGTGTAATGTTTGTAGTTTAGGTAAAATAACTTCCTATTTTGGAATCTTGTAAATAGTCTTTTATAATTTGGTTCAAATATAAATATTTGTTTTGATTTAGCATGAGTTTCCTATAAAAAGGATTGTATTATCCGTTTTTTAAATCAATTAGCATTTGGTTTGTTATCGTGCTAAATGCATCACCATCCATAATGCTACCATTGAAATGAGGAGCCAAAGTACGACACCTTGCAATAATGGTTTTATGCCAACAGATTGTAATACTTTTTTTGATAGTCCGCAGCCAATTAAAAAAAGGGTCACCGTGAGTCCTGCTTTGGCAATTGCCACCAAATAACTACTGTATTCTTGTACCAAAGGAATATAAGTATTGGCCATCATGGCAAGTACAAACAGTCCTATGAAGTAGGGTATTTTTAGTTTACTGTTTTTGTTTTTAAACAATATCATTGATAAAAAGACCACGGGAATAATCCATAAAGCTCTTGCCAATTTTACAGTTGTCGCAATTTCTAATGCTTCGGTACCGTATTTACTTGCTGCCCCAACTACGGAACTAGTGTCGTGTATGGCAATTGAACACCATAAGCCAAACTGATTTTGAGAAAGGTCTAATTGATGTCCAATTAAAGGAAATAAAACCAACGCAATGGAATTTAAAATAAAAATGGTGCCTAATGCAACTGAAATCTGTTTTTCCTCCGCTTTTATTACTGGCGAAATGGCCGCTATGGCACTGCCTCCACAAATAGCCGTTCCCGCTGAAATCAGATAGGATGTTTTCTTTTCTATTTTCAGTAGCTTGCCCATAAAAAAACCAATAACCAATGTTCCGATAATTGAAATTACGACAAATAGAATGCCTTCTTTTCCAGCTTTCATCGCATTATTGACATTCATTCCAAATCCGAGGCCCACTACCGAAATCTGCAATAAAAGGTGTGTGGCTTTATGGTTGAGGTGCAAATAGGGATGTCCAACAAATTGGGCAATTATCAGGCCCATAAAAAGTGCTATGGGCGGTGTTATAAGTGGCGACAAACAAAATACAAATGCCAATAAAAAAATCACTTCCCTCGTAGTTATTGTTCTGTCTAAAATTTTGTCTTTAGATTGTTTTGGGTTTGTGCCTGATTTTAATTTCTGCATTATTTTTTGTTGCTATATTTCCTTAAGTATATGACTTTGATAATTGACCGATTTCAGGTAATTCATTACTTACGACCTACTTCCTTAGCCCAGTTACCCCTGAATATTATTTTTTGGTCGTGTATTCTAAAGATAAACTTACCATATTGAACCGAAACACCCGCTGATGCGTTTACAACCCAGGTATTGTCAGGTATAGTAAAGAAATTTTCGGATGTAATTGTCTTTTTATCCAACTGCTCTTTAATTGAAACAGTTCCTTGTGGACCAACTTCCCATCCAAGGTGGGTATTGTAGCTTACCTTTAAATCACCCATTAATTTGAATTTTTCATTGGTTTCTATTTTAGTTTTTATGCTGGCTATTTTGCCTTCATTTAAATCTTGTCCTGGAGTTACCTCGATGGTCAATTTTGGCAATTCGAAATCCGTTTTTGATGCTAGAATATTAATGGATTCGTTTTTAATAATTTTATTTTGGTTATCATAAAATTCGAAGGCCAGTTCCATATCTTCTAATCCAGCTGGGTTAATTGTTAGTTGGTCGGCAAAATAGCCCTCACTGCTGATGTTTTTTGAATAGATTATTTTATCATGAAATTTCACCACCACTTTTTTAACTTCCTTGTCATTATACAGTTCTAAAGGTATCGTGGTGCCGGTATGCATTGAAATGTTTTTTGGGCTAATAATAAGTCCTTTCATGTAATCGCGCATGGCAAACCAAACGGGGCGCGGTGAACCGTATTTATCATTAAAATCGCTGTATCCCCAGAAACCAAACCATTCTTCTGGTTGGTCTAAAGCATGACTATTTTTATCGCCGCCCTTCCACCAGCCGTCGGCATAATAAAATGGGCACATCCCTACAGCGCCTGCATCAATAAGGTCACGGTAATTTGCAATAAGCCCATCGCTTTGTTGTTTTAGAGTATTGCCACCATAACGTCCGTATCCTTTATGCGAAATCGAGTAGCCAAATTCAGTGGTTATGAAGGGTTTGTTGAGTCCGTTCAGGTCATTCAACCCTTTGATGTAATCTTTAAAACCCATGGTGGCAGACTGGGCTTCATTATGATCGTAACAATTGTATGCATATACATCAAAAAAACTTTCATCCATGTAATCACTAATCATTGCATTTGCCGAAAGTGTTACCGGAATTCCCGGATGTCCTTTGTGAATATTTTCGATTAGAGTTTTCATTAGGTCTACAAATGCCATTCCAGAAACTTGATGAATATGTTCTGTCTGAGGTTCATTGATAACTAGATAGGTAATTATGCAATCGTATTTTTTGGCATAAGCCGTAACCTTTTTTACTTTTTCAATACATTCCTTTACGAATGCAGGGTCGCCATAATTTTTTTCAGGATTAACATCTATTCCCATAATCAGTTTCAGCCCCGATTGCTGCACCAGTTTTAATTGATCCTCAGAAAATTGGCTCCAGGTTCTAATAGTGTTGTATCCGCCTTCTTTGATTACTTTCAAATCGAATTTCAATAAATCAAGATTGTCATTCTGTTTTCCTTCATAAGGATGCTGTCCCGGACGGGCACCAATTTCATACCCGATGGCTTTGATGAAAAACTTATGTCCGTTAAGGTAATACCAATTGTCCTTTAGTTCAATTTTAGATTTTGACTGGGAACATACGGAAAATATAGAAGAAAGCAGTAGTATACTTATTAGCGTTAATTTGTTTTTCATGATTTATGGTTATAGGTTAGTATAGAGAATCTTAGTCACGGATAAAATATTGGTAGCTAAATTAAACTATTATTCAGATTAGCCAAAAGATCCCAAATAAAAATCCAAAACAGAGTTTGTGGACGTTATGGCTCCTTAAAGTCATATACTTTGTGTTTTAGGGAATTTTATAGCGGCTATTAAAAAACATATATTACTGATAATCAGTTATTTTTATTACATGAAAAATTTTAAGTATCTTTAAATAAAGAAATTTTACAACAATTTAATACGTTTAATCATGAAAAAATTAAATATTATTTGGGTAATGGTGATGGCTTGTGTAATCAATATAACGCCTCTATTCGGACAATCTAGCTCTAAAAAGAATAAAATTATTGCTGATAGTAATGCAGTAAAGGCGGAGTTTATCGAAAAGGATGCTCTCATGAAAGGGCTTTTTGAAAAAGCGTATGGATATGTCATCTTTCCAAATGTTGGTAAGGGGGGATTTGGTATAGGGGCGGCGGCAGGCAATGGGGCTGTCTATGAACATAATAAGTTGATAGGTTTGGCTAAGTTGTCACAACTGAGTATTGGATTCCAAGCTGGTGCACAAGTATATCGGGAGGTGATTTTTTTTGAGTCCAAAAAGGTAATGGAACGGTTTAAAGACAGCCGATTCGAATTTTCTGCCCAGGTCTCGGCAGTGGCCGCTACAGAAGGCGCCTCGGCGAATGTAAAGTATACGAATGGCGTTATGGTGTTCACCATGCAGAAGGGTGGGCTCATGTATGAGGCTTCGATTGGTGGACAAAAATTCAAGTTTAATAAATTGTAGTGTTTTTTTGCTCTTTATTTATGCAAAGACCCGACAGATTTTAAACCTGTCGGGTCCTACAATTCTTCGATTTTTTGTTATAACTTATCTTTTTAGCTCTTATTTGTAGGCGCAGAATTAAATTCTTCGTTGGCGGTTATTGGTATTTCAAGGGATATGGATTTTCCTTTGTAATTTCAAAACGACAAGTAGATACTTGATCTTTATGTGATTGCTTAGTCTCTCGCAATATTGGTTTAACCTTCAATCTTTGCACTCAGTTCAAACCATCGCTCCTCTTTCTCCTCAATTTTAGTGATGATGTTTTCCAATTCTTTGGCTTTAGCCATCACCTCATTTTCAGCTACTTTACCATCAGAAAATAATTGTTCGATTTTAGCTTTGTCAATCTCTAAATCCTTGATTTCTCTCTCGATTTTTTGAAATTCTTTTTGCTCGTTGAACGTTAAATTTCCGGAGGGATTGTTTTGTTTCCAATTTGGTTTTTCGGTATTTAAATTTTCCAACTGTTTAGGCTCAATAGAATCTTCATAAGCACGAAAATCAGAGTAATTACCAGGAAAATTTTCTATTATGCCTTGACCTCTAAAAACAAATAAATTATCGACAATTTTATCCATAAAATACCTATCATGAGAAACGACCAACAAACAACCCGGGTAATCCAGAAGGAAACTTTCTAAAACATTCAAGGTCACGATATCCAAGTCATTCGTGGGTTCATCCAAAATCAAAAAATTAGGGTTTTGGATTAAAACGGTACATAGATACAAACGTTTCAACTCGCCACCGCTCAGTTTCTCTACAAAATCGTGTTGTTTTTTTCGGTCAAAAAGAAAACGCTCTAATAATTGACCTGCCGAAATAATTTTCCCTTTCGTGAGCGGAATGTATTCGCCATATTCCTTGATGATATCAATTACTTTTTGTCCCGGTTTTGGGTTGATGCCGCTTTGGGTATAATAGCCCACTTTAATGGTGTCTCCCTTAATCACTTTTCCGCTGTCTAAAGCTATGGTTCCGGTAATCAAGTTTAAAAAAGTAGATTTCCCGGTTCCGTTTTTTCCAATGATTCCCACGCGTTCACCCCGTTGAAAATCGAAGCTGAAATTATCCAAAATGACATGGTCTTTGAATTTTTTGGAGACTTTGTGAAGCTCGATAATCTTGCTTCCCATTCGCTCCATATTGATTTCGAGTTCTACAGCGTTTTCCCGTCGGCGGCTTTGGGCTTTCTCCTTAATTATGTAGAAATCATCCTGACGTGATTTGCTTTTGCAGGTTCTGGCTTTGGGTTGGCGACGCATCCATTCCAGTTCTTTGACAAACAAGTTTTGGGCTTTGTCTACACTCGAATTTTCGGAAGCAATGCGCTCCTCTTTTTTCTCTAAATAATAGGAGTAATTGCCTTTGTATTGGTATATTTTTCCGTTGTCAAGTTCAATTATTTCGTTACAAACTCGCTCCAAAAAAAAACGGTCGTGTGTAACCATAAACAGGGTGATATTCTCTTTGGCAAAATAACTTTCTAGCCATTCAATCATCTCCAAGTCTAGATGATTCGTGGGTTCATCCAGAATCAACAAGTCGGGACGATTGATCAAAATAATGGCGAGAGACAACCGCTTTTTCTGTCCGCCCGATAGGTTTTTTACTTTCAATTTAAAGTCTTCCAACTTCAATTTGAACAAAATTTGCTTGTATTGGGTTTCAAAATCCCAGGCATTGTGTTGGTCCATTCCGTCGAAAGCTTTTTGGTATGCTTCTTCATCTTCAGGATTTTCCAATGCTTTTTCGTAGGCTTCAATCACCTTCAAACTCTCGTTATCTGAGGCGAAAATACTTTCCTCAATAGTTAACTCGTCTTGTAATTTATTGTCTTGTGACAAAAAAGCCATTCGAATACTTTTTCGAAGCACTACTTGCCCAGTATCAGGCTCGTCAAAACCGTTAATGATGTTCATTATGGTAGTTTTTCCAGAACCATTTTTGGCTATGAAAGCAATTTTTTGGTCTTTATTAATCCCGAAAGAAATGTTTTCAAAAAGGCTACGCTCTCCAAAAGATTTCGAAATATTTTCAACTGATAAGTAATTCACAAGTGTAATTTTTTGCAAAAGTAAGTCATTGCAAGGCACGAAGCAATCTTTTAATTTTTCGACTTTACAACTCTGAACCTTTGCATCTTTGGGACTTAAAATATATCTTTGAAAAATGCAACTATCCATCATCATTCTCAATTATAATGTACGCTATTTTCTGGAGCAATGTGTTCTAAGTGTCGAAAATGCTATAAAAAACACTGACGCAGAAATCATTGTCATCGATAATAATTCTTCCGACGACAGTTGTGCCATGATGAAACAGCGTTTTCCTAACGTCAAATTAATTGAGAACAAGGAAAATTTAGGTTTTCCAAAAGGCAATAACATTGGGGTTGCTCAAGCTAAAGGCGAATATATTTGCATTCTCAATCCCGATACCGTTGTTGCTGAAGATGCTTTTACGAAAGTGTTGGCTTTTGCCAAAAAGCAACCCCATTTAGGAATTGTCGGCGTGAAACTCATCGACGGAACGGGTAATTTTCTACCCGAAAGTAAACGGGGTATTCCAACACCTTGGGTTGCTTTTACCAAAATCACGGGCTTGTATAAAATTTTTCCGAAATCAATAATCTTCGGGAAATATTATGCCAAACATCTATCAGAAAATGAAACCGGAAAAGTCGATATTCTCGTGGGTGCTTTTATGGTCATGAAACGGGATTTGTATAATGAAATCTGCGGTTTTGACGAGAATTGTTTTATGTATTCGGATGATATTGACTTGTCGTATAGGGTTTTAAAAATAGGAAAATCGAACTATTATTTTGATGGAACCTCGGTCATACATTATAAAGGGGAAAGTACAGTTAAAGATGGAACTTACATGAAACGCTTTCAGGAAGCAATGAATTTTTTCTATAAAAAGCATTTTAAAGTTTCCTTTTTCTTCTCCGTTTTCATGAAAATTGGAATCCTGTTTTTTTCTTTCGTTAAAATGTTTCAAGGGACTCCAAAACAGAAAATAAATCCGGAAAATTATATTTTAGTTTCCGAAGACGAACTTTTAAGAGAAGAATTGCAAAATAAATTAAGAAGTCCAATACAACTTCAAAAGGCATCGCAGCTAGTTTTTCAAAATAATAATTCGGAGATTATTTTTGATCAAAATTACACTAGTTTTAAGGATATAATTGTCGCTTTTGAAACGAATAAAAACAAAGGACTCTCTTTTAAAATTCTTCCTAAATCATCCCGTTTTTTAATAGGAAGTAACAGTAGTTTTGATAGAGGGGAAGTAATCAATTTTTAGTAATTGCAATTTTTGAATTCGTGTATATTTGTCCAATTCAGGGCTAAAACTAAAAATAATTACTAATTTTGCAAGCAGAAAAAAAAACCAACTTCATAGGTAACAATATGGCAAGATTTGAATTGAAACTTCCTAAAATGGGAGAAAGTATTGCTGAAGCAACCATTACAAATTGGTTGAAACAAGTTGGCGAGACAATTGAAGCCGATGAAGCTGTAGTGGAAATAGCCACTGACAAGGTGGATAGTGAAGTGCCAAGTGAAGTTTCAGGGCTTTTAGTTGAGCAATTGTTTGCAAAAGGTGATTTGGTTCAAGTGGGTCAAACCATTGCCATTATCGAAACGCAAGGTGATAATGTTGTTGAAACTGCGAAACAAGAAGTCGGTACTCCGATTGAAGTGGCAACAATTGAAAAAAGTATTGAAGATGCTAAGGAATCTGTTGCTTCGCCAACAAATTTCTCCGATTCCGATAAATTCTTTTCTCCATTAGTGAAAAATATTGCGAAAGAAGAAGGCGTTTCTCTTTCTGAATTAGAAACCATTAACGGAACCGGAACAGAGGGAAGAGTTACCAAAAATGACATATTAGATTTTATTGCCCATAAAAAAACGGAGCCAAGAGCTAAGAGCCAAGAGCCAATTGCCGAAACTACACCCAAAGCCACACTTGGTGAATTCGAAGGGCAAAAAGCAAACCCCATTTCTATAAACGGCGGTGACGAAATTATCGAAATGGACCGGATGCGAAAACTGATTTCGGGCTATATGATGGCTTCGATTCAAACCGCGGCTCACGTGCAATCGTTCCTAGAAGTTGATGTGACCAATATTGTAAAATGGAGAGAAAAGGTCAAAGTCGCTTTCGAAAAAAGAGAAGGTGAGAAACTGACTTACACCCCTATTTTCATGGAAGCTGTCGCCAAAGCATTGAAGGATTTTCCGATGATGAATATTTCTATCGATGGAGATTACATTATTAAAAAGAAAAACATCAATCTTGGAATGGCGGCGTCTTTACCGAATGGTAATCTGATTGTTCCAGTTATAAAAAATGCAGATCAATTGAATTTGGTAGGAATGGCCAAAGCCGTTAATGATCTAGGAAACCGTGCTAAAACAGGAAAACTTAAACCAGATGATACCCAGGGCGGAACTTACACGGTTACTAATGTGGGAACTTTTGGAAGTGTTTTCGGAACGCCAATTATCAACCAGCCACAAGTTGGAATATTAGCCCTTGGGGTCATTCGCAAAGTCCCAGCCGTAATCGAAACTCCTGAAGGGGATTTTATAGGCATTCGCCAAAAAATGTTCCTTTCGCACAGTTATGATCATCGCTTAGTTGATGGTGCACTTGGTGGAAATTTTGTAAAACGTGTTGCAGATTATCTTGAAGCATTTGACGTGGACAGCGATTTTTAATTTTTCACAGTTGTAATAATATTCGAAACCCAACCACTTTATAAACGGATTGGGTTTTTTACTTTTTAGACAAAACTTTTTTAATAATCGACAAATGGTAACTCCAACAACTATATATTTGTCGAATTAAAATTTATAAATGGAACTTAAACTTAACAAACCAATTTGTTTTTTCGACCTAGAAACCACTGGGATTGACGTAGCCAAAGATCGAATTGTTGAAATTGCAATTTTCAAAGTCTTTCCTAACGGCAATAAAGAAAGTAAAACTTGGTTAGTCAATCCAACTATACCAATTCCACCTCAATCTACCGCTATTCATGGAATCAGTGATGAAAAAGTAGCCAACGAACCTACTTTTAATCAATTGGCTTCTCAAGTATATACAATGATTAAGGATTCAGATTTGGCAGGCTATAATTCAGATCGTTTTGATATACCATTATTGGCAGAAGAATTGCTTCGAGCGGGAGTTGATTTTGATATGAAAAATCGAGTTTCGGTTGACGTGCAAACCATTTTTCACAAAATGGAAGAACGAACATTGAGCGCAGCATTAAAATTTTATTGTGGTCAAAGTCTTGAAAATGCCCATTCTGCCGAAGCGGACACGATGGCGACCTACGAAATTATGAAAGCACAATTAGATCGTTATCCGGAATTGGAAAATGATATAAAATTACTATCGGAATTCACAACCCGAAAAAAAATTGCTGATTTTGCAGGGATGATTGCTTTTGACAAAGATGACGATGAAATTTTTACTTTCGGAAAACACAAAGGAGTAAAAGTAGACAAGGTTTTAGAAGCAGAGCCTGGGTACTTCAGTTGGATTCAAAATGCGGATTTCCCATTATACACAAAGAAAGTGCTGACGGCAATTAAGCTGAGAAAACTGAATACAAAATAGGTTATAGGTAATAGTTGTGTGTCAGTTTGGAGCGACAGAAAACCTAAAGTATATCGTAAAGTTGAATCTAAAAATTAAGTATAACCCTAACAAAATACTAATTAAATTTATGAAAACAAGAATTACAACTAAAATGATAATTACTTTATCTATTTGTTTATTTACAATTTTTACAAAAGCACAAAATGCAAGTGTTGAAAAATCAACTTTTGGAATTCAAACAGGAATTTTAGGAATTTGGGCACATCGAGAAGTGAAACTTACTAATGAAATTGCCTTACGAACAGAATTAGGAATGGATGCTGGAATTTGGGGCGGAAGTTTTTATCCTAAAACTGGATATTTAATGACACCTATAATTACATTAGAACCTCGTTGGTATTATAATTTAGAGAAAAGACAATCGAAATCGAAAAACATTGCAGGAAATAGCGGAAACTTTTTGACAATTAAAACAAGTTTTCATCCAAATTGGTTTACAATATCAAATTATGACAATGTTAATATAGTAAATCAAGTTTCTATTATACCAACTTGGGGAATAAAACGAAATATTGGCAAACATTTTACTTACGAAACAGGAATCGGATTAGGATACAGATATTATTTCGCAAAAAGTGAAGGTTATGCAAAAAATGAAAGTTCAGGAGCATTAAATCTACATTTAAGAGTTGGATATAGATTTTAAAATAAATAACAGAAAAATAGAAATAAATTAAAAACCGAACGCATAACAGCAGTTTGACAATAGGCGGGTTTGGGCTTAATTTAAAGTTGGTTTTGTACTTGCAAAATAAGTGTTTAACCGAAATTTACGATTCCTTAATCCGCCACATAGCCAAGCTGCAAGACGATAACTCCAATACCCATCACCCAATACCTAAATTATGAAAATCATCTGCATCGGGAGGAATTACGCCAGTCATATTGAAGAGCTGCAAAACGAAAGGCCTACAGAACCTGTTGTTTTTATGAAACCAGACTCGGCAGTTTTACTGAAACAACATCCTTTTGTAATTCCCGAATTTTCACAGGAGATTCACCACGAAATAGAATTAATTGTTAAGATAAGTAAAGTCGGAAAGCATATTGACACCAAGTTTGCCCATAAATATTATGATGAAATTAGTGTGGGAATTGATTTTACGGCGCGTGATGTTCAAGATCAATTAAAAGGGAAAGGATTGCCTTGGGAAAAAGCAAAGTCGTTTGATGGTTCAGCTGTAATTGGAGAATTTTTACCCAAAAAACAATTTAATTCACTAGAAAATATTACTTTTGAATTGACTAACAATAATAAAACAGTCCAAAAAGGCAATGCTAGTCTCATGTTATGGAAAATTGACGAACTCATTTCTTTCGTTTCAGAATATTTCACTTTAAAAATAGGTGATATTGTTTTTACTGGAACTCCCGAAGGTGTTGCGGTTGTGAAGCCTGAAGATGTTCTGGAAGGATTTTTGGAAGGAAATAAACTATTTAGTATAAAAATAAAATAATGGCACTACATTACAATTTAGCAAAAGTGTACGCACTTTCAGACAACGATTCGGAATTTGTAAATCAAATCGTCACATTATTTGTAACGGAAATCCCCGATGATTTAATAGAAATCAAGGAAGGAATCAAGAAGAAAGATCATAAACACGCTTATGCTTATGCGCACAAAGTAAAACCGAGCCTTGATTTACTTGGGCTGAATATAGCTTTCGAAGAAATTCTTCAGATTGAGGCCTGGACTAAGGCTGAAGGGGAAAAGAAAGAGATAAAGGAGACTTTTAAGAGCGTTAAGAACCAGGTTGAAGAGGCTGTCAAGGAATTGAGAAAAGACTTTGGTTTGTAAAAAAAATACATTTGAAATCAAAAAAGCACTTGCTTTTAAAGAAGGGATAAGTTCTCGCTTTTCAAAATTTATTTTGGAGTAATTCCTAAATCAAAAACCTAAAAAAAATGAAAGCAGCCATAATTACTATAGGTGATGAAATTCTTATAGGGCAAATTGTCGATACGAATTCTGCTTTTATAGCTAAATCATTAGACAGAATAGGTGTTGAAATTTATGAAATGATTTCTATCAGTGATAGTAAACAGCATATTTTGGAAACCTTTGAAAAATTTCAAAACAAGGTCGATTTAGTTTTGATTACCGGAGGGCTTGGCCCAACAAAAGACGATATTACCAAGAAAACTTTTTGCGATTATTTTGGGGACGAATTAATAGTAAATAAAGAAGTGGAAGAGCATGTGATTGAGTTAATCGAACGTGTTATGAACAGAAAAGCTTCTCAAATTAACAAAGACCAAGCTTTAGTCCCCTCAAAATGTACCGTGCTTCATAATAAAGTGGGTACCGCACCGGGAATGTGGATGAAAAAAGAAAATACGGTATTTGTTTCGTTACCGGGTGTTCCCTATGAAATGAAATATTTGGTCGAAAACGAAATCATTCCTAAAGTAGTTCGGGAATACAAACGCCCTTACATCCTTCACAAAACAATACTTACGTACGGTCAAGGAGAAAGTTTGGTGGCTGAGCGCATCGAAAATTGGGAAAATAATTTGCCTGATTTTATAAAATTAGCTTATTTGCCAAGTCCTGGAAGGGTGCGATTGCGTCTTTCGGCCAAAGGAATCGATAAAGAATTTTTGGAAACATCTATTGCCGAAAATGTAATTTCACTATCCAAAATAATAGGGGATATCATCGTAGGATATGAAGATGACGAAACTATAGAGACAATTGTCGGACACCTTTTGAAACAACAAAACAAAACCATCTCTACAGCCGAAAGTTGCACAGGAGGTAAAATTGCACAAATTTTGACTTCGGTTTCTGGTGCTTCTAATTACTTTAAAGGCAGTGTAGTGTCTTATGCGACAGAAACTAAAATTTCAGTTTTGGGGCTTTCGGAAGAATTGATCAAAGAACATTCAGTAGTAAGCGCGGCAGTTGTAAAGCAAATGGCAATCAATGTTAAAAGGATGATGAAAACAGACTATGCTATTGCCACAACTGGGAATGCCGGACCGACGAAAGGGAATTCAAATGCTGAGATCGGAACGGTTTTCATAGCATTGGCAACGCCAAATGAAGTGATTGTTGAAGAGTTTAATTTTGGCCAACCCCGTGAAAAAGTTATAGATAGGACGGTTGTTAAGAGTATGGAAATGTTGCGAAAAGAAATTTTAAAAAATCTGTAATAATTTTTTGCTTCATCCGTTTATTTTTCTTTTCTTTGCACCCTGATTTTGAATAACGATAAAAGATAAGATAATGTCAAGAGTTTGCGACCTTACAGGTAAAAGAGCGATGGTAGGAAATAACGTTTCTCACGCTATGAATAAAACTAAGAGAAAATTTTCTGTAAACTTAGTTAAAAAGCGTTTTTATCTTCCTGAAGAAGATAGATGGATTACTCTAAGAGTAGCAGCATCTACGGTAAAAACAATTAACAAAAATGGAATCGCTGCAGTTTTGAAAAAAGCGCAAGCAGGCGGATTTATTAAATAATCCATTCCTAAATATATATCAAGATGGCAAAAAAAGCAAAAGGTAATAGAATTCAAGTAATTTTAGAATGTACTGAACACAAAACAACAGGTGTTGCAGGAACTTCAAGATACATAACAACAAAGAACAAAAAAAATACTCCAGACAGATTAGAGATTAAAAAATTTAATCCAATCTTGAAACGCGTAACTGTTCACAAAGAAATTAAATAATAATTAGAGATTTTAAAAATCTCGAATAGTCACATTTAAGATTTTTAAAATATAAATAACATTTGAATCATGGCAAAGAAAACCGTAGCATCCTTACAAACATCTTCTAAGAGATTATCAAAAGCCATCAAAATGGTAAAATCTCCAAAAACTGGTGCATATACATTCGTAGAATCTATTATGGCTCCTGAAGCAGTTGATGAATTCTTGAAAAAGAAATAATCTAAATAGCATTATATAGAAAAGCTACTTTCATTCGGAAGTAGCTTTTTTATTTTCTATATTTACCGCTTAATTTTTTGGATTATTACTTGATATAAAATCTAATAACTCAATAATCCAACTATCCAATAATCAGTAAAATGAGTTTTTTTAAAAAAATATTTTCATCCGAAAAAAAGGAATCAGTCTTAAACGAACAGGAGAAGCAGACTTTAGATAAAGGTTTAGAAAAATCAAAAACATCCTTCTTTTCAAAGTTAACCAAAGCTGTTGCCGGTAAATCAAAGGTTGACGACGAAGTGCTTGATAATTTGGAAGAAATCCTTGTTTCTTCTGACGTAGGTGTGAATACCACCCTTAAAATAATTACCCGAATCGAAAAGCGTGTTGCTGAAGATAAATTTCTCGGAACTGCAGAACTCAACCAAATTCTTCGGGAAGAAATTGCGGGTTTACTTTCTGAAACCAATTCTGGAGAAGCCACTGAATTTGTAATTCCAATAGCTACAAAACCTTATGTTTTGATGGTTGTAGGTGTTAATGGAGTTGGCAAAACCACCACCATTGGTAAACTTGCCTACCAATTCAAAAAAGCAGGCTACAAAGTGGTTCTTGGCGCAGCCGATACTTTTCGTGCAGCGGCAATTGATCAATTGCAAATTTGGGCAGATAGGGTAGGCGTTCCCATCGTAAGACAAAATATGGGAAGCGATCCGGCCTCAGTGGCTTTTGATACTTTACAATCCGCTGTGGCACAAGAAGCCGACATCGTAATCATTGATACTGCCGGGCGTTTGCATAATAAAGTCAACCTGATGAATGAATTGACAAAAGTAAAACGAGTGATGCAAAAAGTAGTTAGCGATGCACCACATGATGTTTTATTGGTAATTGACGGATCAACAGGACAAAATGCTTTCGAACAAGCCAAACAATTTACAGCAGCCACCGAAGTGACTTCGCTTGCTGTTACAAAACTCGACGGAACTGCCAAAGGCGGTGTTGTAATCGGGATTTCTGACCAATTCCAAATTCCAGTTAAATACATTGGAGTAGGTGAAGCAATCGAAGATTTACAGGTCTTTAATAAATATGAGTTTGTAGATAGTTTTTTCAAATAAAAACAGCTTTAATAATAGCACGATGAAATTTTCCTCTTTCAAAAATAGTAGTCCTCTTTTCCTCTATTTATTGAGTATTATTTCTTTTGTTTTGGCGAATGTCATTAGAGACAAAAGTAATTTCTTGTATGCTGTTTTACTGGTTTTAGGTGCTTTCTTTTTTATTTTTGGGTTTATGAAAAGAATGAAAAGCAAGTAGAAGGGTAATTGAATACTTTATTTAATATGAAAAATACATTCGGAATTCTGTTTTTATCACTTCTTTTTATCTCTTGTCAGCAAAAGATAAAACCCGAGGATATTTCCAAAATTAATGGGTATTGGGAAATAGAGAAAGTAGTTTTTGACCAAGGGAAGGACAAGGAATACAGGATAAATGAGAGTTATGATTATTTCGAAATCGGCAAAAATAATAGTGGTTTTAGAAAAAAAGTGAGGCCGCAATTGGATGATACTTTTCTAGTAAATGATTCACAAGAAAATCTAAAAGTAAGGTTTGACAATGGCAAAGTATTTTTGGATTATACTACACCTTATGCTAAATGGTCGGAAGAATTAGTAGAAATTTCCGAGGATAAAATGGTTTTTACAAATTCCGAAAAAAAGGAATATCATTACAAAAAAGCAACTCCAATAAATATTCTAGGCGATGGCAAAAAGACTAAATAATCAAAGTACTGTTGGGGATGTTTTGAAACAAATTATCCAAGTCAACAAGTTACAACCCGGAATAGATCAAATTGATGTCAAAGAGGCCTGGAAAAATCTTATGGGTAACGGCGTGAACCATTATACGAAGAATGTTGTTTTGAAAGGAACGACATTGTATGTTGAACTTAGTTCGGCCGTTTTGCGGGAAGAATTAAGTTACGGAAAATCTAAAATAGTCACCATGATTAATGAAGAATTGAGGCGTGATGTAGTGAAGGATGTAGTTTTGAGATAGGAATTTTAGATTTTAGAGTTCAGATTTTAGATTGTTGTGATTGTAAATAAAAAATCCCATTTCAAATTGAAATGGGATTTTCTGTTTTGTATGATTTTTTAAATCTAAACTCAGAACTCTAAAATTAAAACTGCTCTCTTCCTGCAAAATGAAAAGCACCTTCGATAGCTGCATTTTCATCACTGTCAGAACCGTGAACCGCATTTTCGCCCATCGAAGTGGCATACGCTTTGCGGATAGTTCCTTCTGCAGCTTCAGCTGGATTTGTAGCTCCAATCAAAGTTCTGAAATCTTCAACGGCATTATTTTTTTCCAAAATTGCAGCAACAATAGGACCTCGGCTCATAAATTCTACTAATTCACCATAGAAAGGTCTTGCGGCGTGAACAGCATAAAAGGCGCGAGCATCTGCCAAGGTTAATTGGGTTAGTTTCAAAGAAACAATTTTGAAACCACCATTAGTAATCATTGCCAATATATTTCCGATGTGGCCGTTTGCAACCGCATCCGGTTTAATCATTGTAAAAGTTCTATTTGTTGCCATTTTTTTATTTTTTTTAATTTTGTGCAAAAATAGACTTTTTTATGAATTGATTTTAATAAATCAATAATTAAAAAGGGGGAAAACGAAGAATTTAGAGCAAGATAACTTCAAATGAAGTGTCAAGGGGTTTGAGCTGTCCCATTAATTTTTGTATAAATAGATCTCCATATTCTAAATAAAATTCTGAAAAATTGGTTTGACGTTCCTGTAAACTTTGGTTAGGAAACAATTCGTTTTGTAAATCGTTGATTCGCTCCAGCGCTTCGAAATGTTTTCTTTTTTGAGCTTTCAACAGGCGTTTCTCCAAATTTTCCAAACCTTTTATTTGTTTCGCTTCTTGCGCTTTTACAGCTCCGAAAAAGGAATCATCTGTTTTTTTTGCCAAATCAAGAAGAGCTTCGAATTGCCTTCGAAGGTGTTCCTTTTGTGGGCTAAAGTCAATTGGAAATTCGGATAATGCTGTTGTTTTCGCATTAACCAAATCCTTTTGTTTGGAGAATAAATCACTCCAAGTTAATCCTAATTTGTCCGCTTTAAAGGCTTGTTTTTCGGTTGTCAATAGGGCCGAATTTCTTAGTAAAAGTATAGGAAAGGTGACTTTTACGGCATCGAAAAAAGATTTCAGTTCCAGCCAATAGGCAATTTCCCCACCTCCGCCAATGTAACATAGATTAGGCAAAATCACTTCTTGGTACAAAGGACGCAAAATGACATTTGGACTGAATTTTTCCGGATATTTTTCTAGCAAGGAAAGGATTTCACTTTCCGAAAACTCCATTTGGGTGTTGTTTACTTTGTACTTTCCGTTTTCGAGAATGATGCGTTCCCGCAAATTGTCCTCCACATAAAACAAATTGATTTCCCTTGGGTTGACCTGAATAGTATAGTCTTTTAGTTTTTTGGCAGTTTCAAGAACCTGTTTATAAGATGTTTGTTGCACCAATTCTTCCTTTATATATGGAATAAAAGTTCGTTTTAAATCGGCATTATCGGCGTCGAGTATTACCAAGCCGAATTTTCCAAAAAGGGCGTTTGCCAAATGACGTGTGGCTTCGGCCAAATTGGAATGGTTAAGATAAGCTTCTTGAAACATTTTTTTGATGGTATCGGCATTGTTGCTAGAGCCCAATTCGCTCGCGTAAACTTCAAAAAAATCTTCCAAACCTTCGGTGGATAATCGGCCAACGGGCCCTGAACTTTCCTTGTTCCAGTGAAACTTCCTCCCTTTAAAATTGAAATAATTAATTTCATCATAATCATGATCTTCAGTTGCCATCCAATAGATGGGAACAAAATTATAGTTTGGATATTTCGACTGGAGTTCCTTGGATAAATTGATGGTAGATATAATTTTGTATAAAAAATACAAGGGGCCAGTAAATAAATTCAGCTGATGGCCGGTTGTGATTGTAAACGTATTAGCACTTGCTAAAGCTTCAATGTTCTTTTGGGTCAAGTCAGAGGTTTCAACATGTCGGTTTTGTTCTTTTAAAACGGAAACTAATACAGCTCTGTTATGAACGTTAAAATTGTCTTGCTTTTCCAAAATTTGTGCTTCAAAATTTTCAAGATTTGGGAAGCGGTTGTAGAGGGACTTTGTACTAGATTTTTGGTCTAAATAATCATTCATCAAAGGGGAGAAATAACCGGATTTTTGATAGCTGATAGAGTCCTTTGGCATAGTGGAAATAATTTGGAGTAAAAATACCAAAAATTATTGGAACTAAATATTTGCTACTTTCGAAAATTAGTATCATTTTTATAGAAAATATTATAACATTCAAATGAAAGAAAATCCAAGTCCGAATAAAGTAAATTCTTTAAAACATGTTCTTTTTGGTAGTTTAATTGGCACCACCATTGAGTTTTTCGATTTTTATATTTTTGCCAATGCTGCTGTATTGGTTTTTCCACAACTATTTTTCCCAGGATCGGATTCTACTATTTCAACAATTGAGTCATTGGCGACTTTCTCGATTGCATTTTTTGCTCGCCCTATAGGCTCTGCAGTTTTTGGCCATTATGGGGATAAAATAGGTAGGAAAGCAACACTTGTTGCGGCTTTATTGACTATGGGAGTTTCGACTGTTGCTATTGGATTTCTTCCAACCTATGCAAGCATAGGGATTGCTGCACCTTTAATGTTGATGGTTTGTAGGTTTGGTCAAGGGTTAGGACTTGGTGGCGAATGGGGAGGAGCCGTTTTATTGGCCATCGAAAACGCACCTCCAGGAAAAAGAGCCTGGTACGGAATGTTTCCACAATTGGGAGCACCCATTGGTTTGTTGCTTTCTGGAGGAACATTCCTTTTGTTGAGTGACAACATGACCAACGAGCAATTTTTTGATTACGGTTGGAGAATTCCTTTTATAGCTAGTGCTGTATTAGTTGTGGTTGGATTTTACATTCGATTGAAAATTACAGAAACACCTGCGTTTCTTACTTCTTTGGAAACGAATAAAAAAGTTCAAATTCCTTTGCTAACCTTGCTAAAGTCCTACCGACGGGAACTCGTTTTTGGAACTCTAGCCGCTGTTACCACCTTTTTGACTTTCTATTTGATGACTGTTTTTTCTTTGAGTTGGGCGACCACCGACTTAGGATTTGCCAGACGTGATTTACTTATTATGCAGCTTTTTTCGGTGTTTTTCTTTGGAATATCAATTCCTATTTCGGCACTTTTAGCCGACAGGTTTGGACGAAGATTGGTATTGAGTATTGTCAGTGTTGCTATTGCCCTTTTTGGATTGTCATTTTCTTTGTTTTTGGGTTCCGGAAATTCTACTTTAATTACGGTTTTCTTGTGTTTAGGAATGACCTTGATGGGATTGACTTACGGACCTTTAGGAACCTTCCTTTCGGAATTATTTCCTACCCAAGTGCGTTATTCAGGAGCTTCGATTACGTTTAATTCTGCAGGGATAATTGGAGCGGCTTTTGCCCCCATAATTGCTATTTGGATTGCTAAAAATTATGGAATCACTTATGTAGGCGTTTATTTATCGGTAGCTGCCATTATCACTTTATGTTCCCTTTTGCTAATCAGTAAAAAGGAACATCAGTTTTAATCAGTTGATTTTGGTTTTCAGAAGTTCTTACCAAAATAGTTTTTAAAGAAATAAGTAATAAAGTTATTTATTGCCCTTATTTTTGCCAAAACAATTCCTTTTGAAAACCAAAGTATTTCTTATCACGCCGCCGTTTACCCAACTGAATACTCCGTATCCTGCAACGGCTTATATTAAAGGTTTTCTGAATACTAAAAATATTTCCGCAACACAAGCGGATTTGGGTATCGAAGTAATTTTGGAATTATTTTCGAAAGAAGGGTTGCAAAATTTATTTAATCATACAATACCCAACACCCAACACCTAACACCCAACACTCAAAGAATTCTCGCCCTAAAAGAAGAATACATCAAAACCATTGATTTGGTTATTGCATTTTTGCAAGGGAAAAACCCAACATTGGCACTCCAGATTTGTCAGGAAGATTTTTTGCCGGAGGCTTCTCGTTTCGCACAATTAGAAGAATTGGATTGGGCTTTCGGAACAATGGGAACTCAGGATAAGGCCAAGCATTTGGCGACTTTATACCTTGAAGATATTTCCGATTTTATTGTGGAATGTGTTGATGCTAATTTTGGGTTTAGTCGTTATGCGGAACGTTTGGGCAGAAGTGCGAATTCTTTCGACGAATTGTATGAAGCATTGCAAAATGAACCGACTTATATTGATGAACTGTTAATTTCAATTTTAGCAGAAAAAATCCGAACGATTCAACCTGACTTATTCTTGATTTCTGTTCCGTTTCCTGGGAATTTATATGCTGCTTTTCGTTCCGCACAATGGGTTAAGAAACACCACCCAAATATCAAAATTGCCATGGGTGGTGGTTTTCCAAATACTGAATTACGCTCGCTTTCGGATTCTCGCGTTTTTGAGTTTTTTGATTATATCACGTTGGACGATGGCGAATTGCCAATTCAATTGATAATTGATAATGAACACACGAGCGATAGCGAACTGGCGAAGCAATTGATAATTGAAAAGGAATTTAAAAGAACTTTTCTTTTAGAAAACGGCAAAGTAGTTTACAAAAACAATTCATTAAAACCAGATTACAAACAATCCGAAGTTGGGACGCCCGATTATTCCGATTTGTTTTTAGACAAATACATTTCGGTTATCGAAATCGTGAATCCAATGCACCGCATGTGGAGCGACGGACGATGGAACAAACTCACGATGGCGCACGGTTGCTATTGGGGGAAATGTACTTTTTGTGATATTTCATTGGATTATATCAAGATTTACGAACCCATCGCCGCCAATTTATTGTGCGATCGAATGGAGGAAATGATAGCGCAAACGGGTCAAAATGGTTTTCATTTTGTGGATGAAGCCGCTCCGCCAAAATTGATGCAAGCTTTGGCGCTTGAAATCCTTCGCAGAAAACTAGTGGTAACGTGGTGGACTAACATTCGATTCGAGAAAAGTTTTTCTAAAGATTTATGTTTGTTGCTAAAAGCATCGGGTTGTATCGCCGTTTCTGGCGGTCTCGAAGTAGCCTCGGACCGATTATTGGAATTGATAGACAAGGGTGTAACGGTAGAACAAGTGGCAAAAGTCACTCGAAATTTCACCGAAGCCGGAATCATGGTACATGCCTATTTGATGTATGGTTATCCAACGCAAACCGTTCAAGAAACGGTAGACAGTCTCGAAATGGTGCGGCAATTGTTTGAAGTGGGCGTTTTGCAGTCTGGGTTTTGGCACCAATTTGCGATGACGGCACACAGTCCGGTGGGAATGTTTCCGGAGAAATTTGGTGTTATTAAAGAAACTGAAGCCATTGGAACCTTTGCTAATAATGACATTAATTACGTAGACAAAACGGGAATCGACCACGATAAATTCAGTTTTGGATTAAAGAAATCTTTGTACAATTTTATGCACGGCATTTGCTTTGACTATGAATTGCAGGAATGGTTCGATTTTAAAATCCCGAAAACAAAAATCCCTCCCGATTTTATTTCCAATGCTTTAGAAGAGGAAGAGGATTTCAATATAAAACCAACAGCCAAAATTCTTTGGCTAGGAGGGAAGCCCTTTACAGAACATTTTACAAAATCGAAGAAAGGAAACAGCTGGGAAATGACGGCGTTGACTTTTCATGATAAAAAGGAGAGTTTTACCATTCAAACCGGAAAAAATCAAGGCGAATGGTTGGTTGAAATGCTCGAAAAAATATCAGTTTCCAACTCTAAAATCTATTCCTTTCAGGAAATAAAATCCGATTTTGAAACTCATTTGGAGGATTTCGAATTGTTTTGGTATTCAAAGGCAGTTGTAACTTTGAGGTGTAACAAACTGCTAATCATCTAGATTATTTATTGAAATATTTTGAAATTTAAAAAAAATATTTACTTTTGAAAAGTTTATTTTTACTATTTCAAATATATCAAATGAAACAATTCTGGTTATTGCTCTTTATTTTTTTTAGTGCTCTTTTACAAGCACAAGATAAAACTGTTTTTGATGTTGCTCGAAAAGGTACCATGTCAGAAATCAAAGCAGTCTATGATAAGGATAAAAGTGTTGTTAATGCTATTGATGAAAAGGGTTCAAGCATGTTAATTCTGGCTTGCTACCGAGGAAACCATGATGTCGCAAAATTTTTAATTGAGAATGGAGCCGATTTGAATTATGTTTCTGTAAATGGAACTGCTTTAATGGCTTGTGTTTTTAAAAGTGAGTTTGAATTGGTTGACGAATTAATAAGTAAAAAGACTAACGTTGATTTGACTGATGGCAATGGTATGACAGCTTTGATGCTAGCCGTTCAATTTACAAATGTTGAAATGGTCAAAAAATTAGTTTCTGCGGGAGCGAATAAAGCATTAAAATGCAAACAAGATAAAACAGCTTTTGAATATGCCGCTTTTTCTGGTAATGAACAGATTATTCACATACTTAAATAACAAAGGATGAAAAGAAAATTACAATTAATTGGATTACTATTTGCAACTAATTTTGGCTTTGCCCAATTTACAACTGGAGAAGTAGTTCTTAATGGAACATTTACTGCTAAAATTGACACTGATGCTAGTGGAGTGACCTTAACATTAAAAGGATCCAGTACCACGTATCTAGGGATTGGCTTTGGTGGCAGTACTATGAGCACTGCAAGGGATATGTTTATTTGGAGCGATAATTCAAATAGAGATTATTCATCTAGTGGTCAAGGTACACCAACTGCAGATTCTGCGGCAAATCAAAGTTGGACTGTTGCCGACAATGTTGTTTCGGGCATAAGAACCGTTATTGCAACACGAGCACTAGTATCAAGTGGAGATTTCACTTTTGCAAATAATAACACCAACATTTCAATTATATGGGCACAAGGTTCCGGAACTAGTTTAAATTACCATAGCGCACGAGGAGCTGCTTCATTATCTAGAACAACACTTGGGTTAGAAGATTTTTCTTTAAACGCAACATCTATATATCCAAATCCTGCCTCGGGAGCATTTTATATCAAAACAAAAACTAATCTATCTAAAGTAAATCTTTACAATCAAACAGGCGCGTTGGTGAGAACAATTAATGTTACTGACGATTCTAAAGAAGTTGAACTGAGTGTAACTAATGTGCAAGCTGGAGTTTATTTTTTAGAATTACAAAATGATTCTGAAAAATCTTGGAAAAAAGTAATCGTTAATTAATTGCATTTCAATCTGTAATTCATAGCGTTTATTTAGTAGTGAACTCTTTTTTTAACTATGGGTAAAAAATTTAAAATAGTAGCGATACTATTAGTTGTCCTAATTATAGGATTATTTTCTTATAATTATGTGATGACCTCAGGCGGAAGGGATTTAGAGAAAGAAACATCTGAGTTTAGTGTATCTGCAACAGCTATTTTTGGAGATTTTTCTGCTAATGCTGAAATGGCAACAAAAAAATATTTAAATAAAGCGGTTGAGATTACAGGAAAAGTTACTAATATTACTGAAAATGTAATTACATTAGACGGAAAAGTTTCTTGTCAATTGCAAGTCTCAGAACAAATAAACCTGGATAGTCAAGTAAAAATTAAAGGAAGAGTTACGGGTTATGACGACTTATTAGAAGAGTTAAAATTAGATCAATGTTTAATAGTAAAATAGAATTATAAATGAATTTATCTAAAATTGCGTTCTCATTGTTCTTTCTTTTTTTCTTTAGTATCACTAATGCACAAGATGATTTATTCAAAGAGTTAGATACAGATACAATTCCTAAAAAAGAAATTGAAACAGCTGCTTTCAAAGGATTGCAAATTTGTAATATGCAATCGACAAAAATGACTTCAAAAGGCGAGTGGTATATGATTGTTTCTCACCGTTTTGGTGATTTAACCAAAGGGTTTGATAATTTTTTTGGATTGGATGATGCCAACACAGAAATTGGCGGTATTTATGGCTTAACCAATTGGTTGTCTCTGGGGGGGTCAAGACACACTTTGAATAAAATTTATGAATTAACAGCCAAATACAAATTGGCCAATCAAATAAAAGAGGGTTTTCCTGTTACTATTGTGGGTTATAATACGATGGATATTAATAGTAAATTAGATAAATATTTACTACCTGGTTTAGAATTCAATAATCGATTGGCCTTTTCAACACAAGTATTGGTTTCCAGAAAATTTTCTGAATCTTTTTCTTTTCAATTAAATCCCATTTATATTCACAAAAATTTATACGAATTCGGGTTGGAAGAAAAAAACGATTTTTTTATAGGTTCAGGAGCGCGATATAAAATTGCAAAACGAATGAGCATCAATCTTGAATATGCTGCTAGATTAAATAAAATTCAAGGCAATAGTTCTACATTTCAAAACCCGCTCACTGTTGGTTTAGATATTGAAACTGGTGGTCACGTTTTTCAATTGGTATTCTCGAACAGTCAAGCCTTAAATGATGTAGCCTTTTTGTCAAAACCCGCAGGCGATTGGTCAGGAGGTCCCATTTATTTTGGATTTAATTTGTATCGAGTTTTTTAAATTAATAAAATAATTAAACATGAAAAAAGTAATTGTGTTATTAATGATATTGTCTATTAGTTCTATTTTCACCTCTTGCGAGTCAGCTACATATTGTGATATTTCGCCGTATGTTGCTAAACCTACTTTTAATGCAAATATTGGCCCTATAGTTCGTTCAACTTGCGCTAGTTGTCATTCTGGAGGAAAACAATATCCTGACTTGGAGAATTATGTACAAGTGAAACTTGCTGCTGAGTTTGGAAGTTTACTTTGCAGAATAGATCAATCTAAATCTTGCGGTGCAATTATGCCTCAATCCGGACCAATGCCTGAATGTACAATTGATATGTTTAATCGTTGGGCCACCCCCATAACCACCGAACCACCAACGGAAGCATATTTAGAAAATTAACTCTTAATAAAATGAAAAAGAATATTTTTATACTTGGTTGTGTTTTATTAAGCACATTCGGTTTTGCCCAAAAAATGATTACTCGTTCAGGTGAAATTAAATTTGAAGCATCAATGCCAGCTTTCGAGGAAATTGCCGCCAAGAATAATACGGTTTCTTGTATTTTTGATTTGTCCACAGGCGAAATTGCTGCCTTGGCATTGGTAAAAGCATTTCGATTTAAAGTGCCTTTAATGGAAGAGCATTTTAATGAAAATTACATTGAAAGTGATCAATTTCCGAAAGCAACATTCAAAGGCAAAGTTGCTAATTTTGATGTTTCTAAAGTAGCATCAGGGAAAGCTACTTTTGATGTGGAAGGCGATTTAACTTTACACGGAGTTTCTAAAAAAGTGAAAACCAAAATGACTTTTGTACAATCGGGAGAAAAATTAATTTCAACTTGTACATTTAAAGTAAAACCCATTGATTTTAATATAAAAATCCCTTCAATAGTTAAGAGTAAAATAACAGAAACCGTTGAAGTGAATTTGAAATTTGAATTAGAGAAGAAATCCTAATCTCAATTTATTCCAATCTTTCAAACCTTGAATTCTGTTTACTATTCAAACTGCGAAAAATTAAGGATAATGGCAGATGCAAATTCTTGAAAAGATTTTGGTTTCTAAATCTAGAATCCATTCATTTCAAGAAATTAAAGCTGATTTCGAAACCAATTTTCGGGATTTCGAATTGTTTTGGTATTCAAAACCTGTGAATACTTTGAGAGATTTTGGCTTGCTTGTGTTGTAAAAAAACGATAATTTCATTCCAGTTTTTTAGATAATGAAGCAAAATGGACGTCGTGCTAGTTTGTCCATATTCTATTTCTTGAAGTGCCTTCCTGGCAAATATTGCGTGAGGAGTATTGTATGAAGGGATTATAATCTAATGCCATTCGCGAGTCTTTTTTGACAATTCTGTTCCTTTTTATTTAATGAATTGAAAAACTACAAATTGAAGGAGGCTATCAATTTTAGCTTCCTCTTTTTTTTGCTTTTTTCCGGTTCCAAAACCCCAAGCATTTACCAATAGATAGGCTTTGGGGTCAAAAGCGCCGTTAGTGATTTCCATACTTTTTAGGCTTTGTACTGATTTGGAAAGTAGTATGGGATTTTTTGAAAGTTTTAGCCTAGGATAAAACTAATTTATTGATAGGATTTGGTTTGAATTATTATTTTTTAAATTATATTCGCAAACGCGATATTTATGCTATTTTTATCAATTACTTAAGCAAGATGATTTAAAAATGAAAATGCTATTTAAAAGTACCTATCCCAAGATTTTATTTTTGACCTTATCGTCTAGTGTTTTTTTTGTGGGACTTTATTTTGGACTTTATACCTATACTAATAGGGTTCAAAAACAGGTTTATAACGACTCAACTCAGCAATTCGAAAGAGAATTAAATAATTTATTGCTTTTAGATTCCAAACCTATTAACGTTGCCATAATTAACGATTCGAATTGGGATGAATTTGTATGGTTCATGAAAACAAGAGATGCAAATTGGTATAATGGAACGATAGGTAACGAGCTAGATATTTATGATGCCGATTATATGGGGACTTATGATTTAAAAGGAGATTTCATAATCCGCGTAGCTTCTCCCCAAATAAAATCAATTGATTTCATTCCGAAAAAGGCAATGATGCAACTCAATAAATCTAGGTTGAGTCGGTTTTATATGAAAATTCCAGAGGGTGTTATTGAAGTTTTTGGTGCCTCAATTCATCCGTCAAATGATCCATTTAAAAAGAATACGAAGTCTTCAGGTTATTTTTTTGTGGCGAGACTTTTGGATAAAAATTTCTTCCAAAAAATAGAAAAATTAACTAATTCAGAGGTCAAATTTATTGAAAATGTTAAAAAAGAGGATTATGAGCAACATCATATTTATAGCCAAATAGTACTTAAAGACTATGAAGGTAAAGTAGTAAATAAATTATTTTTCAAAAGAAATTTTGAGGTTTATTTCGAAAACATGTTAAATATTTTGTATCTAATTTTTATCGCTTTTTTCATCAACTTGGTTATTAATTTTATATATGTTAGAAAATGGATATATAATCCACTGGATTTAATCACAAGAATTCTGCAGACTGGAAATAGGAAAGCAATACAAAAATTGAAATTGACCACGGGTGAATTCCGATCCATAGGTAACCTTTTCGAAGAAAATAACAAACAGAAAAAAGAATTGATAAATGCGAAGTTAAAAGCCGAAGAAAGCGATAAGCTTAAATCTTCTTTTTTGGCTAATTTGTCGCACGAGATTAGGACTCCAATGAATGCCATTAATGGTTTTGCGGATTTACTGATTCATACCAAATTAGACAAAAATGAAAAGTTAGAGTATTTAAAAATTATTCAAAAGAGTGGAGCTAATTTGGTTTCGATTATTGACGATCTTATTGAAATGTCCAAAATTGAATCAAATCAAGTCATCCCTAATGTTACTACCCTTAATTTAGAGTCATTTATCGATGAATTGTATGACACTATAAAAGTTACTATTTCTAAATCTAAAAAAATAGATTTCGAGATAATAAAAAGTATTCATCCTGCAGCGCAGGATATTATAGTGGATGGAACTAAATTAAGTCAAGTTTTGGTAAATTTAGTGACAAATGCTATTAAATTTACTGAAAAAGGACATGTTGCTTTCGGATATGAAATTGATAAAAAAAATAAAAAAATTATATTCAGAGTAGAGGATACTGGACTTGGAATAGATGAAAAAAAGCACAAATATATCTTTGATCGTTTCAAAAGAGTTGACAGTGATATTTCTATACAAGCCGGTGGTTTAGGTTTAGGACTGGCTATTTCTAAGGCCTATGTCGAAATGATGGGAGGTGCAATCACTTTAAAATCTACAGTTAATAAAGGGTCTGTTTTTTCATTCTCTATTCCGTTACGATATGATAAAGAACCAAAGAGTATTGAGAAATCCTTAAACAGTGCTGAAGTTTCTAAAGGAACTGGAGTAGGAACCATCTTAGTTGCCGAAGATGACAATCTTAATTTCTTGTTGTTTCAAAAAATAATTCAAGCTAGAAATCATGAGGTTATTAGAGCGGTAAATGGGCAAGAGGCTGTTGCTATTTGCAACAACAATCCTAATATTGATTTGGTGCTTATGGATATTAAAATGCCCGTGATGAACGGTTTTGAGGCATTGGAAGAAATTAAGGCAATCCGGCCTAAATTAATTGTAATCGCCCAAACGGCTTATTCTTCAAGTGAAGAAAAAGAAAAGATTTTTAAAGCGGGTTTTTATGGTTATATAACCAAACCAATTAATAGAGAAAAATTATTTGAAATTATTGATGAGGTTTTTCGAAATAAAAAATAATTGGCAAAAAGAGGCTAAACGAAGAAAGGATGGTTTTAGCATCCTTTCTTCGTTAAAAAACATAAAATTATATATTCTTCGGCAATCCTTGAAAAAGTTTTGGATTGGGCGAATGATACTGAATTTGGTTTGGCGTCTTACGTGTTTACGAACCAAATTAAAAATGCAAATTTCTATGCAGAAAATTTAGAATTTGGAATGATGGGTATTAATGAATGGACTGCCCACAGAACGGAATTGCCATTCGTTGGAATAAAAAGTAGTGGGATTGGATACTAATCCGGTGCCGAAGGATTAATAGAATACATAGAATTAATTAGTTGCGTAAACCATTCTGATAGGTTTTAAAAACCTGTGAGGTATAATAGATTAAACTTAAAATCATGAAAAAAGAAATTTTAGGCAAATACATTTTACAAACGCCTTCTCCGGAATATGCTCAACAGCAAGCGGAATTGCAGAAAATTGTTTTTCCAACTTTGTCTGACAAGGAATTGATTACTAGGGAAAAATATTTGAAACATTTAGTTGTTTTTCCTGAAGGTCAATTTATTGTTTTGGATGGCGATATCGTGATTGCTTCTTGTACCACTTTGCGTAAAAATTACCACAAAGGGCATCATACGTTTTTGGAAATTTCAGACGATTTGTGGTTGGGCACACACGACCCTAAAGCCGATTGGATTTATGGGCTAGACGTGTCTGTTCATCCCGATTATCAGAGAAAAGGGATTGGACGGGAAATTTATAATGCACGACAAGAAGTTGCTAGGCAATTCGGCTGCAAAGGGCAAATGACTGCGGGAATGCCTAATGGCTATGACAAAGTAAAAGACAAAATGACTATAGCCGAATATTGTGATAAATTGATAAAAGGCGAAATAGTTGATCCAACGGTTACGGCTCAAACCAAATATGGCTTTATTCTGGCGGAACCCTTATTCGATTATTTAGACGATCCTCGAAGTGGCAATTGTTCGGTGTTGATGTATTGGCCTTTGGATCCAAACACCAAATGGAGCGAGCATCATTAGTGAATTGTTGGTATTCGGTTTGCCTTGACCAAAGTCGGAAATTGGGAACCGTTTTAAAATAAACTCATAAACAGTCTAAGTTTTTTAAATGATATTTCAATCCATCAATCCCTTTTCCAAAGCGCTTATCGCTGAGCATGAGGTGTTGACTGATGCCCAATTGAAACGGAAATTAGAATTAGCGGAAAGTGCTTTCATGAATTGGCGTCATACCTCTTTCCAGGAAAGGGGGGATAAAATGAAAAAACTGGCGGATATTCTGAGAGAAAAGAAAGGGGAATTGGGTTTACTCATTACCAATGAAATGGGTAAAATTCTATCCGAAGGAATAGCAGAAGTGGAAAAATGTGCTGCAAATTGTGACTTTTATGCTGAAAATGCAGAAAAAATGTTGCGGGATGAGCATTATGAAACTCCTTTCATAAGCATGTCCGTTTATGATCCAATGGGAGCTGTTTTTGCAATTATGCCATGGAATTATCCTTTTTGGCAGGTATTTCGGTATGCCGCTCCAGCCATTATGGGAGGGAATGTTTCAGTATTGAAGCACGCGCCAAATACCATTGGCTGTGCCAAGGCTATTGAAAATGCTTTTTTGGAAGCTGGTTTTCCAGAAGGTATTTTCCAACAAATAACTATAACTATTTCGCAAGTCGAAAGTGTGATTGCTTCTGATATTGTCTGTGGAGTTACCTTGACGGGAAGTGAAATGGCGGGTACTTCAGTGGCTTCACTCGCTGGTAAGCACATTAAGAAATCAGTAATGGAATTGGGTGGTTCGGATGCTTTTATCATTTTGAACTATGCCAATCTTGAAAAAGCGGCTACGGTTGCCACGCAATCCAGAATGCTTAATGCGGGTCAGGCTTGTATTTGTGCCAAACGTTTTATCGTTACTGAGAAAGTAGCCGATGAATTTGCGGCACTTTTCGCCCAAAAGATTAAAGCACTACAACAAGGAAATCCATTGCAAACCGGAATAAATATGGGACCTTTGGCTCGATTGGATTTAGCCGAAAACCTGAGTCGGCAATTAGAAAAATCCCTACAACAAGGCGCTAAATTAGTGGTAGGAGGGGAGCAGGATGGAACTAATTTCCAACCCACATTGATTGATTTTGTGGATTCTAATAATATAGCTTTTCAAGAAGAAACCTTTGGTCCTTTGGCAACCATTATCAGAGCCAAGGATGAAAATGATGCCGTCGCCATTGCCAATAATCATCGTTATGGATTGGCGTCTTCAATTTGGACCCAGGACAGAGATAACGCTTATCGATTGGCCAGGAAATTAGAAGCTGGAAATGTTTTTGTCAATTCCTTGGTACGGTCTGATTCTAGAATTCCTTTTGGAGGCATAAAAAAATCGGGTTATGGAAGGGAATTGTCCGAGATTGGAATCAAGGAATTTATGAATATGAAATCAATCATTATAGAATAATAACAACTATATTTAAATAGTTGATTAATCAAAATCCAAATTAAACGTGAAAAAATCATTTTTAATTTTTGCATTTGTCTTATCAGGCAGTTTGACATTTGCACAAGATGCAACATTGGCACCAACCCTAGATACTCAAAAAGCAGAACCAAAATTCACTGCAGCTTTAGACGTCGTTTATCCTTATTTGTGGAGAGGAATAAAATATAATGGCGACAAAGTGGCTTTTCAACCGTATATGAATTATGCTTTTACTGACAAATGGAGTGTTGGTGTATGGGCAACAACTAATTTTTCCAATGCTGCCGATGCATACAACGAATTCGACTGGAGTATATCTTATCAGTTAATTCCAATTATGAGCGTTATGTTGAGTGATTTTTATTGGCCAGGAACTAATAATGCGTATGAGTCGGATCCTGAAAATTTTTCGAGAGATCCTTATTTTGACTATTCTGAAGGTTCGGCTCAAACTTTGGATTTGTCTATCTTGTTTGACTTTTCTGAAAAAGGAGTACCTATAGATTTTCAATGGAGTACTTTTATTGGAGGAAACGATTATAAATACGATGCTGATGGTAATCCAACAAGAGCTTTTTCAAGTTATGCTGAAGTTGGTTATACTTATTCTTTAGAAAAACCAGGGATAGTTATTAGACCTTTTATAGGAGCAGCAGTTATAAATGGAGGATATTACGGAACGGATACTAATTGTAAATCGGGGTTTACTTTTACAAATGTAGGCTTGAATGTTACCAAAGAAATCAAAATTTATGAAAATTACAGCCTGCCTGTTTTTATAAGATATTCTCATAATGATTATGGTGTTCAAGAATTTGATAATTACGGCAATTTATCTAAAACAGTTAGAAATTTCTTTTCATGCGGTGTTACTTTTACTATCAAATAGTCTATTATTTTATCAAAAACAGCTTTGTAATTATAGACTTTTTTAAAACACTAAAATGGAGCACCTAATTATTATTGAGTTACAAAGTTTTTAATTCGGCGCAAAAAAAGTAACTTCACCATCCGCAATATTATGCATTCCTCCAACAATTCCGATTTCACCGTTTTGAATCATTTCTTTCAAAATAGGGCTTCTTTCCATAATAGCGTCCACTGTTCGTTTTACATTTATGGAAGCCACTTTTTCGACAAATTCGACATTAGATGAATTTCTATTTTCAGTTACTGATTTTTCATCATACACAGCAGGTTGAATTTTACTTAATAATGCGGTAAGATTCCCCATTTCAACATGATCACAGGCGCCTTTTATAGCGCCGCATTTTGAATGTCCTAAAACCACAATAACCTTTGAACCAGCTACTTTACAAGCAAATTCCATGCTTCCTAAAATATCTTCATTAATAATATTTCCAGCAATTCTAACGCTAAAAACATCACCTAAACCTTGATCGAAAATTAATTCAGCCGATGTTCTTGAATCAATACAGCTCAATATTACGGCAAATGGGTGTTGCCCATCAGAAGTTTCGTTAGCTTGTTCTAAAAGATTTCTATTCGCTTTTAAATTATTCATAAATCTTTTATTTCCTTCTTCTAATATTTTTATAGCCATTGAAGGTGTTATGGCTGATTGCATTTCTTTATTTAATGTTTTCATAATTATTTTAATTTGTTAAAATGGTAAATTGTTAAATATCACAATTTGAAATTGATTGCGATTTGAATTCTCTAGTGTTTGTGCCATTATTCCAGCTTCTACCTTAAAGTTTTTATTGATGACAAATCCTAAAGCACCATAAAGACGATTTCGGTCAAATAATGGTTTTTCTAAATTCATGAAAATTTCATTAGAAGAAGAAAGGTAAATGGTGTTTTTATCAAGTGTTTTTTTATTGATAGGAATATTTATTCCTAAAAAATACCTTAAACGCAATTGGAAATCATTAGATATAAATCTTTCCTCCATTCGATATCGATGCTGAAGAAAGACTTTTCCAACTTTTTGTCTAGTAATAAACTGTTGATAAATTCTATGTTCATTAGCGTCTACTTTTTGATCTGAATTTGGCAGATATTTTTGAGTATTAATAAATCCGTATCCTATTAATAAATTTGTTGCCCTCTGTAAGATTATAACCAATACCAGTTCTCAAAAGCAATTGATTGGTATTGCCTATAAAATTGTAATTTCGATATTGTACTTCATTATGCCAATTCCATTTTTTATTAATTTTTTGATTTCCTAAATAGACAAACCAATTTCCGATTTCTGATTTTTGAGAATAGGAATGGTTACAAAAGCAAATTATTAGAAGCAGTATCTTTATTATTTTCATGGTCTTTTGGTGTTAAGACTTATGTTCAATAAAAACATGTTTTTCTTCTTTTCCAGACTCTATTAAGCCATATTCTTTTTTAAATCCAACCAGTTTCACTTTTATGTTTTCTTCCTTTGCCTTAATTTTTTTAAATTCTTTGATTAAATCCAAAACATCGTGCGCAATATAGACGGTATCAGAAGCATTTATTTCCACTTTAGAATTTTCTGGAATTGCTGCTAAGGTTGATTTAATTGCCGCTTTATTCAAAAATGAAACTTCTTGTGCCAGCTCAATATGAATAACATCACCATCATGATATTCTTCTTTTCTAAATTTATACGCTCTTTGCATGTTCCCTTTCAATACAAAAATGATACTAATAATCATTCCTAAGGCAACCCCTTTTAGCAAATCTGTGAATACAACGGCTAATAGCGTGGCAATAAATGGAATGAATTGGTATTTACCTTTTTTCCAAAAATGGGTAATTGTTTTTGGATTTGCCAGCTTGTAACCTATCAGTAAAAGTACAGCTGCTAGAGTGGCTAAAGGGATTTTATTCAAAATTGTGGGAATGGAAACGACACTAATTAGTAATAATACACCATGAATTATGGCTGACATTTTTGACTTGGCTCCTGCTGTATTATTGGCAGTAGTTCTTACTACAACCGAAGTCATTGGTAAACCTCCTAATAAAGAACTCAATATATTTCCAAAACCTTGTGCTTTTAATTCAACATTCGTATCTGTATATCTTTTTTGCACATCCATTCTGTCTGCTGCTTCAATGCATAATAAAGTTTCAATAGAAGCAACAACAGCAATTGTAATTGCAACAATCCAAACTTTTGAATTAGTAATAGAAGCAAAATCCGGAAGCACAAAAATGCTTTTGAATTCTTCAATAGAATTAGGAACAGGTAACGTTACTAAATGATCACTTTTTATTGACAAGCTACTTCCTGATAGGATGAAAAATTCATTGACTAGTACGCTAACAATAACAGCAATAAGTGCAGCTGGCACTAATTTCATTTTGTTCAGAAAATCAACTTTAGTCCAAGCAATTAATATAGCTAGAGACAGTATAGTTATAATTACAGAACCTAATTGAATGTATGCTAAAGCCTGAAATAATTCTGAGAAGGTATTTGTACCATCAGTTTGAAGAAAAGCCAAATCGCCTTCATAATCTTTATCATAACCAAAAGCATGTGGAATTTGTTTCAAAAAAATGATAACGCCAATTCCGGCTAACATTCCTTCAATAACATTGGTTGGGAAATAATTTGATAAAGAACCTGCTTTAATAAAACCCAATATAAGTTGTAGTATTCCAGCTAATAAAACTGCTAATAAAAAGACATTAAAAGCGCCTAAATCGGTTATTGCTGTTAATACAATCGCGGTCAATCCTGCCGCAGGGCCAGAAACACTTAAGTGTGATTTACTTAAATACCCAACCACTATTCCGCCAATAACGCCGGAAATAATACCTGAAAATAACGGAGCGCCAGAAGCCATGGCGATGCCTAAACACAGTGGCAATGCCACCAAAAAAACCACTAAACCGGATGCGAAATCAGATTTAAGGTTAGCAAAAAGATTGATTTTTTTTGTCATAATACCCTACTAAAAATTAAACACAAAGATTTTTGTCACATAGTAAAATGTGAAGGTTCGATTTTAAAAAATTAAAATCGACAATGTATTACACTTGTTCGGGTGGGGGGATAAATATTTTGGAAGAAATTTTATCGTGCTTAGATAAATTATCGGAATGAATTAAACTCGAATCTAAAAAATAAAATTCGTCGGGGCTGTATGCAATGCCAAAATCGAATACGATTTTGATATCCTTAATTTCTTTCTGAGACTGTTCTTTTTCGGAGTAATCATATAGTGTAGACAAGTCGGCACTTTTCTCTATTACGCTAACAATAGTTGGGGTAACAAGAAAAGTGATAAAAACGAATAGTAGTAATTGTGCGATTGTCTTCATTGTTACAAAATTAGGATTAAAGAAATGAAAACAAAACGGCTTTGTTGAATTTAAAATAAATTTAACATCTAAGTTCTTTTTGTGAGATAAAATCATAGATTGATTACAAAGTAATTTAATTTTAATTTTTGACTGACTTCATTTTTTAATAGGGGTATTTGATTTTTTTAAACTTTAAAAATGATTTTTTTGGACTATTTATCTGTTTTTCAAAAAAAATATTAAAAAAATGGGGGGTATGGGAATATTAATATGATAATTGAAATTGATTTAAATGTAGATTTTATATTTTAAAGTTATCATTTTTTGGTTTTCGATAATTCTTTCTAATAAAAGAATAATTGTTCGTTTAGGTTAAGAAAAAGTTAATATGTTTGTTGAAACTTTTTTTAGAGACAGAAAAATCAGAGATGCCTAAAAAGGTATTTTTGGTTTCGAAAGTTCTAAAAATTGGAACTAAATTAAACCCAATTAATAATTAAATTAAATTAAACATGAAAAAAGTAATTACGATTTTAGCCTTAGCGCTTACAACTTCAGTGGCATTTGCACAAGACACACCACTAGAAATTTCAGGTTCTGCGGATTTGTACTACAAGTATGATTTAGCAAAAACTCCAAACATTGGAACTAGTTTTGCTGGAGATCAAAACTCCGTATCATTAGGTATGATTGATATTGCGTTAAAGAAAAAAACAGGTAAAACCTCTTTCGTAGGGGAAGTTTCTTTCGGACCAAGAGGAGCAGGGCAATCTATTCCAGACGTAGGAGGTCAATCTTTCCACATCCAAAACTTGTATGCTGCTTATGCCGCTTCTGACAAATTGACTTTAACAGCGGGTTATATGGGAACATTTATCGGGTATGAAGTGATTTCTCCATTAGGGAATTTACACTACTCTACTTCGTATTTGTTTACCAACGGACCATTCCAAAATGCTGGGGTGAAAGCCAATTATGCGATCTCTAGCAAAGTAGGTTTGATGGTTGGTTTGTTTAACGAGGGATGGAACAATTATCAAGCAGACGCATTTGACGAAGATGTTGATACAAGTATTGCTGATTTTGGAAAATTAGGTTTAAATAACATTGGTGCCCAGTTGTCTATAACTCCATTTGAAGGTCTTACGGCTTATATTAATTACTTGCAAGGTTCAGCAAAAGGAACTATTGTTGATTTGACAGCTACATACCAAGTTACAGAAAAATTCAAATTAGGAATCAATGCAGCTGATTTTTCAGGTACTACTGATGATACTGGATACACAGGATTTGCTTTGTACCCATCTTATGCAGTTAGCGATAAATTTACTTTAGGTTTACGTGCTGAAAATTTTAAAGTAAAGAAAATGAGTACTTATATTTCTACTGATTTAGGAACTTTGGGTACGGGACCTGCAGGTGACGAATCAGTTACGGCATTTACTTTATCAGCTAACTTAAAATCAGGAGGATTAACATTTATTCCAGAATTTAGAACAGATGGTGCTTCTGCAAATTCATTCAAAAAGTCAGGAAGCTCAACTGTTGATACAAAATCAGCTTCACAAGTTTCTTTGGCCGTAGTTTACGGTTTCTAAGAAAAGAGTATTTAAAACAAGAGTCCCGCAATTTGCGGGACTTTTTTTGTTTACGGTATTGTCTGCTAATTGATCCATATAAAATAATCAGGGCTTTTCTATTGTAATCGAATAGTTCCTTAATAAGTTTCTACTGTGATTTCTTAATCTAAATACAGCCGCTAATTATTGTTTTTTAGACAAATTGTAAATTGCATTTATCGTTCTCTGATCCAGATAGGCATCCACTTCAGTTTGAATAAAATGGAGTTTAAATGCTGTTATCGCGGCAGTAAGGTTTTTGGTATCGTAGCCAATAATTCGCAATCCTTGTTCTACATTAAAAGTGACTGGGGCCTCTTCCAATATTTCGTCAGGCCAAATGCCAAATCCCATCGAAGCTAATGTTTTCCATGGAAATAACGCACTTGGATCTTGTTTTCGGGTTGGGGCGATGTCCGAGTGTCCAATGATGTTTTCTGTCGGAATGTTGTAGTCTTTTTTTAATTTGGTCAACAGTGCTAGTAAACTGTTGATTTGTAATTCCGAAAAAGCCTCGGAGCCGTCATTGTCCAGTTCGATTCCTATAGATGCCGAATTAATATCGGTATTTCGTCCCCAAGAAGAATTTCCAGCATGCCAGGCACGAAGGTAATCATTCAGCATGTGTACCACTTTGCCGTCTTGACCAATCACATAATGCGCACTGACTTTGGACTCTTTAATCGTGAATGTTTTCAGCGTTTGTTTCAAAGAATCCTGTGCGGTATGATGAATGATGATGAAATTGGGTTTTCTGAGATTGAAATTTACCGTTCCAATCCATTCGGTGCTGATGCCGTTTTGCAAAGGAATTGACCCTGTCTTAGATATGGAGTCCTTAAACGTAAGCAATTGTTTTAGGTATAAAGTATCAATAATTATTTCTGGAACAACAATACTTTTCAAAGGCACGGCCTCTTTTTCGGAAATGGTTTCTTTTAATACGGTTAAATTTTTGTCGTATACTTTCTCACTTTTTCGATATGGATTTATGGAGCAGGAAGATATGACAATTGTTAGGGCAAGGCAATAGAAAAAGTTTTTCATTAAATAGCTCATATTGTTTGATTGAGTTTTGGGGTTCAAAAAAATGATTTATTTCTATTTCTTTTTGGATTTTGATTTTTTCGGGTTTTTACTTTCTTCTTTAAAAACGAGGTATTTTACTTTTTGGTCTTTGTTTAAAAATTCCAGTATCTTTCTATCCGTAGTTTCTCCAAGGATTTTAAAATTTTCCATCTGCTTTTCTTGAGTAGCATTCTGTTTTAGTATTCTTCCTTGTGTGTTCATGCTTTCTTTCAAGACATTGGAAATAGCAATTACCTGAAGTTCATCAAGATTAATTGCAGGTGTCATTTCTTTCATTATTTTAGAAACCGTCACTTCGACAGGAATTACTTTTTCGGTTTCTTGTTGACTTCCTTGATCCATTTGGCTCATTTGACCCATTCTGTTGTTTCCATAACCATTATTTCCATAACCGTTTCCAAACTGTGCAAAAGCAATATTAAAAGAAAACAAAATAAACAGGTTTGCTACTATTTTTTGAATGGGTTTCATATTTTTAGGTTTTGAAATAGAAAATTTATGCGGGTTCGCCATACAAATCAAATTCGGTGGCTTCAATAATTTTTATCATCACAAATTCGCCAGTCTTCACATAGTGTTTTGAAGCATCAATAAGAACTTCATTATCCACATCTGGACTATCAAATTCGGTTCGTCCCACAAAATGTTCTCCCTCTTTTCTATCGATAATACATTTGAAAGTTTGCCCCACCTTTTCTTGGTTTAAATCCCAAGAAATTTGAGATTGCAATTCCATGATTTCATTGGCACGTTCCTGCTTTACAGTGTCAGGAACATCATCTTCTAGCAAATAAGCATGGGTGTTTTCTTCATGAGAATAAGCAAAACAACCCATTCTGTCAAATTTCATTTCCTGAACGAAATCTTTCAAAATATTGAAATCTTCTCGTGTTTCTCCAGGATAACCTACTATTAAAGTGGTGCGAATGGCCATTCCGGGAACTGCCTCACGGAAGTCTTGTAGCAATTTTGTTGTTTTTTCTTTGGTCGTTCCGCGTCGCATGGATTTCAAAATGGAATCTGAAATGTGTTGCAAAGGAATGTCAATGTAATTACAAATTTTTGGTTCGCGTTTCATGATTTCCAAAACATCCATAGGGAAACCGCTAGGGAAGGCGTAATGCAACCGAATCCATTCGATTCCTTCGACCTTTACCAAAGCCTCCAACAATTCGCCAAGATTTCGTTTTTTGTAAATGTCCAAGCCGTAATAGGTCAAATCCTGAGCAATCAAGATCAATTCTTTCACGCCATTTTTAGCCAAACCTTCTGCTTCCTTCACTAATTTTTCGATGGTTTGGGAAACGTGTTTTCCACGCATAATTGGGATGGCACAAAAACTGCAGGGACGGTCGCAACCTTCGGCGATTTTTAAATAAGCATAATTTTTGGGCGTCGTAGTTAAACGTTCCCCCAATAATTCGTGTTTATAATCGGCTCCCAATGCTTTTAATAAAGCCGGTAGTTCTGTTGTGCCAAAATATTGGTCGACGTTGGGAATTTCTTTTTCTAAATCAGGTCGGTATCGTTCTGATAAACAACCGGTAACGAAAACTTTATCAACTAGCCCTTTTTCTTTTTTGTCGGCATATTCCAAAATCATATTTACGGATTCTGCTTTGGCATTATCAATAAAACCACAGGTATTGATAACAATAATATTCCCTTCTTGCTCATGCACGACCTCTTTTCCGCTGGCACGAAGTTGGCCCATTAACACTTCGCTATCGTATACATTTTTCGAACATCCAAGAGTGATGACGTTGATTTTATTCTTTTTTAAAGATTTGGTTCTCATAGATTTATAATTCCTATAATTTGGGAATTTTGCAAAATTACAATTTTTATTTGTAGAAGCATAACCCTTTGTTTTTTTAGAGCCATTTAGCGTTGCTTTCTATTTCAAAAGCAGCGCACTGAATTCCAACGAAAATTGGTGTTCATTGAAAGTAATTGGAACTATTTGAAACTAATTAAAACAAAAAACCACTTCAATAAATGAAATGGCTTTATTTAATTTTTTCAAGATTGTTCTAAAAAACTATAATTCAAATAACAGGGTTGCAGTAATGTTGTTGGTAGTCGTATTTATATCGGCGCCTTTAGAAAATCCTTTATTGAAAAATAATTGATTAGAATCCCTTTGTGTTGAGGCATAAGATAAATCCAGTTTGGTAGCGCCAAAATTATATCCAATACCACTAGAATATCCGGTTAAGTCGCCCATAGTATTTTTGTCTTTGTATGGACTTTGTTCAAAACGATATCCTGCTCTCAGGCTCCATTGATTGATTTTGTATTCGCCACCAATTCGAAATTCGCCTGATTGGTTTAGAAGATTAGCCATGCTTGTATTTGTGTTGCTAAATTCATTTTCAGGTTTGAATTTGGTATTGCTATAATCTTTTACGGCATAATCAATACTTAGTAGTCCTATTTTTCCAAAGATATAAGCTAAACTTCCAGTCCATTTGCTCGGAGCTTGAATTTTGTAGGGGGCATAAAGAATTGTCATATCTGAATCGGATGAAGTGTTAGATTGACCATTTATTATAGGATAATTATCTATTCCATTGATGTTATAGTTTATAAAATTTAATCCTTTTGTATATAATTTTTGATTTAATTGATCATTCAATATATACCAGGTTGGCGATTCATAAGAAAATCCTAAACGTAATTCTTTTGTTGCTTTATAAATTGTTCCTAATTGAAACGAAAATCCAGAACCATAAGTGTATAAATCATTATAAAAAGTTGCATTTTGGATTCCATTTGCATTATTATTTTCATTTTTTTCAAAAAATTTAGTTGATTGTCGAAAATCTGTAAAATGAGAATTGAAATTAATTCCAATCATCAATTTGTCCTTATAAGCTGTCGAAGCATTGAAAGAGATCTTCCCATTATATCCGGAAGATTCGATGGAGTTTTCCTGATAATAATTCCCTCCAACGCTATTTGAACTATAACTATCGTTATCGTCAACAATCAAATTTGGTTGAATTACATTTCCTGTAATTCCTAAATAAGCCTGTTGATCTTGAAAATTAAATTCTTCATAATAAGAATTCTTCACATTATCTAAATAAAATCCACCTTGATTGATATCTATATTTGGGTTAGCATAATATAAAAAATAGTCTGCCAAAGAATTATTTGGGTTTTCCCCTCTGGAAAACACGGAATTGTCATAATTATTTGTTTTGTCATAGTTTATAGCGAATGCGATCTTTTTCCAGTCGTTTTTAGGATTTTGGGTTTTAAATATAAATACACCGCCCGCTTGATTCAAATCAAAGGAATTATTACTATCCTCACTTTTGGTTCCAAAATAATTCGAATTATTCTTTGTGCTGTTATTACTTAGTGTTACCGCCATCTGATTGTTAGAGAAAATTGCGGAACCTGCTGGGTTAATATTTAGGGATGATAAATCGCCACCCAATGCTCCGAAAGCACCGCTCATAGCACTGAAACGAGCTGTTCCCTTCAAATTGTCTTGAGAATAGCGAAGGGCATCAGATATACCCTGAGAGTGAATAACAGTATTAGACAACACCATTATAATTAGTACAATTAATCTTTTCATAAATTATGTTTTTCTGGTAGTCTTATGATTGAAACAGTTGTCACATCAATTTAGAGTACTTTTGTTTAAATTTTTTTATCTTCTTCCGCCACTGCTTGACGATCTACTTCCTCCACCGCTACTATTTCCGCTGCCACTATATCCGCCACTATCACTTCCTGAAGATCTTCCTGACGAACTTGGTGTGAATGAACGTGTAGGTGTGCTGTTTTGATTACTAGGATTACTGTATGTTCTTGTAGCATTATTCTCAGTTCTAGTAGGAGCAGTATTGGTATTGTTTCTTTGTGGATTATTGTTGGTGTTGGGCGTATAGGAATTGTTTCTTGTGTTCGAAGTACTATTTCTATAAGAATTTGAATTGTTTACTCCTCTATTATTGAAATTAGGAACAGACGATCTATTATTGGAACTTCTATTTGTATCATTTGAATAACGATTTCTTCCGCTGTTATAATTGTATGTTCCGTTTGAGCTTCTATTTGTTAAATCTCTTCTGCCATTTGCAGGATAATAATGGGTATTGTTCCATCCGTTTCCGTACCAATTATTCCATCCGTTATTCCAACCACCGTTCCAGCCAAAACCATTATTCCAGCCCCAGCCGTTATTCCAGCCCCAACCCCAATTAGGACCATACCAAGAATTCCAACCCCATCCTAATCCCATACCCCAATTACTTCCAAACCAAGGGTCCCATCCCCATCCTAAACCCGAATTGGAATTGTAAATATTTATATTAGGATTACTTACATTGCTTCCCCAGCCACCAAAACTATTGTCATATCCTTGGTTGTCATTTTGTTGTGAGTTCGAAATGTTTGAGTTGTAATTTTCAACATCGGTGAAAATTTCCGTTGGTTGGTTGTCATTTTGTAAAGAATTGAAGTATTCTTTGTAATGATTGCTTGAATTGTTTTGTGCTGTTTTTTCGGCATTTCTGATTTCAGTATTTCCATATATTCCATCGGAATCGTAGTAGGAACTGTTTTGATAAGAACCGCAAGAGGTCACTACAAAACTAAAAAATCCAATTATAGAATAAAAAAGTGTGTTTGGAGAGGGGGAAATAGTAGTTTTCATATCTGTAGGTTTTTTTATTGTGGCACATTACAAAAATAGTTAGTTTTGCGAAACTATTTAGTTAAATAAAATAAAACAAAATTTGTGCCAAATTATTCAATATGAGCAAAAACCTCACCACCCGATCGGACGATTATTCAAAATGGTATAACGAGCTAGTTGTAAAAGCCGATCTAGCCGAAAATTCAGGAGTTAGAGGCTGCATGGTCATCAAACCTTATGGGTATGCAATTTGGGAAAAAATGCAAGCGGAATTAGACAGAATGTTTAAAGAAACAGGGCATCAAAACGCTTATTTCCCTTTATTTGTTCCCAAAAGCATGTTTGAAGCTGAAGAAAAGAATGCCGAGGGTTTTGCAAAAGAATGTGCTATCGTGACTCATTATAGATTGAAAAACGACCCTGATAATCCGGGTAAGTTAATGGTAGATCCTAATGCAAAACTTGAAGAGGAACTTATTGTTCGCCCTACGAGTGAAGCCATAATCTGGTCTACTTATAAAGGATGGGTGCAATCGTATAGAGATTTACCTTTGTTGATTAACCAATGGGCCAATGTGGTACGATGGGAAATGAGAACCCGATTATTTCTTAGAACAGCTGAGTTTCTTTGGCAAGAAGGGCATACCGCTCATGCAACACGAAGCGAAGCAATCGAGGAATCTGAAAAAATGATGCATGTATATGCTGAATTTGCCGAGAATTTTATGGCTATTCCAGTTATAAAAGGGTTGAAAACCGAAACAGAACGTTTTGCAGGGGCTGAAGAAACGTATTGTATCGAAGCTTTAATGCAGGATGGTAAAGCACTGCAAGCAGGAACTTCGCACTTTTTGGGGCAGAATTTTGCCAAAGCTTTCGACGTGAAATTTGCCAATGCCGAAGGGAAGCAAGAACACGTTTGGGGAACTTCATGGGGTGTTTCTACCCGATTGATGGGTGCGTTAGTGATGACGCATTCTGACGATAAGGGATTGGTTTTACCTCCAAATTTAGCACCCATACAAGTAGTTATAGTTCCTATTTATAAAACAGAAGAACAGTTTGACGAAATTACGGCTGCGGTCACTATTTTGGTTTCGCAATTAAGGGCGTTAAAAATTGCCGTAAAATATGATGACAGAACCACTCAAAAACCAGGGTTCAAATTTGCTGAATGGGAATTAAAAGGAGTTCCAGTTCGAATTGCGGTGGGGCCAAATGACTTGGAAAACGGAACTTTTGAAATAGCAAGAAGAGATAATCTGACGAAAGAGACGGTAAATAAAGACGGAATTGCAATTTACATTCAAAAGCTATTGGAACAAATTCAAACTGATTTATTTGACAATGCATTGAATTATCGTGACACCCATATTACTGAAGTAAATAGTTTTGAGGAGTTTGCGGCCATTCTAGAGGGCAAGGGAGGTTTTGTATCGGCTCATTGGGACGGAACGGCTGCCACGGAAGAAAAAATCAAAAATTTGACAAAAGCAACCATTAGATGCATCCCTTTAGACAGGATAAAACAGCCTGGAAGCTGTGTTCTCACTGGTAATTCTTCAGTTGGAAGGGTTTTGTTTGCCAAGGCATATTAAAAAAAAAATATTTTTTTTGCCTCTCCTATTGTACGTCTAAAAAATAGTTGTATTTTTGCATCCGCATTACAGAAGCAGGGTCCGTTCGTCTATCGGTTAGGACGCCAGGTTTTCATCCTGGTAAGGGGGGTTCGATTCCCCCACGGACTACAAAAAAAATTAATAAAAAATTATTTAAAAAAATGGCAAATCATAAGTCAGCTTTAAAGAGAATTAGAAGTAACGAAAAAAGAAGAGTCTTAAACAGATATCAGCACAAAACTACTCGTAATGCTATTAAAGCCTTAAGGATAGCAACTGATAAAGTAGATGCTACTTCTAAATTGTCAAGCGTAATATCGATGATTGATAAATTAGCCAAAAAGAATATCATTCATGATAATAAAGCATCTAATTTGAAATCTAAATTAACGAAGCACGTTGCTAAATTGTAATTTTCACAATTTCAAAATATAAAAAAAGCTCTCATTTATGAGGGCTTTTTTTATGGCTTATTTTTGAATTTTGGTCTTTATGTATTCAAGCATTTCTTTAGAAATTGGTTTTGATAAAAAATCGATTACCATTGGATATTTTTTGGCCTTTGCCAAATCTTCTGGATCGATAGTTGAAGAAAGAATAATAACACCTATGTCGTGAAAATCAGTATACTCTTCGGTGCTAAAACTATTCAGAAATTCCCAGCCTCCCATTACTGGCATGTTTAAATCTAAAAAAATTAATTGAGGTTTTTTTATTGATTCGACATTGGAATAATTGCTTTTTAGTGTATTAAAGTAATTAAGAGCTTCCTCTCCATTATATGCCGTTACGGTTTCATTTGAAAAAGAGGTCTTGGTAATCACCATTTTGCATAACATTGAAGCGATTGTATCGTCATCAACACATAAAATTAGGTCTAGCATGCTCTAATTGTTTTTAAATGTTATTGTAAAGGTAGTTCCTTTGTCAACTTCGCTTTCGACACTGATCGATCCTCCAAGGCTTTCGACTTGCGATTTAACTAAGTATAACCCCAATCCTTTGCTGTCCGGATGGTTGTGAAATCTTTGATAGAGGCCAAAAATTTTGTCTCTGTTTCTTGCCAAATCAATTCCCATTCCATTATCTTTAAAAAAGAGAATAACATTGTCGTCATCTCGATTTGCCATGATGTCTATTTTTAGCCTGTTATTATTGGATTTGTATTTTAAGGAATTGGTCAACAGATTCAACAATATGCTTTCTAGATAGGCTTTGTTGGTGTTAAAAAAATCTACTTTTTCAAAATTAATTTTTATAATAGGTTTGTTGATGCCTATAAGAAAATCCAATTGGCTAAATACATTTTCAAAAACATCTTTTAGCAAGACTACCTCTTTATGGATAGATGGATTGTCCCTTATAACAATTACTTTGACTAAATCGCTGATGGTTTCATTTAGCAAATGTGTAGATTTATTGAATCCGTCTAAAATTTCTTTTAGTTCTGGATTTTCAATGGGGATGTCCTTTACTAAATTTAACAGGCCTGATAGATTTGATAGTGGCGCCCTAAGATTGTGCGAAGTGATATAAGAAAATTGCTGTAAGTCTTTATTGTTTTGTGTTAACTCTCGAATCAGTTGCTCCTTTTCTATTTCTTGTTTTTTTTCATCTGTTATGTCTCTTTGTATTGAAACCCAGTGTGAGAGTACTTCATCTGAATTATATACCGGAAGCATGGACAAGTTTACCCAATGTTCTTCCCTGTTTTTATTATAACTAATAGTTTCTATTTGGCATTCCTTTTTATTTTGAATGGCATTAATTAATTTCTCGTATTCTTGATCATCAGAATTTGGCCCTATAAAGATGTCAGGAGATTTGCCAATAATTTCTTCTGATTGGTATCCAGACATAATGGAGAAAGCCGGGTTTACATATACTATTTTAGGGATTTTTCCTTCATGTAAATCAGGTTCGGTTATAATTACCGAGTCCTTAGTTTGAGTAATTACGGTTTCTAGTAATTTAAGCCGTTGTTCCTCTTCTTTTTGTTTTGTTATGTCTTGTATGGCCCCTATCATTCTGAGAGCTTTTCCGTCTTGATCTTTTAAAATGAACCCTCTGTCCAAAACATATTTATAGGAGCCATCTGCACATTTAAATCGATATTGATCCTGCCATTTCTCCGTTTTTTGTTCCAAAAATGAATACAACTTGATTGACATTTTAATGCTGTCCTCAGGATGGATGTTTTCAAACCACCATTTAGAACTGTTGCCTACCTGATTTTCGTTGTACCCAAAAACACTCTCTATGCCTTTGTTCCAGGATATACTGTCATCCTGTATTTTCCAATCCCAAATAGTGTCGCTTGTTGCCTTTGATACAATATCATATCTTTCGTTTGATTCTTTAATTTTGTCATTTGAATCATTAAGCGTCTTGAAAACAGTTGTATTTCTAAAATCGTTTTTTGATAAAATCGTCTTGAGAATGATTCCCGAAAACAACACAAATAGGATGTCTTTTGTGAAGTAATAATTGGAATTAATAGTGTATTGTTGAAGTAATTTATGACAAGCAATAGTTATAATGCTGAAAATCAGAATATAAATTAAGGTTATTTGGTTGGTTCTATTTTTCATCATTCAAATGTAAATAATTAATACGGAATTATAAAATACCAATCAAAACTTATTTAGCGGACACTATCATATAAAGTACTTAAAGTTAAGAAAATGCAAACTCTTGCGGAAAGATTTTTTATATGAAAATAAAGTGTACCTTTGCAACCTCAAAAAAAATCAGATGGAATCTATTAGAAACATTGCAATTATTGCCCACGTCGATCACGGTAAAACCACTTTGGTTGATAAAATTATGTATCACTGTCAATTATTTCGTGACAACGAAAATACCGGTGACCTAATTCTTGACAACAACGACTTGGAGCGTGAAAGAGGAATTACCATTACTTCTAAAAATGTTTCGGTTGTATATAAAGGAACAAAAATCAATATTATTGATACTCCTGGTCACGCCGATTTTGGTGGTGAGGTGGAGCGTGTATTGAATATGGCAGATGGAGTTTGTTTGTTAGTGGATGCCTTTGAAGGACCAATGCCACAAACACGTTTCGTATTGCAAAAAGCACTTGATCTTGGTTTAAAACCTTGCGTTGTTATTAATAAAGTAGATAAAGAAAACTGTACTCCTGAAGAAGTTCACGAGAAAGTTTTCGATTTAATGTTTGAATTAGGTGCCGAAGAATGGCAATTGGATTTTCCAACTGTTTATGGTTCTGCTAAAAACAACTGGATGTCTGACCATTGGGAAAACCAAACAGATAATATCGAGCCACTTTTAGATATGGTAATCAATAATGTACCGGCTCCAAAAGTATCAGAAGGTACACCACAAATGTTAATTACATCATTAGATTTCTCATCATTTACAGGTCGTATCGCAATAGGTCGTTTGGAAAGAGGAGTTTTAAAAGAAGGAATGCCAATTTCTTTATGCAAAAGAGACGGTTCTATCTTGAAATCTAGAATTAAAGAATTACATACTTTTGAAGGTCTTGGACGTAAAAAAGTAACTGAAGTTATAGCAGGTGATATCTGTGCAATCATTGGCGTAGAAGGTTTTGAAATTGGAGATACTATCGCCGATTTTGAAAATCCTGAAGCATTACAAACTATCGCTATCGACGAACCTACAATGAGTATGTTGTTTACAATCAACGATTCACCATTCTTTGGTAAAGAAGGAAAATTTGTAACTTCTCGTCACATTAGAGATCGTTTGACTAAAGAATTAGAGAAAAACTTAGCAATGAAGTTAGGTGAAACGGATTCAGCAGATAAGTTTATGGTTTTTGGTCGTGGGGTATTGCATTTATCTGTTCTTATTGAAACAATGAGAAGAGAAGGTTATGAATTACAAATCGGTCAACCACAAGTTATCATCAAAGAAATTGATGGTAAAAAATGTGAGCCTATCGAAGAATTAACAATCGATTTACCAGAATCACTTTCAGGTAGAGCAGTAGAGTTTGTAACTTTACGTAAAGGGGAAATGTTGAGTATGGAAACGAAAGGGGAGCGAATGGTAATTAAATTCAATATACCTTCTCGTGGAATCATTGGTTTACGTAACCAATTGTTAACCGCTACGGCTGGTGAAGCTATTATGGCACACCGTTTTATTGGTTACGAACCTTTCAAAGGAGAAATTTCTGGACGTAATAAAGGGTCATTAATTTCTATGGAAAAAGGAAAAGCTATACCTTATTCTATTGATAAATTACAAGATCGTGGTAAATTTTTCGTTGAACCAAATGCGGAAATCTACGAAGGTCAAGTTATTGGAGAAAACTCTCGTGGAGATGATATGTGTGTGAACGTAACAAAAGAGAAAAAACAATCTAACGTTCGTTCTTCTGGAAATGATGAAAAAGCAAGAATCATCCCTCCGATCATTTTCTCATTAGAAGAAGCATTGGAATACATTCAAAAAGACGAATATGTTGAGGTTACACCAAAATCAATTCGTTTGAGAAAAATCTATTTAACAGAAACAGATAGAAAAAGATTCAAAGTATAATCTATCGTTACAAATAAAAAAAAGCCATTCAATTCGAATGGCTTTTTTTATACTATATAAGGTACAATTATTTGAAATAAGAAAACGATTCGTTGTTTTCTATTTTCAACAAACTTTCATAAATCAATTTAATTACATTTTCAACATCTTCACGGTGAACCATTTCTACCGTAGTGTGCATGTATCTCAATGGTAAAGAAATCAATGCCGAAGCTACACCGCCGTTGCTATAGGCAAACGCATCAGTATCTGTTCCAGTAACTCTTGATGATGCCAATCTTTGAAACGGAATCTCATTTGCAGTAGCAGCATCCAATATTAACTCACGTAATTTATTTTGAACCGCAGGCGCATAAGTTATCACAGGACCTTTCCCTATTTTTATTTCGCCCTCAATTTTCATATCAATCATTGGGGTTGTCGTATCGTGGCAAACATCAGTAACAATGGCAACATTTGGTTGAATAGTTTTGGTAATCATTTCAGCACCTCGCAAACCAACTTCCTCTTGAACAGAATTGGTAATGTACAATCCAAATGGTAATTTCACCTTGTTTTCATACAATAATCTGGCAACTTCCGCAATCATAAAACCACCCATTCTGTTGTCAATCGCACGGCAAACAAATTTATTTTCGTTCATCACCATAAATTCATCAGGGTACGTAATCACACATCCTACATGAATTCCCAATTTCTCAACCGCTTCTTTATTCTCACAACCAGTGTCTATAAATAGATTGCTTATTTTTGGATTTTCCTCTTTATCTCTATTTCTAGTGTGAATGGCCGGCCAACCAAAAACACCTTTTACAATTCCGTTTTTGGTGTGAATATTAACCACTTTTGAAGGCGCAATTTGGTGATCGGAACCTCCATTTCGAATAACATAGATCAATCCTTCCTCAGTAATGTAATTTACATACCAAGAAATTTCGTCAGAATGCCCCTCAATAACTACCTTGTAAGGCGCGTCAGGATTAATAACTCCCACAGCCGTTCCATAGGTGTCAGTAATAAAAGTATCCACGTAAGGCTTCAAATAATTCATCCAAATTTTTTGCCCCTCAGCCTCAAATCCTGTAGGAGAAGCGTTATTTAAATACTGCTCTAAAAAGGCAAGTGAAGTGTCTTTTAATATCGATTTTGAATTCATAAAAATATTTTTTTGCTAATTTATAAATTTGGCATCACACTTGTTATATATAAAGTATAATTTTGTCAAATAAATAACTTTTAACATGAAAATAGTCCAATTATTAGTTTTTACTTTCCTAATTTCTATAGGAGCTTCAGCTCAAATATCAAAATTAGACACGCTTAAAGTTCAAGAATTTAGTGAAGAAAACGATACTATTCTCAAAGAGCCCATTCTTCTAGAAGAAGTCGTTATCCATAAATACAAACTCGATCCAGAAAGTAGAAAGCAATTCCTAATTTTACAAAATCGAGTTTATAAAGTGTACCCTTATGCTAAAATTGCCGCCGAAAGACTTTCAGGTCTAAATAAAAATATGGCCGCTCTAAAAAGCAACAAAGAAAAACGTAAATATTTCAAAATCGTCGAAAATTATATCGAAAATGAATTTACCGACAAACTCAAAAAACTATCTCGTAAACAAGGTCAGGTACTCGTGAAATTGATCTGCCGTCAAACAGGGCAAACCACATACGACCTAATCCGCGAACAAAAAAGTGGGTGGAAAGCCTTTTGGTCAAACACCACCGCAAAATTATTTGACATCAATTTAAAACTAGGATATTCTCCGGCTGAAGTCAATGAAGATTTTCTAATAGAAACCATTCTAGACCGCGCTTTCGATAGCGGAAGGTTAGTGAGACAAGCACCTGCAATCCCTATTGATCTCGAAAAAGTGACCAATTATTGGTATTCAAAAGCCAGTACCACTAACAAATAGTTTCTCTCTCGTCATTGCGAGGAACGAATCAATCAGGAGCCACTTCCGGCTTTCCACTGCAAGCCCTTGCTTAAAAAAACGAGTTTAGCTAGAGTAAAAAGGAGCTTCTCCCGAAGCGTCGGGAGTCGCTCTTTTTCCCCTGCAAAACTAAGTTTTTTTAACCTTCGGGGCTTTCGTTGCACTCCGGGCTAGGGCATTCCGTATTCTAAGCACCCTCCATTTTGCTTTGTGCCTTTTTTTTCTTTTATGACTTTTGGCTTTCCGCCCCCAACACCCATCCATTTTCTTTTTTTTTCTTTTATGACTTTTATGGTTAAAAAAACCCATCAACCATTGTATTCCGTATTCTAAACACCCATCCACTTTTTTTTGTGCCTTTTGTTTTTCTTTGTTCCTTTTGTGGTTCAGCCTTCCAACACCATTCATTTTCTTTTTTTTCTTTTATGACTTTTATGGTTAAAAAACCCATCAACCAGGGCATTCCTT